>JAZOLG010000001.1:0-10830 GCA_045652765.1 Bacilli bacterium
AATTTACTAATTATTTTCATTTTCCTTATCTCCTTTTAAATTAAGTATTAAATCTTTGATTTGTGGCACTTGGCCATATAAATCATCACTCTTATAACAAATAAACTCAAATGGTTCATAACCAATAACAACAGTTACACATTTTAAAACAATACCTTTAAATACTGGCATCATTTTACCAAGGCTAGTTGCATCACCATTTAAGAATTCTTGTACAATTTTCATTAATTCATCATAACTTGTTCCAGGTTGATTTAAATAACTATCAAGTAAATCAACTTGGAAGTTTCCAGTCATTTGAGCTTTAGTGTCTAATGTGTCAATGTTTACAGTTGACATATTTAATCCACCACCATAGAAAGCTACTGGGACATTAATATAAGACTTGCTATCTTTTGAAATAACAGCTTTTTGTTTTGATGCACCTGAGAATAGATATTGTTTCATTGGGAAAATTTTATCAATATCTAAATCTTTTAAAGCATCTGTATTAAACGGTAATCCACTCGCAATTTTAGACATGTTTTCTGTAATTAGTCCTGATATATCCATTTGATCAATTGTTTTATAATCATAGAATTTTGTATTACCAGAAATATCAACATGTACTGGATATGACATACCAGCTATGTTATCACCTGCAATACTCTTTACAAGTGGTAAAATTTCCATAAACATCGCGATCATTGAAGGACTACCATTGTATAAGAATGAGCCATTAAACATTGTATCAATTCCTATTGATGCAATACCACTTTGATAGAACATTGAATCAACAATATTCATTGTTCCACCAAGTTTTCCTTCAATTTTCTTAGGATCATTAAAAGCATTTTGAATACTCATTAATGACTTACGCATAGTTGCTTTATCTGTTGCAGCTCCCAATAGATATGTAAGTAAATCTCCATCACCTTTATCAAATGATGAACCAAAGTGATCACTCAGTGTTCTTTTTGAAGTTGATCCTTCTGCACTGATAAATTCATATTCATCAACTAATTCTTTAGTTGAAATATATTCGTTACTTCCGGTTAAAATTAAGAAGTTACGAGCATTTGATAAAACAGAGTTTTGAACTGTTAAGTTCATACATGAGAAACTTCTTAGTACATGTTTACCATTAGATAGTTCAGAATTTTTAATCGTGATGTTATCACCATTTGTCTCAACTACAGTTCCTACATACTCAAGATTTATCATAAGTTGACCGAAGTCACAATTTTTTACTTTAACATCATTAAATGTGATGTTATCACCATCTAAGTAAACTCCTATGTTATCCTGACCATGAGCAGTTACTAGTGGTGTATTATCCGGATTCCCAAGTGAATAGAATGGAAGCGGCCCTCTGAATAGATCTTTCAAACCTAAGTCATAAATACCAACTTCATTTCCTGCTGCATCCATTTGAGATGATTTTGATGTTGGGAAAGCTAAATCATGCATATTGATTGTATAACCATTTCCATAGAAATCTTTTTGAACTCTTAGTCCAACTTTAATCTTATCCGATAAGATTTCTTTAGAATCAACACTGCCGATTTGTTCATTCCATTGTTCAATAAATTTTTTATTATAAGTTGTTGTACATTCATAGATTTCATCTTCGAAATCAAATCTTTGTTTTTTAAAATCATATGTGCCAAAAAGTTGAACGTCGTCGTTGATAACCATTGGTTCACCTTTATTTAATACTGCCTTTCCTTCATCATCAACAGCATACATATTTTGTAGTGATTCAAAAGATGTTTGTAAAACTACAATTTCACCATTTTCTGATTTGTTAGTACATGCAAGTAATTCTTGATAAGTATAAACATTAACACCATTTTCAACAACTTCGAATGAATAAGTTGAAGGCATTACGACTGATCCTGCACCACAACCTACTGTGAAGTATGCTTTTCCAGGTGCAAGAATTTCTACAGTATTTGTTTGTAGGTTAACCTTAATATTATCGCTACAATCAACAAGTTCAATTTTTGCTTGTTCTGAGTCTGGTACAGCTCTTACATTAATTTTAAATGTTGATCTTTTTTTAGTGTTATTTACTAAGTCAAATTCACCATGATATAATGTTTGATCAATATTTCTTTGTGATGCTTTTTGTTGTTTTGTAATTACAACTACACCATCTTGATAAATAATAGCATTCATTGATCTAAACACATTACCTTTTTCATTTGAACAAGTAATTACAATATTACCAGACTGAATTGCTTTTAAGTAAAATTTGCCATTTTGTTGGACAATTTCTGCATAAACATTGTCATCAGTTAAATCTTGGTTTCTAATACTCCAAACTAGATTGTTACCAGCTCCAGCAGGGTAATTTTTTTGATTTACGCCAACTGCGTTTAGAGGATATAAACCATTACTAACTTTAAAGACTTCAGTGTCTTCATAGTCCCAATCAATACCGATAATGTCATTATCGATAAAACTAAACGTTGTATTGATTGTGACAACCCCTAGTATTGCGATTAAGAAGGGAATAAATAATAATATAATTAAATTCTTTTTTGCCATACTAGTTCACCACATCCAAATCCATAAATAATGAATTCAAATTTCTAAATAGATATATAATAATTGGAATTGCGAAAACGCCAAAGACTAAGAATCCAATTGCATATGCAATATATATCGATAAGCCAAAATATGAGAATCCAGCACATAATACAAAATATAAAATTGGTAACACATAAGCATATATGCTTGATAAATATGTTGATCTTGGCTTTTTATTTCTAATTGATTATTCTTCTTTTAGTGATACTATATCGAAAACTACTAGTAGTGTTGTAATTAAAATAGAACCAAATATAAATGTTTGGAATGTAATTATTTTAGTTACAAATAATACTAATAATGTTACGATTAATGATGCAAAAGATAGAATTAGAGGTATCATAAATTTTATGATCAATTGTGTACTATATCTTACAGGAATTGTTTTCATTACTTTAATTGTAGCTTTTTCCATTTGGATATATTGATTTGCGCCTTGCGCAATTATTACAGAAAATAACATTAAAATCAAAATATCAATAAGCGGAATAAAGTTAGGTACAATTGAAATGTAATATGCAAATACACCTCTTGTAAATATAGTATTTAAAGCTTTAATAACCATATATGCTAAGAATGGTTGTACAAGTAATAATCCGGTAAAAGATAGTGTATAATCTGCATTCTTAGTAAGTAATGAAATTTCTTTTTTGATTAAAGCTTTTTTGATAGAAGTCATTTTGACTTCTTTTTCTTTTGCAAGTTGCTTTTTAAATACAGAAATATTTCGCACATAGTTAAAGGCGAAAATCGTAATTGTTGCACCAATAATAAATACGCCTAGTGCTATTGCAATATATGGAAATAATGAAATTCTTCTTTTTTGAATAAACACATCGACTAAAAAATTAATTGGTACTTGATATTTTTCAAACTCAATTAGCTTATTTATTCTTTCGGTTGTAAAAAGTAGATTAATACTACCACCAGCTATGAACTCAATAAAGATATTAAGTACACTAGCGTATAAATAACAACCAATAAATAAAACTATAAGTGTCATTATAAATCTTAAAATTAAATGTTTTTTTAAGAATTTTTTTAGTAACCAATAAGGGTATACTAAAATTAGTGAAACACCAATTTCAAATAAGAATGAAAGCAATGGATAAAATAAACCAATGTAATAAAACATTAGACCTTTGTTTTCCATTCTTCCGTATGCAACAAATAATGGATAAATAAACATTATACTTGTTGCGTAATGCATAATAAATAAGAATATTAATTTTGAAAAAATTATTGAAGAGTTACTAACAGGATGAACTGATAACTGTTCAATATCCTTTTCATTAAAAAATAGTTTATGGGCACGGATAACACCCGAAATAATTAATAATATTGATATGATAAATAAAAACAAACTCATGAATGTCATTGATGCATTTTTAAATTTATTTGTTTTACTAATTAATGTTGTAAATAAATAAACTTCAATTGCGATAAACGCACCAAGAAATATAATTGAAAATATAAGCGAGATAATTCTTTTAGATAGTTTCTTATCTTGCCTAAACATTAATTTAAAATCTTTATACAAGAGGTTCAGCATTATTCCCCTCCGTATGTTTCCATAAATAATCTTGAAAGTTGTAGACGTTTGTTAGGATCTTTCTTAAGATCAATTAGTGTTTGTACAACACCATTATTAACAATTGCGACTCTATCACAAATCTTAGATACAAGTTCAATGTTGTGTGATGTTACAAATACTGTATTACCATGATTTGCATATTCACGCATCATTTTCTTTAATTCTTCAACTGCCATTATATCAAGTCCTACAGTTGGTTCGTCCAAAATCCAAATCTTTGGACTATGTAAAAGACTTGCTGCTAAACATAATTTTTGTTTCATACCATGTGAATAATCAGCTATTGGATTATTAAGTTCATCAAGTTTTAATTGAAGTCTATTACAAAGATAAACATAGTTTTTCTTAAAATCTCCTTCACTTAATTGATAAATATTTGCAATAAATTCTAAATAATCAATACCTCTCATTTCTTCATAACAAGTAGGTTCAGACGCAACATATCCAAAAGATAGTTTTGCAAGAAGTGGTTCTTTCTTAATATCAAATCCATCCAGCAAAATTCGTCCATTATTAAACTTTTTCGATCCAATCATACAATCAATAGTAGTTGATTTACCAATCCCATTTCGGCCAATAAATCCAAACATTTCACCTTCAAAAACCTCAAGATTTAAGCCTTTCAATACTTCTTTTGGTCCATAAGATTTATAAAGATTATCTATTAATATTTTAGCTTCTGGTAATTTTTCATTCTTAACTTCACTCATAATTAACCTCTCTTAATTCTCATAAACCAAACTGTATCTAGCATTTCATTTTGGTTTTTAAATACATACTGTGTATGACAATTTGAACATTCAAAATAACCTTTTTCCATATCGAGATTTTTACTACGACATACTGGACAATATTTTTGATAAACATCTTTTTTAACAATGATTTCATCAAACTTCATATTAAGCCATTCATAAATCATAACATCTTCTGATAATGTTCTTTTAAAAATTGGTTCTTTTATATTGTCGTGACTATATAAATTCCAAATTGTAATAATATCAATTGTATTAAACTGATCACTATTTTTATAATCAATTGTTTCATCTTTAACAACACGTTCTGTGTTTAAATATAAATAGTGTTTAGCTTTAACATCATTATAACTAATCGTAAATGATATACCTGTACGATATCTACTTAGTAATAAATTTACTTTGTAATCTTTATATATGAACGATACATTATGACTTGTATTATTAGCTTCATCATCAAGAACAAAACCTTTTTTGTTTAAAGCTTTTAATAATTGGAACATATAGTATGTTCTAAAATCACTTTGTAAACTACTTAAGTCTTCATAAGCAATAAACTTACGATAAAATTTAAAACAATAATTGTACAAACGGTCTTTTAATAAGATGTTTGTTGGTTGAATCTTTTTAAGTGATAAATCACATTTTTTAATTTCTTTATAAAAGTATGAATTCTTAATATGTCTTAATTTTCTTTGTAATCTGTCAACTTTAGTTAAAGCATTTTCGATTGATTCATTTTCAAGTACAATTTCATATCTATTATCAATCGATGGTAAAATTGAAACATAGAACTCATAATATTTATTAATTTCTTGATCTAATAATTTAATTAACATCCCGATAAAAATATTTTCATATATTTTAAGTTCATCTAGATGATGGTGATGGTACACATATTCGGGTACCATATCAAATTCTTTTTGTTTCCATAGGTTAGACTCTCTCATAACTTTTTGGAATTGGTCATGTTCAATATGTCCTGCAAGTTCTGCACGAATAACGATATCTTCAGTTTTTGAAATAATATGTGGATGAACAATGATTGAATTAATAACACTAAGTACAAATGAAACTTCATCGAAGAAATCACTATCGTTTTGAAAAGAAAAACTTTGTAGTGAATTAATATTAAGAGAGTCTAATTCACGATATAAATTATCAAAGCCTTTATGCTCACTTTGATACTTTCTAATTTGTTTAATTGTATTTTTTAATTGGATTCCTTCGATGATTTTCATATGCTTATAACCTATAACTTTCTCATTAAAGATTGAATTTCTTTTTCAGAACGAACTAACACATTCGCTCCATAAGTTTTTTGAATAAGATTTAGTAAATCTCTTAAAGCACCTTTGACATATTCTTCAAAGCGTCCTTCAAGTTTACTAATAACTTTTCTTGAAAGTAAGAAGTCAAGTGCTTCTTCTTTTTTACCACCACATGCCACATAAACTGGCACAATTTGGTTGATTTGATTTAAGATACGGTTACCGAATGTTAAATCAAATTGTTCATAAATATAATCTGTTACTTTGAATAATTTTTCAAAGTCAGCATCACTCATATGATTTTCAGTTTGAGCTTTTGCGGCTTGGATTAGTGATTGAAGTTTAGAATGACTTAATCTAATAGGTGATGCATCTTCTTTTACTTCAAATGGTGTATTACGATTATCAAAGTCAATTGTTATAGCACGGTCATACACTTTATCACTAATTGTAAATGTAGAGTCATCCTTGTTGGCAGTTCCAACAAAATATGAATTTTCTGGGATTTGGATTACACCATCAAGTAATTTTGCTGGTGGAATGAAATCGTATGGAAGTTGCATTATTTGCAATTTCCATTCAGATGTTGGATATTCAAGTACAGATAGGAAATCTGCAAAGTAATATTCAACACGTGAAATGTTCATTTCATCAAGAACATATAAGTGAATCATATCTGGATTATAGTTACCATGATATAATCCAACTAAGAACTCAGTTTCTGAGTAATTTTTTGCAAAGTCATTAAAATAACCGATTAAGTTTGTTTTATCTCTCCAAGTTGCTTGAACTGGTAAGAATAACAAGTTACATCCTGCAAATTTTGCGAAGTATCTAGGTAGTGATGATTTACCAGTACCTGATAGACCTTCTAAGATCATAAAGTGTGTTGCACCAAAACCACTAATGTAATAACGAATTGTTTCGATATCATAATAAAGTTTTTCTTCTTTTGCAAGATAGTTTCTAAATTTAACACAAAGTTCTTCTAGTGTTAAATCATCAGTTTCAATTTCTTCTATTGCGTAACCTTCATATTGTACGTCCATTTTTGATAATGCTGGGAACACTTTTTCTCTGTCATCTAAACTTTCAGTTTTACTGATAACACTGCCGTCTCCACCAGCACCACCGCCACCAGTACCGCCTCCGCCAGTACCAGATCCATTTCCTGCAGCTTGTTCAATTGAAGCTGCATCGTCGAAATTAGCAGTAACATCTAGTGCTTCAAGATCTTCTTCATCTTCGATTAACGCAAGATCTTTATCACTAAAGAATTTAAATGGTTTATCTACTAATAAGAAATTTACAACAAATAATAATACACCACCGAATAAAATTAATAATACGACATAAATTAATGTTGTAATAATCACTGTTTGTCCAATGTATTGAAGAAGTGTACTAATATTTTTTGTTGTTAATGGTTTTTGAATTAAAATCCCAATTCCAAGTGATAAGATTAAACATACAACGAATGATAATATATATGATCCTATCATTTGAAGACTATATGGATTTTTATTATTCACAATAGCATATCTTCTTTCGTATATACAAACTGCCACAAAGACAATAATATATAACGCAACAAGTAATAAACAAATCGTACCTGATACACCTGGGATAATGTAGTCAAAATTAAACATTTCTCCCATTGCAGCTATCGGGTTCTTTTTGTTTACAAGCGTTCCGCCTAAGCATAGACCTGTAAATACTAAAAGAATTGAATAGAAGAAAGCAAGTGACAATGCAATTAAATTTTTTCTAGTAAAATAGGGTTTTGCCATTTTCTTATTCTCCCTCTTTGTTTTCTTCTTCTAAAACTACTTCAACCTTAGTTTCTTCAACTGGTTCCGCAGTTTCTTTTGTTTCTTCCGTAACTTCTGAAGTTTCTACTTCATCTGCCACTTCTTTTTCTTCAGGTGTTTCAACGTTTGTTTGCTCGATGAATCCATTTTCATCAAAGGTATACGCAACACCTTTATAATAAATTGTTTCATGATATTTTGCGGTTAAAGCTTTTGATTCAGTTTCTTTACTATAATCAATAACTTTACCAAGCTTTCTAGCTCTTTCTCTTTGGACTTTATTAATTTTTTCTGCGTTACGATCAATCATAACTAAACAATAAACAAGTGAAATAATTGTTATAATACCTGCACCTGATTGTAAGAAAATAATAAAGATACCAATTCCATCTATTTTCTTTCCTGTATAACGTCCAACGATATCTTCAAATACTGGTGAATATTTATCATCAGCATTATTGGCATCTCCTCTTGTAACATATCTTGTTTCACCTTCAATTATTTTAATTTCTCTAATACGGTGAATTATGTTAATGTCTTTATCGCTTTTAAAACAAATGACATCATATTGAGATAGTTTACTTGGATCGTCAATTTTTTCTAAATAAATAATATCGTATTGATCAAACTGATTTGTTAGTTTGTTATTAACAACGTACTTGTTTGAGTCATGAATTTCACTCATTGACGGAGATGCAACTACCATTAAGTTTCTACCACCAATCATCAATACGTTATTTACTATTTTACTATACAAAGAAAAGATAAATAGTGGAACAACAATACTAAGCGTAGCGTAATAAAAAATTGTTTTAACAATTTTAAATATTTTTTTACGCTTAATAACCGATTTGTCCCTATTACGAATTACTTCATCAATAATTTCGATATCTCTTTTTCCAGACTTAATTTCTTCAATTTGGGAATTTGCATAAGTCTTATAAAGAATTGTAAACAATACTGCGAAACTCGCAACACCAACGAATGTAACTATAATAGGTATTATGCTTAAAAACTGCATATTTAATTATAATTAGTTGATGTTTGCAGTAATGGTTAATTTATAAAGAGGAGAAGCATGAGTTAATAAATCCTCTTCTTCTGCTTCTGGATCATATTCATATCCATAAACAAGAGCACGGAATTTCTCTAATTGCTCTTTCACATCTTTATGTGGTGTTGCCATTCCATCTGGGTGTACATCATAATACAACCCTGGATTCATTCCACCAAACTTTTCTCCCCAACCAAATTCTATACGATAATTTAGAATTAGGCGTCCAGTTGGAACATCTTCACCACGTTTATTTTTTGTTGTTTCAGCAAGTAACTCATTGTCACCTTCTTTTAATTCAACACACAATTCTCCACCCATAAGTGTTGCACATTCTGGTAAAGTAATGTAACCTTGTTCAGCCGCATCAACTACACCTTGTGGTACTTCAAGTTTAATTGTAACTTTACCAACATAATCTTTTGGTGTAACAAATGCTTTGACAACTAATACTAATGATTCAACAGCACCACCTTCGTGATAACGAACTCTTCCTGTATTATCACTAGCAAGTGGTTCATAATCGAACACAAATTTATTTAATGCGACTTCTGCTAATTCTTTTACTTCTTTTGTAACATTTGTTTCTTTATCTACAACTTTTTTAATAACTTCTTTGTAGATTTTTAAATCACTAATTGTAATATTAGCATCAGCTACAGTGCCGATTTCTACGCCACCTTCAGTTTCTTCTTTTGTTCCGGTTGACATTACCCATACAGTAAATCCAGTAGAGATTAAAGCAATTGATATAAATAGGATTAACCCAAATAGAATGATTTTACGTTTATAAGAATTTCTAGTAATCTTTCTATTCTTCCTCATATCATCAACTTTCCTTTCTATAGATTTTTATTTAAATTTATTTTGTAGTTACCTCAACAGTTGCTACATAAGTTACTGTATGTTCAAAACCTTCAGTACCTTCGAACATTTCTTTTAATTCTTGTAATCTTTGGATTGATTCATCACCAAGAGGATCTGTATATGCTTGAGCATTGTAGTAATCAATTGGGTTTTTACCACCAAATGCGCTACCCCAAGCAAAATTAATATCTAAGTATACAGTTAAAGTAGTACCATCTAATGTATTATTATCAGAAGGATCTTTATCTACATAAGCTTGTAATTGTTCAGCTGTCATTATAATTTGTGGTAAAGCAGCTACATAGTTTTTAGCTAATGCTTCATTGTAGTGGTCTGAACCATCTTCTTCTAATGTGATAGTTAATGTATCAACATAATCGAAGTTTCCAATAACAATTTTAATTACTGATGTTAAATTTTCATCAAGAGCTAATGAACCATCAACAGTTTTTTCATATTTCATCCAGTCATGAGCAAGTCCATCTGCAGGTGTTTTAGAACCAAAAATAATAGGTTCTCCTTCAACGATTTCAGCACTAATGCTAAGACGAGCGTCTTTAACAACGTCAACACGAATTGTTCCAGAGTCAGATGCGTTTGCGTCATTTGTAATAACCCATGCAGCAAACCCGACACTACCAAGTGCTAAACATGCAAGTAAACATACTAGTAAAGTAAGTGATCTTCTTTTCATATTTTTTCTCCTTTATTATTTAATTGTAATTTTATAACTTAATCCGTTTAAAGCAGTGTAAACTCCCTTTAAGAATGTTTCTGCTTCAGTGCGATAATCTTTATATGCTAACGCATTATAGTAAGTATATGGATTACCATTTGTTCCCCAACTAAATACCACCTTAATTTCACATTTAGATTCTGCATTTAAATCTGCATAATCAATTGTTCC
>JAZOLG010000002.1:0-11980 GCA_045652765.1 Bacilli bacterium
ACAAAACTTCCAGAATATAATGTATCACCAACAGTTTTTCTAATTGGTATAGATTCACCTGTTAATTGTGATTCATTAACTTCGATTTCACCTTCTTGAAGAATAGAATCTGTAGGAATAGCTTTACCAGGCGTTAAATAAATAACATCATCTAAAACAATATCTGTAATTTTTACTTCTTTCTTTTCTCCATTTCTTATAACTACTGCGTTAGGCGCAGATTGTAGCGATAATTTATCAATAATTTTCTTAGATTTAATTTCTTGAAAAATTCCAATAAAAGTATTAAATAATACAATAAATACAAATGTATAGTTAGATGCAGGAACTTTAGCTGATAACAATAACAAAAATATGATTAAAAACATCATATTAAAAAAGGTAAAAATATTATTAACAATAATAGAAAGTATTGTTTTATTACTACCCATTGTAACAACATTGTTCAATCCTTGCTCAATACGGTTATATACTTGATCATCACTTAAACCATGTTTAATTGATGGATTAAATCTTTTAGCTTCTTTTTGATTAATAAAATTTTTCTTCTTAGGCATACTCCACCTCTATCTTTACAGTATACTTATTATACTACAAAATCACTTTTTCTGCAAGAAGATTTATTATTTGTTTTTCACAACAATTTCATGATTTATGGTAAAATATATAAGATAAAAAAACAAGGAGGTTATTATGCAAAAACCTATCATTGGTATTGTTCCAAGAACAGAATATGTAAATACAAATTACCGCGTTCAAGTAAATTATTCATATCTTGAACCATTTAATCAACGAGATATTACCCCAATTATCTTACCTTTAAATTCAAAAAACATTGAAGAACTGCTTCCCCTTTGTTCAGGTTTCTTAGTTCCTGGTGGAGATGATATTAATCCAGAATATTATAGTGAAGCAAATGAAGGTGACTCTAAAGATGTTGATGCAAACTTAGACACACTTGACAAAATAGTTTTAGAATACGCCATGAAACATCATGTACCAACTCTTGGTATTTGTCGCGGTATTCAATCAATTGCTGCATTTCTAGGTGGTTCACTTCATCAAGATATTAAAAAAGCTGGTCTTAACAATGAAGAAATTGACCATAAACACATGGTTAAAAATACATTTAATCATCCATTTAATAATTTATTTGCCAGCAATTTTGAAATTAATTCCTATCACCATCAAGCTGTAAAAAAAGTACCCGAAGATTTTGTTGTAACATTTATGCACAATGATATTATTGAAGGTATGCACCATCATGCTCTGCCAATTTTTGGTGTTCAATGGCATCCAGAACGATTTGACACGCTTGAAAGTAAAATAATTTTTGACTATTTTGTAAATTTAGTAAGAGAATATTATGCGAAAAGAAATTTATAAAGGTCCTATTTTTACATTAGAACAATTTGAGGTTGAAATAAATAATAAAAAATATAAGCGTGATGTCTTAACTCATGCTCCGGCGGTCGCAATCTTAACAAAAGTGAACGATCAATTCATTTTTGTAAAACAATTACGCTATGGTATAATGAAAGAGACATTAGAAATACCAGCCGGTCTAGTCGATCTAAATGAATCAATCTTTGAAGCTTGTTCTAGAGAACTTCAAGAAGAAATTGGCTTAAAACCAAAAAATCTAAATTACTTATATTCACTTTATGCCGTTCCTGCTTACTGTGATGAGGTTGTATACTTATTCTATTGTGATGAATTTGAAGTAAATCAATTACCACAAGATGATGATGAACAAATTGAAATTGTAAAAATGAATTTAGATCAAGTAATTAAAGAACTTAATAAACCTAATACTTTATTTGACATGAAAACAGTAATTGCAATTCAACATTATCTTTTAAAAATAAAACATGATGAAAATTAATTCATCATGTTTTTTATTTAAATCTATGATTGTCATAATCATAATTTGGATCAATTTCTCCCCATACTCTTCTTCCGGTATGAGAAACTAATATTTCTGTTTCATAAAATGCATCAAAATATGGACTATGGCTTGATAATTTCATGGTAGAATAAGCATTTTTTACTAACTCTAAATTTGTTAAGATACCATCTGCCCAAACATATGCTAAATATCTATCATAAGTATCAATATGATTTCCATTTGGATCAAATTGTACAACAATTGTTTTTGCATTTTCTAATAATTCTTTCATAAAACTAGATGCTGCTTTTCCCCACGCTTCTTTTTGATATGTTGATTCTGGTGTATCAACACCTAAGAAACGAACCTTTATATATTCACCATTTTGCGTATAAAAATGAGCTGTATCACCATCTATAGCACTTGCTAGAGTTACTTCTTCAATACCATCAGTTTCTAAAGTTTTCCCCTTATAATCTACATTTAATTCAACTGTTGGTAAATCAGTTGGGAGTGGTAATGCGGTTGTATATACTGTGATTAAATCATTTTTACTAACTTTGTCACCTTTTTTTAAATCTTGGCCATATTTAACAAATTGATCAAATTCAGATTCATTATAATAAATTGTATCATAAAATAAGAATTGATAACGAATACCACGCATTTCTAAAGTTTTTGCGATTTCTTCGCGATTTTTCCCATTTAAATCAGGTAAAATGGCACTATCTGATGGAGTAGCATTTGTACATCCAAATAAGAAAAATAATAATATAAATAATAATAATTTTTTCAAAAACTTCATTTAATCACCTCAAATAATTAAACGCAACTTTTTACTATTTCATTTGTTCTTTAAAAATATTTGTTAAAACAGTATAATGGATTTTTGGGATATGATGTGAATGTTCATAAACATTTCCACCATTAGTTGCGAAACACACCCCCATTTTTAAATCTTTATTAAATAACATCATACTACGAAGACCATAGGCTGTACCAAAATGACCATAAAGTGGAACAGTCAATGCATCTTCATAGATAACCATTTGTAATGCTTTCGCAATATATCCGTCATCATATTCTGTACCACGCCAGTTTTCTTGTAACATATAATCAATTGTTTCTTCTTTTAATACCATATAATCTGTATCAAAAAAACTTTGCATAACTTTTGCTAAATCATTAATGCTAATAAAACATCCTCCAGCAGGTCCAATATAACTTTCACCAAGAGGCATTTTTTTATATGCACGTTCGACAAAACTTTGACCAGTTCTAATATGTTCGCCGCGATATAAAGTAGCGATATTTTCTGGATGTTTTAATTTATATGGGAAATAACTTGCGTCTATATTTAATTTAGAAAATAATACTTCTTGCATAAAATCATCATAGTTTTTACCACTAATCTTTTCAATTATACAAGCAAGTATACCACAACCAAAATTACTATATATAAAATGTGTTCCAGGTTCAAAGTCACTAAATGTTAAATCAGAATAATGAGGACTATCATTTGGTACTAACATTGTTTGTAGTGGTATTCCTAATATTCTTCCATTAACACCATTATATCCATCTACTCTTGAATCATTTTCCATTTCTTCATCGTCAAATCCATCTGTAATTGATGATGTTTGTGTCATAATTTGTCTAGTTGTTATAATATGATTAGGATATTTTGGATTACGTATTTGAAATCCTAAGTAATCACTAATATCTTTATCAAGATCTAATAAACCATCTTCAAAAAGCTTCATCGCACCAATTGCTAAAATCGTTTTAGAGATAGACGCAATTCGATAAATCGTATTAGGTCTTGTTGGTTCTAAATCATTCATTAACCCCATTTGATAATTAATTAAATGACCATCTTTTAAGAATGTTACACTTGCACCTTTTAAATCAAATTGTTCACATATTTTAATAAATTCTGTTTTTTCCATATTATTCACCTTACATATCATATTCTATCATGTTTTATCGATTTATGCAAAAAATGTACATCAAACTATTATACATTTTTGTTAAAATTTGATATAATATATTTAACAATTATGGAGGACTTATGAGTTTCGAATTATCTATAATATTAATAATGGCACTAATAATTTTATATATTATGCTTTTTAATTTTTTCTCAATTTTATTTGTTATATCGGGAATTCCTAAAAAAAGAGCAAAGTTTCAAGCAATATCATTATTTACTAACTGTGGTTTCACAACAAGTGAAAGTGAGATTATTACAAATAATAAATCAACAAGAAGAATCGCATTAGCATGTATGATTACTGGAAATCTATTTTCTGTTTTGATTGTATCTTTAATAGTTAATGTTTTAACAACTTTAAGTAATCGTAACGAAGAAGAAACATATTTATCTATTTTTATTGCTTTTTCAATATTCATTTTAATACTATTAATATTTAATATACCTTTTGTTAAAAGAGCAGTTGAAAAGCTTTTTAGTATTATGGCGGATAACTTAGTCAACCACAAAAATAAAGACAATCGTATTACGGTATTAGACTATTTTGGTAACAACTCAGTTGTTGAAATAAAAATTAAATCAATGCCAGATTGTTTAAAAAATAAAACAATTCATGAAAGTGGTCTAAAAAAAGATTATGATATTAATATTTTATCGATAAAACGTAATAATCGTACAATTAATATTACAAGAAATACATTAATACAAACAAATGATACGATTTTAATGTTTGGAAATTTCGAATTAATTAAAGATATTTTTACTCATAGTATAGATAAATCAAATAAAATATTATCAAAAGATATTAAGGTCAATATTATTGATCTAATTGATAATTACGGTAACAATGCCTTAGTAGAAATTACATTAAATAATATACCAAGTTTTATACAAAATAAAACTATTTTCGAAAGTAAAATTAAAGAAAACTTTGGATTAAACATAATGATTATAAAAAGAAATGATGAAGCAATTGAAGTTTCAAAAGATACAATGATTGAACAATATGACAATATTATTCTTTTTGGTAATTTTGATGTTATAAAATCATTATTCTTAACAGTATAGGAGAAAATATGGCAAAAATATTAGGTATTGCAGGTGGAACTGCATCAGGCAAAACTACAGTCGCAAAAAAACTAAAACAACTAGCTGAACCATTTGGAAAAGTTTCCATGTTACGTCTTGATGACTATTATAAAGATTTATCACATTTAAGTCTTTCAGAAAGAAAAAAAGTCAATTTTGATCATCCTGATTCTTATGACTTTGAATTAATCTTAGAACATATAAACGATTTATTAAATGGTAAATCTATAGAAAAACCCATTTATGACTTTGTTTTATCAGTTAGATCAAAAGAAACCGAAACAATTGAACCTAGTGATGTAATAATTATTGAAGGCATCATGATTTTTACTGATGAAAGATTAAGAAATCTTTTTGATATGAAAATATATGTTGATACACCTGATGATATTAGATTTATTAGACGTTTAAAAAGAGATATTCGTGATCGTGGTAGATCTTTAGAATCCGTTGTTAATCAATATTTAACAACCGTTCGTCCAATGCATCATAGTTTTGTAGAGCCATCAAAAAGATATGCCGATATTATTGTGCCTGAGGGTGGAAAAAACGAAGTTGCGATTGACATATTAATTACTAAAATTAAATCTTTCTTAAAAAAATAGACTATTATAAGAAATCTTATAATAGTCTTTTCTTTTTACTTATTTTCTTCACTATAAAATATTTTTACAATAATTAAAGAAATAACACTTGTAAATAAGAATAATACCGCAAATTGACCAATTAAATCAGTCACAAATGGTTTGCCGGCTTCTTCATGATATGTTAGGGTAAATCCTGCATCTGTAACAAAATGAAAAAAGTAAAAGGCAATACCAAATAATACAATCGCTGTAATAAAGCTTATAAGTGATAATTTCAGTAGTTTTTTCTTTGTATCTTTCATAAATCTATCTCTTTTCCAAATATTTATCAATATCATTAGCAGTTTGTCTTAAATCATCAACTGTATTAAATAACACTTCACTAGAGCACAATCCATCGTATCCAATAAAATTTAGTGTATCAAAGAATAATTGATAATCAATAGTTCCACTACCAATTCTTGCATGCTTATCACGTGTACCATCATTATCAGATACATGTAAATGCATTAAATCATCTTTTGTTGATAAAATAAAATCTTTAATATCTTTTACTTCTTCAATATGACTACAATAGTAATGCGCAACATCAAAAATTAATTTCAAGTTTGGTTCGTTAATTAATTTTTTCATTAAGAAGTAATCTTCTTTTGTTTTCATGAATTCTTGTTTACCAATCAAGTTTTCTAACATTATTGTCATACCATATGTACTCGCAAACTGGCATAATTCTTTAATATTTTTAATCATCAAATTAAATGCATCATTATAATCTAGTGTTCCATCCATATATCCTGGATGAAGAGTAAGTTTTTTAATAGGTAAATTACTAGAAAAAATAATTGCGTCTTTAATTCTTTTCATTGTTTGATCTAATTTTTCATAACTTGCTGGATTGTTTTCTCCACCATATGGTAAATGACAGACAAAATCACTTGTATAATCAAGATATTCTTTAATACCATTTAAATATATTTGTCGTTCTTCTTCCGTTTTATTATATGGGTAAAAGATTTCACAACCTTGATAAACACCATCAACTAAAAGTTGCTTATAACTTCTAATTTCTTCAAGTGTACGATTTGGATTAATTGTAAAACTTTTTTTAATCATTTAATTCACCTATTTCTTTTTATGATAACTGTCGTATCGTTTTCTTTCATTAGTATCCAAAATTACTTTTCTTAGTCTTATACTAACCGGTGTTACTTCAACAAGTTCATCATCATTAATAAATTCTAAATAATTTTCTAAAGTCATTGTTCTTGGACGTTTTAAAACAACTGTTGTATCTTTAGTTGCACTACGTTGGTTTGTTTGTTGTTTTTCGCGGGTAATATTAACTGCTAAGTCTTCTTCACGATTACAAATTCCAACAATCATTCCTTCATAACAATTTGTGCCCGGTTCAACTAATAATTCACCACGATCTTCGATTTGACCACAAGCATAGCTAGTCGCAGGACCAGTATGACTTGAAACAAGGGCTCCAAGTTTTCTACCAATAAATCCGATATTTTCTTTTGGTCGATAATCTTTAAAAGTGTGACTTAAGATTCCATAGCCATGAGTCGAAGTCATAAAATCCGTCATAAAACTAATTAAACTACGTGATGGAATAACATAGTTTAATCTTGTTTGATTTTCATATGAAGACATTGAAAGTAATTCACCATGTTTAGTACCTAAAAGTTCTATAACAGAACCAATATATTCTGTAGGACAGTCTACTTGTAAATCTTCATATGGTTCATATACAACTTCATCAATCGTTTTTTCAATAACTCTTGGACGAGACACATGAAATTCGAAGCCAAGTCTTCGCATATTTTCGATTAAAATACTTAGGTGTAATTCTCCACGCCCAGATACAACCCACTCTTCTTTAGTTCCTAAACGTTCTACTTTGAGAGAAACATCACGTTCTGTTTCTTTATAAAGATAATCTTCAATTTTTCTTGCGGTTACTAAATTTCCTTCTTGACCACTAAATGGTGAAGTATTTGTGCCAAAGTTCATTTGAACCGTTGGTTCACTAATTTCAATTAAAGGTAATCTTTCATTAATATCACCTTTTGTAATTGTTTCACCAACAAAGATATCCTCAAGTCCAGCAATACCAACAATATCACCAGCCGTTGCTTCGGTAATTTCAATTCTTTTTAACCCCATAAAACCAAGGAGCTTTTGAATTTTAAACTGTTTAATCGAACCATCTACTCTAATTACTGATACATTGTCACCAACTTTGACACTACCTTTAGTAATTCTCCCAATTCCAATTCGCCCAACATAATCATTATAATCTAGTAATGCTGGCTGAAATTGAAAAATACCATTTGAATCAACAACTGGATCAGGGATTTCCTTTATTATCATATCTAAAAGTGGTGCCATTCCACTAGTTTGTGTTTCAATATTATGATCTAAACTACATGTGTTTTTAAAAGCTGATGTATAAACAACAGGAAATTCTAATGCATCATCGTCAGCACCTAGTTCAATAAACAAATCTAATACTTCATCAACTGCACGAAGGGGTTCAGCTGCTTCTCGATCAACCTTGTTAACTACAACAATGGTCTTTAACTTGTTTTCCAAAGCTTTCTTTAAAACAAATCTAGTTTGTGGCATCGTTCCTTCATACGCATCAACAACCAAAAGAACTCCATCAACCATCCCCATAATTCTTTCTACTTCACCTGAGAAATCAGCATGACCTGGAGTATCTAAAATATTTATACGATAGTCTTTATAATTAATTGCTGTATTTTTTGCTAAAATGGTAATACCACGTTCTTTTTCTAAATCGTTAGAATCCATCACACGTGTTGAACGTTGTTCGTTATCACGAAAAGTTTGTGATGATTGAAGTAACGTATCAACTAAAGTTGTTTTACCATGATCAACGTGAGCAATAATTGCAATATTCTTAATTTTCATAATTAACTCCTATAACTTTCATATTATACAAAATATTCTTAATTTTGTCAAAATATAAAACCTAATAAAAAAAAGATTCTGTTTAACAGAATCTTTAATTATTATTTATAAATCAATAATTTATTTAACATATAAATTCATATTATTTGATACAATCATTTCGCTTAACAAAATTGTATAGTCGCTATCAATATACACCTTATTATTTTCACTTAATTCATAATCTTGAGTTAATATACCCCAAATGTCTTCAATTGTCATAATTTGTCCCGCTAAATATTTTACACTAAATATAACGTTTGCACTGTACGAATCTATTACACATATTTTATAACTCAATTTTCTTGATGATATCATTGTAGTATGTTTATATGCACTATAAAAATTTAAACTACCAATAATCTGATAATATTTACCCTTATATTCAAAGTGGCTAGAATCAATTATTCTTATTTTAGTGTTTTCATAATCAACATACAATTCATCCGATAAATAATATTCATCAAGGTTATCATATTCAACAAACATGATGTTGTTTAAATAATTGTTTTGTTCGATTATATGTGGTTTTGCTGTTAAAAAATGAATATCATAATAATCGTTGTTTAGATTAAAAGTCTTAGCTTCCTCAGATTTTTCCATTTTTGGAACATCATAATTAACAAGATAAAATTTATTATTATCTTCAATTATATGATTTAATTCAATTTTATAAACCTGTTCTTCTGTAATAAAGCAATAAGAACCTTTTGATTCACTTAAATTATCCATATCAACAGTATTATTTTTTACTTCTTCAATTAATAAATTTTTAAAGTAATTAAATATCCGAACCACGTCATTAAAATCATTACTAAATAAAACATCAAGTAATTGATTATCATTTAATTTATCATATTCAATATACTGAACTTCTACAATTCGATTAATATCTAATTCATCTAAAAAATTAATATAGTCTGATAAATATTTAGTTTCATCACTTTTTTTTGTTATTTTAATATCAATTATGACATCTGTTGATGGCATATTGAAGTAATAATATAAGTAACTATCATCACATCTAGAATACTTACCAATATTATTTCCATTAATAAAAATATCAATATTTGAATCATGTAAAATATGTGTTTTAATGCAAACTAAATCATCTTTAAAATATGATTCATTAATCCTTTCTGCTAATAATTTATGTTCATCAACTACACTAACATCATATTTTGTGTCTTCATTATGAATATCATTACATCCACTTAAAAGTATAAATATACAGAATAATAAAAATATACGAACAATTTTCACTAATTCACCTCATTTTTTTATAAAATTATTTTCTCATTAAGAAAATCACAAACATCTTTTTCATCCAATACGATTACTGCATTTGGCAAAATAAAACTTCCATTTGAAAATAAATATTGATTATTTTCATCTCTCATTAATATTCCTATAAAGCCTTTTTCAGCCATTCCACCACACAATATACAACGAGCAAAGCGTGAAATCGCACCTTATATTTATACAATTTAATTATATCAAACTCTTATGTATTTGTAAATATTTTTACATATATAAAAAAAGATTCTGTATTACAGAATCTTTAATTATTATTAATAAATCTTTGTAAGAATAATTTTGTTCTTTCATTTTTTGGGTTTTCAAAAAGTTCAATTGGTGTTCCATCTTCACATATAACACCTTCATCCATAAAGACTACTCTTGTACTAATCTCTTTCGCAAAAGCCATTTCATGAGTAACTATTACTAAAGTCATTCCACCTTTTGTAAGATCTTTAATAACATCTAATACTTCACCAACCATTTCTGGATCAAGTGCAGATGTTGGTTCATCAAATAACATAATTTTTGGATTCATACAAAGCGCTCTGGCGATCGCTACTCTTTGTTTTTGTCCACCAGATAAACTTTTAGGATCACTATAAATAAAATCTTGCATCCCTACTTTAGTTAAGTAATCAATGGCTATTTTTTTAGCTTCTTCTTTCGTTCTTTTTAATACTTTAATTTGAGCTAACATACAGTTTTTTAAAACATTCATGTTTTCAAATAAATTAAACGATTGAAATACCATCCCAATATTTTGTCTTACATTATCTATGTTAATATTTCTTTCACCAATATTGATACCATCTACTATAATACTACCATTTGTTGGTGTTTCTAATAGATTAATACATCTTAAAAGTGTTGATTTACCTGACCCACTAGAACCAATTATTGATACTATTTCACCCTTATTAATATTTAGTGAAACACCTTTTAAAACTTCTAAATTTCCAAAATTTTTGTGTAAATTTTCAATTCTAATCATCATTATCACCTAATTACTACTTGGTAATGGTTTATTAACCAAGTTCATTTTTTTCTCAATTTTACCAAGTAATTTAGAAATACCAAGAGTTAAACATAAGTAAATAATAGCCGCAACATAAATACCATCATTACTAAAAGTCTTACCATTAATATAACCTATTATATAGAATAAATCCATAACTTGAATAACATTAAGAACTGATGTATCTTTAATATTAATAATAAACTCATTACATATTGAAGGAAGTGAATTCTTAATGGCTTGAGGAAGTACAACAAATAACATTGCTTTAGTTCTTGACATACCAAGACTTCGAGCAGCTTCCATTTGACCTTTATTTAATGATTCAATACCACCTCTTAATACTTCAGTCAAATAAGCTGTAGTATTTAGTGTAACTGTAATGAATGCCGCAAGCTCAATTGATAAAATATTATTTACAACATCAATATCGATATTAAACATTGTTGAAATTAACACTGGCATAATATAGAAAATAATCATAGCTTGAACCATCATCGGTGTTCCACGGAAGATAGTTACATAAAACTTAACAAAACCAATCCCAATCTTTTTCAAGAATGCAACAAATTCACTATCATTATCTTTAACTTCTAAAGTTCTAAGCGCAATAAAAATTAACGCAATAATTAAACCAACTATTGTTCCTGCTAAACTAAGCCAAATAGTTGTCCAAATACCTAATAAAATATCTTTATAATATTTAAGAATAATATAACTTAATCTTACATGTAAAGAAAATGTATTATCAGGTCTTTGAGTTAAAGAACTAGCGTAAATAAATGAATGACAAATAGTAAGTACAATAATATCAATAAAGACAATCAGTAAAAATAAGTAACTACTGAAATAAACTATACTTTTAATTTTAGCTAAATCTTTCTTTTTAAAAATTGTTAAAGATAATATTTCTAATATTAATAATATTGTACATAATATTAAGACAACATAACTAAATATTTTACTATTTAATAATCTAAAATTATTTAAATTATCAAATATTAAAGTATATAAAGAATAGAAAACTCCTAGTAATAAATTAATAATTAATAAAACATTTTAAAATCTTATTTTTTTAGACAAAAATTGATTGATTTTAGTTATTTCTTTCTATTGCTGCTTTC
>JAZOLG010000003.1:0-71214 GCA_045652765.1 Bacilli bacterium
GACAAGGAATTTCGCTACCTTAGGACCGTTATAGTTACGGCCGCCGTTTACTGGGGCTTCAATTCAATGCTTCGCTTGCGCTAACATCTCCTCTTAACCTTCCAGCACTGGGCAGGCGTCAGCCCCTATACATCACCTTACGGTTTAGCAGAGACCTATGTTTTTGTTAAACAGTCGCTTGGGCCTATTTTCTGCGTCTCCTTTCGGAGCCCCCTTTATTCCGAAGTTACAGAGTCATTTTGCAGAGTTCCTTAACAAGAATTATCTCGCGCGTCTTTGGATTCTCTCCTCGCCTACGTGTGTCCGTTTACGGTACGGGTACCATATAATTAACTTAGAAGCTTTTCTTGGAAGTGTGGCTTCACCGGACTTTCGTCATCCAACTTCAAGGTACTGGCAATAGGGATTTGCCTCCATTGCCCCTCTTTGTTGTTAAACTGAAATCCACTAATCAGCTCCGATTAGCCTCCTCCGTCACTCCATCAGATATATGGTAGCACAGGAATATCAACCTGTTATCCATCGGCTACGCTTTTCAGCCTCACCTTAGGCCCCGGCTTACCCAGGGAGGACGAGCCTTACCCCTGGAAACCTTAGGCTTCCGACGGATGGGATTCTCACCCATCTTATCGCTACTCACACCGGCATTCTCACTGCTCAGCGCTCCAGCTGTCCTTACGGTCAACCTTCAACGCCCTGAGTACGCTCCCCTACCGATTAGACATTAAGTCTAATCCCGCAGTTTCGGTATTATGCTTAGCCCCGATACATTTTCGGCGCAGAATCACTCGACTAGTGAGCTATTACGCACTCTTTAAAGGATGGCTGCTTCTGAGCCAACCTCCTAGTTGTTTATGCAATTCCACATCCTTTCCCACTTAGCATAATTTGGGGACCTTAACTGGCGGTCTGGGCTGTTTCCCTTTTGACCATGGACCTTATCACCCATAGTCTGACTGCTGCGCATATTATACGACATTCGGAGTTTGATTGAGATCAGTACCTCGAGGTGAGGCCATCACCCATTCAGTGCTCTACCTTCGTATAATTTAATCGCAACGCTAGCCCTAAAGCTATTTCGGGGAGAACCAGCTATCTCCGGGTTCGATTGGAATTTCACCCCTAGCCACAAGTCATCCAAGTCTTTTTCAACAGACCCTGGTTCGGTCCTCCACCTGGTTTTACCCAAGCTTCAACCTGCTCATGGCTAGATCACCCGGTTTCGGGTCTACGTCAGCCTACTAATTCGCCCTATTAAGACTCGCTTTCGCTTCGGCTCCGTTCCTTCAAACTTAACCTTGCAAACTAACGTAACTCGCCGGCTCATTCTACAAAAGGCACGCTATCACCCATTAACGGGCTCTAACTATTTGTAAGCACACAGTTTCAGGTTCTTTTCACTCCCCGCCAGGGGTTCTTTTCACCTTTCCTTCACAGTACTGGTTCACTATCGGTCACCAACGAGTATTTAGCCTTACGAGATGGTCCTCGCATTTTCAGACAGAATTCCACGTGCTCCGCCCTACTCTTCGCCATCAGAGATTTCATTGTTTCGTGTACGGGAGTTTCACCCTCTTTGCTATGCTTTTCCAATACATTTCTACTACAATAAAATTTTGTAACTCTATATGATGTCTGGGCTGCTCCGCTTTCAATCGCCTCTACTTACGGAATCGCTATTGCTTTCTTTTCCTCCGGGTACTTAGATGTTTCAGTTCTCCGGGTCTACCTTCGTATAGCTATTGATTCACTATACGATACTAGCACTTCCTGCTAGTGGGTTCCCCCATTCGGATATCTACGGATCTTTGCGTACTTACTGCTCCCCGTAGCATTTCGCTGTTAGTTGCGTCCTTCATCGGCTGTTGGTGCCAAGGCATCCTCTGTGCGCTCTTTGTTTCTTTACCTTACATTTTTTTCTTTCTTTCGAAAGAATCCTTTTAACGCTTAAATCTTTTTTCTTAATTTGAGATTTAAAATTTTATACTTTGCGACAAGTATTATTCAATTTTCAAAGATCTATAAATGTCGAAATGACATTTAGAAAGACAAAGTCTTTCAAAACTAAACAGAACAAATAAGAGTAGAATCAAAGTAATTTGTAAGGGTTAACCTTACGATAGGTATTAAACCTTCGAACATATTGAAAGAAACATCTTGTTCTTTCACCTTTCTCCTTAGAAAGGAGGTGATCCATCCCCACGTTCTCGTAGGGATACCTTGTTACGACTTCACCCCAATCATCTGTCCTACCTTAGACGGCTCGCTCCTTTCGGTTAAGCCACCGGCTTCGGGTATTACAAACTCTCATGGTGTGACGGGCGGTGTGTACAAGACTCGAGAACGTATTCACCGTGACATGCTGATTCACGATTACTAGCGATTCCAACTTCATGTAGTCGAGTTGCAGACTACAATCCGAACTGAGACTGGCTTTTTGAGATTTGCTTGACCTCACGGTTTTGCTGCTCTTTGTACCAGCCATTGTAGCACGTGTGTAGCCCAGGCCATAAGGGGCATGATGATTTGACGTCATCCCCACCTTCCTCCAACTTGTCGCTGGCAGTCTCATTAGAGTTCTCAACTAAATGTTAGCAACTAATGATAAGGGTTGCGCTCGTTGCGGGACTTAACCCAACATCTCACGACACGAGCTGACGACAACCATGCACCACCTGTCACCTCTGCCCCGAAGGGAAGACCTATCTCTAGATCGGTCAGAGGGATGTCAAGGCCTGGTAAGGTTTTTCGCGTTGCATCGAATTAAACCACATGCTCCACCGCTTGTGCGAGTCCCCGTCAATTCCTTTGAGTTTCAGTCTTGCGACCGTACTCCCCAGGCGGAGTGCTTAATGCGTTAACTGCAGCGCCGAGATTACTCCCGACACTTAGCACTCATCGTTTACAGCGTGGACTACCAGGGTATCTAATCCTGTTTGCTACCCACGCTTTCGTGCCTCAGTGTCAATACCAGACCAGTAAGCCGCCTTCGCCACTGGTGTTCCTCCATATATCTATGCATTTTACCGCTACACATGGAATTCCACTTACCTCTTCTGGATTCAAGCCAATCAGTTTCCAACGACCGCCCACAGTTAAGCTGTGGTATTTAACGCCAGACTTAATTAGCCACCTACGCACGCTTTACGCCCAATAATTCCGGATAACGCTTGCCCCCTATGTATTACCGCGGCTGCTGGCACATAGTTAGCCGGGGCTTTCTCATTCGGTACCGTCAAATGCATATCATTTCCTATACACATCATTCTTTCACGAATAACAGAATTTTACATTCCGAAGAATTTCTTCATTCACGCGGCATTGCTCGGTCAGGCTTTCGCCCATTGCCGAAAATTCCCTACTGCTGCCTCCCGTAGGAGTCTGGGCCGTGTCTCAGTCCCAGTGTGGCTGTTCCGCCTCTCAGCGCAGCTACGCATCGTCGCCTTGGTGAGCCGTTACCTCACCAACTAGCTAATGCGACGCAGGTCCATCCATAAGCATTCCCGTTAAGGACTTTTAAATATTTCGGGATGCCCCAAAATATACTATCCAGTTTTAGCTATCGTTTCCAATAGTTATCCTCGTCTTATGGGCAGGTTACCCACGTGTTACTCACCCGTTCGCCACTAGAGTATTACTACTCTCGTTCGACTTGCATGTATTAGGCATGCCGCCAGCGTTAATCCTGAGCCAGGATCAAACTCTCAATAAAAAGTTTATCCTGCTCTTCTTGTTCTGTTCAGTTTTCAAAGACCTTGTAAATGTGCGTTCTTGCACATTGCTTTAATATTATACCAAAATCTATATTTTTTGTCAAGAGATATGATATAAATTTGATAAATATTTTTGAAATATTTTTTTGCATGGTTTTATAGCAAACTTTTATCAACGTTTGCAACCCTACATTCAATATCTTATACATTATACCATTTTTGTCGTATATTAGCAAGTAATATGCATATATTTTTACAAATAATTTTCCAATATCATCATTATGATAAACCCAATCAAAACACCTATAGAACCTAAAGATTCATTTTCTGTTAACGAATTCAAAATCATCTCAGTTATCAAAACATAAAGCATCATACCAGCAGTAAACGCCAATAAAATCCCCAACGCAGTCATTATATTATATGTTAGTAAAAATCCTAATAAGCCGAATATTGGTTCAACGACAGCACTTATCAAACTTAATACACAAATTTTCTTTTTAGACATGTTTTTATTTTTCAACAATATTGATAAAGCCATAGATTCCGGAAAATTTTGTATTCCTATTGCAAGTGCAAGAGCTGCTGCTCCATAAGTAGTTTTATTTAGAACACTAATACCAAAAGCAACGCCAACAATCAATCCTTCTGGAATATTATGTAGAGTTATCGCTAAATACATCTTGTTCTTATCAATTATTCTTGTTCTCGAAAAAACATTGAATAATTTCTTAAAAATTATTAATAATGAAAAGCCTAAAGAAAAAGCAATTATGTTGTAAATTTTAATTTCATTATATTCAAACGATGGTAACAACAATGACCATATTGTTGTTGCAAGCATCACTCCAGCTGCCACACCATTCATTATAGACAAATTTTTATTTAGAGTATCTTCTTTTATAATAAAAATCATCATAGATCCAATTATTGACATAAAGAAAACAAAAAATAACCAAATTAATAATTGCACAATATCACCACTATTATATTATTAACATTTTTTATTTTGTTTCATTTAATAGCCTATTAAAAAAGTGTAGATTTAAAAATCTACACTTATTAATATATTTCTTCTACATAATTAACATATTCTAACTCTTTAATCATTGCAATGCATTCATTTAGAGTTCTTTTTTTGTCTTTAGCAATACCTATATTTATAGTATATACGCTTAATCCCGAACTAGCATACGCAGCATTTTTTTCAATTGCATTAATTTGAAAAGAATTTTCTCTTAAAAAATTAATTAATAATTTTAAATCTTGTCTTGTTTCAAGTTCTACATGCAATTCATGTCTTTTGGCATATTTAGTAAAACAATTTTCAAGTTTAGGCAAAAATAATATAGAAAAAAAGACAATAACGAACCCCAATAAGGCCGCAGTATAAAAACCGATACCTATACTTAATCCTACACAAGCGCACGCCCATATACCCGCCGCAGTAGTCAAACCTTTAATCCTATTTCTAGAAGTTATAATAATTGAACCCGCTCCTAAAAAACCAATGCCATTTACAACTTGCGCACCAATTCTTGAAGCATCGCTACCTTCAAAAGCTTGGTATATAAACTGGTTTGTCAACATCGCAAGAGTAGATCCCAAGCATACAAGCATGTATGTTCTTAATCCCGCAGCATGTTTCTTTGTTGATCTTTCAATCCCAACGATACCGCCAAAAAGGCAAGCTAAAACTAATCTAATTATAATACTTGGTACAGTAATATCTGCCATCCACTCTCCAATTTGTCTAGCAATTGGATCTACAAGTCGATTTGCAGCTAAAAAATAATCTAACATATATACTCCTTTTATCAGTACTTTAAGGAAATAATCGTCTATCAATTTTTAAGAATGTTGAGGTACAACTGCGTAAAATACAATATCCTTGTCACTGTTATTAATAAACGTATGTGTGCTTCCTTTTTCACAATAATGGCATTCGCCACTTCTAATCATCTCTTCTTTGCCATCGCAAATAATTAGTCCTTCACCTTCTATAATAAATATTATTTCTGAAGAAACATCATGTATATGTTCTCCGATTGATGCTCCTGGAACTAATCTACTCATCATTATTCGATTATTATCATCAACAATCATTTTAGTAAAAACAGATTTTTCTCCACCCTTGAAATTGCTTATTTCTACTTCTTTAATTTCGTTAAATTTAATTACCATAAAACGCTCCTTTTTTTCTATCTTCTTTCTAAACATACAATTGTTTCAACATGACATGTTTGAGGGAACATATC
Organism: Bacilli bacterium; assembly: GCA_045652765.1. GTDB lineage: Bacteria > Bacillota_I > Bacilli_A > ML615J-28 > CAG-313 > UBA1231. The sequence continues at coordinate 5,972 of JAZOLG010000003.1, forward strand.
CAAAGGTTGAATAGACAAAATGTGATATTTACTGCTTAAATGATTACAATTTTTAGCAAGTGTAGATGGATTGCATGAAATATAGATTATTTTTGATACAGAGTGCTCTTGTAAGTAATTAATTAATTTAATATCCATACCAGTTCTTGGCGGATCAACAATTAACACATCTGGTGTCCATCCCATTTTAGCGTAATTATGAAAGTGTGGCAATAAATTACCATTATAAAAATTTGCATTTTCAATATGATTATTTTTGGCATTCTCATTCGCATTTTTAATAGCTTCCACATTATTATCTATTCCGCGAACCTCTTGAACTTCTCCAGCTACCCATAATCCTATTGTACCAACACCACAATAACCATCAATAACCTTTTCATACCCTTTGAATTTACCAATCATTTTAACTTGATTATATAATTTTTCAGTTTGTTCTAAATTTAGTTGAAAAAATGATGTCGGAAGAAGATCAAATTTCAAAGTTCCAATTTGTTCACTTAAAACTTTTTCACCTGCCAAGTGTACAACTTTACGACCAAAATTTTCTAAAGAATCCAAGTCATCATTCAAACTATAATATACGCTTGCAACATTTTCAATTTTAAGTAGTTCTTTAGCTATGTTTATTGTTCTTTCATCTTCCTTATATAATACTAAAGTAACTTGTAATTTATTCTCTAATTGTGTGTGACGAACAATAATATGTCTTAATACACCTTCTTGTGTTTTAGGGTTATATGCAATAACTTGAAATCTACTTAGATATTCACAAATCTTTTTAACTGTATTTCTAATTTCTTTCTTTTCAATTATACAATCATCAACATATACTAATCTATTACTATTTTCTTCGTAAAGACCTGTTACCAACTTTTTGCCATCATATCTAACAGGCAATTTTGCTTTATTGCGATAATACCAAGGATCATTCATTCCAATTGTATTTTTAAAAAGCTTCATATTTAATTCTTTATGATAATATTTTTGAAATGATTCAATTACAATTTGTTTTTTCATTTCAAGTTGATAATCGTAGCTTACATGTTGTAAATCACAACCACCGCATTTCCCAAAATACTTACATTTCGGTTCTATACGATAAGGTGAAGGATCACCCTTTATTCTAACAAGCTTCGCTTTAGAATATTGATCATGAACTTCAGTTATTGCAACAACAGCATTTTCTCCAGGTAATGCACCGTCAACAAAAATAGCCATTTTTTTATAATAGCCAATTCCTTCTCCATTAATACCTATTCTTTTAATTGTTAATAATAATTCTTGATTTTTAAATAAACTATTTGCCATAATATTCGTCCTCGTCTTATTATACCATAAAAAATAAAAAAAAGGTATCACTATGATACCTTTTTTTACTAAATTTCATCAACAGTTGATAATTTGTAACCATTTTTTCTTATAAAATCTATAATTTGTGGTAAATTCTGATAATTTTCTTCATTAACTGTATGAAGCAATATTATCGCTCCATCATGTAAGTTATCAATTACATTTTGTAAACAATTATCTTTACTAGTTTTCCAGTCAACATGAGCAATTGACCAGAAAATGGTTTTATAGCCCAATTTATTAAGTATTTTCATACTTTTTTCATCAAATTGACCTTCAGGCGGCCTAAAAATCTTTGCCATTTTTACCCCAATTTGTTCGAAATATGCACTTTCTAAACGCTCTAAATCAGTCTTCAATTCACTTTCCGATACTTTATTTATAGTCTTATGGCTATACGAATGATTACAAATTAAATGTCCATCTTCATATATCCTTACCAACAATGAAGAGAAACGTTTAACAAAATCTCCTGTTACGAAAAAAGTTGCTCTTACATTTTCAGCTTTCAAAATATCTAAATATTTTTCAAGATATCCATTATCATATCCGACATCAAAAGTCAAATACACACTATTAGGATTTCCAACATAAAATCCATTGTTGTCAACTATTATTTCCTTATAGAATCCAACATCTGGTTCTTTATGCTCTTTATTTCTTTTAAACCCATATCCATAAGCATTAATAGTCTTATATGAAAGCGCTAAAAATGTAAACATCATAACGAACACCAATACTATAATCTTTTTCACCAAAGATCACCTCGCTTTTAGTGCTCATTATATTTTTTCCTCATTTGTAGTTTTTAATTCATAATTCATCTGCCAATAATTGTAAAATATTGAAGAAACAAATATATAGTTTATAATATACATAAAATATATTGAAATTATAACTAGATATTCTTTTTCATATTTAATAAAATATAAAAAATTAATAATATTTTGATAAATAGTAGACATAATTAGCCAAACTATTGACAAAATCAAGCTTATTTTTAATGTTTTTTTAAAGGATATTTTAATTGGTATTGAATATTTGTATACCATAGCAACAACTAGCATAATTATACTAAATGACACAATTAACTCCATTATTTTAATATACCAATAATGTTTTGTATTTATAACATTATTCCAAATATCAATCAGTCCATAGCTAATAATAACAAGCGTCGTGATAACAACTACTAAAGTTATCATTAAAAGCAAAGATTTAAAATAATAATTTCTTTTGTAAATTATGTTTGTCTGATAAATTACATCAGAGGAATTTTTCAAATTCTCTAAATACCTAGTACCAACAAAAACTAAATTTACAAGAAATAAGATACCCCACTTATAAATATCCAAAATATTAATTATTTTCATATTTGAAATTTTAAAACCCATATTATTCAAAGGAATAATTAATAAAATCATATAAAAAGTGTTGCTTGATGCTAACAAAGGTATTTTATAAGTATGATTTATTAAATTGATTTTGTTGTATAAATTCAATATTTTTTTCCACATATAAATATTATTTGTAAAAATAAAAAATAGATACATTCAATGTATCTATTCTTGTTCTTTTGCTTGTTGTTCTTTTTGAGCTTTTCTAGCTGCGCGGCATTGTTTACAACGAACTGGTTCAGCAAATCCACGTTCAGCGTAGAATGCTTGTTCACCTTCAGTAAATGTAAATTCAGCACCACAATCTTTACAAATAATTACTTTATCCATTTTCTTACTCCTTCTTGAAATTTGATTTTTTTAACATGATTCCGATTATTTCAAAGAAGGAAGTATGCTTAAAAATATCATAAATAAATTATACTAAATAATTATATTTTTTTCAAGAAAAAAGTAATTAGTTTTTTTCAATTGAAGCTCTATAAAGCGCATCTTCGCCACGGTATTTCAACCATAAACATAAAATTAAGGTTAAAATAATAAGGTACATTGACAAAAAGAAAATAAATGAAATTATATTTATAATATTTGTTAAAATCGATAAGTACATAATAAAAGGTATTAAAGTCAAAATCATTGGAATAAATAGCGATAACAAACTCGCCATCGAAGATTTGACAACCGACTCTTCACGATCCCATTCCATTTTCGGATACATTAAATTTATAACCAAACCAAGTGTAGAAGCCATTATAGAGGACAATAACGGAATCAAAACAAACCACCAAATATTTTTTGTATCAACAAATGTAGAAACAAAAGGAAAAGCTATCACAATGAAAACAGATGTAACAATAACATTTGTTAATATTTTAGAAATAAATATTTCAAATGGTTTTATTGGATTAGATCTTAAAATCCAAAAGTGTTTTCCTTCTAATGAAATAGAACTTCCTGTAATAACACAACCTGATGATAGCAAACAAAGTAACATTAAAACCAAAACATCAAAGTTTTTTAAAAAACTAAATGGCAAAGTAGACAAAAATGATAACGCAAATTCTTTCCCTAAAAAACAAGCCGCCACCGATAATCCAACATACAAAATCATCGGAATAATTGTATTCATCAAATATATCGGAGTATTTATGTATTGTTTAAGTTCTTTTTTTGTCAAAACTTTTATAATGGAACTGTTTTTGTATTTTAATTCCTTATTATCTTTTTTTCTTTCTTTTTGCAATTTACCATATTGTGAACTCGCATATAACAATGATAAAATATAAATTAATAAACTAAATATAATTATAATTATGAGATTTGTACCTTTACCATACAAAATAAAATCAAGCACAAAATCTATAATAAAAATACTTTCAATAATATCAACCGCATTACCAGTTGCATTTCTTAAATAATTTTGTAACGCAAAATTAAATACTAAATAACTGCTAATTAACAACAAGGTTATTATTGTTTGAATTAAAGAGTAATGTTTGAACATTCGTGCAGCCTTGTCAGTGATTATACCAACAAAAGTTGCTATTGCATTAGATATAAGTGGCAGCAATAGTACAAATACAGCACCTCTTGTAACAACATAAAACGTAGTATTTGGAATCATTATATAAAAAACAATATAACTAGGCATCAAAATACCAATAAAAATAAACAAATCAAATAAATAGTTATAAATACTTTTCGAAAAGACTATTTCAATTTTTTTAAATGGCATTGATAATAACATGTCATGGTCATTACCTTTGCTTGGATAAACACTTCTCATAATTGTCACAAATAGAAGCATCATCAAAGCCAATGTTGTAGTTGAGAACATTGCCAATAATTCAGGATTATCAATATTTTGTTTAATATAAATTTGAATTGATGAAACTGAATTCATTGTAAAAGTGAAAATTATAAGAGCAGAAAACAACATGCATAGGAGTATTGCTACATAAAATTTAGGTGTTTTAAATTTTTTAATGATAGATCCCAAAAAATTAAGTACATAATTTTTTAAAAGGCGAAATACATTATACATTTTCAGTCAACTCCAAAAATACATCTTCTAAAGAAGTATCTTTTGTTATTTCATCCATATTACCTTCTTTAATTAGCTTACCTTTTTTAATTATAGCCATTTTATTACATAATTTCTGTGCTACTTCTAAAATATGAGTTGAAAAGAAAATTGCGCCACCATTTTCACAAAACTTTTTCATCATATTTTTAACTATAAATGTTGCTTTAGGATCTAGACCTACAAAAGGTTCATCAAGAATCAATAATTTTGGATGATGCATAAATGCACCTATTAAAGCTAGTTTTTGTTTCATACCATGTGAATATGAAGAAATATAATTATTTAATTTATCAAAAAGTTCAAATTCTTTAGCATAATATTCAATTGCTTCTTTACGTTCATTTTTTCCAAGGCGATAAACATCAGCTATAAAATTTAAATATTGAATACCAGTTAATGATTCATACAAATCAGGATTATCTGGTAAATAAGCCATAACTTCCTTGGTCGAAACAGCTTCTTTCAAAACGGATTTGCCATCCACCAATATCTCTCCACTATCAAACTTTAATATACCAACTATTGATTTAATTGTTGTCGTCTTTCCAGCACCATTATGACCTATAAAGGCATATAGATCACCAGGTTCAACATGAATATTAAGTTTATCAACAGCAACATATCCATTTGGATATTTGAATGTTAATTCATTTATTTTTAGCATAAAACACCTCTATAAAAAAAGTAGTTATTAACTACTTTTTTCTTTTCATAATTAAATTTGTTTCTTTGTTTTATTATTTTTTGCAATAACTGTTTTGTTATATATACCAAGAGCGATACCTATACCCATTAAAGCATATAATATGACATAAGGGACAAGCAATAAACGAACATTTTGTACTTTAGGAATAGCATAGCAAACAATAGCCATAATTAACATAACTACAATATTACTGATACTAATAAACTCTAAAGGTCTTATGCCTCGTTGTTCATCCGAAGCCTCATTTACAAATAACGCTAAAGCAACATAGATAAGTAAGGCTAATTGTACAAATCCAAAACCAAACCAAAAATTTAAATTAAATTCTTTACGTAATAATAATGATACGATATCAAAGCAAACTATAATAATACTAGTAATTATCAAAGCTAAACGATTTTTCTTCATTTATTTGCCTCAAATTATCTTTGATATATTACTCTTCCTTCAGCAATAGTCATAACTACTTCGAAGTTTTCATCTAAAACGACTAAATCCGCATATTTACCTACTTTGATACTTCCTCTTTCATCATCAACACCTAAATTTTGAGCAGGGTTTAATGATGCCATATCTAAAACATGAGTTAATTCAGTTCCAGCTAATTGATGAACATTTCTGACAGCATGATTCATACGTAAAACACTTCCAGCTAATGTTCCATTTGTAAGTCTTGCTTCACCATTTTTAACAACAACTGGTTGTCCGCCCAATTCATAAAGTCCATCAGGCATATGTTTTGCTCTCATTGCATCTGTAATTAAAGTTACTTTATTACGAGGTTTAGATTTAACTACTAATTTAATAGCAGGAACACATACGTGAATTGTATCACAAATTAATTCACAATTTAATTCATCAAATAGCAGAGCACTACCAACTGTACCAATTTCACGATGATGCAATGGTTTTTGAGCATTAAATGTATGTGTAACATTAGTTAAACCAGCTTCAATTCCCGCTTCAATGTCAGAAAATTTAGAATTTGTATGTCCGATCGAAGCAACAATGTTATTTTCTTTTAAATATTTAATTAATTCTTTACTTCCTTCTACTTCTGGAGCTAAACTAACAACACGAATGTTATTACCTGATGCAGCTTGATATTTTTTAAATACATCAACATCTGGTTTTGCAACATATTCAAGTGGTTGTGCACCAATAAAATCCGGTGAAATAAATGGTCCTTCTAAATGAACACCTAAAACTTTCGAACCAGTTTCAGGATTAGATTCCATATATTCTTTTATAGCCTCTAATGCTTTTGTAATATTTTCCGGACTTTGAGTCATTGTAGTTGGTAAAAAAGCCGTTGTTCCTTCTTTAGCTAGAGCACATGCAATTTTACTAATATCTTCTACAGTACCATCCATCGCATCACTCGCCGCAGCACCATGTACATGTTGGTCAATGAAACCAGGCACAACAATCCAATTTTCTTTTACTTCACAATATTGTTCAAGATTTTCAATATCGCCGATTTTTGCTATACGACCGTTTTCAACACCGATTGATGTTTTAACGATTCCTTGATTTTCTACATAAAGTTTTACATTTTTAAAGCCTTTCATAATATCACCTCTTCATCAATATTATATCACATATTTTTTCTTTTTACAAAAAAAATACCCCATATTATAATGTATAAAGTTATTTTAAATACACATAATAAAATTGCAATTAATTAATGATTCATTGGAGGTTAAAATGACACAAAAAGAATTGCTTTACATTGAAGATTCGTTAAATCATTGTCAATTTTTTAATAAGAAAGCTAAAGAAGCAGTTAAATCATTAAAAAATGAAGAATTAAAAGATTTAGCTTATGATTTAGACGAATGGTCTACAGATTTAATGGAAAAAATTTACAATTTGGTTTCTTAGGAGTTAAAATGAAAGATCAAGACATTTACGAAAATTTACTTACTTTGTTAAAAAGCATCTGCAATATCCTAGCCAGTGGTGCTCAAGAAGCATCAACAACAGAAATTGCCGAAACCTTTAGAGAAGCTTTAGATGAAGCTTTGGCAGTTCAACATGACGTTTATAAAGCTATGGAAGAGGCTGGTTTTTACCAAACATCAGTTGTTCCAACTGATCAAATTAATAAAGTACAAGATAAATTTGTTAATTACAACTGGCAATAAATAAAAAGGTTAATCATATGATTAACCTTTTTTATTTCACAAATTTCTCAAATAATTTTATTATAATGTTATTTTCATACATCCATCTTGCAATAGATATTTGTTTACTGTCCAAGCCAAATAAATCATTAATAATTTCATTAAGTGATGGGATAAAAGTTGTAAGAGTGGCAATTCCCCAAAAAACAAATGAAATAATTGATAAAATAAAAACTATATTAACAACAGACCCTAAAACTCGATTTGTAAAACTTATAATACGAACTCTAGTTAATTTATTAAATACTTTTCGTAATAACAAAATAATTGTGCCACTAAAAAGCAATAAAAACATAAATCCAATTATAACACAACATAAATTTGACGCTGATACACTAATATAATAACCAACTGTACAGCCTTCCAAATTGTTAATAATATTATTTCCTAAACTGAAGAAAATATTATGCAAAAATTCAGGAATGTTTAATCCTTCTAATGCCATTTTTAATACTTCTTCTTTATTATCATTGGTAATAACTATATTAAACAAATCATTGCTTCCTTGAAGTGTATTCTCAATATTTTTAACTAAAATGTTGCCAAGTCCCATTTTATATAACATATTACCAAATGGTTTGGCAAGAAAGAATGATATCAAAAACGAAGATAGGCTTTTTAAAACACCTAATAAGATATTAAAAAAACCTCTTACAAATCCCATTATACCATATAATGCCACAAGCACTAAAATTATAATACTCATTGTATCCATAATTGCCTCCATGATTAATATTTTATCCAAACTACATATTTTTAAAACATAAGTAATTTGTTTTTTATCGTTTAACTTTACTTTTTTACCATTTTATTATATAATAATAATGCTCAAATGCACCCTTAGCTCAGTTGGTAGAGCAACTGACTCTTAATCAGTGGGTCCAGGGTTCGAGTCCCTGAGGGTGTACCATCTAGAACACAAGTCATTGATATAATCAATGACTTTTTTTAATATAGTGCATCAATATATTCAATCAAAATATCGCGAAGCAAGATATCAGTATCAACAAATGGTTTATTTTTAAATTCACTATAATAAACTCCTGTAAATACATAGTCAATTACAGCCAATTCGTAAACAACATTTGATTCAATTTTACGAATGTCAAAGTCACGATCGAAATATAAATAGCTTCCATTTTTATTGTATAATGATATAATTTCACTACCCTTTAATTCAACAACAATAACCTCATTATTAAATGGGAAAGCATTGAATACATCAGAAACTGTGATTTCACCACTTGATATATTTGATCTTACGCCAGCCGTATTAATGATCGAATAATCAACATCAAAGTATTCAGTCATAGCACTAGTCGAATAATATCCTAAAGTCGATTTAGAGATATTTGATGATGAAACACCCAAAACACGCTCACCTGAATCAATAAATTGATCATATTTAGCCATTAGTTCATCAAATTCTGCATCTATTTTATAATTTGACGGATAAATGCGAGTAAAATGTGATGAAATATATTCTTTATCTAATAACTTTATTACAACATTAGATGCAGTACGATTTTTATCTTGATTTTGTACAGCAATAATTTTCTTACCATCAACTCTTGTAAATTCTTGATAATTATTAGTATGAGTGTGACCACATAGAATTAAATCTATACGTTCATCATCTGTTAATCTAGACACGTTCGAATTTAAAGCTTCATCATAATCATGAATACTAAGAACTACCAAATCACATTGTTCAATCGTTCTTAAAATTTTACTATATTTTTTGACAATTGGAAGGACTTCAGTAAATTCATAGTTTTGAATATTAGTTTGAAGAATACTACTTTCGTGAGTTTCTCCCATAACACCTATGATACCAATTTTAATTCCATTTCTCTCGATTATTGTATAAGGATCCATCCAATCAGGAATTTCATTAGTTCTTTTATCTTTAATATTTGCTCCTAAAAAAGGGAAATTAGCCTCACCATTAGATGCATCACCATCTTTATATTTAGCAATTTCTTCTATTCCCCAGTCAAATTCGTGATTACCTACTACAAAACAATCAAAATTTAATTCATTCATAGATTCGATTAGCGGCAAACCATAAAAAATATTCGAAATATAAGTCCCTTGAAATATATCTCCATTAGCTACTTTAATAAATTGACTTTCTGGATCATAGTTATTAAAATATGTACTTATTCTTGTCATACCGGCATATTCACCATCAGAAAAAGCACCATGTGTATCATTTATCATAAAGAAAGTAACTTCTTGTTCTCCCATTCCATCATTATTATTTGGTTTATCATCTGGAATAGGCAAATCATCTGGTATATATGCAATTTCTATATCTATTGTAGATAATTTACTTTTAGAATAAATATTGTCTTCATCAAATGCACACACACCAATGGTATATAAACCAAGTTTTAATTCACTTAAGTCATATGACAACTCATTCGTTTGACCTAAAAAAATATCATTTACATAAATTTCATAGTATTCAGCATTAGCAACTTTATTCCAAGATAATGTTTTTTCTTGAAAAGTAAGTTCAACCATTTCTAATTTAGACTTAGAAGGCTGTGGCGTTGTGCAACCTGTTATAAGTAATAAAAAGATAATTAATAAACCAAGATATTTTTTCATATTTTTTTCTCCATTTTATTTATTATAACATATTTCATCAATTAATACAACAATATACAAAAAAAGGATTATTTAATAATAATCCTTAATTTATTATATAATTATATTTATTTTTAAAACGATTCACACAAAACTCAACTAAGCCTGTTATTACAACAATCATAACAGTCCAAGCTATTAATATATCCATATCTAAGTTACTTTTAGCACTATATAATTCTTTACCGATGCTATTTGGTGTTTGTGAAAAATATTCTCCCATTATCATAACCTTAAAGCCAAGGCCAAATGTCTGCAAAATTAAAGTAATTATTGTCGGAAACAAAATCGGCAAATATACAAAATATATTTTTTTAAAAAATCCTACATTTAAAAGTGCTAAATCATCAGTAAGGTTACGATTAATTTGATCTAAACCGCTTTTTAATCCCTCCACAATCAAAGGAATTGTTACTAATGTTGTAATAATATAAGGTGAATATTCATTTCCAAAAATTAATATAACAAATATCGAAAATGATACAAATGGTACCGAACGCATAATTTTAATAATCGGGCTAAAAAATCCGAAAGTCCATTTTTTTATTAAATAAAACAGCAATATTATCATTGAAATAATAAAAGATACCAAAATACTTACAACTAATCGATATAAAGATGCACCAAATTTTGCAATTGGTTCTGGATGAAAAATATTAGTAATCTCTTCTAATATCTGACCGATTGATGGATATATCAATTGATTATTTTTTATATTACTAAGTAAAATCCAACCAATAAATAATATAAATATTGTAAATGTAGACGCAAAAATATTTATTAGTTGTCTATTTTTATTTGTAGTCATAGAATTTCTCATCAGGTAGTTTGCCGCCTATGCTTTTTCCAAGACCTAATTCAATTAATTTATTAAAGTAATATTCTACATCATTACGATAATTTGAACCACCTGATAAAACATTGCACTTAGAGATTGCAGTTGCTAGATCCTCATCGCTGAATTTTGCGAACGATGTATCAATTTTTTTAGCTGTCTTAGATAGTTTTAATGTATCATTTAAAGCAAGTGCTAAAGATGCTTCCATTTGAGATAAAATTTCTTCTACATCTTCTTGATCTAATCCTGTCTTAACAAAAATACCCGCTTGAGTTACATTATATTCACTACCAGCCATGTCTTTCCATAATTGTTGTAGATCAATTACATTATATGATTTATTTTTAGATATTAATGTTTTTGAAGGTTCAGCAGTTAAAATAGTAGTTGCTGCTCCCGCAACAAGTTGACTATTAGCCTCAGCTACAGAAGCTTGATAATTAACAATTGGATTCACGCCATAATATGCGCATAATGTTCTAAACATAACATCTGGTGTAGAGTTTTGACCGAATAATGTAATTTCTTTGCCATCTAATTCAGAAAAACTAGAAATTTCAGTAGATAAAATATAATAATTGCCTCCAACAATTGGTCGGTATAAACGATATGCAAAATCTTCAACACTATTATAGAATTTCGCACCAAGATTTACAGGTGCAACGATTATGTCATAATTACCTGAAGTAAAGGCAGCAGTTAAAGGATCACTACCTAGAACAATATCAACAGTGATGTTATCATCTTTCTTATCCACAAAACTAGATAAAGTGATTGATGGTGTACCAGAAGGCATGATTACTTTATATTCTTTTGGTTCTTCTTTATCACCTGGATTTTCTCCATTATTTGAATTAGGATTACATCCTACTAAAGTTATACTAATTAATAATAATAAAGTCAATAATATTTTTTTCATAATTTCACTCCTTTTTACACTTATATTATACTCATTTTTTTAAATTAAATATGTAACATTTGTTACATTTTTAATATTTTATGTTATAATATATATGGTGATAAAATGATAGTAAATAAATTAAAAAATAAATATCCAATTCAATATTACGATAAAAATCAAGTAATTTTCAATGAAGGATCAAAGTGTACAAAAATTGGTATTATAATTGAAGGTGAAATAACAATCTCGACTATTACGCATTTAGAAAAAGAAGAAACATTTACGGTAGTAAAAAAGGACGATATTTTTGGCAATTCGCTCATTTTTTCTTCTTCTCCATATTATTTAGGTAATATTATTGCAACTCAAAAAACCGCAATTTGTTTTATTAATAAAGAAGATTTAATAAGCGAATTATCTAAAGACTCTGACTTACTAGAATCATACATTAACACTATAAGCGACAAAGCCATTAAAATAAAACAACAAAACAAACTTCTTGCACATAAAAACATACGTGATAGAATCTTATATTATTTTAGTCTACTAGCTAAAAAACAAAACTCTACAATTATTAAATTACCTTCAATAACAAAACTTTCTAATGAACTTTCACTTCCAAGACCATCTGTTTCCAGGGAACTTTCTAAAATGGAAGACGATAAATTAATTATAAGAAAGTTAAAACTTTGTAAACTACTATATCTTATTAATAAGTAAAATACGCATCAATTGATGCGTATTTTTAATCTATTATTTCCATATTCCAAGTTAATTTATTTTTTTCAAGATAAACTAAATATATTAAATACTCTATAAATTAACTTTATTTTGTGAAATAGATAATTATTTCAATTCTATTTACTTTAACACCATCTATCACTAATTGTATAAAATGTTATATATCTTAATTAATTTTATTAAAATCAATTTATTTTTATTTAATTGTGCTATAATATTTTAAGAAAAAGGTGATTATATGAAATTTTATGGAATAGAGCATCTATCATTAGTAGATTTTGACAGTAAATTAACATGTACAATTTTTACAAAATCATGTAACTTTTGTTGCCCTTTTTGTCATAATCGTTCACTTGCTTTAAGCGAACAGATTCCGGAAATACCTTTTAATGAAATTATTGATTTTTTAAAATCCAGAAAAAAATATTTAGATGCTGTTTGTATTTCTGGTGGTGAGCCAACCTTAAATAATGATTTACCCGACATAATACAAGAAATAAAATCATTAGGCTATCTAATCAAACTTGATACTAACGGAACAAACCCTAAAATGATTAAGAAACTAATCGAGAATAAATTAATTGATTATATCGCAATGGATATTAAAAATGACTTAAGCCATTATCACGAAACAGCAGGCGTAACTTATATTAATTTATTAAACATTCAAGAATCAATCAATATCATTCAAAATTCCAATATCGATTATGAATTTAGAACCACTTTAATCAAAGAATATCATAATGAAGAACGAATTATTAACATAAGTAACTGGTTAAAAGATCCAAAACGTTACTATTTACAAAAATTTAAGCTTTCAGAAAACTGTATTAATCAAAACTTACATGAAATTGATATTGATACTGCTAAATATTTCAAAAAAATACTTTTAACGAAATTTTCAAATGTTTCTTTAAGAGGATACTAAAAAACGCGTAACTTAGTTACGCGTTTTTACTTTCTAAATATCTAATTGCAGATAAAGCAGCTATTGTTCCATCAGCACATGCTGTTGAAACTTGTCTAAAAGTTTTTTGACGACAGTCTCCTGCTACAAAAATTCCAGGTGTAGCAGTTTGACACAATTCATTGCCAACTATATAACCTTGTTTATCAAGTTCAACAATATTTTTAAAATCTTCATTATGTGGAATATGACCTATTGCAATAAAAAGTCCTTGAATATTTAAAATAAAATTTTCTTTAGACAATAAATTAGTGAATTCAGCATTTTGTAGACTTCCATCCCCGCTTACGCGATTCAAAGAACAATTATGCACTATTTCAATATTCGAACGACTACGCATCACTTTTTCAACACTTTTTTCACCATAAAACTTATCAAATAGTGTACAAATGTATACTTTTTTACAATATTGTGACAAAGCAATGGCATACTGCATAGCAGAATTTCCATCACCAATAACAGCAACATCGTGTCCTTTATGGAATGGTCCATCACAAACTGCACAGTATGAAATCCCTTCTCCCATAAAATCATCAACATTTTCCGCATTAATTGTACGATGAGTAACACCTGTGGCAATAATAACACTTTTTGCATGATATGTATTGTAATCAGTAACTACTTCAAAATAATCATCAATTTTGTTAACAGCTGTTACATTTTCTACATCAACTGATACACCAAATTCTAAAGCTTGTTCAAGCATTCTGCTAACTAATTCTTCACCGCTAATAGAAATAATTGAAGGAAAATTTTCAACTTTTGGAGATGAAGCAATTTGTCCGCCAAAGGTTTCTCGTTCTAATAATAATGTTTTTAATCCACTTCTTGCGGCATAAATACTAGCAGTTATTCCTGCAGGTCCACCACCAACAATCAAAACATCTATCATAACTTTATTTACTTTCCGCAAACTTTTTAATTAAACTAATATTATCAAATTTTTCATAGCCATCAGCTGTTGGTACTAATAGAGTCGGAGCTTTTTTTACACCATAAGCATTTGTAACTTCTTTGTTTTCTTCGGCATCTACGAAAATGTAAGCTACACCTGCTTTTTCTAGGATAATTTTAGCAGTTTTACAGTTAGGACATGTTTTTGTACCAAACAATAAGATATCTTTAACAACTTGTTGTTTTACTTCTTCAGTTTGACTTTCGATCTTTGTTTTTGTTGGAACTTTACTGTTTTCAACATTATAAGTTAAACGTTTTTTAAATTCTTGTGTTTTACCATCATTCCAGTTTTGAATTGGACGATAATATCCTGTAATACGACTATAAACTTCAGTTTTTCTTCCACAAATAGGACATTTATATTCTTCACCATCGATGTATCCATGTAATTGACATACAGAATATGTTGGTGAAATAGTATAATATGGTAGTTTATGATTTTCAGCAATAGCTTTTACTAATTTTGCACAAGATTCCCACGAAGGCATTTTTTGACCTAAGAATACATGGAAAACAGTACCAGATGTATATAATGTTTGTAATTCATCTTGAATTTCTAAAGCTTTAAATAAATCTTCAGTATATCCAACAGGTAAGTGTGAACTATTTGTGTAATATGGTGTTTCACCTTTTTCAGTTACAGCACTAATAATATGTGGATAATGTTTCTTATCATGTTTAGCAAGACGATATGATGTTGATTCAGCTGGAGTAGCTTCTAAATTATATAAATCGCCATACATTTCTTGATAATCAGATAATTTATTACGCATAAAATTAAGAACGTCTTTCGCAAATTGTTGACATTCTTCATGTGTCAAATCTTTCGCTAACCATTTAGCATTTAGACATGCTTCATTCATACCAACTAAGCCAATTGTTGAGAAATGATTATTAAATGTGCCTAAATATTTTTTAGTATAAGGATATAAACCTTCATTCATTAATTTTGTGATAACATTACGCTTAATTTTTAGTGATCTAGCAGAAAT
Organism: Bacilli bacterium; assembly: GCA_045652765.1. GTDB lineage: Bacteria > Bacillota_I > Bacilli_A > ML615J-28 > CAG-313 > UBA1231. The sequence goes on from JAZOLG010000003.1 coordinate 21,751, forward strand.
GTTCATCATTTTTTCTAATCTTTGATAAAATTCTTCTTCTGTTTTAGAAAGATATGCTATTCTTGGTAAATTAATTGTTACAACACCAACAGATCCTGTACTTTCTCCACTACCGAAGAATCCACCTGATTTTTTACGTAATTCACGTAAATCTAGTCTTAGACGACAGCACATACTTCTAACATCGCTAGGTTCCATATCACTATTAATATAGTTAGAGAAGTAAGGAGTACCATATTTAGCAGTCATTTCAAATAATAAACGATTATTTTCAGTATCAGACCAATCAAAATCTTTTGTAATTGAGTATGTTGGAATAGGATATTGGAAACCACGACCATTTGCGTCTCCTTCTAGCATTACTTCAATAAAAGCTTTATTTACCATTTCCATTTCTTTTACACAGTCTTTGTATTTAAACTTTTGTTCAACTCCACCAACTAATGCATTCATTTCAGCTAAGTCAGCTGGAACAGTCCAGTCTAAAGTAATATTTGTGAACGGTGCTTGTGTACCCCATCTACTTGGAGTATTAACCCCATAAATAAATGATTGAATGCATTGTTTAACTTGTTTATAAGTTAAATTATCAATTTTGACAAATGGAGCAAGATAAGTATCAAAAGAAGAAAATGCTTGAGCACCAGCCCATTCATTTTGCATGATACCTAAGAAATTAGTCATTTGATTACATAAAGTAGATAAATGCGCAGCTGGAGATGAAGTAATTTTGCCGGCAACACCACCTAAGCCATCAGTAATTAATTGTTTTAAACTCCATCCAGCACAATAGCCTGTTAGCATTGATAAGTCATGAATATGAATATCCGCATTTTTATGTGCATTTGCGATTTCTTCATCATAAACTTCTGATAACCAATAATTTGCAGTGATTGCACCAGAGTTATTTAAAATTAAACCTCCAACAGAATATGTAACTGTTGAATTTTCTTTTACACGCCAGTCATTAATTTTTAAGTAATTATTAATTGTATCTTTATAGTCTAAAAAAGTAGACTTAATATTACGCATTTTTTCATGTTGTTTACGATATAAAATATATGCTTTCGCAACGTCAATATATCCAGCTTGAATTAACGCTACTTCTACATAGTCTTGTATTTCTTCCACAGATACTAAATCTTCATTAATTAAAGCAGTGGCTCTTAAAGTTATTAGTTCTATAATATCAGGAGTATATTTCTTATCTAAAGCCATGAATGCTTTTTCTATAGCATCTTTTATTTTTTGTAGATTAAATTCAACGATTTTACCATCACGTTTTTTTACACTAATCATAAAGGCCTCCTGTTTTTTTGTTGTTAAGTGTAGTGCCATTTTATCATACAATTTCTTTAATGTCAAAATAAATACACTTGAAAATTTTGTCGAAATTTTCATATTTTTTTATGTTAAATAATTATTTCCTAGAAACAAAAAAAGCAAAATTTAATACCTAAATTTTGCTTTCTCAATTTCTTCTTGTTTAATAATTTTATCGTTTTTTAAGAGCATTTTAACATGTAAAATACCATCTTCTTCGAATATATCATTAGTCGAAACAAACCCACATTTTTCATAAAATCCTTGTTTATCGAGTTGTGCATGCACTAAATAAACAGGATATTTTGTATTGTTTAATAAATATGCAAGAATCATCCTACCGATACCAAAGTTACGATATTGTTGTTTTACAACAAAACGACCAATTTTACCTAAGTTATCATTTACTTCAATTAATCTAACAGTTCCTATTAATGATTTATTTAAATATAAACCTATATGTTTAGCGCATTCATCAAAACTATCAAACTCTAATTCGTATGGAATACCTTGTTCATCAACAAATACTTCTTTTCTAAGTTCCTTTATGTCATTTGTAAGTTTATCATATACAGCAAATTTAAAATCAACAAAATTCAAAAGTTGATCCTTAACAATACGAATAAAGGTTTTTTCCACATCTTCATAAACAGTTTCTTGATAATTACTTACAAATGTTTCATGTAACGGATAAACTTTATTATTTAATGTTCCATTAAATTTATTAATTCCACATATTATTACAACATCAGTATAATGTTCTTTTGCTAAATCTAACATGTAACCTATTACTTTTCCTTGAAAGGACGTATTATCTAAAGCTCCCTCACCAGTTATCAGCAATGTATCAGCACTTAACTTATCAACAATTTTTAATTCATCAAGCATAACTTTTATTCCACTAACAAGTGAAGATTTTAATATATTTAAACAATATCCAATTCCACCAGCAGCGCCACATCCTGGCATATTAGAATCAACAGTAAAACAGTGCGTATATTTTTCCATCCAATCTTCTAATTTCAATAAAGTATCTTTATTGCCACCCTTTTGAGGTCCATAAGTAAATGTTGCTCCTAATGGACCTAGTAATGGATTATTTACATCACAAAGTCCTATTATTTTAACATTTTTACAAAGCTCAAAGACATCATCAAGTATTACTTGATCAAATTGAACACTGTGATCATAAAAAGGTAAAACTTCATTACCATGAGAATAGAATCTACCGCCTAAAGCACCTAAAATTCCCATTCCACCATCATTTGTAATAGAACCTCCTAAACCCAAATAAATCTTTTCATAACCATTTAAAATAATATCTTTTAAAACAACACCGATACCATATGTTGAAGCATGCCATAAATCAAGATGATCATTAACTGAAAATCCTACACAGCTCGCCACGTCAAAAACAGCGTTTTTTTCTTTAACACCATAGTATGATAGAATTTTTTGATTAAAACAGTTAACAGTATCAACATATCTTTTTTCATAACCTAATTCATTTATAAAAAAATCTACTGTTCCCTCACCACCATCTGCGATCCTAAATGTTTCTACATTTAAATCTGGAAGATAATTTTTAAAGACTCTTTTACCTATTTCGCCAATGTCTTTGGAAGAAATAGAATTTTTAAAACTGTCTGATAAAATTAATAATTTATTGTATTTACTCATAACAATGAAAATCTCCAGAAAACTGGAGATTCCTTTCTTTATTTATTAGCATTAATGTAGTTATCAACTACTGTTTCAACATATCTTAAAGGAACTGGTCCACAATCTAAAATTAATTTATGGAATTCCAAAGGACTAAAATTTGTACCTAAAGCTTGTTCTGCTCTTTCATACATATCACATAATTTAAAGTATGTATAGTAATATGTTTGAGAATTTGTAGGGACTTCAACTAATTGTTCATACACTGGTCTTGTTTTTTCAAGTGTATATCCACTAAAATATTTTGATAAAAATTCACAAGTTTCTTCTAATGTCCAACCTTCATAGTGAATTCCCATATCAAGACGTGCAGTTAAAACACCATTTAAGATATCATAATTTTTCATATAATTAATAACATCTTCACTCAAACCATCAACAAAATTATACATATAAAGTTCAGTATAAGTTGCCCATCCTTCCATATAACCACTATTTTTTAAAACTTTACGCATAATATTAGTATCTTTTGTCTTAAAATAGATATTTTGATACATGTGACCCGGAATACCTTCATGAGCCAAAGTTGTATATAAATAATTATAATCACCGTCAATACGTTTTTGATTTAAGAAAATTGATTCACTATCATAATCATCAATTGGTGATGAAATATAAGCAGCAGGACTAAAATGATCTTCCATTGATGGATGGACATTTTTAATATTTATTTCAGGATATTTCTCAATTTGAGGAAAATGTCCAATAATCATTGTTTTATAAAGTTCCATTTGTTCTTCTGGTGTTTTATCCATTAAAACAACATTACTGACAGCATCAGAAATATTTGGATTATTCTTCGAAATTGTAACAATATTCTTAATAATTTCATCTAAATGATCTTGAATATAATCAATAGCATCCGGAATAGAATCCTCATAACCTGTGGCATCTTTGAATAAATATGCATAATATTCTTTTCCAATTTCTTGAACAGTTCCATCATCAAGTGTCTTTGTATAATGAGCAAGTCCCATTTCGTTAGTAGCACGACCTTTTAAAGCTGGAAGATTATCACGAACATAAGCATATCCTTCATTTAAGTAAGAATTTATTACTTCTTTATTTCTATTAATATATTCTAGTTTTTCACTATCACTTAATCCAAGTCCTTCTAATCTTTCAGGGAATGTAGAAATTAAGAAATGCTCATCACCTGATGAAATGAATTCTACACATTGATCAATAACTTTATCGATAACAAAATCAGGCATGCCATAACCAGCATCAGCTTTCTTATGCTCATAATTAACATATTCTTTAAATGTATCAGGTACTAACATCATTAAACCAAAATAATTTTCAATATCTTGCACATTATCAAAACGATATTCTGCAAACAAAATCGGCAATTGAGCCTGATAACCTAAATAAGAACCTAAATAGTTATTATCAAGATAGACCATATCACCAGTTTTTTCATTAATACTATCAAGCAAGTCTACAATAACATTATAAGTCATTTGTTGATCAAATGTTAAAGCATTATAATCATAATTTTTAATTGGACCAAAATATAAATTGATAATAGCTACACCTAATGCTGAATTAGAACCAGGTGTAGGTAAAGAAAGTTTCGTTTCTTCTATTGGTAATTCATCACGATTTTTAAATAAGAAATGAATTGTCATCTCATCATTTCCTATTAATGTTCCGAATAATTTTTTTGTATATTCGTCAAAATCTCCCGGATCAATGTTATCAACTATTTTCTTACAAGAAGTCGTTAATAATAAAGCAACAAAAAAGATCATTATAAAAACAATTTTTCGCATTTTTTTAATCAATTTCATAAAAACCTCCAAAATTCATGTGTGTTTTACTTTACAAATTATTTAAAATTTGATATAATAATTGTGTTATGTCCCAATAGCTCAGCTGGATAGAGCAACGGCCTTCTAAGCCGTGTGTCGGGGGTTCGAATCCCTTTTGGGACGCCATTTTTTTTGAATTAAACATGTGGAATCCACATGTTTTTTTTAATATTTACCTTTTATTAAATTGGTAATACAAATTACTAAATATGGTATAGCCGCAACAATTCCAAATATTCTTAAAAAAGCAATAATTGAAGAAATAAAGAATATCATCCACCATCTAAAAACAAACTGATGATTTTTTAAGTAATGGAATGCAATAAATCCAGCAACACCAAATCCAAATATTGATAACCCTACGAAGACTTCATTATAAACCATCATAATACAAAACATCCAATATGGTTCAGCGTCAATATAAGTTGCCTTATACAGAGCATAACGTCCACTAAAATTATAATCTTGTAGTTTATTTACATAATATAAAGATAAAATAGTAACCATTACTACAAAATAAATAATATAACCTAGATAAAACCAAAATACTTTACGGTTACCAAAATACCAATTATATTGTTCTCGTGTTGTACTAGAACGCATTTTCTTGGTTGCAGTTTTTCTTTCTTCTGTTAAATTACGTACAGCAATATCCTCATATGGGAACTTTAAAACTCTACATAATAATTCTAATTGATAATCATTAGGAACAAGTTTTTCTTGTTCAAATGCTTTTAGTATTATTACATCAATTCCTGTTAATTCACTAATTTCTTCAAATGTTTTTCCAGATTCTTGATGTAATAGCTTTAAATTTTCACTTAGTATTGACATATTAGTATCTCCTTGATTATATTTTATCATTATTTGAATAATTTATCAAGTAATAAAAATGAACTTTATATGAAAAAAGTGATTGTAGTTAATACAATCACTTTTTCATTAATTCAATAAGGACATTTTTTTCAATATCATATGTAATAACGTCAATAGCCTCTACAACATTATACCATTTAATGTCATCTACTTCAGCGATTTGTCGTTTTACAATACCATCTTGATAAGTTGCATAAAAATATACAACATCTTTTAACGTACCTGGATATGGACTATAATTAATCACAACTCTTTTATTGATATCTATTAAAACTTTTAAATTTGTTTCTTCTAATATTTCACGGTTTGCAGTCTCAATTTCTGTTTCATTACCTTCAACATGACCTTTAGGGAAAGACCAATGACCTTTAACAGATTTAATTAATAAGACTTTGTCATTATTAAAAATTACTGCGCCGCATGATTTTTCATATTTCATATTATCACCTAAATAAAAGGAGGGAAAATCCCTCCTTATTTTTTATAGTTTTGGTACTTCGTATACAGGTGCATCTAAATTTTCTGGTTCAACATCAACATTTTCTACTAAACCAGTACCAGCAGGGATTAATCCACCAATAATAATATTTTCTTTTAATCCTTCTAAACGGTCAATCTTACCACGAATTGCGGCTTCAGTTAAAACACGAGTTGTTTCTTGGAATGAAGCAGCTGATAAGAATGAGTCAGCTTTAAGAGATGCTCTTGTAATACCTAAGATTACAGGTTTTACAACAGGAATACGTTTACCTTTAGCAAGTGTTTCTTTAATTACTTGATATAATTCACTGCGAGAAATGAATGTTCCTGGAAGTAAGTTTGTATCTCCTTCATGAACAACGATTGCTTTTTGAAGCATTTGTTTAACAATAATCTCAACGTGTTTGTCAGAAATATCAACCCCTTGAGCACGATAAACCTTTTGTACTTCTTTAACAATATATTGTTCTACTTTAGCTACGTTTGCAACTCTTAGTAATTCTTTTGGATGAATCATACCATCAACAATTAAATCACCAGCTTTAACAAATTCACCAACAGATACACTTGGTTTTTTACCACTATCTGTTAAATATGATTTACTATCAATATCACTCTTAACAACAATAGTGAATCGGCTATCTTTTTCTGGAACAATAGAATCTATTACACCATCAATTTCAGAAATAATACCTTTACCTTTTGGTTCACGTGCTTCGAATAATTCTTGAATACGTGGTAACCCTTGAGTGATGTCATCTCCGGCAACCCCACCTGAGTGGAATGTACGCATTGTAAGCTGTGTACCAGGTTCCCCAATTGATTGTGCAGCAACAATACCAACAACTTCACCTTTTTCAACAGTTTCAGTAGTTGATAAGTCTGATCCATAACATTTAACACAGACACCATTTTTAGAATCACATGTAAATAAAGTTCTTACTTCTACTTCTGTAATACCAGCCGCAACGATACGTTCAGCAATTGGTTCTGTAATAATTTGATTTCTTTCAACAAGAAGTTCTTTACATCTTGTTTTTGGATTTTTCCATTCAATTTTCTTAGATGCAAAACGACCAATAATACGGTCTTTTAATGATACAATTAATGATCCATTATCATTATATAATGTTTTCATAATCATACCTTTATCAGTTCCACAATCTTCACAAGTAATTGTAACATCATGTGAAACGTCAACAAGACGTCTTGTTAAGTAACCAGATTCGGCAGTCTTTAACGCAGTATCGGTAGAACCTTTACGCGCACCATGCGTTGAAATAAAGAACTCAGACATTGACATACCTTCTCTAAAGCATGATTTAATAGGAATTTCCATTGGTTCCCCATTAGGTTTTGCCATCAGACCACGCATACCGGCAAGCTGAGTAAAGTTAGATGATGAACCACGGGCTCCAGAGTCCGCCATCATGAAAATATCATTTGATGTTGCGTATGTTTTCATGATATCTTTAATTTCAGTTTCAATATCTTTAGTAGCTTTACTCCAAACCGCAATAACGTTTTGTTTACGTTCTGAGTTTTTCATTGTACCTTGTCTTAATAACTTATTATAACGTTGTACTTTCTTTTCTGCTTCTTTGATAATTTCATTTTTCTTATCAATTTTCATTACGTCAAATGCAGAAACTGTAATACCAGCCATTGTTGAATAATAGAATCCTAAGTCTTTCATTTTGTCAAGTGTATTAGATGTTTCAGCTAATTTTGCTTGTCTAAATACTTCACTAATAATCATACTTAAGAATTTTTTCTTAAATGGTTCTCCAAGTGGTAATTTAACAGTACGAATTCTTGTTTCGTTAGCATGTTTTACGAAGAAGCATTCTCTAGTACCAACAGATAAGTTTTCTTGTGTATTTTCATTTACATAAGAAAAATCATGTGGGAATACATTATTGAAAATAAGTTTACCATAAGTAGTAATAATAAATTGACTCTTTAACTCTTCATTTTTAGCAACTAATCTTTGATATTCTTCTGGATTAGTATCTTTAAGTTTTTGATCAATTTGAACAAATGGTTTATTAAGTGTTCTAGCAGGTAATGCAACTCTTGTATGGAATTTAATTTCACCTTTTTCATAAGCATGTTCAACTTCATTAGGGTTCATGTATAATTGACCTTCATTTAGAAGATATGCTTTCGCAACGCTTGGGCATTTTTTAGTTTTAATAGCTTCTTCTAAATCTTCAACTGTCTTATAAACAGCAGTAAAGTTTTCACCTTCGATATAAATAGGACAATCATGAACATGAGGACTTTGTAGTAAGTCGTCAATACTAGCAAAATTATTTTCAAAAGGTTTTCTTTCAATTGATAGGTAATAGTTACCTAAGATCATATCTTGAGATGGCGTAACAATTGGTTTACCATCTTTAGGTGCTAAGATATTTTTAGAGGCAAGCATTAACATTCTTGCTTCTGTTTGTGCTTCTTTAGAAAGAGGCACGTGAACTGGCATTTGGTCACCATCGAAGTCGGCATTGAAGGCAGTAGTTACAAGTGGATGTAATCTAATTGCTTTACCTTCAACAAGTTTTGGTTCAAACGCTTGAATAGAAAGTCTATGAAGTGTAGGGGCACGGTTTAACAATACTGGATGCTCTACAACAATCTTTTCTAAAGCTTCCATTGCTTCTGGCGAACCCTTTTCAATCATATCTTTAGCTTTTTTAATACCAGCTTTATCTTTTACCACTTCACCATTTGCAGCATCTTTTTGACGAAGATAATTAATGATAAAAGGTTTAAATAAGATTAAAGCCATTTCTCTAGGAATACCACATTGGTACATCTTTAGGTCTGGACCTACTACGATAACTGAACGTCCTGAATAGTCAACACGTTTACCAAGTAAGTTTTGACGGAAACGTCCTTGTTTACCACGTAATAAATCTGATAATGATTTTAATGCACGATTTTTATCCATTGCTGCGCGTTTATTACGACGATTTAAACCAGTGTTATCAATTAAAGCATCAACTGCTTCTTGTAACATACGTTTTTCATTTTTTGTAATAAGTTCAGGGGCGTTAACTTCGTATTGTTTACGTAAACGATTGTTACGGTTAATAATACGACGATATAAATCATTTAAGTCAGTAGTTGCAAATCTACCACCATCAAGTTGAACCATTGGTCGTAAATCTGGTGGGATAACTGGAACAACATCCATAATCATCCATTCAGGTTTATTGTGAGATTGAGCAAATGCTTCACAAATTTCTAAACGTTTAATTAATTTTTCACGACGTTGTTTTGTAGCTGTATGAAGTTCTTCATGGATTTCAGTAATTTTCGCTTTAATATCAAGTTTTTGTAATAAGTAACGAATAGCTTCTGCACCAGTCTTAACTTTATACTTAAATGGGTAACGACGTTTATAAACACTATGTTCTTGTTCAGTGATAATCATACCTTCATGTAAATCTTCTAATTCTCCATTAACTTCAGTAATGATATAAGAAGCAAGGTATACAACGTCATCTACTTGAGTTGTTTTCATATCTAATAAGATACCAATTTTACTTGGAACACTCTTAATATACCAGTTATGAACAACAGGAGCGGCAAGAGCAATGTACCCCATGCGTTCACGACGTACTTTACTTTCAGTAAGTTCAACACCACATTTTTCACAGATTTTAGTTTCACCGTTTAAACTTTTACGTGATTTACCACAAGCACATTGGTAATCTTTTTGTGGTCCGAAAATGCACTCACAGAATAAACCATCTTTTTCAGGTTTTAAAGTACGATAGTTAATTGTTTCATGTTTTTTAACTTCACCTTTAATATCAACTTCTTTTTCAAAATTGTCATTTTTATCACAAATAACCATTTTATCTTTACGAAGTGGATTGTAGTGAAGAATTTTACCATTTTTTATTTCTTCACGTAGAGATGGATTAGCCCAAGAAATAATTTCTTCGGCTGATGCTATCCCAATTTGAATATATTGATATTTTTTATTATTCAAAATGATTCTCCTCTCTATTATAATCCTCTTTTACTTGCTTGCGCTTCTGCAAATTGTTGAACTAAACTGTCGTTAGCAACATCATTTCCGTTATTATCAATAAGTTTAACACTTAATCCTAAACCTTGAAGTTCTTTAATTAATACACGGAATGATTCTGGAATTCCAGGAGCTGGAATTGGATCACCATCAACGATAGCTTTATAAACTTTGTTACGACCAACGATATCATCAGATTTGATTGTCATCATTTCTTGTAAAGTATGTGCAGCTCCATATGCTTCAAGAGCCCAAACTTCCATTTCCCCAAATCTTTGACCACCATTTTGAGCTTTACCACCCATTGGTTGTTGTGTAACAAGAGTATATGGACCTTCACTACGAGCATGAAGTTTGTCATCAACCATGTGCGCTAATTTGATCATGTACATTACACCAACTGAAATTTTATTATCAAATCGACGTCCTGTACGACCATCATACAAGTACATTTTACCATTTTCGTCAATTGGTGCTCTAAAATTACGAGCATCAATTTTAGCAAGACCTTCTTCATAGCTACGAGCTTCATTCATAATATCAACTAAGTCTTCATGTTTAACACCATCAAATACAGGAGTTGCAACATGAACGCCTAATTTTTTAGCAGCCATACCTAAGTGAAGTTCTAATACTTGTCCAATATTCATACGTGATGGTACCCCTTGAGGATTTAACATAATATCTACTGGAGTTCCATCTTCCATAAATGGCATATCTTCGATTGGAAGGATATTAGAAATAACCCCTTTATTACCATGTCGACCAGCCATTTTATCCCCTTCTGTAATTTTACGTTTTTGTACGATATAAACACGTACTACTTCATTTACAGCAGGTGGTAATTCAGCACCATCTTTTCTAGTGAAGTGTTCGATTTTACCAACGATACCACCGCCACCATGAGGAACTTTAAGAGATGTAACACGTACATCTTTAGAGTTATCAGAGAATAATGCTTGACTTAATCTTTCTTCTGGAGTTGGTTCAGTTTGTCCTTTAGGAGTTACTTTACCTACTAATGTATCTCCTTCTTTTACTTCTGCACCAAGTCTTACAATACCATGTTCATCTAGATTAGCAATAGAATCTTTACTTTCACCATCTAAATCACATGTAATTTCTTCTTTTCCAAGCTTAGTATCACGTACTTCAACTTCATATTCTTCAATATGAATAGATGTATATACGTCGTCTTGTACTAAACGTTCACTCATAATAACAGCATCTTCAAAGTTATAACCATTCCATGTCATAAATGCAATTACAACGTTTCGTCCAAGGGCTAGTTCACCTTGATCCATTGAAGATCCATCTGCTAATACATCACCTTTTTTAACTATTTCATTTAAATGAACAATTGGTCTTTGATTAACACATGTAGAATGATTTGAACGTTCATATTTATTCATATAATATTCATGGCGACTACCTTGATTATCAACAACAATAATCTTATCACCATCTACATATTCTACTATACCATCAACATCAGCAACAATCGCTACACCAGAGTCTTTAGCAGCTTTAAATTCAATACCAGTACCTACAAATGGAGCTTCTGGTTTTAAAAGAGGAATTGCTTGACGTTGCATGTTCGCACCCATCAATGCACGAGTTGTATCGTCATGTTCTAGGAATGGAATACAAGCTGTAGATACCGCAACTACTTGTTTTGGTGAACAGTCAATTAAATTAATTTCCATTTTACTAACTTCGACGAACTCTCCACCACGACGTGCAATGACTTTATCATCAGTAATGATAATTTCGCCAGTAACTGGATCTTTACTCATATTAACATTAGCTTGGGCGATAGCATATTTTTCTTCTTCGTCTGCAGTTAAATAAATTAATTCATCAGTTACTACTACTTTATGAATACCTTCTTTGTAAGAATCTTCATTTTTATTATTTTTTACTACCAAGTATGGTGTAATAATAAATCCAAATTTATTAACTTTAGCATAAGTTGCTAAAGAGTTAATTAACCCGATATTTTGTCCTTCAGGTGTTTCTACCGGACAAATTCTTCCATAGTGAGAACTATGAACGTCACGTACTTCGAATCCCGCTCTATCACGAGAAATACCACCTTGACCTAAGGCTGATAAACGACGTTTATGAGTCAATTCTGATAATGGATTAATTTGATCCATAAATTGTGATAATTGGCTACTACCAAAGAATTCACGAAGTGTAGATGCCAAAGGACGAATGTTTACTAAATTTTGTGGAACTACTGTTCTTGAATCTACAGATGTTGACATTCTATCACGAACGTTCTTTTCAAGTTTAGCAAGACCAATACGGAATTGATTTTGTAGTAATTCACCAATTAAACGTAAACGTCTATTTCCTAAGTGGTCAATATCATCAGTTTTACCTACACCACTATGTAAGTTAATATAGTAAGAGATAGATGCAAAAATATCTGACAATACAACGTGATTTCTATCTTCTCTTTGGTCATTACCAATTAAATTAACTGCTGGTTCATCTTCATGACCACGAACTAATACTTTTAAGCATTCTAACACAACGCTATTGCCTTCAAGCATTAATTCATATTCTTTTGTTATACGGAAATGCTCACGATTTTCTTCTAAAATTTTAACAACTTTTGCATCAACTTCAGTACCTGCTGGAATAATAACTTCTTTAGTATCTTTGTTTACTAAATCTTCAGCAAGTTTATGACCAATCGCACGTTGAACAACGTCAAGTTTTTTATTAACTTTATGACGTCCAACACGGGCTAAGTCATAACGGCGAACATCGAATAATCTACTTGCGATAAATTTACGAGCAGTATCAGCAGATGTTTTTTCACCTGGGCGAAGCTTATCATATAATTCTCTAATCGCATCATCTTCACCGAAACTTTGGTCTTTCGCAAAAGTATTATCCATAAATTCTGAATGACCGAATAAGTTTTCAATTTCTTTATTACTCTTAACACCTAATGCACGAATAAATGTTGTTAATGGAATTTTTTTAGAACGGTCAAGTTTAGCATACCAAATATCTCTAGTACCTAATTCATATTCAATCCAAGCACCACGTGTTGGGATTACTTGTCCACTATAGTTTGTACGTCCAGACTTTTTATTTGTTTCCTTTGAAAAGAACACACCAGCAGAACGGATGATTTGTGTAACAATTACACGTTCAGAACCATTAATAATAAAAGTTCCCCAAGGAGTCATCATTGGGAATTCACCCATGAAAATCTTATCTTCCTTGATTTCACCAGTTTCTTTGTTTAATAATTGAACGTTTACTTTAAGTGCTCTTGAATAGTTAACACTGTGAATTTTAGCCTCATGAATAGAATATTTTGGTTCTTCAAATTCATAATCTAAAAATGAAAGTTCAAATTTTTCTCCATCATTATGATCTGTAATAGGAGATAATTCTTCAAACAATTCTTTAATACCGTCACTTAGTAACCATTTAAAAGATTCAGTTTGTACCTCAATTAAATTTGGTAATTCAACATCAGTTTGAACTCTAGCATAATTTCTTCTTACGCGTTTTCTACCATATTGTATATTTTTCCAACTCAAAACCTTTTCCACCTTTCACAGGGAAATCGAAAAATTCCCCACTTTATCATATCAATATATTATACTGCTAACCCATATTTTTGTCAAACAATATGATTATAAAAAATATGAAAAATAAAAAATGCTTAGTTTCCCAAGCATTTTTTCCTATTATTTTATAGCTTTAATTATGAAATAACCTTTGTCTTTATCAATTACTTCTACATTATCATAAGCTTCTTTCATTGCCTTTAGACAAGATTCTGCCCCTTGTTTTTTTTGAATAACAACGTATATCTTTCCACCTTTTGTTAAATGATTTTTTCCATTTAGAACTATATCATGAACAACACTTTTACCCGCTCTGATCGGTGGATTTGTCACAATAACATTATATTCTTCAGAAACATTTTGATAAGTATTACTTTCAAACACAGTTGCATTTCTGACATCATTTAAAAGAATATTTTCTTTAACAAGTTCAATGGCTCTTAAGTTAACATCAACCATATGAGTTGTAATAGTATCATTAATTTTAGATAACGAAATACCCATAATGCCAATTCCACAACCCATATCAAGTATTTTATCACCGTCATTTAATTCAACATTTTTAAGTAACAAATTAGTTCCAAAATCAACATTATGTTTAGAAAATACACCATTGTCACTTTTAAAAGTTAATTTATGTTTATAAAAGTAAAAATTTACATAAAAAGGTTCAGATTTTATATTCGGATTGTTTTCAAAATATTGATTACTCATAATTCACCTCAAAAAATAAATCCCAGGAATTTCCTGGGATCTTTTTAGTTTACTTATTTAATTTCAACTTCAGCGCCGGCTTCTACTAATTTAGCTTTGATAGATTCAGCTTCTTCTGGTGAAATCTTTTCTTTAACAGGTTTTGGAGCACCGTCAACTAAATCTTTAGCTTCTTTTAATCCTAAACCAGTGATTTCACGAACAAGTTTAATTACACCTAATTTACCTTGTCCAGGATGAACTAAGATTACTGATACTTCAGTTGGACCTGCAGCTTCTTCAGCAGCAGCACCACCAGCTACAACAGCAACTGGAGCAGCAGCAGTAACACCAAATTCTTCTTCAATAGCCTTAACTAATTCGTTAAGTTCTAATACGCTCATTTCTTTAATCGCAGCGATAAATTCTTCTTTATTAATTTTTGCCATTTCGTTTTTTCCTCCTATTATTTAACAATAATTACTCTTTTTCTGAAACTGCTTTAATTGCGCAAGCAAGACCACGAATAGGAGCTTGCATTACACTTAATAACATTGAAATCATACCATCTTTGTTTGGTAATACTGATAATTGTTTTAATTCAGAAACAGTCATAATTTGAGAGTCTACAACTCCGCCTTTAACGTTTAATTTTTCATGACCTTTTGCAAATTCGAAAACAATTTTGCAGCCTGTTACTTCATCTTGTGAGAAGATAGCAGCAGATGGACCAACAAAGTTTTCAGCAGGAACTTCAAAACCAGCACCAGCAGCGGCACGGCGTAAAATGTTATTTTTAATAACTTTCATTTGACAGTTTTCAGCATGTAGTTTGCTTCTTAATTCAGAAACTTCAGCTACAGTTAATCCTAGGTAATCAACGAATAATAGTGAACCTGCATTTTTCATTTGTTCAACGACAGCATTCACTTCATTTTGTTTGTTAGCGATAGTCGCTTCATTCATTGTTTTCACCTCCTGAAATTTTTCGGATTTATCCTCGGTAGGAAATTAAGAAAAAGTTGTCAACTTCTTCACCTACTGTCTACGGCAGTGACTTTTTAATTATATACTATTTATACTTGTTTTACTTATTTAGTTTATTATTTTGTTTATTTTAATATTAGAATGATTCTTGGTTAACTTTAATACCAGGAGCCATTGTAGCTGTAATAGCAACATTTGCCATATAAACACCTTTAACAGTGCTTGGTTTAATACGCATTAATTGACTGTAGATTGTTTTCATATTTTCAATTAATTTGTCATTTTCAAATGATACTTTACCAACTGGAACTAAAATGTTACCAGCTTTGTCTGTACGATATTCAACTTTACCAGCTTTGAATTCTTTAACAGTCTTTTCAACTTCCATAGTTACAGTACCTGTTTTTGGGTTAGGCATTAAACCTTTAGGACCTAATAAACGTCCAAGTTTACCAAGTTCACCCATCATATCTGGTGTAGCGATTAATGTATCAAATTCAAACCATCCAGCTTTGATTTTTTCTAAATATTCTACATCACCAGCGTAATCTGCACCAGCTGCTAAAGCTTCTTTAGCTTTTGCATCTTTAGCGATAACTAAAACTCTAACTACGCGTCCTGTTCCATTAGGTAATGAAATAGCACCACGAAGATTTTGTTCAGCTTTACGTGGATCGATGTTTAATTTGAACGCAATTTCAACAGTTGCATCAAATTTTGCATAACTTGTTTTCTTTAATAATTCAACTGCTTCAGCAATTGGATATTTTTTTGTACGATCAACAAGTTTTAATGCTTCTTGATATTTTTTTCCTCTTTTTGCCATATATTCTTTTCCTCCTAAATGTGGTTAATAACGGAATCTCCTCCCACAACTTAGACGGACACATTTTCATAATTTAAAAATGGTTCATCTATATTGTTAAAGTCGATAAGCGTTGTTCACAACTTACCCTTCTACAACGATTCCCATATTGCGAGCTGTTCCCTCAACGATTCTAGCAGCAGCTTCAACATCGTAAGCATTTAAATCTGGCATTTTAACTTTTGCGATTTCTAAAAGTTGTTCTCTTGTGATTTTACCTACTTTTGTTTTCTTTGAGTTTGCAGCACCTGATTTTACGCCAGCCGCTTTCTTTAGCATATCTGACGCTGGTGGAGTTTTTGTAATAAATGTAAATGAACGGTCTTCATATACAGTAATTACAACCGGAATAATGCTTCCAGCCATATCCTTTGTACGATCGTTAAATTGTACACAGAATTGTTGGATATTAACTTGAGCTTGCCCTAAAACTGGTCCAACTGGTGGAGCTGGATTTGCCTTACCAGCTTGGATTTGGAGTTTTACGACTTTTTTAATTTTCTTTTCAGCCACGAGACGCACCTCCTCTTTTGTCCGTGATGTGGTCAATTGAAATCATTTTGATTTCTCCCACTTCGTCATTTTTGTTAATAACCTAAATAGTATACGCACTTGTCAATGCACGCGTCTATTATTATACTATAAACTATTACTTTTGTCAAGAAATTATATATTCCTTTTCTTATATAATATAATGAATAGTTTTTTTAGACATTTTCCAATTATTTTTTATAATTTTGCGTTATAATATATGAGAGGTGAAAAAATGAAAAAAATTTTATTATTTATTACAATTTTATTTTTTAGTATTATTCTAGTAGGATGTGCTAGTAGCGACAAGTCAGAAATTGACAATAATTATGGTTCGATTGGTGGTGAACCAATCAATCCTATGCCAGATTTTACACCAAGTGCTCCAGAAGGTGGTGATTATTATAACCCTTCTAGTAAAGACGAACCAATTCAAGCAGGACAAATTACTTCTTCCGAATGGAATGACAACGAAAATTTTGACTATTGGTTAAATTTAATAAGTCATTCTCCAAACGAAACGGAACAAGAAAAACATTATCTTGCTTCATACTACGAAGTTTTTAATTCAAAGACAAAAGCATTATCAGTTAAATACATGCATAAGTTTCATTTTACAAACGAAGAAAAACCATTAGCTAATGCTAAAGTAGTAATTAGATTTAACAATACAGTATTATTTGAAGGTGTAACCAATGCAGCAGGTGATGTATACACTTTCTTTGATAAAGAATTATATGACGAAATTCAAATTGACGTTTTTTACAATAACACTAAACTTACTACATTGAGTCACAAAACGTCTGGCACTGCCAATGAATCAGGATTTGAATTTGGCAAACATTATAATATTACAATTTCTGAAATCAATACTTTAGATTTAGCATTAGTAGTAGATACTACAGGTTCAATGGCAGATGAATTAAAATATCTACAAGTTGAACTACAAAATGTTTTAGAAAACATTAATAGTGAAAATCCAAATTTACAAATTCGTCTAGCTTTAATTTTTTACCGTGATGAAGGCGACCAATACGTAACAAGAGTATATGACTTTGATACAGATTTACAAAAACAATACAATTTCCTTCAATCACAAGAAGCTTTTGGTGGAGGAGATACACCAGAAGCAGTGCATTCAGCTTTAACTGAACTTGATAGTTTATCTTGGTCAGAACAATCAACAAAGATTGCTATTCACGTTTGTGATGCTCCACCACACAATGATACAAACATCTTCCAAAATATTGCATTATCAACTAAAAATTTAGCAAAAAAAGGAATTAGATTTGTTCCCGTAATTTGCAGTGGTTCAGACTATCTTACAGAATTCATTTTCCGCCAAATGGCACTTTACACAGGTGGAACATACACTTACATTACTGATCATTCTGGAATTGGCGGTTCTCACACTGATCAAGCCACACCAAACGATGTTGTTGTAGAATATTTAAATAAAATGTTAATTCGTATAATTAGCGAATATATTAAAGGAGAAAATATCCCTCCTGTTGCGTATAACGCAAAAGATAAACACACTGTAAGTTTTGATTCACAATGCGGATCAAAAATCAATGTTCAATTAGTTGATGATAATGGAACAGTTACTAAAGTCGAAGATCCAGTTCGTCCTGGTTATATATTCTTAGGATGGATTGTTAAAGGTGATGAAAAATTTGAGTTCTTCTCATTTGATACTCCTATAACTTCTTCAATTACACTTCAAGCTGTTTGGGCAGATGAATCAAGGTTGGCATTCATCGTATATATTTATTGGAACGATGGCCGAGAACCTGAAATTTTAATTTATAAAAAAGGTGAAACAGTCGACTTAGATCATCTATCAAAATTTATTTTGCCAGAAAATGTCAGTTCATTCATTGGTTGGTACACATACAAAGATGGTGTATTAAATCCATTTGATTCTACAACTCCAATTACCGAAAATACAGAAATTCATGCAATTTATGTGAAAAATCAATAATTTTACTTAATGAATTTTTCCTAAAAATAATTGTAAAAATAAAAAATCTAGAACAAAAGTTCTAGATTTTTTTATTCATTAATAGGTTTTACTTCTTCAAAAGAAACTTCAGTAGGAGTTTGTCTTCCAAAGAAATCTACAAGAACAGTAACAGTTTGTGTTTCCGCATCAATTGAATCAACAGTACCAACTTGACCAGTAAAGTTACCATTTAAGATTTGAACTTCGTCACCAACTTTAAATTTAACGTTAGCCTCAATTGTAATACCACAACTTTTTAACACTGGAATAATTTCTTCAGGTTGAAGTGGAACAGGTTTTGCACCTCCACCGCTAGACCCTAGGAAACCAGTAACCATTGGCGTATTACGAACAATAAACCAAGATTCATCTGTAACAATCATGTCTACAAAAATATAACCTGGAAATTGTTTTTCTACAACCTCTTTCATTTCGCCATTTTTCTTTTTTTCATAACGAACAGTTTCAGGAATTAAAACTTGGAAAATATAATTTTCCATATTCATTGATTTAATACGTCTTTCTAAGTTAACCTTAGCCGCATTTTCACATCCAGAATATGATTGAATTACATACCAAGCACGTTCATTTTCGTAATCGTAATCCATAATTATTTAGTAAGCCAAGCCTTTAAAGGATCAAGTGCTAAGTCACATAAGAACATAAATGCGATTAAAACAACAATAAAAATAAATGTACGAGCAACATTTATTAAGAATTGTGATTTAGATAATCCAGATAAATTCTTAATTTCACTTAATGATGGACGATAGAAAGGAATAAATACTAACACTAAAGATATAGCCGCAAGACCTATTAAGATCCATGCAAATAATTTACCTTTTAAAATGTCTAGTAAGAATACATTTTCAATAGTTAATACTTCAGTTACAATTAATACACCAAGTGTAATTGCGAATAAAGCAAGTACTAACATGATGATATTTTCACCTTTATATTCTTTTGATAAGAAGTTTAAAATACGGTGTGGTTTCTCACCAGCTTCTTTTAATGCTCTTTCTTTTTCAGCTTTTTTAGCTTGTTTACGTGCTTCTTTAACAGCTTTTTTGTCAAGTTCTTTTTCATTTTCTTGAACTTTTAATTCTTCACTCATTGTGAACCTCCTATTTTGTTTCCTTATGAGTAGTATGTTTATTACATCTAGGACAATATTTCTTAATAACTACCCTTTTAGCTGTGTTTAATTTATTTTTCTCGGTTGTATAGTTTCGTGATAAACACTCTTCACATACTAAGATAACTTTTTCTCTCATTATACCACCTGCTTTATTTATTTTATCAAAATTTAGTGTTTTTGTCAAATAATCTTATTATTTATTTATTTTTTTGTTTCTTTAATTTCTTTTTGATTCTAAAAATCGTATTATAAGCCTGTTTTTTTGTCAAATTTAGATTTTTTGAAACATCTTCAATCGAATTACCTCGAAAAAAATATTGAAAATAAACCGCTTTTTCTATTATTGAGAGACATTTTATGTCAACAAATTCAGAACATTTTTGTTCATTATTAATAAACATCGTTTCATCTTTTTTGATCTCAACGACACTTTTATTATATTCTCGAACAATTAAACTATTAAATCTATTTTCTAACAACAGCTTAAAATACATCGTAAATGATTTAGAATACATTGTATTAAAAGTTTGAATCGCTTTAAAAAGCACCATTCTTGCTTCTTGATAAATATCATCATAGTTATCTTTATTAAACTTGTATTTACTTATAAGACTTACTATTAAATTATGATACTTATCAAAAAGAGCAGTCAATGCTTCTTCGTTATAATTTTCTATTAAATAGAGTAATTCATAATCATTTTCCAAATTAAAATTAATTGTTAACACCACGATTTCTTATAGCTTCATACAAAATCAAACCGGCACTTACGGATGCATTAAGCGAATTAACTTTTCCAAACATTGGAATTTTAACAAGCAAATCACAGTTCTTTTGTACTAGTGGAGAAATTCCTTTCCCTTCGCTTCCAACAACTAAACAACATTTGCCAGAATAATCAGCATCTTTATAATCCATTGTTCCTGTTAATTCAAGACCAATTACCCAGTAGCCACATTCTTTTAATTTTTCAATTGTTTGATTCAAATTAGTAACTTTGCAAACATCAACATGTTCATAAGCACCTGTTGATACTTTTACAACTGTTTCATTGACTTCTACACTTCGATTTTTAGGAATTATTATTCCATCACATCCTGTTGCATCGGCACTTCTTAAAATTGCACCTAAATTGTGTGGATCTTCAAGTCCATCTAAAATTAACAAGACCGAATCTTTTTTACCACTTGTTTTGTCAATAATTTCTTCTATTGTGAAATATTGATATTCTTCACAATCGCAAACTATCCCACCCGCTTTTTCACCAAATTTGGCCAAAAAGCTTTTTTTATTTAATATTGCAACTTTAATTCTTCTTCTTTGAAACTCGTTTATTAACTCTTTATCTTGAAACGTTTCGGCCGCATATACATTAAAAATCTTTCTAGTTCCTTTTAAAAGTTCTCTAACGGCATTTTTTCCCATTACAAGCATTTCTATTCACCTTCTATAATTGAAATTGCTTTTTTTATCAAAAAGTTTAGTCTTACAAAATCACCTTTTAAATATAAATACCCAATAACTGCTTCTAATCCACTGGATACAAAATACTCTTGCATATTAAGATTCTTTCTATGATTTAAAGGTGCACCATTTCGACCTCTTTTAAATATTGATTGTTCTTCTTCAGTAAGATCTAAAGAAAGATTATTGTATATAATTTGATGAGCATGAGCACTAACAAATTTAACACTTCTTTCTTTTAATTCTTTATTTTTTGTAATACCACATGATAATAAATACTTGCGGATTTCAAGTTCGTAATAAGCATCGCCAATATAGGCTAAATCCGCCCCATTTAACAAATGATAATTTTTATTTAAATCAACTTTCATTAAAGCACAATTCCTCTATTAGTTATTTCTTTACGAATTGTGTCTGCAAGTATATAGTCTTTAGTATCTCTTGCGGCATACCAACTTTTAACAAGTTCTAATTCTTCTAAAGTTAACTTTTTAATATTAACAACAAGTCCTAATACATAAAACATTACTTCTAATGTTTTTAAATATTGATTTAATAAATTGTCATCTTTTTCTTTTTGTCTTAACATTACGTTAATTTCTTTTAATACTTTGTATAAAACGGTAATAGCATTAGGTGTATTAAAATCATGAGCCATTTCATTAATAAATTCATCATATAAGCTTTGATTATATTTACTATTATCATATAATTTGCCATTGATTTCTAAGTAACGATATAAACTAATATAAGTTCTTTCAATCTTTTCACAATCACTTACGGCTGGTTTCATCAAATCATATGTAAAGTTAATATTTTGACGATAATTATTTGATAACATCATAAAACGACAAGCATTAGGATTGTAAGCATTTAATAAATCTTGAGCACCAACTGTATTTCCTAAAGATTTACTCATCTTTTGATTATTAAAATCTACTCGCCCATTGTGAACCCAATAGTTTGCGATAAAATGATCGTGTAAAGCATGAGTTTGAGCGATTTCATTTTCATGATGTGGGAATTTAAGGTCATTTCCTCCACCATGGATATCAATCTTACCACCAAAGATTTTATCGATCATTACACAACATTCTGTATGCCAACCAGGTCTTCCCATTCCAAATGGACTATCCCATTTAATACCTTCATCGCTTGTAAGTTTCCATAACACGAAATCTCTTGGATCTTGTTTATCATTTTCAACTTCAATTCTTGATCCAACTTCAAGATCGTTTAATCTTTGATTACTCAATACACCATATTCGCTAGCTTTTTGAACACTAAAGTAAACATTATCACCAACTTGATAAGCAAACCCTTTATCTTTTAAATCATTAATAAAAGATGTAATTTCATTTATCCATTCAGTTACTCTAGGATAAGTTGTTGCAGTTTCACAGTTAAAATCACGGCAAACTTTCAAATATCTTTCAATATATTTTTCTGCTAGTTCTTTTTCACTAATGTTTTCTTCTTTAGCTTTTTTAATAATTTTATCATCGATATCCGTAAAATTAGTTACATATCGAACTTTATAGCCAATCGTTTTAAAGAATCTGCAAACAGTATCAAAAAATACTACGGGTCTCGCATTACCTATGTGGATATCATTGTACACAGTTGGACCGCATACATAAATAGATAATTCATTTTCTTTAAGTGGTTTAAATTCTTCTATTTTATTTGTTAACGAATTATAGATTTTAATTTCCATAAGTCTATCTCCTTTTTTATTAAAAGAAGGTCAGAATGACATTCTGACCTTGCAAAAACAACTTGATTTTTTTAAACAAATCAACCAAATACGTATTAACGTTTTGAGAATTGTGGAGCACGACGTGCTTTTTTAAGACCATATTTTTTACGTTCAGTAGCACGAGGGTCACGAGTAAGTAATCCGGCTTTCTTTAATGAACTTCTGAAATCTGGGCTAATTAATAATAATGCACGGCTAATACCTAAACGGATTGCACCAGCTTGACCGCTGATACCACCACCACAAACATTTACATAAATATCATATTGAGTGCTAGTTTGTGTAATATTTAATGGTTGAAGAACGTCTAAACGAACTGCTGCAGATGGAATGTATTCAGCAAAGTTACGATCATTAACAACGATTTTACCTGTGCCAGGAACCATTCTTACGCGAGCAACTGAACTTTTACGACGGCCAGTAGCTTGATATTGAACTTTTTCCATTATTCATTCCTCCTATTTAACCTTTGGAAGGCTTTCTGGTTTTTGAGCAGCATGTGGATGATTTGGACCAACGTATACATATAAACGACGGTACATGTCATCTCCAAGTTTACCCTTTGGAAGCATTCCGCGAACTGCTTTTTCAACAATCTTTTGAGGTTGTTTGTCAAGCATTTCAGTAGCAGTACGAGTTTTTAATCCTCCTGCATAACCACTGTGGCGATAATATTTTTTATCTGCCCACTTGTTTCCTGTTAATGCAACTTTTTCAGCATTAACTACAATTACATAATCTCCACCATCAATATGAGGTGTAAAAGTAGGTTTATGTTTACCTTTTAAAACGACAGCAACATCTGTAGCCATTCTACCAAGTACTAATTCAGTAGCGTCTACAACATACCACTTACGTTCAACTGATTCATTTGTTTGCATAAATGTTGTACGCATTTATTTGTTCCTCCTAAAAATTTAATTTAAATTCCGATTGAAAAGAGTTTTTCTTAAGTCCTCTATTCAATCAGTAGAGGGCTGTGGGGTTGTTTTCAAATGTATCGCATATATTATACATTAATTTGTATTTTTTGTCAAACTAGATAATAGTTTTTTTAACATAATTTCCTTCAATTCGCGTCAAATTAGAAACTGTGACAAATGATTGAGGGTCTACGATTCTTATTTCTTGTAAATAACTTTGCATTTCATATTGTGATGCAAATATTTCTAACACTTTCTTTTCTTTCATTGTATATCCACCGATTACAGAATAGATAGTTATTCCATGATAGAACTTTTCAAGAATAGCTTCTCTAATTTCTTCAGCATGTTCTGTGATTACATGTATTTTAACATACTTATAAATACGATAGAATTTATCAATTGTTAAAATTGAGACAATTAATCTTACTACTGTAAATAAAGCAGTTGGTACACTAATAAGTGCTGAACATCCAATAATACAACAATCAACAATAAATGAATATTTAGTAAATGAAATATTTTTCTTTACTAACAACGCATTTGCAATTACATCCATTCCTCCACTTGATCCACCAGCGCGAAGGCATAATGAATTTCCAAATCCAGATACAAAACCGCCAATAATTGCTAAAAGCAATTTAGTACCATTATCCAAAGTCATTCCAGATTGAACAATTTGTTTAAACGGATTAAAACCTTTATCTGAAAGCCATTGTAATAAAGTTACAAATACAGTTTGTAATCCAACTGAAATCAATGTAAATACCGCAAATTTTAAACTTACATGCTTAAAACCTATCAAAAATAACGGTATATTTATTAATGCAATAAAAATACCTAAATATGGTGTAATTCCACCAAAGATGGCATGTGATAAAAGCTGAGAAATACCAGTTACACCACCTGCAAAAAATTCGCCTAAGTTTAAACACCATACTACGCCAATAGAATAAATCAAAGTTCCAATAACTACATACAAAGACATTACAAGCGTTTTGTGATCAAAAAACTGTTGTTTTCTTTGTTGATTGCTTGATTCAGTTTCCATTTTATACCTCGAATAATACTATTAATTAATTTTAGAACCAGATGACATATTTGGAGTTTCTAATAATTCAAATTTGCCATCTTCTTCTGCACAAAGAAGCATTCCACTTGATAAGTTTCCACGAATCTTTGTTGGAGCTAGGTTTGCTACTACCACTACTTTTTTACCAATAATTGAATCTGGTGTATATCTTTCAGCTATTCCAGAAACAATTTGACGAGTTTCAGTACCAATTTTTACATTTAATAATAATAATTTATCAGATTTTTCAACTTTTTTACAATCGATTATTTCCCCTATTCTTAGGTCGATTTTTGAAAATTCTTCAAAACTAATTGTTTCTTTAAAGTCCATTTTCGGAGTTTCTTCTTTAACTTCAACTGCTTCTAATTCTGCTTTAATATCAAGACGTTTAAATAATGGTTCTACTTTAGAAGCAAGTGGTTTTGAATAATCATATCCAAATTCTAAAGTTTCAATATTTGATAATTCTAAATTACCAAGATATTCTAAAACTTTAGTAGTTGATTCAACAAGCACAGGATTTAGTAAAATAGCAACAATTCTAATTGATTCAACTAAATGATACATTACACTCATTAACTCTTTTTGTTTAGATTCATCTTTGGCTAAAACCCATGGTGCTGTTTCATCAATATATTTATTAGCACGTGTAATAATTTGCCACGCTTTACCAATAGCATTTTGCAAACGGAAGCCTTTATATTCAATATTAGTTTGTTCAACTGTTTTAGCAATTACTTCTTCTAATTCTGCATCAAATGCAGTGTTTTCATATTCTTTAGAAACAGTTCCGCCAAAATATTTATTAACCATTGATATAGTTCTACTAACAAGGTTACCAAAATCATTCGCTAGTTCTGTATTATATCTTTCAAAGAATCTTTCATATGTAAAGATTCCATCATTACCAAGAGGTAATTCTTTTGCAAGATAATATCTTAAAGAATCAACACCATATTTTGTAGTAATATCTTTTGGATAAACAACATTACCACGAGATTTAGACATCTTGCCATCTTTCATTAATACCCAACCATGCACATATAATTTAAAATTAATTGGTACACCGGCAGCCATTAAAAAGATTGGCCAATATACAGCATGGAATCTTAAAATGTCTTTACCAATAAGTTGATAAATATTATCATTGTTTACCCAATATTTTTGATACATTTCATCATTTTCTGAACCATATTGTAGCGCAGTTAAATAATTAAATAACGCATCAAGCCAAACATAAATTACATGTTTAGGATTACTTTTAACTGGTATTCCCCAATTAAATGTTGTACGGCTAATACAAAGATCTTCTAGACCAGATTCAACAAAAGAAACTACTTCATTTCTTCTAGTTTCCGGCTGAATAAAATCAGGATGTTCATTAATAAAATCCAATAATTGATTTTGATATTTTTTTAATCTAAAGAAGTAACTTTGTTCTGAAACTTTTCTTGTTGGTTTACCGCAGTCAGGACAAGTTCCACCCTCACCAAGTTGGCTTTTAGTAAAGAAAGCTTCACATGAAACACAGTAATCTCCCGTATATTCGCTTAAATAGATATCATCAGTTGCTAAAAACTTTTCAAAAATTTCAGCTACTTGTTCCATGTGATATTTATCACTTGTACGAATAAACCCATCATGTTTAGCTAATAAATGTTGCCACAACTCTTTTGTATTATCTGCAATTTTATCTACTAGTTCTTGAGGTGTTATTCCTTGTTTTTCCGCTGCTTCTTGAATTTTTAATCCATGTTCATCCATACCAGTTAAGAAATATGTATCATTCCCACATAATCTATGATATCTAGATAATACGTCAGCCGCAATCGTTGTATATGAATTACCAATATGAACGTTACCACTTGCATAATAAATAGGGGTAGTAATATAACATTTTTTTGACATTTTAATATCTCCTCTATTCAAAAATGACATTAAATTTATTTTAATGTCATTCAAGAAAATTTTTCATTATTATAGTATAAGCATTATAAGATGCGTTTTTAGCAAATTCCATATAAGAATCAATTTGTGATTCACAACCAATAATATCAGAAATCGCTCTTACAACGCACCATTTAACATTATATTTATCACAGATACTTGCAATTGAATATGATTCCATGTCCACTCCCATTACAAGTTCTTCTTCAAAATACTTTTTAAAAATTTCATCAAGATAATGGCGATTACCTTGAAATTGATCAGCACTCATCATAGTACCATAGTAAATATTTAAATCTAATTTTTTAGTAATTTTAATTTGATTTTCAATAAATCTCTTTTCACCAGTAATAGCGCCAAACTTTGTACCATCTAATTCCATATCAATATCGTAACAACCAACTTTGTTACAAACAACAATATCAAGCGGTTTTAAAGTTTTGTTGTATCCCCCAGCAATTCCACTATTAATTACTAAACTAGGATTAAAATGTTCAATCATTAATAATGTAACAATACCGGCAGAAACTTTACCAATTCCCGATTTAACTAGTACAACATCATGCCCATTAATATCACCTGTAAAGAATTTAAATCCCATTTTATCAATAATATTTTGATTTTTTAAAGCTTCCTTAAAAGATTCCAATTCTTTATCCATGGCACAAATTATACCGATCATTATCTTTTAATTTCCTTATTACTAATTTTTAAAATTTTAACGTAAAATTCTCCACCATTTTCAGGTTTAACATATACTGTTTCCCCTTCTTTTTTATTAACAATCGCATGTCCTAATGGAGATTCATCTGAAATTAATTGTTTTAATGGGTCAGCTTCTAATGTACCAACAATTTTATAAATTTGAATAGTATCATCTTCATCATCATCTTCATCATCTAATCCAATAAATTCAATTTTAACCCATTTACCTAAGTTATTAGCTTCTTCACCAATTAATTCATAATTTTTAAGAATTGCTTCAATTTGTGAAATACGTGCCGCAATCTTTGATTGTTCATCACGAGCTGCATCATAGTCAGCATTTTCTGATAAGTCACCTTGCGCACGAGCTTCTTGTAATGCACGAATATTTTCAACACGTGCAACTTGTGTTAACTGTTTTAATTCATCTTGAAGATTTTTTAAACCTTCTTGTGTTAATGTATATTTTTGATTCATTGTTTATACCACCTTTATTCATAGTATTTTATCAAATTTTAATAAAATTTGCAAGTATTTAATCTAGTTATTGAACTTTTCTAATCAAATCATATTTACAAACTTTAAATGGAACGTTCAGCCAAAATTTTTGAAGTGGATGACGCGCAATATCCATCTGTTCGCCAGTCTCAAAATCAATCATTTGTTCAATCACATATTCGGTATTATTTAGTTTAGGACCAAAAAATTCAATTTTATCACCAACAACTAAATAATTGCGTTGTTCTATTAAAGCTTGTTTTGTAGTTTCATTATATTCAATAATCATACCAACATATTCTTTAGTAGGAATTTCATCTCGGTTATCATAAAGTTGTCCAGATACATCCGGAATTCCATTATAAAAGCCAACATTAGTTTCTCTATTTTCGGCTTTTCCAATTTCTGTAATAATAAAGCTAACAAATTCATTAGTTAGATTACCATTTGTTCTTTCATATTCATCAATTAACATACGATAAGCACGAACAACACATGCTAAATAATATACTGATTTCATTCTTCCTTCAATTTTTAATGATGTAATTCCCATCTCAATCAATTTAGGAATGTATTGTACTGCCATCATATCTTTTGAACCAAAATTAAAGTTCAACGGAAGTTTATCATTGTTTTTAACTAAAGTATAGTTCCAACGACAACTGTGAGCGCAACCACCACGATTTGCGTCACGATTTGTCATATGATTACTTAAAACACAGTGCCCTGAGTAGCTTGCGCACATCCCACCATGAATAAATACTTCAAGTTCACATTTAGTGTTTTCTTTAATGTATTCCATTTCGTCAAGTGTGACTTCACGTGCTAACACTACTCTTGATACACCCAGTTTTTCAAAATATTCAATACTTGGAACATTAGTAGTAGATTTTTGAGTTGATAAATGAACTTCCAATTTAGGCGCAACTTCTCTTGCTGTCTTTATTATATAAAGACTAGAAACAATTATTGCATCGACATTAGCACTTTCTAATGATTTTAAATAATCAACAAGCCCTGTAAAGTCAGAATCATGGGGAATAATGTTCATTGTTACATAAACCTTTTTATTCATTTCATGAGCAAACTTGACTAATTCTTCAATTTCATTAACGGAAAAATTCGAAGCTCTAGCCCTTAGGCTAAACGCTTTACCACCTACATAAACAGCATCCGCACCATACATTAAAGCAATTCTTGCTTTTTCTAAATTTCCAGCAGGAGCCAACAATTCAACTTTATTCATTGTTTCCTCCTTTTCTAAGGATACTTTCCTCATAAAGTAATCCTTTATTTAAATTAATATCAAGTTTTACTAGTTCTTTTTCGATATCTGTATTATCAATCATCATTTTTTTATAAAGCTCTACAACTTTATTTACAATATCAGATTCTAAATCAAAACTCTTTATTAATAAATTATTTGTCTTATTACCTATTTCATTACCCAAATAATAGTATCCATTTAAATAAATCTTAGTACCATTATTTTCAACAATTGGATACAAATCACTTCTAAATTCTTCAATTACATGATATTTAGCATTAGCATCATACTCTTTAGAACGATATTTAAAGTAATTACTTATTAGTGGTCTTCTAGAATGAAAGATTTCCCAAGGACCAAAAGCCAACAAAAACATTTGTTCATTAAATTTAATGTTTTGCAATTCTTTAAGTGATAGTTCTGGTGATACCAAAACATATTGATTTTCTTCACAAACAATATCTATATCAAATTGATTTGTCAAATAAGTAGGTGAAAAATAAATTCGTTTATTTTTTTCAATTAAATTTATAAGTCCTAAATCTACATAGAAGAATCCATCAACTTGTTGTAATTCATCAATTAACTTTTTAACTTTTGGTAAGTCTTGATCATGAAATACATTAGTTAAATCAATAAATACTTTCTTTTTAATTTCTTTAACTTTTAAAACAATCTCTTTTATTTCTTCCAAACTAAAATGATGATAACATTCGCTACTAAATTTTTCAACACCAACTAAGTAGGCATCAGCATCAGATTCTAAAACTTTTAAATCATTTAATTCTACAATTAACATTTTCTTGTAACAATGGCTAAGCCATCTCCTCCGTCATAAAATGTCACGTTATAATCATTGTTGTTTTTAAGCCAATTAGTGAATCTTTCAATTTTAGTAACTAATTGACGAACATTTCTACTAATACCTTCATCAGTTTTCTTGATACCATGAAATGACATATTATCTATTACAATAACACCACTGGCTTTTACAAACGGTAAAAAACGTTCAAAAAACTTCTGAGATTGAGCTTTTGCGGCATCAATAAATAATAAATCATATTCATTATCAAGATTTGAAATATCACATTCTAATGCATCACCAAAATGGGTTATAATCACATCTTCTTTTTTGCATAATTTAATATTATTTACAGCTTTTTGATACATCAGTTCATTTCTTTCAAATGTATCAATTCTTTCCATACCTTCTATCATACTAAAACACAGTGATGAATAACCAACTGCAGTTCCAATCTCAATAATCTTATGTACATCATACTCCTTAATGATCGCCACAAGTTTATTAAGACCATCATCTTGGATGATAGGTACATTATTCAAAGTAGCTTCTAATTTAATTTGTTCTAAAAGTTTATTCATAAAATTCACCTTTATATATTATACACTATTTAGAACTTTTTGTAAAACAAAATCATTTATTGAGTACACTTCTAGCTATTTCCTTATATTTTCCAAGTTCAAATGCAACGTTATAATATTCATTATATTCTAATTCTTTTAAAAAATAATGTTGAAAGATTTTTTGATTTTCTAATACCCGATTTTTTAGAAAACTATATAAGTATCCATAACTATATTGTTCAAACTTTAATCGAACATACTCAATATAATCATTAAATGGACTTTTTGTATCATCAATATAGTTTTCTAAGAGTTTTAAATATAATACTTGATAATTCATGTTATTTAGTTTATCTACTAAAAATCCCATAACAGCTAAAACTTCATCCGTTTTATCTAGTTTATCCATTATTAAGTATGCTTGTTCGTATCTATTTTTATTTATTAAATATATAGCGTAATAAATATAATAAGTTGTTAAATCTTTATCTACTAAAGTTTCTTTAACAAGATTAAAATCATTTTCAATATCAGTTTGATTAATAAGATTTTCGCCTGATAAAAGCACTAGTCTTTGTAATTGATGGCGATAACTTTTAAATTTAAAAAGTCCAATATACTTATTATTATTAAATTTATTGAAATACTCTGTAAACTTAACTTTTTGATTAGTTGTAAAATAATAATCCAATGCAATATCTAAAATTACATAATATAATAGTTCTGAATCATTTAATGTATCAAGTAGTATTTCTATTTCTTCTTGTATTGCACTATTTTGATGTGTTTTAAAGTAATATAATACCTTTAAAAAACTTAAATACATCAATTCTTCTGTAGATAATGTATTTTTAATAACTGCGAGTTTTTCGATGCTTGAATATGCTTCTTGAATAGATCCATTTAATAAATTGTAAAGTATTAATATTATTTCAATTTCTGTGTCACTATAAGAATTAGTTTGAATGACATCAATATTTCTTTTCTCAATTAAATCAACATTATTAGAAAGATATGCTTTTAAGAGTTCTTCATAAATTGGTGTTTTTCTTTCCTCAATCACTGTGTTGTACTCTAAATCTAGTTTTTCAAATAGCATTTGGAAGTAGCTTTCGTCTACATCAACTAAACAATTTTCTATTTTACTCAAATAGCTAGTGCTACATACTCCTTCGCTAACTTCTTCTAGGGTTTTACCTAATTCTAGTCTTCTTCTTTTTAAAAATCTTGATAATTTTGCTTTATCATTTTTTGTGTTACTTTGGTATTTTTCTTGTAATGTTTTTGTTAAATTTTTCATATATTTTCTCTTATTCCCCTCTTATTAATCTTATCATTTTTTACATTAAAAGTAAAGTTCGAAAATTGTCAAATTTTGTAAATAAAAAAACCCATTATTTTATGAAAATAACGGGTTTTTTCGAAATTCTTTTTATTTATTCATAATTAGTACGATATTGTTCTAATTCTTTGTAATATTTGCGTTCATTGGGAACAAATTTTTTCAATAAATCATGAAATTCTCTTTGATGATTTTCATAAACAAAATGACATAATTCATGAAAAATTACATATTCTATTAAATATACTGGAACATGTATCAACGAGATATTCAAAACAATTCGAAATTCTTTTGGATAACAACATCCCCAACGTCTTTTATATTGCTTAATCTCTAACTTTGGGAATTTTTTCAAATAATTGTTCATTTCCAAAAAACATTTGTCTAAAATCATTGAAAAAACAATTTCAGCTTGTTCTTTTTTGAACTTATGTACTTTTCTTTGGATATATTCATATGATGAATTTTTAGTATAAATAACAAGTTCTCCATTATCAATGAATACATCTTCTTTGGAACATTCTGCTACTCTTAAACGAAATTCTTTTCCTAAATACAAATATCTTTCGTTTGATTTATATTTTCTAGTTGGCGTAAAGTTTTTAATAAAGTTTGTTTCAATCCAACTAATATTTTTTTCAATATAATCTAAAACTTTCTTTTCGCTAATACTTTGATGATAGCGAACCTTTACTAATGCGTCTTTTGTGACCGAAATACTAATTCTTGGTGACTTGGAATATTTAACATCATATTTAATGCCACGGTCATCA
This sequence comes from Bacilli bacterium, assembly GCA_045652765.1. GTDB lineage: Bacteria > Bacillota_I > Bacilli_A > ML615J-28 > CAG-313 > UBA1231. The sequence continues at coordinate 54,944 of JAZOLG010000003.1, forward strand.
AGCACTTTAATTATCATATAAATGGTTTATATAATTGATAGATTTTTTCAGTTAAATCATTCAAAGAGATTTCATTGCTATCAATTACCCAATCAGCTAATGTTTCAAGTTCTTGATTAAAAATTTTATCATCATTTTGAATACGTTTTTCTATTTCTTTAGGATCATCATGTCTTTCAATCATTCTTTTTAAACGATAATCGATTGAAGTTCTTAAATAGCAAATCTTAATTAAATCTTTTGCTTTATTAACATAAGCTTTCACACCAGCAGGTTCTAATATTACAACTTTATCACTAGATAAGTCTTCTTTTGATGTACCATAATAGTTTCCATTGTATTCAACATATTCAATAAAGAAATCACTATTTATTTTATTTAAAAAATCTTCTTTACTAATAAAATGATAATCTTTACCATTTACTTCATTAATGCGCATATTTCTTGTTGTATATGTAACAAGTTTTTTTAAATTATATTTTTCAATTAAAATTTTAGTAGCTTCTGTTTTCCCTGAAGCACTTGGTCCCACCAATATCAACATAGTATCACTCACTTTTCCGTATATATTATATCATATATTAATTATAAAGTTTAAAATTAACGAACTTTTTGATAAGCAATTCTTGGGGTACCATCACTAACTAGATGAATAATACCACATTTTTGAAAATTAAGTTTTTCAATTGCTTTTTGCATCGGAATATTTACCTCATGCGTATCAATACGCACATTATCAATCTTATCAAATGCATAATGTACAGCCTCTTTTAAAATTCCTTTAGTTTTAAAATTACTTGCAATTCTATGAATTGTGCCATATGGTAAATCATTTAACCACTTACCATCAATTGATAAGTAACTTGGATCAATTCCTATAATTAAAGTAAATACTCCAACAATTTGATCATTTTCTTCTATAACATAAAGGTTATTTTCTTGAAGATCTTTTAAAACAGTTTCAACACTAGGGTAACCATTAATCCATTGTAAATTGTTACCATTTTTTCGCATAAAGCTTTTAGCATCTTCATACACCCTTAAAATCTCTTCAATTTGCGACTTTTCAGCATTTTTTATAATCATATTAACTCCAATAATTAAAGTCCCCGAAGGGACTTATTTATTTAACTAAGGCAATTTCTAATACTTCATCAATTGTTTTTACACTAATAATTTCTAAATTAGATTTAACACTTGCCGGTATTTCATCCAAATCACGAATATTATCATTAGGGATAATAATAGTTTTCAATCCACTACGACTAGCTGCAATTGATTTTTCACGTAATCCACCAATTGGAAGAACTCTGCCTCGTAATGTAATTTCACCAGTCATACCAACATCATGACGAACTTTGCGATTGCTTAAAGCAGAAACAAGTGCAGTTACCATTGTTACACCAGCTGATGGACCATCTTTAGGAATTGCACCCTCTGGAACATGGATATGAATATCATTTGATTTGAATATTTTAGGATCAATATCAAATTTTTCTGCATTACTTCTTACATAACTTAATGCTGCATGAGCAGACTCTTTCATAACATCACCAAGTTTTCCGGTAATCACTAATCTTCCATCGCCAGCATAATAGCATACTTCAACCGCTAGAGTATCACCGCCATATTGCGTATAAGCAAGTCCAGTTACTACGCCAACTTGATCGTTATCATCAACTTTATTATTTGTGAAACGACTTTTTCCTAAAATTTCTTCGATATTTTCTGCATCTACCAAAACATTTTCAACTTTTTCAGTTAAGATTTTCTTAATTGTTTTACGAATAATTGAACCAATATAACGTTCTAATTCACGTACACCAGTTTCTCTTGTATAATTTTGAATAATTGCGTAAATGGCTTGATCAGAAATTTGTAATTGTTCTTCTTTTAAACCATGTAAAGCCATTTGTTTTGGTATTAAATGACGTTTAGCAATTTCAAATTTTTCATACTCAGTATAGCTTGAAAGTTCAACGATTTCCATACGGTCACGTAGTGGCGCAGGAATATTACCTATATAATTTGCTGTACAAATAAAAAATACTTTCGATAAATCAAATGTTTCTTCAACATAATGATCACTAAAAATTTTATTTTGTTCCGGATCCAAAACTTCAAGTAAAGCACTTGTTGGATCTCCCTTATAATCACTACTTAATTTATCAATTTCGTCTAATAAAAAGACAGGATTATTTGTTTTAGCTTTTGCAATACCTTGTAAAATACGACCAGGTAATGCGCCGATATAAGTACGACGATGACCACGAATTTCGGCCTCATCACGAACACCACCAAGTGATTCTTTAATAAACTTCTTGTTTAGTGCAGTTGCAATTGATCTGGCAAGAGATGTTTTACCAACACCTGGAGGACCTACTAAACAAAGAATTGCTTGGGGATTTTTCTTATTCATTATTTTAACAGCTAAATATTCTAAAATACGATCTTTAACTTTTTCGAGTCCGTAATGATCGCGATCTAATTCTTCTTTAGCTTTATTGATATCATCAGAATCAACAGATTCAACATTCCAAGGTAAACTTACTAAAAAATCAAGATATGTTCTAATGATACCAGTTTCTGGTGAATTAAAGCTTGAGCTTTGATATCTACCAAGTTCTTTTAAAGCTTTTTCTTCAACATTTTTAGGCATATTAGCTTCTTTTATTTTAGTTCTTAAAGCCTCAACATCAGAATCTTTCTTTACTTTGTCTCCTAATTCATCTTGAATAGCACGAATCTTTTCTCTTAAATAATATTCTTTTTGACTTTCATTAATATTTTTTTTAACATCATCATCAATTTTACTTTCAATATCATGAAAATATTTATGAAGATGTAAATCTTGTAACAACATTTTTAATCTTTCAGATAAACTTAAACATTGTAAATAACGCATTTTAGTTTTATAGTCAAATCGTAATGTACTAATTACCAAATCAGGAAATTTTTCAACATTACTTTCTTTAACGACTTTATTAAATGCTTCACGATTTTCTAGTGGTAATTTTTGTGTATCACTAGAAATTTCACCACCAATTAAATTCATTAATGGAATAATTTCTGCTTCGTTTCCTCGGTGTTCAACACCAACTTCAACATTAACAATTAAACCATGAGCATTTTCTTTAATACCAAGAAACTTACAACGTTCTTGAACAGCAATTTTTACTCTTTTAGTATTGCCAGGCATTGACATATTAAGTAATATTTTGCCGATAACCGCAACATCCATATAAGTATTATTTGAATCATCATTATTAGGAATTAACATTGCAACCATATTATCATATTGTTCAGCATTCTTTAATGATTCAATTTGTAAATTTCCTGATAATTCAATACGCATTTCGGTATGTGGAAATGGTATAAAATCGTTCATGATAATTGCTGGAAGTTCCATTAAATTTAAATTAACATTTTCCATCATAACCTCCTATATTTCTTTCATTTCATAATTACTATGATCATCTACCGTATAATTTGTTATTGTACAGATTTTTTCTTTCCCATCATATTCTATATCAAACATTACATCTATCAAAATCTTCTCTAATTCTTGTTTCAATCCTCTTGCGCCTTTTCTAGAATTATAGGCCAAATCAACAATTTTATCAATTGCCGAATCATCAATTTTCAATGAAACATCATCAATTTCTAACAACTTTTCATACTGAGATATCATCCCGTAATCTTTTAACAATAATATATTTTTTAATTCAACCTTAGTTAATGCATTCATTTTAACTAATACTGGCAATCTTCCTAAAATTTCTGGAATTAAACCATATTTAATTAATTCCGAATTAACATCAACTTCTTGAATTTTACTAGTTTTCATTATTCCTAAATATTGTTCATTATTTTTTAATTTTAATCCATCAAAAGCCCCTGCACATATAAACAATACTTTAGATGTATCAAATGTAATATACTCTTGATATGGATGTTTTCTTCCACCTTGTGGAGGAATATTAATTTGATTACCTTCAATAATCTTTAAAAGTGAATTTTGAACTCCTTCTCCACTAACATCTCTTGTTATAGAAGGATTTTCAGACTTTCTTGCAAGTTTATCAATCTCATCAATAAAAACTATTCCCCGTTCTGCTAATTCTTTATCATAATTAGCATTTTGTAATAATCTTAATAAAATGTTTTCAACATCTTCACCAACATAACCAGCTTCAGTATAAACAGTTGCATCAACAATAGCTAATGGAACATCAATAATTTTAGCTAAAGTTTTAGCAAGCAATGTTTTTCCACAACCACTCGGTCCAATAATTAAAACATTTGACTTTTCAATATTTAAATTATATTTAATACGTTTATAATGATTAACAATCGCTACTGAAAGAATCTTTTTAGCATCTTCTTGACCAATGACTTCTTTTGACAACTCATTATAAATAGCTTTTGGTGTTATAATTTTGGAATAATTATCTTTATTTTTATTTGATATATTTAATATATCATAAAATAAATCTATACAATCTTCACATATGACAGCATCATCAACGCCTAACATTACGTTTTCAACATTAACTTTACTTTCACAAAATGAACATTCATATTTATCTAAAAAATTAGCATCGCTAAACATAATTCACCACCCTATTATTTATTATGGTAAATTTTGTTTAACCTATGCTAATTTTACTTTTTATTTATTCAGCTTTTTTTGTTGTTTTTTTAGCAGCTGGTTTTTTTGCAGGTGCTTTTTTTGCAGCTGGTTTTTTAGCAGGTGCTTCTTCTACTACTTCTTTTTTAGCAGGTTTAGCAGGACCATTGTTTTTCTTTAAGAATTCAAGAGCTAATTGTTTATTCATATGATATACAACATCATCTAATGAAACAACTTTTTTAGCTTTTTCTAAAGACACTTTGTTAGCTTCAGCAATTTGTTTATATTCTTCTTCAATTGCAGCTTCAGTTGGTTTTAAGTTTTCAACTTTAGCAACTTGATCGATTAATAAATCAACTTTAATTTGATATTCAGCATTTTGACGAGCAGATGCTTTGAAACTTTCTTCATTCATTCCTTGGAATTGTAAGAACATATCAAATGGAATTTTATATTGTTCAGCTTGTTTTCTTGCTCTTTCTTCAAGTTGTTTAGCATAATTATCAATCATGCAAACTGGTAAATCAATTGGATTATTTTCAACTAATTTGCTTAATACTTTTTGTGTATAATCTTCTTCGTAAGCATTAAGTTTAGCAGCTTTTAATTCATTTTTAACATGAGCTTCGTATTCAGCAACTGTTGATACACCTTCAATTTCAGCTTCTTTTACGAATTCTTCATCTAAAGTAGGAACAACTTTAGTTTTAACTTCGTGAGCTAAGCATTTAAATGTAGCAAGTTTTCCAGCTAATTCTTTTGCACCATAATTTTCAGGGAATGTTACTACAACATCTTTGGCTTCTTCAGCAGATAAACCAACTAATTGATCTTCAAAACCTGGAATAAAATTTCCACTTCCAAGTACTAATTCATAGTTTTCCGCTTTTCCGCCTTCAAATGCTACACCATCAACGAAACCTTCGAAATCGAATACTAATGTATCACCAAGTTCAGCTGCGCCTTCTTTAATAACATTTTCAGCTTTGGCAGATAAACGATTTTTAATAGCTTCTTCAAGTTCTTTTTTAGAAACTGTTTTTGATAAAGGTTTAATTGTTAAACCAGTATATTGTTTTAATTCAACAACTGGCATAACATAAACTTCTGCTGTATAAGTAAATCCAGCATCATGAGAGATAGTTGCAAAATCTAAATCAATTTTAGGGTAATCAACGACTTCTAAATTGTTTTCTTCAACAGCAGTTGGATATGTTTTATTAATTACATAGTTAACAGCTTCTTCATAAAGTGGTCCATAACCAAATCTTGAAATAAAAATGCTCATTGGCACTTTACCAGGACGGAAACCGTCAACTTTAGTATCTTTCGCAACTTCTGGATAAACAGCTTTAATAGCTTCTCCAAATAATTCTTTAGATACTTCGATAGTTAATTTTACTTGATTGTTTGTTAATTTTTCTACAGTACTCATTATTAAATCTCCTTGTTTTTTTATCTTATATATTATATCGCATTTTATAAATAAAATCAATTTATTAACTTAAAATCTTTTAAACCATTCAATTGTCTTATTAACTAATCCCAAAAATTCAGTCTCAGTTAAGTCTAATTCTTTAATCGCCAAAGAATTATCAAACGTTTTTTTGTCATTTAATGTTTTAATTGCCATTTTTGTATAAACAGGTTTCTTTTTAGTTATTTTATAATATAGTGGAGAAAACCATGTTCCGACTATTGTAAGCCAATAAGGTGAATAAATCATAATTGGCTTTTTACCAAGGCCTTTATATATTGTCTTAAAAAACTCTTTAATTGTTACATCTTTACCAGTTACTAAATAAACAGGACTTGGGCATTTCAAACTAGCTTTATATATTGCCATACAAACTGCATCAACATCTACAAAGTTATAATTACCTCTTGTATAAAAACATATTTTTTTATTGATACAATTTTTAACAACACTACCTTGTGAAGATACTTTAAAATCTCTTGTTCCAAGAACTGCTGATGGACATATGATACATCCTTCAATTAAACCTTGTTTAATTGCCTTCAAAACATAATCACTAGCCATGGCTTTAGTTATACCATAATAAGTATCTAGACCATTCAATAAAAACTCTGTTGGTTCTTTTACGGTCATATTTTTACCAGGTATTGCATCTGTTGAGCTAAGATAAATAAACTTCTTTACTTTTTTATTTATACATGTTTGTAATAAATTTATAGTAGCTTCAACATTTACCTTCATCATTTGTTCTACTTGTTTTTCGGTAATATCAATTACACCAGCTGAATGAATGACAATTGAATCTGGTTCAATAGCTTTTTCTATAAATTCTTTATCTGATAAGTCACCTATTAACTTACAACAATTAAATTCAATTATTGATGGATCTTTAATGTTTCTAATTAATATCGTAACATCATGACCAAGACTTAATAATAATTTCACCAAGTTATTGCCAATATGACCTGTTGCACCGGTAACAATATATTTCATAACACACCTCTTAGTTTGACAAATACCTCTTATTTTAGTATAATATAAAAAGAGAGGTACAATATGACTAATAAATTTGCAGAAAGATTAAAATTCTTAATCAAAGAAAACAAACTTAAATATAAAGACATAGAGAATAAAACTGGTATTAAAGCTTATACAATAAGAAACTATGTCAATAAAATTTGTGAACCAGATATTAAAGCAGTAGTAATACTAGCAGATTTATTCTGTGTATCAACAGACTATATCATTGGTTATAGTGACTCATTCATCCCAGAGTACATGAAAGAAGCCATTGAAAGATTCAAATCAGAATTAAATGCTGCTCTTAATAACTTTAACGACAATGTTAATATTTTATCTGCAAATCATAAACGTCGTTGTTAATTATATCATAAAACTAAATTTTTTACAAAAATAAGCCATTTCTAAATGAAATGGCTTATTTTTTTATTTATATTTACTTACTTTTTGCCATTTAGCATTTGCAAGTAACGTATCTTTATCAATGTTTGATTTAACTAAATAAATATGTTTAGTTCCACGTGATACTAATTGATTTGAAACTACTTTACCAAATTGTTCAAAATATTGTGGTACTAAAGTAAAATCAAATGGAGCACAAGAGAAAATGTCAGCATAAATCTTATTAGCTTTATAATCATAATGTAAAGAAATATGACTTTGTGCAATTACAATGATACCAGATAGGTAGTTGGGATTTTCCATACTACTTTTAATAATGAATGGACGAGTAATTGGATCCATATCAATATCAAGTGCCATTTTTTCTAAGAAGTCAAACATTTCTTCCATAGAAGTTGGTCTAGAACATTCAATTTCGGACATTACGTGTGGACCAAAATCAACACTTGATTCATATTCTCCGATTTCAAATAATCTTTCACTTCGATTACGGCAAATCATTTTTGATTTAGTTTCATTAAAGTGTAAAGCATTTAAGAAGAAATTATACACACCTTGTTCATCAAAATCTTTTGTCGAAAAAACATCAACAAAGTAACATTCACGAACTGGGAATGTATGAATAGTTACATGTCCGCCATCAAGCATCACAAATGCGCTAATTCCAATGTCTTCTTTTACTTTACCATAATAATATGGAATAATTGTTGGTGGACAAATAGGATCTAAATCTAACTCATAAGTTAAATTTGTAAGTACATCATTAATAGCTTTCATATCATCTAATTGTGAAGATATTCCGCCGTAACAATCAATTGTAATATGTTTCATAAAACCTCGCTATTTTTTTAATATTTCAAATATTTCAAGTAGTGTCTTTAATACTAACCAGCTAGTCATATTATTAACATCAAGTGGTGGAGATACTTCTACGATATCCATTACTTTTACATTTAAGCTACTAATAATACTTGTTACAAATTTTAATACATCCATGCTATTTACACCAAAATGTTCTGGTGTTCCCGTTCCAGGTGCAAAGCTTGGATCATTGGCATCAATATCATATGATAAATATATTTCATATAAATCGTTATCAAAACGTTTTTTTAGTTTTTTTACAATTCCATCAATACCATTTTCATTAATATAAGTGCTAGTATAAACATCAATTTCTGGATGTTGTTTTAAATAATTAACTTCGTAAGCTTCAAATCCCCTAATACCAAACATTACTAAATTGCTAGTCATAAGTCCATTATCAATTGCCCTTTTATTAGTGCAAGCATGTGACATTTTAGAGTCATCATAGAAATCCAAAATATCTGGATGAGCATCAATATGTATAATAACTGGTAATTTACCATTTTTAATACTCTTTTCAATAAAGGCTTTTTGAAGAGGAATGGAAACTGAATGATCCCCACCAATAAATAATTTAAATGGTTTCATATCATATAGTTTGTTCATTTCAGTTTCAAGTTTATCAAACTTTACAATATCTCCATTATCATAAAGTTTAAAAGTTCTTAAATCTTTTCCATCTTTAGTAAAAGAAGGAAGACAGCCAGATAACTCACGAATTCTTTTTGGCGCAAGTTTTGCACCTTTACCAACTGAGCACCCTTTATCATAAGGGATACCAGTTAAAATACAATCCGCTAATTTAATATCATTTGTTAATAATTCCCTAAAAGGTTTATTCTTCATTTGTTACTTCTTTCTTAACTTTTTTAGGAGTTATATTTTTATTAATTCCAACAACATCATCAACAGGAACTGTAAACGCAATACCTTGACCTGGTGTATCTAAACCCACTTTTTGATAAATTGCGTGAAGTACTTGTTTTTTAATTGATGTTGGTATGATAATCATAACTAATTCTTTTTCCGAAGAAATTGAAATACCAAAGAATTTTTCTACTTCAGTATTGGCAGTTCCTCGGGCATTGATGATAGTACCACCTGTTGCACCACACTCTTTTACAGCGGCCATTACATCATCGGTATAACCATTATTAACGATTGCAAAAACCATTTCAAATTGATTTTCCATTTTATTCACCTCGATTTTTACGATTATTAATCATGAATTGATAAATTGATAATCCAATTACGGAAGAAATTGGAACTACGCATGCTACCCCTTTACCATTTCTGATAGTTTTAAATTTTTCATCTAATGTGCTTAATACTTTTTTGATCATATCAGTTCGAACAACGCTTAAAATAATACCTTTTTCATTATTAAGTCCCAACAATTCTAATGTACTTGAATTTGCTGTACCATTTCCATAAAGTACCATTTGCATATTGATTTCAAATTGTGATAATACATCTGTATAAAACTCTGTTTTGTTACGATCAACGATTGTAACAATTAATTTTGCTTTTTTTATTGAACTATTATTATTTTTTGTAGCCATATTTTCACCTACATAAAATCGATGATTTGTTCGTCATCTTCATCTAAGATACGTTTCATAGCAATCGATTCTTTTACTTTATTTTGAACAATTGCTTTAAAACCTAATAATTGAATGGTAATAAGTGGAGTCATCGCAACAAGTGCAACAATTCCAAATCCATCTCTTAATATTGCCATTTCGCCTTGACATATTAAACATGCACCAACCGCAAAAGGTAGAATAAATGTTGATGTCATTGGACCACTTGCAACACCCCCAGAGTCAAAGGCAATTGCTGTATAAATTCTAGGAACAAAGAACGATAATCCCAAAGAAATAAAGTATCCTGGAATAACAATATACATTAAATTAAAGTCATAAATGATTCTAATCATTGAAAGACAAAGTGAAATACCTACCCCAATACTAAGACCAATTGTCATCGAACGTTTAGTGATGAAACCACCTGTTGTTTCTTCAACTTGTTTTTTCAAAATATGAACTGCAGGTTCGGCAAGTACGACAAGCATTCCCATAATAAAACCAAGTGGGATTAATAATTCTTTATTAGATTTTGCAATTTGTTGACCTAATTCAAATCCAACAGGCATATACCCAATTGTAACAGAAGTTAAGAAAATAACTAAACCAATAAATGTATAAACAATACCAATAAAGATTTTCTTTAATTTATTAAGTGGTAACTTTAAGAATGTAAGTTGACAAACAATAAATGCTGTAACTATCATTCCAAGTGCTAATATTACTTCTTTTGATTTTAGTAACAGTTCATGAAAAATAACTTTAATTACTTTCTCACCATCACTAAAAATAGAATAATCAAGTTGTGGTGTAGTTACTTCATTTTTACTAAAGATACTAAGTAATAATACTACTAAGATTGGTCCTACAGAACATAATGCAACAAAACCGAAACTGTCTTCTTTCGCATTCTTACCGCTTAAGATATGCGCAATCCCCATACCAAGTGCCATTAAGAATGGGACAGTAATTGGACCAGTTGTTACACCGCCAGAGTCAAAAGCAAGTGGTAATAAATCTCCTTTACCACCAATCATAACTAAAAGGCCTAATGCAAATAGTAACATATAAAATAACATCAAAATGCTTGATAAACTTTTCTTAAAAATAATCTTGAATATTCCAATTACAATAAATAAGGCAACACCTACAGAAATACCAAGTATCAAAGTTGTTTTATCCATTACACCATTAACTTGATCAGCTAAAACAGATAAATCAGGTTCAGCAATTGTAATTAAAAATCCAAGTAAAAATGCAACACCAGCAAGTAAACCTAGTTTTCTTTTTTTAGCAAGCCCCGCACCAACACTTGATCCCATTGGTGTCATCGCCATATCAGCACCTAAACTAAATAAACCAATGCCAAAAATGAGTAATGCTGTCGATATTAAAAATGTTACAACCTCAAAATTGGAAAAGCTAGTTAATTTAGTACAAAATAAAATTATAACAATAGCAAATATCGGCAAAACCGACATCGCAGCTTCTTTTAATTTTTCTAATAAACTTCTCAAAAACTCTCTCTCCTTTCAATAAATTAAATTATAAAAAGGTAGAAAAATCTACCATAAATTTCTTTAGTAATTTTATCATAAAACGCCTTTTTTTACAAGTTAAATTACTAATTAATTTCAACTAAAAAAAATGGTCAAAATTCTTTGACCATTTTTAAACATTTTCTATTTTTTTAATTAACTTTGTAATATCAAATTTTTCAATTTTATTTAAACAATTCTTAACAAGTTTGTTCTTCATATCTTCGCAAGTGTCTAAAATCTTAGAAGCACTAGCTGAAATAGCCTCACTTTGTTTAACGATAATTTCCATATCTTTGTGTATTTTCTCAACAAATTTTACTAATAATTCTTCTTTAAATTTATTAAATTCATTAATAATTTCTTGACTATCTTTAAACTTAATAATTTCTTCATTTTGTTTCAAAAGAACACTTTGGAACTTTTTCGCAAGACCTTCGATTATATTAAGCATTGGAATAAAGTAATTAGGACGAACAATATACATCTTATCATACTTAGTTACTTTCTTAATTGGAACATCATTATCATTATCCCATTCCAGTTCACTTACTAAAATAGCATATTCACAACCTTTTTTCTTACGGTCTTTATCAAGTTTATCAATGTGATCGGCATTCTTTTTCTTATTTACTGAATCAGGTGCTTCACTTTTCATCTCTAAAATAACTGATGTTAAAAGGTTTTCAACTTTATGATCTTCACTTGCAAAAACTTTGAAAATAAAATCTGCTTTCGTACCTTTAGATTCGCCTTCTTCTTTCTTAGAATCATTATCTTTTTCCCATTCACAGTTAACAAATCCACTTTGAGCATATGCAGCATATTCTTCGTTACACCAAAGTTCGAGTCTTTCACCAATTTTCTTTACACTAAGTGAACTACGTTCTAAAACTAGTCTTCGAATTTCTAGTTCTTTCTTTTCAATTTGAGCGTCACTTTCAGCCTTCACCAGTGAGATTTGACTATTTGCTTCCTGTAATTTAAGTTCTAATTCATGAATTTTATCTTGATAGTCATCTTTAAATTCTAAAATTTTAATCTTCACTTCATCATCTAATTGTTTCTTTAAAGCGTCAATTTTAGCTTGTAATTTAAGATTTTCCTCATCTTTTGTTTGAATTGACTTAGTTAGTTCTAACTCTTTTTGAAGCACAGCAGATTTCTTTTCTTGTTCAAACTTTTCAATTTCAAGTCTTAATTTACTTTTAAAGTCTTCTTCATAAGCTTTTTTAATCTTATCACTAATTAAGCTCAAATCAACTTGATTAATTTCCATAAGATCAATAACATCACCAGCTTTAGCATCTTCATTTAATTGTAATAATTTATTATCAATAATTGTAATGTTTTTAATTTTGGCCATAATACCCTCCTATATAACATCAATTTCTAACTTCTCATAGCTTCCAACAATGAGTTTATATTTTTTTATAAAATTAAAATCATAAAAATTTATACCATTTAAATCTTCTTCTTTACAAGAAAAGATACTTTTATCTTGCAGTTTTGCGGAAACTTCTAAACGACAAAGATAATCATAATCACGGTTTCGTTTAATTTCTTGAACATCAACTGTAACATTATCAAGAGAAAATACAACCGCAACATAATCATTGGAATGGCTTATACTAAAGAAAAACAAATCATCAACTACATTTGGCTTACCATTTTCGCTAAACTTTACATCAAATTGATCTAAATTAAATAATTTCTTGCCAAATTCATAGACAATACTCCATGCTACAACGCTTTGTTTAAAATGTAATTCATTCTTTTTAGTTCTAATGTGTTCTCTAATATTATTTGGTAAATTCAAATAGCTTAGTTCAATATTTTGAACTGAATCTAGTTTAATATATTTTAAATATGTTTTCATAAATAATACCTTTTTTATTATTATATCATATTTAATAAAAGTTTTCAAATTAAACAAAAAGATGGATTAACATAATCCATCTTTCTTAATACATACAAATTGATTCAAGTTTTGATTATAAGAATAACCAATACTAGCTAATAATTCTTTCAGCTCGTTTTTACAAAGATCTAAATCATCACAAACGATATCTAAACTCTTACCAGTATCACGCAACTTACAATTAACAACTGATAATAAAATATTAGGATCTTTCATATTAGTCTTCTTTCTTATGAATACATTCTATCGAATTAGTTGTAGAAACTTCCAAACATTTTGTAAATACTTCTAATTCTTCATTATTCATTCCTTTAGTAATTATATCGATCCATTCTTTTTCTGCTTTCATTAAAACAGCATATGCTTCTTTTAATTTATCAGTTGGATATAATTCACATATTCTTTTGTCTTGTTCACTAATTTTTTTAATAATATAGCCTAGATTTTCTAAATAATCAAGTGTTCTTGTCGTATTACTAGGATGAACATGAGCAATCTGTTTGATCTTATCTCTTGTTATTCCAGGATTTTCAACAATTCTTTTAATAAATACTCGATGACATCCACAAAGTTCAAAACTTTCTAATGCCTTATCTAAATAAACATTAGCATGCTTGGAAATAATTGAGAAATATCTAAATAAATTATTCATTAATAATCACCATCTTTTAGTTCATGACTTAAATATGTTGTATCACCATTTCTAAATTGTAAACTATAAAGATTAGCATAAATACCATTTGATGCTACTAACTTATCATGACTACCTTGTTCTTTAATTGAGCCATTTGCGATAACAACAATTTCATCAGCATTTTTAATTGTAGAAAGTCTATGTGCAACAACAAGTGTTGTACGTCCTTTACAAAGTTCATCAAGAGCTGATTGAATCAAAATTTCTGTTGTATTATCTAAAGCTGAAGTTGCTTCATCAAGAATTAAGATTGCTGGGTTTTTCAAGAATACTCTAGCAATACTTAATCTTTGTTTTTGTCCACCAGATAATTTAACACCACGTTCACCAATTTGTGTATCATATTTATCTGGTAAACTCATGATATACTCATGAATATTGGCACGACGCGCTGCATCATACACTTCTTCCATAGTTGCATCAAGTCTACCATATAAAATATTTTCATAAATTGAACCATTAAATAAAAATACATCTTGTTGAACAATACCAATATTATTTCTTAACGATTCCATTGTAACACTATTAATACTTTGACCATCAATTAATATATCACCACTACCTAATTGATAAAATCTTGGAATTAAGTGACAAATAGTCGTTTTCCCACCACCACTTGGTCCAACAAGGGCAAGTTTTTTACCAGCATCAATATATAAATTAATATTGTTTAATACTTCTTTAGATTCATTATAACTAAATGAAACATTTTTAAATTCAATGACACCTTTTCTTACAACAAGTGATGTTGCATTTACTGCATCTTTTTCTTCTTCTTCGTCCATGATTTCAATAAATCTTCTAAATCCTGTTGTTCCATCTTGTAATTGTTCCATAAATGCAATTAAAGTTTGAACTGGCGAAATAAATAATCCAATACTTACAATAAATGCTGTATAGTCACCTGGATTAAGATCAGTATAAGCTAAGAAGAATCCACCTGCTACTAAAATGAAAACATTAAAGACATCAGTAACAAATGATGTTGATGAATGAAATTGTCCCATCGCTTTATAAGCACGACCACGAGCTTCTACAAACATCTCATTTCCAATTTCGAATTTCTCTTCTTCTTTTTCGCTATTAGTAAATGCTTTGGTTACACGAATACCTGAAATACTACTTTCAAGTCTTGCATTAATTTCAGCAACGCTTTTTCTACTATCAGTAAAAGCATCACGCATTCTCTTTCTTAAGATTACAGATATTAACACTAAGAACGGAACAGCCGCAAATATAATTAATGTTAGACCCCAATCAATTGTACAAAGATAAATAAATGATCCAATTACCATAATGCCACATATAAAAATATTTTCTGGTCCATGGTGAGCAAGTTCACTAACCTGCATTAAATCATTTGTCATTCTACTCATAATCTTACCAGTTTCATGATTATCATAATATGAATATGGTAATTTTTGTAATTTTCTAAACATATCACTACGCATTGCCGCTTGCATTCTAACACCAATGATATGTCCATAGTATTGAATAAAAAATCTAAGTAACATTCTAACAACATACATGATAAATAAAACAATACCAAATGTAACTAACATACTTAAATTTTTTTCAGGTATCCATTCATTCATCATTCTTCTTGTAATCATTGGATATAATAGTCCAATAACTGAAACTAATAATGATGCTAACATATCTAGTGTAAATAATTTCTTGTGTGGTCCATAATATGAAATAAATCTCTTCAGCATAATTTTCTCCTTATATTATACATATTATACCACAAACTAATTGCGTTCGCAATATTTTAACAAATGATTTTATCTATTAACACCGTTATAAAACTATTATCTAACTCGCTTATAGAACTTATCTTCTTACCTAAATCTTTAAGAGAATGTCCAACATGATATAACTTAATTTTATCTATTATTATATAACGGTCATGAACATTCAAAGTATATTTAATAGTTAAACCACCATATTGACTAATAAACTTACTTATATCATCACTTATTAATTTACAAGTAGATTGATTAGTATAAATCAATACTTTTACATTCATACCCTTAACTACTAATCTAACTAGTATACTTCTATCAATATAATTATCTATTATAATAATTTCAGTTATAGCACTATCAAATATTTGTTGTATTAAAGTATATGAAT
>JAZOLG010000004.1:0-9479 GCA_045652765.1 Bacilli bacterium
TACACCCATATATATCTCCTTTTATAACGTTTTTTAATATTTTACATTAAAGATTATATCATATACATAACTGTTAAATCAATAAAAGCATTATTATTTTCCGTTATACGAAAATCTCCTTTTAAATGTCTATATATTAAGGTTATAAAATATACTATAAATATACCATTTTTAATATAAACTTTGCTCTTTTTTTTAACCATTTAGACTTATCCATTGCATTATGGATGATTTGATAATTCTTTTTTTTCAAGTTCTAAATTATATTAAATTTATTATAAAGAGATTTATATATGAAAAAGCTAGAACAAAATTTAATTAATGAAGATTTATTTATTACTGGTGAGGAAGTCTATGGTGAAGAAATTATAGATCAGCCTAGAGAATTGATTTATAATATAGGCTGAAATATTATAATAGATAAATATTTAGATTATGAAGTAACAACAGCCCAAGATGATAGTTAAGATCATATGTGAAGATAAAAAAAGAGCTTGATAAATTAATATCAAACTCTTATATCTTTTATAATGTTATTATTACATTTGTTATTAATAGTGCCAGACAAACAGTCGAAAATTTTTGTATGATTTTATCGAATTCTATTTGTATGGTTTCACAAACTTTTTGTAACAGCACAGATCGAATCTTGACTAATTTTACAAAAAGTATCTGGATTTATTTAGCTCATTTAAAGCTTATGTTTGAACTAGAATTTAGAAAGTAAGTATTTATACTAGAAAGTTCGATATAGACTGAATATAAAACCGTAAGAAAGTTCTATATTATATAATAATATAACTTCTATTTATTTTATTTCTCTATGTATAGAAAAAAGACCACTCTTATAAGCGATCTTAGTTAATTTTTTTATATCTTTCTGTTTGCGAAACCTTTCGTTAGCTGACATAATTCATATTGTGATTTTTCCAAATTCAAATTGCAAAATTTTTTCAAAATGAACTTGTAATAGTACATATTGTTTAACTTAATGGAGCAGGATTACCATCAGCATTATATTCCCATTGTCCTAACCAATATACATTTTGTAAATAACCCCAACCATTTGGTTTAGACTCAACCAAATAATAAAATGATCTATCAGGTAAATAATCGAATGCATTTTCTTCAATTTGTAAAACGCTAGCTGATATTATAACTCTCTCTAAGTTTTACTATGCAATCTACAATCACTAAAATTCTTAGTAGTTGTACTTATAGATGCATAATAAAAATTATTTTTATTACCTAAATATTGGAAGTCTTTTTACGTATTATAATTTAAACTACTGGATCCATAAAATACATTTTCGTAAATAGTCATTACACTCTAAAGAATAATGACATTTTCTAAATTAATACAATTTGCGAATGCAGCTTCTCCTATAAGTGTAATACCATCTTATATTACAACACTCTTTAAAGATTCATTTTTCATAAAAGCTTCAGACCATATCTCGATTACAGATAATCCATCAAAAGTGTTTGGGATAATAAGGTCTATTCCAACCTAGCTACCAAATCCTACAACAGCATAACCATTTTTATCTTCAATTAGTTTATACTCTAATCCTTCAGACGGTTCTAATCCATTTTCTTGAGGAGTTAACTCATAATAAGTTAAAAAAATTAAGAAAATAAAAACTAAACAAATTAAGATACATTTTATATTTTCATTTAGTTCTTTCCTTTCTTCTTTCTTAAAACTGAATATATTAAACATATATTTAAATTATTTTAAATACTTATTTATAAGAGAATTATAATCTGCCTTAGTTTGATGTTTCAAATCATATGGCATTTTTTTTACTTTAACAAACTCTTTTTCAGGTAATGTTTTTTCAACAAAAATATAACTTTGATTATTATACCAAATTGAAAAAGCCTTATCTATTTTATATTTATCACGAATTTTTTGATCGTGAACATAATTATAAAAACAATTTTCTAAACAAGAATATTTTTTTCTACCTACTATATATACATACTTAGAATCAGAATAACCAATATCTCCAGTATAATGTTTGTTATGTAAGCCTAAAACACTTTTACCACTAATTACAATTTCACCAACATTATTAATCTTATCAACTATTTCGACATTAACATCTTTTACAATTTTAAATCGATTGTGTTGATAAAAATCAGACAAATCATTAATTCCTATCAAAACACCTTCACTTGCACCATATGTATAGTGAATTTTAGAGTTAGGGAAAGTTTTTATAATCTTTTTTGCTTCACTTTTGTATATAAAAGCACCACCTAAATATACATCCTTTAACCTTGTAATTATATCGTTAATTTTAAGAACATCAGCAATTTTCCCTAATAAAACATCGCCTTCAAAAATGTCAATATTTCTTTTCTTTATTTTTTTAATCATACATGTAGTATTTCCATTAAATAAAGAAAATAAGACATATATTGGCAACATACATATAATTACATCGTGATTATTAAAATCATAATTATTTGTTAGAACATTAATTTGATTTTCAAAGTCTTTAAAACTGCGATCAATCTCTTTTGGAATTCCGGTAGTACCAGAAGTAAAAGTTGTAAGCACAATTTGAGAAGAATCTAAAATATAATCATATGGAACACATTTATATTTATAATAATTTGAGATGTCAATCTTTCTAATTTTCTTGAAAATAAAATTTGAGATAAATTTAGTTTTTTTATTAACAATCAAATATTTTGCTTTGGATAATTCACTCATATGTTTTATCTTTGTCTTATTTTTAAAACTATCCATTATGACAATATTTATTCCATACATTAACCCTGCTAACATTAAGGCATACATTTCATAAGATGGCATTACAAATACAATAGCTTTATCCCCTTTTTTTATTCCTAAATCATTAAATAGATTACACATTTTGTATATATCATTTAATAATTCCCCATAAGTTTTACTTTTTAAATTTCTATGTTCTAAATATCGAAAAGCATCCTTTGTTGAATTTTGATTACAGCGTTCAATAAATTTCTTTATCATATATTAATCCTTTTGATATAATAAAATATCTTTATAATAAAAAGCTAAATCATTTTTTATAGAGATATTTAAGTTATTAAATTTATTTATGAATTGTCTTGTATTCTGCATATTCCAAAAAATAACTCGTCCACCACTTTGTAATTTATCATATATTTTATTTTCATAGTATGCTAATAAATCATTATCTATATATTCAAAAACATCAGATAAATTCATGAAATCGTATGCCATATCTTCATTTAATTGTTTTTCTAAACTTTTACATTCTACTTTTAAATTATCAATATTTTTTTTAATTTCATAAAAATTATTTTTTTGTAAGTAAAGTGGTAGTTCGATAAATTTATTATATATGACATACTGCAAATATGGATTGTATTTATTTAAATTATTAAAAACACCTAGTTCAAATCTTGTTTTTAATTGTTTTGCTAAAGAACCTTTATGATATTTAAAATACTCTTTATCCCTACCTAATTTTTTCATAACCATTTTGGAAAAGAAAATTTTAAAGAGCATTTTAAAACGAAAATTATAAAATTTTTGTTTATAAAATTTAATTTGTTCATCTAAGTTATCAAAACTCATAAATTTATCTATCGTTTTTTTATTATGTATTTTTGTTAAAATCTTATTTTTAAAAATATTAAAATAATATTCAAATCTTCCACAATTTACAAGTTTAATATCCTTTATTAAAAATAAATTTTCTTCGAAATATTCTAAAACTTCTTTTTCTAAATAGATTTTGATTTTATCAAAATAATGTAAACTATTCCCTTCATTTACGCCTAAAAAAATTAGAAATTCTTGATATTCTAAATATTTAATTGCGGTTTGTTTTAGCTTTACTAAATATACTTGTGTAATATTAGAATCTATAGCAATTACTCTTTCCGGTTTCAATAATAAGCAAGCAAAACTATTATCACCGCCTGAGGCAATAGATAAAATATTTTTAATATTTACATTAGCATTCTTAATTATCATATTAGCATCTTCATGACAATTACTGTAGTGAATGTACGCATTTCTTTTATAATAATTCTCTATTTTCAATTTTGATAACACCTCTTATCCCATCCAAGGTAACAATATCATTATCTTTGATAATCTTTGTAGCATCACTTACTCCGACCACCGCAGGAATTCCCATCTCACGAGCAACAACAAAACTATGAGAAAGCATACTGCCATGTTCTACAATTAATCCTGAGGTCAAAGGAAATAAACTTATCCATCCTGGATCGGTTCTTTTAGTTACAATTATATTACCTTTTTCTAGATGATCTTGATTACTATTCATAATAGTTGCAGTTGCCGTAACAACCCCAGCACCACTAGGAATACCTGTTAAACCAGATGTATTACTTTTTAAAACTTCTAACACTTTACCATTTTTATAAAATACATATCGGTCATGATAAGATTTATTTATATTTTCTTTTTCTTCTAGTTTTCGATTTTGAATAAGTTCTTTTAAATTAGCTGTTGGACTAAAAACTTCTTCTTTTGTTAAATAAAAAATATCTTTCACCTCATCAATTAAACCTTCATTTTTAAAATTTCTTCCGAAACAAAGGAAAATATTACGTACAACTGAGTAAATATAAGTTCTTTTAAGTCTTAATCTTTCCCTATTCTTGATATATTTTCTTGCTAACTTAGAAATTAATCTTAATTTTCTAGGAATTCTAATATCTTTAGTTTGGGCTTGAATTTCAATATTTTTATTAGAAACTATATTTTTAAGATATTCATATATTAATTTACTATCTTCAATCATAGTAGTAGTTTCAAGTTTTAGTTCATCTGTAACTCTAGAACCAAACTTTAAAATATAATCATTAATATCTTTAGACAATCTATTATCATTTTTATATTTTTCATATAATTCATCGATAGTAAAATTTAAAAAATCATTAAATAAGTTTTTATCACTTTGGATTTTTAAAGCTATTTTTTCAAGATTTGTAGAACTACCACAACTTTCTACATCACCATGATTGCTTACACATTTAGTTAATAAATCATCTTTATTAGATATGTTTTTCAATTTCATAACCTTGTCTTTTAAAATTCCATAAAAAACCATAACTGCACAGTCATTTATAATTGGAACAGCAAAATCTTTAGTTATGTCATTTTCAATTTTTTCAAATATTTTTTTTAATTCTTCATTATTTAAATTAATTTCTTTACCATAATATGGCATTACTACCTTATCAAACTTTTCAATAAACCTATTAGATAATTTTTCTATTTTGCTAACTTTTACTACAAATTGGAATGCTAATCTAATCATATCAAATAAATTTAATTTAATACGTTTAAAATTATCACTTGAACTATTAACTCCCATCATAGTTTCCATATACTTTGTAGATTTTTTAAAAGGAAAAATCGTATTTACAAAATACCAACTATTCATATTATAATAAACACGTCCATTATAGTAATAAATCATTTCACTTAAATACTCTTGTAAAGAATCTATAATCTTCTCTCTTACTTTACCAGCTTTTAATGTGCATGTATATACATCGCGATATACATCCTTTGCAAAAGTATAAGTCAAATAAGATGTTTGACCATAATATGATTCAATAATATTAGAATTATCGATAAAAAGAATTCGATCATGTGGATTAATATCTTTATATACGGTGATGTCTCTAGTTTGCAAAAAGTATACTTTATTGCCTTTAATAGCAAACTCTATATCTTGAAAACGGTCAGTTTTACTAATGATTTCATATGTAAAATCTTTCAATTTTTTTATATGTTTATTATTTAAAATATTTAACCCTGTAGGTTTAATATTGTCTCCATTAAGAATATAAGTACTGCCATCACTAGTTCCATTAACTAAATCTTCCCCCAATCCCTCAACTACACTTATTGTAATTTCATCAGGATTATTTGTAATAGGATTAATTGTATTAATTACTCCAGCAAAATCTGCATCTACCATTTCTTGAACAACAACTGCCATTTTAATGTTATCAATACTAATATGATTTGCCTTTCTATAGTCAATCGCTCTTTTTGAAAATGCACTATTATATACATCAAATATTTTGCTTAAAACATCCTTTTTAGTAACATTTAAATATGAATCATGAATGCCAGCAAAACTATTTAGCTTTGAGTCTTCATCAATTGCAGACGATCTAACCGCATACAATTTATCATCAGATAAAAATTCATTTATTTCGATTGTTAATTCATTAATCAAATTTTTATCATTTTTATACAAATCAAAAAAATTACTTTTTACGCATTTAAATGGTGGAATCAATAACTTTGAATTCTTTTTAAAATAAATCAAATTATAACCTTTACCACCTACAAGATTTATATTTAAATCGTTATCTGTTAAAAACATATCATTCACTACTTTCTAATAATTATAACTACATCTATTACTAAACTAATTAAGGCTAAAATTAAACTATAAATTGTTATTCCAAAATAATAATAACTAACTCCAAGACAAAGCATAGGTACATATAATATTTTTATATAATCTAATATCTTATACTGAATCAAACTAATAAAAAAACTAATTAAGATTATTATTAACCAGTAGGCACCAGCAAGGTTAACTAAAATAATATTTATTAAACTAAAAAAAATAATTAATAACTTTAGTATTTTTTTATCAAATAATATTTTTTTGTTTTTTAGATCTTTTTCGAAATCAGCATAATCATCAATTAGTCTAATTAATAATCCACTTAAAACACATATTAATAAATAGTAACTAAAAAAAGATACATTTTGTTTCGAAAAGAAAAATAAAAGTATATATATCAAAAGTCCTAAAAGGCAAGGATATAAATACTTTCTTAAAAATAATTTCAAACTACCACCATCTTTTTGAATATAATTTTGCTTTTAGCATTAATTTATTGTAATTAACGTCACAATATTTACAAAACATTTTAAGTTCGTTAATTGCTCTTTTTTTATCTATATTTTTGTTTAATTCGTTTATTTGATTTTCAGCATCATCTTTTGTAAGATGACCTTCTCTAATCATTACACTATATTCGGGAAGTTCATGATTTCTTCTAGCAATCATTGATTTTAAATACCATGCACCATAGTGAATTAAACAATCAAAATGTTCAGATTCATTTTTGTATTTCCAAACTGTATTGTTTTGTAAGAATTCAACAATATCATTTTTATTATACTTATGGTATAAGAAATATGAAACAAACTCTCTATATCCCTTTTCATAAGCATCTTTTAATAATTTTTCTTCAATTTCCTTTTTTAACTTTTTATCTACTAATAATTCTATTTTGTTTAATACAGTTTGATATAAACTATTTAGATCTACATTTTCTTCTAAACCTGCAAAAATAAATGGCTTAAAAACATCATCTACATTTTCTGCAAAATTTCTATACATTTGATATGTGCTTCTACCATGAATTGTGACTTTAGCGTTAACTTTAGATGCATAATTAATCATAACAGCATATCCTAAAAAACTGCACGCTATGCATGGAGATAAATATTTTGAAACAATTGCCTTATATATTTTTTTTAATAAGGCTGTATCACATTCAACATATTCATGTTTTACGCCTAA
The DNA here is from genome assembly GCA_045652765.1 of Bacilli bacterium. GTDB lineage: Bacteria > Bacillota_I > Bacilli_A > ML615J-28 > CAG-313 > UBA1231. The sequence goes on from JAZOLG010000004.1 coordinate 7,617, forward strand.
ATCATTAACAATTTCATTTATTCTTTCTTTTGCCTCATCTGATAAAAAACCATTATCCAGTGTAAAAGCATATACCTTTAGTTTGTATTCTTTTACTAATTTATATAAAACATAAGTTGAATCTTTCCCACCACTAAATCCAACAGCAGCGTCATATTCATATCCTTCATTATTTGTTATTTTCTTTAAAAATAAACTTTCCAATTTTACATAATCATGTAACTCATCATAATAATTTTCATATGTATTACAAAAATTACATTTACCATTTTTATCTATGCTTACTTTTTTCACTGTATAATCATTTAAACAAAACTTACAACTTTTATTTTTCATTCTTATACTCCAGCAATACAAAATGTTTCTTATTAAGTTCATAACCTTGATACATTAATTGTAATGTATTAGTTCTATCATTCATAAAGTGATGTAAGACTTTATCATAACCTTTTTCAATTACTAAGCTATAAAAATAATCAATCATTTTGAATAGACACTTATGAAATTGATGGTCTTTTTTAATACCAACAGTTTTTGAAACATAAAATCTCTTTTCGATATCTTCATAAGTAAAATGGAATGCTACTAATTCTTCCTTGTAATAAACTAACAATAAATCTGGACTACATAATCTAATGTTATCCAAATATAATTCGATAAAATCAGCTTTACTAATTTCTTCATAAAAATCAGCTTGACTAAACGCATTGATTGCAACATAATATAATTGTTCTACATAATCGTAGCATTTATCCCCTTCTATTAAAACAAACCGATAATCATCTGATACTTTAATTTTTTTAGAGCGCGTATATAATCTGTCATTAATATTTGCTAAAGTCGAACTGTAATTTTGTTTAATTATAAATCCATTATTAATAAACATTTCATACGCTACTTTATCGTTATAAGCATCAGGATATAAATGCCAATCAAAATTGTTTGTTGAAAAACGATATTTGTAATATGTATTCCCATCAATAGGGCCAATTATAGTAGAGCCTTTTGTTTTATTTTTTAATTTATCAATTACCACTTGTAAATCACTGTAATTATATATATTTAAAAAACCAAAGTAATATTTATGATCTTTTTTATTTATTAAAGTTAGGTTTGTATCATTACAAGAAATAACTTCGTACTTATCTTTTTCCAAAATTCTTTCTTTTTTATTTATGACTTTTAAAACATCACTCAAGTCATATAAAGAATTAATATGATAATCATAAACATCACACTTTTTATAACCATATTTTGCAAAAACAAAATAAATACAAGTATGATCTTCTATATGATTATAATCTTCGACATCATCACCAATAAAGATTGTTTTATCCTTAAAACCATTAGATATCTTCTTTAAGTGCTCACTTTTTTCTCCAAGTTCAATTGTATAAAAATCTTTAATATATTCTTTAGTATTTGAAATATTTAAAAAAGTTTCTACGTATTCTTTTAAACAATTACTTATTATATATAAATCATATTGATTACTTAAATTTTTCAATACTTCATAAGCGCCAGAAAAACAAGTACCATCTGGATTATTAATAATATATTCAATGGAGAAATTTAAAGCATCTCTAATTATTTGACTTTGATCGATAATATCAGGAAACAAATCTTTTAATAATAAATCAACTTTTACACCCATATAATTTAAAACATCTTCATAACCATTTATTGGTGTTTTATTATATTTTTCACATAATTTTTTATACGCATATATATATGATTTTCTTGTTTGCCACAATGTACCATCAAGATCAAAAACTATATTTTTTATCATATTAAAATTCTCCTATTATTACTATTAATTATATTATACACTATCTATAAAAGAAAAGTAAAGAAATAAATATT
>JAZOLG010000005.1:0-18374 GCA_045652765.1 Bacilli bacterium
TCATATAATTTAATATAGAAAATGTTATAATATAATAAATGTTATTAATATATTTTATTGGAGGCTCTTATGCAAAAAGAAATATTATTAGAATTAAAAGAATTAATAACAAAGATAATTAATGATAATAATAATCAGGAACTAATTGATGAGTTAGAAAATTATCACGAAAGTGATATAGCTGATATTTTAGAAACATTAACCGAAGAAGAACAGTTAATGATCTATAACATATTAGGTACTGAGAAAACCGCAGAAATTGTGCCATACTATGAAAATGTTGAAGAATTTTTAGGAGAAATTCAACCAGAACTTGCGGCTGATATCATTGAACAAATGGACTCAGATGATGCCGTAGATGTATTGAATGAACTTGAAGAAGAAGATAAACAACGAATTATAGATTTGTTAGATGATGAATCAAAAGAACAAGTTGAATTAATCGAAGGATATGCCGAAGATCTTGTAGGTAGTTATATTTCTGATAATTTCATTACGATACCTCAAAATTCAAGCATCAAAACAGCCATGAATATCATGGTTAAAATGGCTGGTGAACATGATAATATTTATGTTTTATATGTAATAGATGAAAATAATAAATTTATAGGAGCTGTTCATTTAAAAGATTTAATTACAGCTCGTTCTAGTGATTCTTTTGAAGATTTGATTATGTATGGGTACCCATCATTTTATGATAATGATGTAATGAGTGAAACATTAGCAAAAATTAAAGAATATAGTGAAACATCTATACCTGTACTAAATTCTGAAAGAGAAATTGTTGGGGTTTTAACAACTGATAGTTTGATCGAAGCAACAACAGATGAATTTGAAGAAGATTATGCTAAATTTGGGGGGTTAACGGAAGAAGAAGATATTGATGAATCTGTATTTTTATCAATTAAAAAACGTATACCTTGGTTAATTGTTTTATTATTTTTGGGATTACTTGTTTCTAGCGTAATCGGAATTTTTGAAACTGTAATTGTTTCAGTTCCAATCATTGTATTTTTTCAATCTATGATTTTAGGTATGGCGGGAAATGTAGGAACACAATCACTAGCTGTTACTATAAGAAATATTTCAAATGAAGTGTTAGCAAGTGATAAGAAAAAACAACTAAAAAGTATCTTAAAAGAATTAAGAATAGGTGCTATGAATGGATTAATTATTGGATTGGTTTCATTTGTATTTGTTTTAATATATTTAATGATCACAAAATCTGAAATTCATGCAGGTAGTGCATATAATATTGGTGATTGTTTAATCGTTTCAGGTATAATTTCTGTTAGTATGTTTATTTCAATTACTCTAGCTAGTGTTATAGGAACTTGTTTCCCACTATTATTAACTAAATTAAAAATTGATCCAGCTGTCGCATCTGGACCATTCATTACTACACTTAATGATGTTATAGCAGTTGTGGTATATTATGGTTTGACTTTTTTACTGTTCATTGTATTATTATAAAATTGGTGGTTGATTGTTAATATGCGTTTAAGTGAAATGAAAATTTATATTGTAACTAATAACTTTAATGACTATAGTAGTGTTAAAGAAACCTTTAAACCAATTAAATCTGTTGAAGTTGTATTAAGCGACTTTGTTTTATTTATGGAAGGACATCCAGAAGTTGAAACAATAGTAAGTCCTGCTAATTGTTATGGTGTAATGGATGGCGGATATGATGCTGCTATATCTAATTATTTAGGTTGGAGTTTCCAAAAAAAGGTTCAACAATACATCATTGAAAATTATTATGGTGAACAAATTGTAGGGACTAGTTTTATTATAGATGCACCTAAAAATAAACGTTTGATTCATACCCCTACGATGATTCAACCATCTATAATAAAAGATGATAAAGTAGTATATGCTGCAATGAGATCAACATTAATGTGCGCGTTAAATAATAATGTTGAACAAATTGTTATACCAGTGTTTGGTACTGCAACTGGCCTTGTTTATCCGATGAAAGCTGCATCTCAAATGTTTAAAGCATATATGCAAATTTTAAATGCTGAAAAAGGTAATTATTTCTATTATTCTCAAAACCATTATTAAAAAGATTAAACTATAAAGTTTAATCTTTTTTTGTAAAATTAAATAAAAAAAGTGTTTATATTTGAAAAATATAAAATATTTTGTTAATATATAGCTAGAGTATGTATTGCAATAGAGAATAGATTTTATTGACAAACTACTCTATAAATTTTTTTGGAGGAGAAAATGAAAAATTTATTAAACAATTTATTTAGAATTGAAGAAAATCATTCAACTATTAGAACAGAAATAATAGCTGGTATAACTACTTTCTTCGCAATGTGTTACATCATTTTAGTTAATCCAAATTCTATGTCTGGTGCAACTAATGGTCCTATTTGGAACGCTTGTTTTGTTGGTGGAATTATTGGTGCTGTTGTAGCAACTGTATGTATGGCGTTTATTGCTAATAAGCCATTCTGCTTAGCTGCTGGTATGGGATTAAACTCATTTTTCTTTGTATCATTTATTTTACCTAATATTTTAAGTCCAATTAAAGGATATCAAGCTGGTTTAGCTGTAATTTTACTATCAGGTTTAGTATTCTTAGTTTTATCTCTTACTGGTATTAGAGAAAAAATTGCTACTGCAATGCCTCATTGTTTAAAAGCTGCCATCCCTGCTGGTATAGGTCTATTTATTGCATTTATTGGTTTCCAAAATTCAGGTATTGTTACTATGAGTCCATATACTTGTGTTACAATCGCTGACTTTACAAAAGGAGCCGCTGTTGCAATTCCAGTTATTACTGCATTCCTAGGATTTATTTCAATTGTAGTATTTAATAAAGTTCCAGTTAAAATTCTTAACAAATGTGCTATGATTTTTGGTATTTTATTATCTACAGTAGTTTATTATGCATTAAACTTTATTTTTGTTAAAGATTACGAAATTGCATTTAACACTGTTAAATTAGGTACAGTGTTTAAAGATTGGGCTGACTTAGGCTTACTTGGAACATTTAAAGGGTTTAAACCATTATTTGATGGCAAAACTATTGGTTCAATTTTTACAGTAATTATGTTAGTAATTACATATTGTTTAATAGATATGTTTGATACTTTAGGAACAGTATATGGTACTGCAACTGAAGCTAATATGTTAGATGAAAATGGTGATCCACAAAATCTTGGTGAAATTATGATGTGTGACTCAATCGGTACTGTTGTTGGTGCTGGTGTTGGTACATCTACAATCACTACATTTGTTGAATCTGCATCTGGTGTTGCTGCTGGTGGTAAAACAGGTTTAACTGCTTTAGTAACTGCTGGATTATTCTTGTTATGTTTATTTGTTGCTCCTGTTGCTCAATTTATACCTAGTGCTGCAACTGCTCCAGCTTTAATCTATGTTGGTGTTTTAATGTGTAAGAACATTACAAAAGTTGATTTCTCTGATTTAACTAGTGCTGCAACTGCATTTATGACATTCATAATGATGGTTACAACATATTCAATCACAAATGGTATTATGATTGGTGCATTAACTTATACATTAATCACATTCTTTACTGGAAAATTTACAAGAAAAGATATCGTTGTTGCTGTAATTGCTTTATTAGGCGTATTAAGATTTGCCTTTGTAACAATGTAATAAAAGATAAGCGCATGTTAGTGTTATGTCACTTACATAGCGCTTTTTTTATACATTAAAATTTGACTTTTTTCATACAAAAAGATATAATAAATACTGGATTTTTAAATAACATGTATTATTTTATGTGTTAAATATAATTTAGTAAATAGGTGGTAAAAATGAGTTTATTAAATGTTGTTAACGTATCACATAATTTTGGTGGACGACAAATATTAAAAAACGCAAGCTTTCGTTTATTAAAAGGAGAACATGTTGGTATTGTAGGAGCAAATGGTGAAGGCAAGTCAACTTTCATTAATATCATTTTAGGTAAAGAGTTGCCAACTGAGGGTAAAATCGAATGGGCTAAACATTTAGATATTGGGTATCTTGATCAATTTTCAACTTTATCAAAAGGAAAAACTATTCGTGATGTTTTAAAAGAAGCTTTTAGTCATATGTTTGAATTAGAAGAACAAATTTATAAGAACTATGATTTAATGGCTGATGCTGATCCAGATAAAATGCAAGAGTTATTAGATGACATTGGTGAAATGCAATCAATGTTAGAAACAAGTGGATTTTATATGATCGATTCTAAAATCGAAGAAGTTTCAGCTGGTTTAGGACTTCAAACAATTGGATTAGATAAAGATGTATCTGAACTTTCTGGTGGAGAAAGAGCTAAAGTTTTATTAACAAAGGTTTTACTTCAAAACCCCGGTATTTTAATTCTAGATGAACCGACAAACTATTTGGATGAAAATCATATCAATTGGTTGAAAAACTACTTAAATAATTTCGAAAATGCGTTCATTTTAGTATCTCATGACACTGCATTTTTAAATTCAGTTATTAATGTTGTTTACCATATTGATAATGGTGTTTTAACAAGATATAGTGGAAACTATGATCAATTTGTTTCAGCGTTTGAAATGAAAAAAAGACAAGCTGACGCAGCATATGAGGCTCAAGTAAAAGAAATTAAGCAAATGGAAGATTTTATCGCGAGAAACAAAGCTCGAGTTGCTACACGAGGAATGGCAAACAGTAGACAAAAGAAGCTTGATAAAATGGAGCGATTAGATAAAGGCCGAATGCAAATAAAACCTGAATTTGTTTTTAAAGAAGGAAGACCTTCAGGTAAAGTGTTATTTAGAGCTGAAAATTTAGTTTTAGGTTATGATCGACCACTTACAAAACCATTTGATATTGAAATTATTAAAGGTGAACATTTAGTTATAAAAGGAATTAATGGCGTTGGTAAATCAACATTGATTAAAACACTTCTAAATATTATTAAACCATTTAGTGGCTCTGTTGAAAAAAGTCCTACTATAACGCTTGGTTATTTTGAACAAGAAGTTTTAGGTAATCGAAATACACCAAGAGACGAAATATGGGATACTTTTCCAACTCTTACCCAAGGAGAAGTACATGCAGCTCTTGCGGCTTGCGGGCTAACACATGAACATATTGGTTCACAAATAATTACGTTATCAGGAGGAGAGGCCGCAAAAGTTCGTTTATGTAAATTAACAATTGGAGAGTATAATTGTTTAGTACTGGATGAACCAACTAATCATTTAGATGTACTTGCAAAAGAATCACTTCAAGAAGCTATTAAAGAATATAAAGGCACAATATTGTTAGTTTGCCATGAAGCTGATTTCTATGAAGGTGTCGCAACCAGAGTTATTAATTTAGAAGATTTTGCTATTTAAGAGAAACTTATGTTTCTCTTTTTTTTATTTCATTAAACTTTAATTTTATACATAGAATATATTGGTGATGAAATGATAATAATCAATCGAGATGAACTTATTAAAAAGAAAGGTAACATAGACTTAGAAGATATTAATATTGATAATATAGAATATGATGAATTAAAAGTTTTGGAAATATTAGTTGAAATGTATTTAAATGAAGTAAATAAGGATATCAATCAATATGTATAATTTTACAACTTATGAATTAAGTACGATCGAAAAGGGATGGAAATATTATCATAAAAACGAAAAAACAAAAGATTCTTTAAAATCTATCAGAATATGTGCGTATCTTAGAAAATCAACTGAGGATATAAAAGATAATTCATTAAAATTACAACTTGCTGAAATTAATAATTTCATTAAAAACATTAATGAATATTATAAAGAAGATTTTATGTTTTATTTGAAAGAAGAAGACATATTTTCAGAAGATAATGTCTCAGGAATGCAAGGAAGAAAAAGGCCTCAATTCGATCGTATGTTGTCTTTTATCGAAACAAATCCAGGTTATTATGGTGTTTGTGTAGTATACAAAATGGATCGTTTTTCTAGAAAACTTGAAGATACTCTTAAATATATTTCGTTACTTAAAACATTTAAATGCGTTTTAAAAGCATTAGATTTTGATGATAATGGTGATCCTACAAGTGATTTGTTGAAAAACATTTTAGGTGTTGTAGCACAATATCATGCTCAAAACAGTGCCCTTACTTCAATAAAAGGAACAATAAAAAAAGTCGAAGAACACAAAGCTGTTGGACTTTTGCCTTTTGGATTAATTTCAGAAAAAAATAAAAATGGTATTTTTAATCAAAAAGGAGCCTCAAACATAGTTATTGATGAAGCTAAGGCAACAATAGTAAGAGACATATTTACTAAATATGCTAGTGGTATGAGTATTAAAGATATAGAAATTTATTTAACAAAGAAAGGTTATAAAAAAGAAGATGGTACAAGAATTAGTTATCAACAAATCAAATATATGCTTAGAAATAAAAGATATAATGGAACATATGTTTACGCAGATCCAAATAATAAACATTATTATAAATACGATAATGGTGTTAAAAAACCCGATTATTATATTAAAGAAAACGCATTTCCTAAAATTATAGATGATAATTTATTTGAAAGAGTTCAAGTTTTATTAAATAATAAAAATAATTCTCATCAAATGCATAGTGATAAAACTAAGTATTTATTATCCGGTTTAATTGTTTGTGGCGATTGTAATAAAATGCTACACGGATGGTCTAGACCTAAATATAAAGGTAAAATATATGCTGACTATGTTTGTTCAACTCATAAAGTAAATAAAACACTCTGTAGTACTAAAAGAGTTAATAAAGAATATATTGAAAAAGTCATAATTTCGATATTAGAAAATATATCAAATAAAATTATTTTTAAAGCAAAAGACAAAATTGATATTATAATTAATAAAATATTAGGTGATAAAGAACTAGCTATTAAAGATTTAATCAAACAAATTAAGATTAAAGAAAATAAACTAAATTATCTGATTGATCATTTGTTATTAAACAACAAACATAAAAGCATTTATGAATCTCAAATAAAAACATTAGAAAATGAACTAGAAGAGCTTTATAAAAACAAAACAGAACACGAGTTGATTTATACAAAAACAAGAAAAGTTTTTAAAATAATGTTAAAACAAATAATGATAAATGAAAAGTTGTTATTAGAAAACTTTAACTTAACAAAAATACTAATTAATTTACTGTTTGAAAAAATCTATCTTTCTAATGAAAAATTAGAAATTGTATTTTTTGGCAAAAAAACCGCTCTGTGAGCGTTTGAAAAATAAAAAATGAATAATTATCCAACTCAAACTTTTAAAATTTGATTTTTTGTTTCTTTTTAAATGAGACTTAATAGTCTCTTTTTTTTATCATCAGCATAACATCATTTAATTTAGCATATTATTTTATGGTTTGGGGTGTTTAATTTATCAACCGCTACAGCGCAGATAGCAGAAAATGGAGCTTATTTATCGAATCAATATATCTTATCTTTCTTAGGTATTGCTCCTATGAACGATCCTCAAATTGCTGTATATTTTGCATTGGTTAATCCTAAGAATACAATTCAATATGGTGGTGTAACAGTAGGACCTATCATCAAAGAAGCACTTACATCATGTTTTTCAATATTAAACATTCCAAAACAAAATGGAGGTATCCCTTTAGATGCAAGATATTGGATTGATAAAAAAACATATAAAGTAGAAAATTATATAGGAATAGAAAAAAATAAAGTTATACAAACAAATAAATATAATATTGAAATATTAGGTAATAATGGAAAAGTTGTAGCACAAATACCTTCTAGTGGTAGCGATATTATTGAAGGTGGAACAGTAATTTTATATTTGGAGGACTATAATGAAAATTAATAGATTATTAAATACAAATTTTAAGAATAATCATGTTGTTACTAAGATTACAGATAATAGTAATGATTGTATATTAAATTCTATTTTTATTGTTAACGATAAAAATATTAAATATTTAGATTTCGCAATAAAGAATGGTGCTAAAACTTTTATATCAGAAAATAAATTAGATTTAAATTGCAGTTTTAACATTTATATTGTAAAAAATGTCACTAAATTTCAGGCCCTATTGTTAAAAAAATTCTATTTTAAAAAGCTTAATAAATACAAAGTTATAGGTATAACAGCAACTAATGGTAAAACCACCACTTCAACATTAATATATCAATACTTAAGAAATTTAAATTATGATGCTTTATTAATATCTAGTAATGGTATTTACTTAGATGACTTGAGATTTGAAACAAATAACACTACTCCTAGTATATTTAAAATTTATGAATTTCTAGATAAAAATTTAAAGAAGAATAAGTTTAAAAAAACAAAAAATAGCATACACTATTTAATAATTGAATGTAGTAGTCAAGGTATAAGAAATTCAAGAGTAAAGTATATTCCGTTTGACATAGTTCTATTTACAAATATTACTACAGATCATATGGATTTTCATAAAAATTACAGTGATTATTTCTATTCGAAATGCCTGTTACTAAATAATGTAAAATCTGGCGGTTTAGTATTAACAAATTCAGATCAAACAGATTATCGATTGATATCAGATATCTCAAATAATGAAATAAAAACTTATGGTCAAAATGGTGATATTTCTTATCAAACTATTAAAACTAATCTTAAAGAAACTATATTTAAGATAGTAGATAATGAAAAAAACATTATTTTAAGAAGCAACTTATTAGGTGATTATCAAATAGAAAATATAGTTGCGGCATATAGTGTACTTAATAATTTAAATGTTAATCTTAATACGTTTAGTAACTTTATAGAAAATGTAAAACCCATTCCTGGTAGAACAAATTTATACGAAATTAAAAATAAAAACATCATAATTGATTATGCACATACTTTTCCAGCTACGAAAAGAGTTATTGATTTTGTTAAAAAGAATATAACAAGTAATTTATGGATTGTATTTGGGTGTGGAGGTGAACGTGATAAAACTAAAAGATCATTGATCGGTGAGTACATTTGTTCAAATGCACTATTTGCGGTAATTACTGAGGATAATAATCGAGGGGAAGATTTTTATTCTATAGTAAATGATATAGTCAAAAATATAGAAACAACTAACTATAAAATTGTTCAATCACGATTTTCAGCAATTCAATATGCTTTAGAAAATTCAAACGATAATGACTATATTTTATTACTTGGAAAAGGCATAGAAAAAACTTCAATATTTAGTGAACAATACAATGATTTAGAAATGATTGAGGCAATATTAAATGATTAAATCATTAATTGCACTAATAGTATTAACTCTAGTTGAAATTATTGTTTTTAACTATTACATTAAACATTTGAAACAAAAGAAGTACACACAATCAGTTAGAGAACTTGGACCACAATCTCATTTCAAAAAAACAGGTACACCAACAGCGGGCGGAATAATAATTATCTTGTTTTTTATTATCGATTATATAGTTTTGAAAATAATAAATAATTATATTTTCAATTTTAATGATTTAATTATTATATTAACTGCAATATTATTTTCAATCTTAGGATTATTAGATGATTTCAAGATAATAAAACAAAATAAAAATGATGGTTTAAAACCATCTATCAAAATTATAATTGAATGTTTATTCGTATTTATAATTTATTTACTTTTAATATTAAATAATTATAATAATCATTTAAAACTTTTTAATTTAGAAATAGATTTAGGAATCTTTAGTATAATTTTCGTAATGTTTTATATAATAGCTTGGAGTAATTCATATAACCTTACCGATGGTTTAGATGGATTAGCTAGTAATTTATCATTATGTGTTTTGCTTGGAATGTTTATCATTGGAAAATACGAAAAGAATCAAGTTTTAGTTTTAACTTCTATTTGCTTGTTCACGACTATAATCGCATTTTTAATATTTAATTTTCATCCTGCACTTGTTTTTATGGGGAATGTAGGCTCACATGCATTAGGTTCAATTATAGCAGTATGTGGGATTCTATCTAAATCTGAAATCATATTAGCAATTATGGGATTAGTTTTTGTATTTGAAACGATTAGTGTTATTATTCAAGTTTTATATTATAAGAAAACAAAAGGCAAAAGACTTTTTAAAATGGCGCCTTTCCATCATCATTTAGAACTAACGGGATATAATGAAAATTCAATTAGTTTAATTATGGTTTTAATTAGTATTTTATTAATGATTATTGGAATTATACTTTGGAGGATTTAATGAAAAATAAAAAATATTTATTGTATGGTATGGGTAAAAGTAATCAAAGTGTGAAAGAATACTTTATAAAAAATAATTATCAATTTTCGGAATATACTGATGATTTCGGCAATTATTCATTAGAGAATATCGATATTATAATTAAAAGTCCTGGTATTAAATTTGATACACCATTACTTCAAGATGCAAAAGAAAAAAATATTAAAATTATTTCTGATTTAGAATTATTTTATTTAATATTTCCAAAAGCTAAATTAATTATTGTTACAGGTACAAATGGAAAAACGTCAACTTCAAGAATGTTATCTGTTGTATTATCAAAAAAATATAAATGTTATTTAGGTGGAAATATTGGATTACCCTTATTTTCTTTAAAAAGTGAAAAGAACTTTAAAAATGAATTAGTCATTATTGAAGCATCAAGTTTTATGTTAGAATATTGTTATGAATTAAAACCATATATTTACGTAATAACAAGTTTTTCAAAACATCATCTTGATTATCACTATACTATTGAAAATTACTTGTTTGCAAAAACAAAATTAATTAAAAATATCGAAGAAGGATTAATAGTAATACCTAAAGATTTAACTAATTCAATTCAAACTAAACAATTATGTATAACATTTGATCATAATGGAACAAAAAATATTCAGATTAAAAACAAAGAACTATTCTATGAAAATAACATCTTAAATAGTTTTATGAATCAGAAATTTATTCCAAAACATCAATTAACTAATATGTGTATCGTTTCTGAAATCGCTATTTATTTAAATGTTCCCGTTGATAGAATACGTAAAGGATTTGAAGATGTAACGTGTGAAAAGTATCGCTTAGAAATTGTATACAATGATTCTAATACATTAATTATCAATGATGCTAAATCAACCAACCCATCATCAAGCGTTGCAGCAATTGAATCAATAAAAGATTTAAATTATGATATTCATATGATATTAGGTGGTCATGGAGAACCAGATGACTTAATTTTAAATACAAATAAATATGTTAAAAAATATTATTTATATGGAGAAAATCGAGATATTTTAGAAAATGATATAAAAACATATAATTCTGAATACTCTAAATACGAAGGATTAGAAGAAGTAATTGAAAATATAAAAAATGATCATTCTAAAAAAATAATTTTATATTCACCAGCTGCTCAAAGTTATGATCAATATAATAATTTCGAAAATCGGGGAAATCATTTTAATTTACTAATAAATAAATATTGGCATAATTAAAGCATTTTGTTGCATTTTATGATAGAATAATTCATGAGGTTTGAATTATGAGTATTAAAGAGCTAACAAAAAAATGTTTTAAATGCAAAAATCCTAAATGTATGAATTCTTGTCCATTAAAACTAAATATCTCAAAGATTTGTCAATTAATCGAAGAAGATAAGGAATATGAAGCTTATCTATTATTAAAAACAAATAATATTTTAGTCAGTATTTGTGGTGTTATTTGTCCAATGGAAATTCAATGTGCAAAAGAATGTTTATATCACAAAGCAAAAGGTGAGATATTTCCAATTAATGAGGTTGAACAATATTTAACAAATAAGTATTATATTGATGATTCATACGATTTCCCTGAAATTACAAAACGGAGTGTAGTAATTGTAGGTGGTGGACCTGCTGGCCTAGCAGCTGCAATAACATTAAGACAAGCTGGTTTCAAAACCGCTCTAATCGAGGCTGAAAATAAAATTGGTGGGGTTTTGTCCACTCATCTTCCTAAATTTCGTTTTGATAACCATATTTTAGAAAATAAGATTAATGAATTATCTAAATATATCGACTTCACTTTTAATACTAAAGTAGGGCAAGATATTGGATTTGATGAATTGTTTAAATATGATTATCAAATAATTGCAATAGGTTCAGAAGAACCAATTAGAATGAATAATAGTACAAACATTTATAGTGGACATGAATTATTAAAACTATATAATGAAAATAAACTTGATATTAAGAATAAAAAAGTTGGTGTTTTAGGCTGTGGTAATGTCGCAATCGACATAGCTAGAACAATGAAAAGACTAAATAATGATGTATCAATAATCTATCGTCGAACAATTGAAAATGCTCCAGCGACTAAACATGAAATCAATGAAGCTATTTCAGATAACATTCAAATTAAAGAGTTATTAAGTTTATGTGACTATAAAAATAATCTTGCTGTTTTCGATAAAATGGAACTATTACCTAAAGTTGACAATGAACGACAAAAATTTATTAAAACAGATCAACAAGTAACTGAAGAATATGACATATTGATTGAAGCTTATGGATCAAAACCTGTATTTGATGGTTTTGAGGGCTATAAATGGTTTCAACTCATTAATGATAATACATGGTTGAAACAAAACAATCATATGAATTTGTATTTTGTTGGTGACTGTTTACTGCATCCTTCTAGTATTGCAAAAGCAATAGCAAGTGGAAAAAATACAGCATTGGAAATTATAAGAAATGAAAAAGAAATAGAGCGCATAAAAAAAGACTTAAAAGATAAACCGATAGTCTTTGGTGGTTCATTTAATCCTTTTACATTAGCCCATGAAGAAATAGTAAATTACTTATTAAATAACATTACTAATAATGTAATTTTACTTCCTAATGGCAACCAATATCAATTAAAAGAACTTTTACCATTCAATGAAAGAGTCTCAATGATTAAAAAAATCTTTCCAAATATCAAAATAGATGATTATGAAAACAATCAAATCTTTAAAGGAACAGTTAACTATTTAGAAGATAGAAATCATCCATTCTTTGTAATTGGTGGAGATAGTTTAAAAGATATTTCAGGATGGATTAACTCAGACACTTTGATTAAGAATAATAAATTTATTGTTTTTAATCGTGAAAATACTAATTTTGATGAACTCTTTGAAAATGATCCAATACTAAATAAATATAAATCTAATTTTTATATTCTTAATGTGTCATTTTCACCTGTATCATCAAGTCTTTTTCGAAAGACGAAAAATCCATTATATGTAAATAATTTAATTTTAAATTATATTAACGAAAAGAATCTTTATTGATTAATTTGAAAAATTATTAATAATTTGATATAATTAAATAAATTCAAAGAAGAGGAAGAGTAAAATAAATTTGGTTTTTAGAGAAAAGTTGGTTGGTGAAAAACTTTAACTAAGTTATTTGAAGGTAGCCTTGGAGAAGTTATTAGGAAATAGTAGTACTATTAATCGTTGCTGGCGTAAACAGGTAATGAGTGCACATATTATTATGTGAATTAAGGTGGTACCACGGAAATTTTCGTCCTTAGATTGTTATCTAGGGACTTTTTTATTTGGAGGAAATTATGGAAAACAAAAAAGAACAAATGGCAACAAAATATGAACATAAATCGGTAGAAAAAGGGAAATATCAATATTGGTTGGAAAATGGTTTCTTTGAATCAGGAGACATTTCTAAAAAACCATATAGTATTGTTATCCCACCACCAAATGTAACAGGTAAATTACACTTAGGTCATGCTTGGGATACTACATTACAAGATATTATTTCTCGTTATAAAAGAATGTGTGGATATGATATGTTATGGCTTCCTGGTATGGATCATGCTGGTATTGCAACACAAGCTAAGATTGATGCTAAACTTAAAGCGCAAGGAATAAGTCGTTATGATATCGGGCGCGAAGAATTTTTAAAAGTAGCTTGGGAATGGAAAAAAGAGTATGCTGAACATATTCATCAACAATGGGCTGCTCTTGGTTTATCTCTTGATTACACAAAAGAAAGATTTACGCTTGACGAAGGATTAAACAATGCCGTTAATGAAGTATTCATTACTTTATATAATGAAGGATTAATTTATCGTG
The DNA here is from genome assembly GCA_045652765.1 of Bacilli bacterium. Classification (GTDB taxonomy): domain Bacteria; phylum Bacillota_I; class Bacilli_A; order ML615J-28; family CAG-313; genus UBA1231. The sequence continues at coordinate 14,044 of JAZOLG010000005.1, forward strand.
GTGAAAGAATTATTAACTGGGATGTTGAAAGTAAAACAGCATTATCAAATATTGAAGTAGAGTACAAAGATATTGAAGGTGCTTTCTATCATTTTATTTATCCATTTACTGATGGAAATGGTGGTTTGGAAGTTGCAACTACAAGACCAGAAACAATGTTTGGTGATGTCGCTGTAATGGTTCATCCTGATGATGAAAGATATCAAAAATATATTGGAAAGAAAGTATTTATTCCGGGAACTAATCGTGAAATTCCAGTAATCTCAGATAGTTATGTTGAACTAGGATTTGGAACTGGTGTCGTTAAAGTAACACCAGCACATGATCCAAATGACTTTGAAGTCGGTAATCGTCACAATTTAGAACGTTTAATTTGTATGAACGAAGATGGGACTATGAATAGTCTTGCTGGAAAATATGAAGGTATGGAAAGATTTGCCTGCCGTAAACAACTAGTAAAAGATTTACAAGAATTAGGCTTATGTCCTCAAGTTGAAAAAATGATTCACTCTGTAGGACACTCTGAACGTACAGGAGTTGTTGTTGAACCACGTCTTTCAAAACAATGGTTTGTAAAAATGGGGCCGCTTGCGGAAGATGTATTAAAAATGCAAGGTAATCCAGAAACAAGAATTAATTTTGTACCTGAACGATTCAATAAAACATTTAGTACTTGGATAGAAAATACTCAAGACTGGTGTATTTCAAGACAACTTTGGTGGGGACATAGAATTCCAGCATGGTATAAAGGCGAAGAAGTTATCGTTTCAAGAACATGTCCTGGTGAAGGATATGTACAAGATGAAGATGTACTTGATACATGGTTCTCAAGTGGTTTATGGACATTCTCAACATTTGGTTGGCCAGAAAAAACACCATTATTAGAAAGATATACTCCAACAGATACATTAGTTACAGGATATGACATTATTTTCTTTTGGGTAGCTAGAATGGCATTCCAATCTAAACATTTTATGCATGAACGTCCTTTTAAAAACTGTTTAATTCATGGTTTAATTCGTGATGAACAAGGCCGCAAAATGAGTAAATCATTAGGAAATGGTATTGATCCATTCGAAGTAATTGACAAATATGGTTGTGATTCATTAAGATATTTCTTAACAACAAATTCAACTCCAGGTCAAGATTTAAGATATTCTGAAGAAAAAATTGCTTCTTCATGGAACTATATCAATAAAATTTGGAATATCTCTAGATACATTTTAACTAATTTTGAAAATTATAATTATCAAAATGAAGAAATTGACTTAAATAAATTAACTGTTTTTGATAAATGGATTTTAAGTAAATTAAATACAGTTATTGATAATATGAATGAAAATTTTGAAAAATATGAGTTTGGTGAAGCAGCCAAAGCTTTATATAATTTCGTTTGGGATGATTTTGCTGCGTGGTATATCGAGTTATGCAAAGTTACATTTAACAAACCTGAACTGCAAATTAACACTTGTGCAGTATTACGTCATACACTAAAATCAATTGTACAATTACTACACCCTTATATGCCATTTGTAACTGAAGAAATCTATCAAAAGTTTAATGAAGGCTCAATTGTAGTAAGTAGTTGGCCTACAAAATTAAATATTCATTTCACTGAATCTGATGAAACAAAAGTAAATAAATTAATTTCAATCATTACATCAATCCGTAATATGCGTGTTACCAATAATGTAGCGCCAAGTAAACCGCTAACAGTTATTATTGAAAGTAACGAAGAAGACAAAGAATTTTTACTTTCACATAAAGATTACTTAAAACGTTTTGCTAATTATGAAGAACTAATCTTTGATAATAATACTAATAAAGAACAATCTCAAGTAATTGTATTAGATAATCTTAATGTTGTTATTCCACTTAAAGAATTGATTGATGTTGCAAAAGAAAAAGAACGTCTTACTAAAGAACTTGGAAGATTACAAGGCGAAGTAGAACGTTCTAACAGAATGTTAAATAATCCATCATTTGTTTCAAAAGCACCTGCTCAAAAAATTGAAGATGAAAAAGCTAAACTTGTTAAATATATTCAACAATTAAAAGAAGTTGAAGCTTTATTGGAATCTTTAAAACAATATGAATAAATTTGATAAAATATCTGACCTAATTAGTTTTATAGAAAATCAAAGAAGAATAGATCCAAAAACAAATTTGGATAAAATGTTTGGGTTTTGCAAAGTACTTGGAAATCCCCAAAATACATTTAAATCTATTCATATAACTGGAACAAATGGAAAAGGATCAGTCGTTTCTTATTTAAGATCGATTTTTATGGAAAATGGTTTAAATGTCGCAACATTTACTTCACCATATATTGTTAAATTTAATGAAAGAATTGCATATAATAATGTGCCAATTAGTGATGATGATTTATTGGAGATTGGTAATTTAATAATTAGTAAATATCCAACTTTTGAATCTTTAAATTTAGGAACTCCATCATTTTTTGAATTTGTCACTTTAATTAGTTTTGTTTATTTTTCAAGAATAAAAATTGATGTTGCTTTAATTGAAGTTGGTATCGGTGGAACACTAGATTCAACAAATGTTATTAATTCAGTAGCCTCTGTTATCACTAATGTAAATTATGATCACATGAACATTTTAGGCAATACCTTAGAAGAAATTCTTAGTAATAAATTAGGAATTCTAAAAGAAAATACTAAATTAATTGTTGGCTTAAAAGATCACAATTTAATTTTAAAAGCCAAAGAAGTAGCTGAAAATAAACATGCTGAATTCTATACACCTCTTCTAGAAGCGTTTGAAATAAAAAAATGTGATATTTTATCAAGTCAATTTATTTTAGGAGACTTGGGAGAGTTTGAAATCTCATTACCTGGTTTTCATCAAATCGAAAATGCCCTTGTAGCAATTCAAACTTTTTTAACTACTAAAGATATTTTTGGAATTAATGATATTCAATTAGAAATACTTAAAAGCGGTTTGAAAAATACTAAATGGCCTGGCCGTTTAGAAATTGTATCCAATAATCCACTTATATTATTAGATGGTGGCCACAACATTGATGGTGTAACTAGAGTATGTGAATTCGTTAAATCTCTAAATTATTCTAAAAAAAGATGCATTTTTGCTTGCTCTGATAACAAAGAAAAGGAAAAAATGATTAAGCAAATATCATCTGTTTTTGATGAAATAATCATAACAAGTTTTACTTATAAACGTCATAGTAGTGCTCAAGAACTATATGATTATTTAGAACATCCAAACAAAATATTAATGGATAATATTGATGAAATAATTAAATTTGTTTATGATAACCCCTATGAATTTAATCTATTTCTAGGAAGTTTATATTTTGTTAGTGAACTAAGACCAAAATTGAAAGCCTGAAGGCTTTCTTTTTTTTCGAAAGATACCTTTATTTACATATAATTAAAAACATTATATAATATTAATGGTGATTTAATGAAATTAAACGAAGTTCCTTTTTGGGAAAAACCTAGAGAAAAAGTCTTAGAAAGTGGTGTTGAATCATTATCATCAATAGAATTAATAGCTATATTATTAAGATGCGGCACAAAGAATAAATCCGTTTTAGAACTCAGTACAGAAATTTTAAATTATTTCGAATCAATGGAAGAATTAAAAAATATTACAATTGAAGAATTAATGAAGATAAATGGTGTGGGTCTTGCTAAAGCAACAACCATTCTTTCAGCAATTGAACTTGGAAAAAGATTAGCAACAAGAAAAATAGATAAAAAGAAATTTATTAACCCTAAAGATATTTTCTATGAATTTTCACCTTATTTTAGTGATTTAAAACAAGAACATTTATACGCATTATATATCGATACAAAAGGACATCTAATTAAAAGAAAATTAATATCAATAGGGAATATTAATTCATCTCTAATCGATGACAAAATGATTATTAAATGGGCATATAAATTATCTGCATCAGCAATTATTCTAATTCATAATCATCCAAGTGGTGATCCACACCCAAGTATTCAAGACTTAGAAATGACAAAAAAATTTGCAAAAATAGTAAAAGAATTAGGTTTTGTTCTACTTGATCACATCATTATTGGCAATGATTACTATAGTATGAAAATACACCATAATTTTATATAATAGTTCTAAAAATTATATTTTCATCATATTATTTTTTGGTGAGAAGATGAAAAAATATCAAAAACTAAATAAAAGATGTTATAAAAATATGAAAATAAATAAACATAATAAAAGTTATTTTGATAATTTTTGTATAAGACTTTTTATTTCATCTATCTTATTACTTTTATTAGTGATTATGACAAATAATATAAAATTAAATGTTTCATATGTTT
>JAZOLG010000006.1:0-15417 GCA_045652765.1 Bacilli bacterium
AAATAACAACTGAAATAGAAACACTTAAAAATCTTAAACAAGAAGAAGAGTCTACAATAGAAAATTACAAATTATTAAAAGAAAAAGTAAATGAATTTTTAGAGTTTAAAGAACTTAATTCTCTAATTGTTCATTCATTAATATCTAGAATAGAAGTTGGATATAGAGATAATCCAAGGACTATTAAAATATATTACAAGTTCATAGATGATTCTGTATCAAATTAATATGGATTTAAGACAACTTGTGATATAATATTAGGTGTAATAGTAAAGAGAAGATTGGAGTTGCAATAGGATAGTCCAGTCGAGACGGGTTATTTTTGGTTATCCTCAAGGTATTATAGCCCTGAATTAGGAAGATTTATCCAACCTGCAGATGTTTCTAGTTTAAATCCACAATCTATTAATGGACTAAATCTATATGCATATGCAAGTAACAACCCAGTTGGAATTGCATATAGAAGTTCTGGTTCTGGGGCTAATGGTGGTATGGTGAGTTCAATCGCTTCTAGTGTTGGAGGATTGAATTTTGGATATCATGGCACAATATCAAATAGTTCAAATATTTTTGGTGCTTTAGGTGCGTTATCAACAACATTTGGATTCTTTGATCAATGGTCTGGATACATAGCTGGCGGATTAGATGCTGGGTTTAAATTTGCTAATAAAATGGGAACAGGTGGGGCAAATATATCCTCTTATATTAAAGGGTTAGAAGTTTTTGGTATTTCGATGATTGTGACAGGTTCCATTATTTCGTTTGGGGAGAGCGTTTATAATAATTACAATAATCCTAATTATACATCAAATGAAGCTGGATGGGCTACTCTAATGGATTTTGGATACTATGCTTTAAAAGGAGTAGGAACTTATGCGTTAGGTTCTGCTTTAGGTAATTTAGCGGTTGGGGTTGGTCTTGCTGTTGGAGGAATTGTAGGAGGTGTGTGGGCAGTTGCTATTGGTATAACTGCTGCTGTCGCAACATACATACTATGGGAAGGAGTAGATTATCTTTATGGCAAAATTAAAGAATGGATTTTCGAATAATTTAACACTATATCAGTTGCCTATTCTCAGTAAAATAGTATATATTTGTTCTGTAATAGGTTTAACTTTACTTGTTTTTTTAGGTCTAATAGTTTTAGACGAAAAAATGTTAGCTTTTTTCTTATTAATTGCATTTATTTTATTTGATATAATGGTTTTCTTCTTAGCTTTTAAAACATATTTAAGAATAGACTTTAATTCAAAAAAATTTATAATTAGAGAGTTTCCTGGTTTTAAAGAAAAGATTATTAATTTAGAAGATATTAAAAGTATTAAAGTATCGAAAGATTATAAGTATAAAACATTTATAATTGATATTATATGCGAAAACGATATAATACAAATTAAGTCTTGGTCAACAGGATATTTAGGTTTTCATTTGATGTTTAATAATAATAATATACAAATTAATAGATTAGAATGTTTTTGTGAAAAATGTAATCAGTATTTAGGAAAAAATATGTAATAAACAATTAGTTCTGAGCTGATATCATATAAAATTGTGCACAGGATAAAGCGTGCTTCACTTTGCATCACAGCTTGTGTTGCACGCTTATCTATATTTGACTAAGATACCTCTTTCAAATTGCTAACACAATATATATTTATAGTTAGGATAATCAAGATTATGATGTCGAAATATTGATTAATATGGTTAAAATAAAAAATGGGTTAGATTTGATCTAACCCATTATTTTATTAAGCTAATTGATTTAATTTAGTAGCAAGACGTGATTTTTGACGTGCAGCGTAATTCTTGTGGTGAATACCTTTAGTTACTGATTTGTCTAATTTTTTGCAAGCGAAATTATAAGCAGCTTGTGCTTTAGCTTTATCTCCTTCTACTACAGCAGCATCAAAAGCTTTTAGTGCACTTTTTAAAGATGATTTAAAAGATGCATTTAATAAATTCTTCTTACTATTAGTGATATCACGCTTTTTTTGTTGTTTAATGTTTGCCATTATTACACCTCCGAAGATTTTAACGCAATTATTATACCATGAATTCTATATTTTAGCAAGTAATAAAGTATAAAAATTATATTTATGTAATAAATTATTTATTAATGTTAAAAATATATTTGAGGTGAATGTACATGAAAGAATGTTTTAGAACTGATTTAGCAATTGAAGAAATCAGTAAAATTAGTGATGAATCAATTAAGGGTGTTAAAACAATGAATGAACATTGTTATGATATTCCAATCAACAAAACAATTATTGAAGATGATCATGATGATAGAATTAATAAAAAACCTGGAATATATTATACAATTGATTTAAGAAGTGTAAACTATCATGATCATGAAAATTCTGATAAAGTATCGAAAGCTTTAAGTTTAATTTTAATAAAGTTATTAGAAAAAGAAAATGTATTAGACAAAAAAGGAATGATTATAGGTTTAGGAAATATTAACATAACTCCAGATAGTTTAGGTCCATATACAATTGATAATATAATAGTTACTAGACATTTATTTAAAAATGGTATGAATAATGTTGGATATAGTGAAATTAGTGGATATAGTCCTGGTGTGATGGGAACAACAGGAATTGAAACAAGTGATATAGTATATGCAATTAAAGAAAAAATTGACGTAAACTATATAATAATAGTTGATGCTTTAGCCTCAAGTGATACTACAAAAGTAAATAAAACCATTCAGATAACTAATACTGGCATATCACCAGGCAGTGGAGTTGGCAATAAACGTAAAGAAATTTCAAAAGAAGTGTTTGGAATTCCGGTAATTGCTGTTGGAGTACCAACTGTAGTAGATGCAACAACACTTACAACAGATATTTTAGAACATTTAGAAAACTATATTAACAAAGATAATCCTAATTTAGAATTTATGGGTTCGCTTGGTTCATTATCAAATCTTGAAAGAAAACAATTATTAAGTGAAGCACTTGTAAATAGTTTATATGAAATGATGGTTACACCTAAAGAAATTGACGAGGTAATAGAAGATTTAAGCAAAATTATTGCATGTTCAATTGATATGGCAGTACATAATAAATTAAGAGAAGAATATTTAAATTAACATAATATCATAATAAGTTTCATATATAGTAATATGAAACTATTTTTATTTTTAGCAATCATTTCTATTGTCAATAATGTTTTAATAACATATGATTCTTATAATGTAATGGTTAATAACATATTAAGAAATAATTTTATGGATATTATTAGACATAGTAATTTATTTAGTTATTTTAAATATGTTTTTAAGTTAGTAATTTATTGGATATTTTTTCATACAGGGAGATTATAATGAGAAAAAGAACCATGAATTTTGTTTTTATAGTTTTTTTATGCGTATTAATAGGTTTAATAATAGGAAGTATAAATACAGTTGGACAAAGAGATTATTTTAACATTGCGAAAACAGATTATGAAAATAATATTGAAAACCCTAATTATAGTAATTTACCAACTATTCCTTTTAAAGATAAAACGACCAAAATCGCTCAAAAAATTGACAATAAGATTTATCAAAGTTTTCATAAAATACTTAAAAAAATGTTTTCTAGTGATTAATTTGTAGAATTTAGTGAAATATGTTAAAATTAATATGGTGATAACATGAATATATTTAAGAAAATATTAATTAGAACATACCAATTATTTTTAAAAATAGGAATGAAATTTATTAAATTTCCAAAACCAATAATTTTAGAAAATTTAAATGATACAATTCATTTTTTGAAAAATAAAAAAGTATTAATTATAATTCCCACTTATGTTTCGAAAAATGAAGTTTTTTTAAATTTTATTTCTAACTTGGATGAAAATAAAATAGAATATCAGATTTCTTTTTGTGACATAGCTAATCCATCGTTACAACTAGTAGATGACTATTATAATAAATATCAGACTGATCTAATTATTTCAATTGGTGGAGGATCTGTTATTGATTTGGGAAAATTACTAGCTATTAAAGTTACAAATACAAAAGATTTGCGTAAAATGCGTGGAATATTAAAAGTAAAAAAGAAACCTATTATTCAAATTGCTGTACCTACAACAAGTGGAAGTGGAAGTGAGGCAACAGTAGCTGCTGTTGTTAGTTGTGAAGTTACACATGAAAAATATCCTATTAATGATCCTAAAATTGTCCCTAAGTATGCTGTTTTAGAAAGTAGATTTACAACTACACTACCTAAACATCTTACATCCACTACTGGTATGGATGCATTGACACATGCTATTGAATGTTATTTAGGAAGAGCTAATACAAAAGATACACTTAAAAATTCTGTCGATGCAATTCAATTAATTTTTAATTCTTTAGAAGTTGTTTATAATCAACCAGATAATTTAGAACAACGTTTAAATATGCAAAAAGCTGCATATCTTGCAGGATGTGCGTTTACTAGAGGATATGTCGGATATGTTCACGCAATAGCTCATCAAATGGGAGGCTTATATAATACTCCACATGGTTTGGCTAATGCAATTTTGTTACCATATGTATTAGAAGAATACGGCAAAAGTATTAAAACAAAAGTTGATAAATTAGGTAATTTATTAGGACTTGATGATTTTGATTTACTTGCACATATTGTAAATATGAATGAACGTTTAAATATACCTAAATATATTGATAATTTAAAAGAAGAAGATTTTGATTTAATAATTAAAAGAGCTAAAAAAGAAGCTCATCCTTTATATCCTGTACCGAAACTATTTAGTGATCAAAACTTTAAAAACATTTTAAATAAGGCTTTAAAAAGATAAGTGAAAACTTATCTTTTTTTCGAAAACTACAACGTTTTACAAGCTAGTAATAGATATGATAAAATATAAACGAAAAGTTCAAATAACTAGATTTTTTACTATTTGTATGTTATAATGTTATCGAGGTAAATGAATATGAATCTTCCAAACAAAATAACATTATTTAGGGTATTACTAATACCTATTATCATGATAATTGCTGAAATTGAATCCCTACAAAAGCCTTTCTTTTGGACTATAACATTGGGCAATTTTATAATGCTAATAATTTTCATTATTGCAACTCTAAGTGATTTTGTGGATGGATATATTGCAAGAAAACAAAATTTGGTTACTAATTTTGGTAAGTTTGCAGATCCTCTTGCTGACAAAGTATTAGTACTTGCTTTAATGATGATACTTTTAGAACAAAATAGTTTACTTCCAGGTTGGGCTGTGACAATCATTTTAGCAAGAGAATTTATTGTAACTGGTTTTAGAATTATTGCTGCTGACAAAAATGTTGTAATAGCTGCAGGATGGAGTGGTAAAATTAAAACTAATCTACAATTCTTTATGGTTATTTTATTATTGATAAATGGACCATTTTCTGGCACATTTGGTATTTTTGAATGGATAACATTAGTAGTAGTTGCACTAGCGGTATTTATGACTGTTTATAGTGGTACTGAATATATAGTAAAAAATCTAAATGTTTTTAAAGATAATCAAAAAGGAGAATAATATGGCAGATTTTAATAAAGAAAAAGCTTTAGCCGATGCACTAAAGGCTATTGAAAAAGAATATGGTAAAGGCGCAGTAATGAAACTTGGCGAAAAAGTCGATGAAAAAATTGAAGTTATTCCTACTGGATCTATTGCGCTTGATGTTGCACTTGGTTTTGGTGGTTATCCTAAAGGACGTATTATTGAAATATATGGCCCAGAAAGCAGTGGTAAAACAACATTTGCACTGCATGCTATAGCAGAGGCTCAAAAAAAAGGTGGTTATGCAGCTTTTATTGATGCAGAACATGCTCTAGATCCTACTTATGCTAAAGCTCTTGGAGTGGACATTGATAATTTAATTTTATCACAACCAGATAATGGAGAACAAGCCTTAGAAATTGTTGAGGCTTTAGTAAGAAGTAATGCTATTGATATTATTGTTGTTGACAGTGTTGCAGCTCTTGTTCCTAAGGCTGAAATTGATGGTGATATGGGAAGTAGCCATGTTGGACTTCAAGCAAGATTAATGAGTCAAGCAATGCGTAAACTTGCTGGTGCGATTAATAAGACTAAGACAGTTGCGATTTTTATTAACCAAATTCGTGAAAAAGTTGGTGTATTATTTGGTAGTCCAGAAACTACATCTGGTGGACGTGCTCTTAAGTTTTACGCAACAATTCGTTTAGATATTCGTCGTGTTGACCAAATCAAGAGTGGAAGTGATGCTATAGGTAATACAACAAGAATTCGTGTTGTAAAAAATAAAGTTGCTCCACCATTTAAAACTGTTGAAGTTGACTTGATTTTTGGTAAAGGTGTTTCTCATGAAGGAGAGTTATTAGACATGGCAGCTAATTTAGAAGTTGTACAAAAAAGTGGCGCATGGTTTTCGTATAATGGTGAACGCTTAGGTCAAGGAAGAGAAAACGTTAAAGAATTATTAGCTAATAATAAAGAACTTGCAACAGAAATTGAAAATAAAGTTCGTGAAAAGTTATAAAAAAACATTCAGCCAAATGGCTGAATGTTTTTAATTTAATTTTGTTTTATCAAAATTATCAATCCAATTTTCTAATACCTTCATTGTTTTAGTTAATGAACCATTTTCAAATGGATTTTCAAGATTAGCTTCTTTTAATAATTCTAAGAAAGTTTTGCTTCCACCTAACTTACAAAGATGAAAATAATCTTTCCAAGCATTTTCATGGTTTTCCATGTCTTTTACAAAAAATTGATGGGCACATACTTGTGCAAGTGTATAATCAATATAATAGAAAGGTGAAGAGAAGATATGTCCTTGACGGAACCACCAACCACCTCTTTCAAGTAAGTCATTTTCATAAACTTTATATGGAGTGTATTTCTTTTCTATTTCACGCCAGACTGCTTTTCTTTCTTCTTTAGTCATTTCAGGTTTACTATATACTACATGTTGGAATTCATCAACAGTTACACCATACGGTAAGAATGTTATAGAATCAGTAAGATGAGCATAAATGCGCTTATCTACATCATCAAAGAATAAATTCATCCATGGATAAGTAAAGAATTCCATGCTCATTGAGTGAATTTCACAAGATTCCATAGTTGGCCATAAATAATTAGGTAAGATTGCATCACGACTTGAATATACTTGGAAGGCATGACCAGCTTCATGTGTCAAAACATCAATATCGCCAGCTGTATTATTAAAATTAGAGAAAATAAAAGGAGAACGCCATTTTGGAATATAAGTACAATATCCACCACCAGCTTTTCCTTTTTTGCTGTCTAAGTCAAATAATTCATGTTCGACCATAAAATCAAAGAACTCTCCAGTTTCTTTGCTTAATTCGTGGTACATTTTTTTTGCGTTATTGATTTTATCTTGCGTTGTTCCAATTGGCATTGGATTTCCATTAAGATAGGTTAATCCTAAATCATAACTTTTTGGATTAGGAATATTAGTTCTTTGAGCTTGAAGATCATAAATTTTACAGGCTAGAGGTACAACGTGTTTTAGAATTTGATTACGATAAGCTTCTACCATGGTACTGTTATAATCAGTTCTACCCATACGATAATAACCTAACTCAACAAAGTTTTCGAAACCTAGTTTTTTAGCAATTGTTGTTCTTACTTTAACAAGTTCATCGTAAATTTCATCGAATTCTTGTTCGTGTTCTTGATAAAAACCACATACTGCTTCTTCCGCTTTTTTTCTTATATTGCGGTCTTTATCTTGTAGATAGATAGAAAGACCTGGAAGTGGTAAAACTTTACCATCAAATTCAATTTGTGCAGATGCTTTTAATTTGTCATATTTCGTAGTTAATTTGTTTTCTAGTTGTAAATCTTCAATTATTTCTGGTTTGAAAGTTTTTAGTTCCATTTCAATTTCTTTGAATAATTTTGAACCATATTTTTCAACTAATTGTTCTCTAAAATTAGAATTATAAATAGCTAAATTAAAATTTTGAAAATATTCAGAAAGCTCAGGCCCAATTGTATCGAAAAATTCTTGTTCTTTTTCGTAAAACTCATCTTGAGTATCAATAGAATTTCTAATTGATACAAGTGTTGCCATAGAACCAAACTCGTTATCTAATTTGATAAAATCTTGAATCGTCTTATCGACTTCTTCAAAAGATTTGGCATTGTTAAGTTGTTCAGTCAATTGAATAATTTCATTTTTTGTTTCGTCCACGTTTGGTCTAACGTATTTATACTCACTAAATTTCATAAAATCACCTCGATAATAGTATATCAAATGATTACTTTTATTTCAAATAAAAAGTCTAGACATTATCATACTTATATAGTATAATAGTAAAGAAGGAAGTGATGAAATGTCAGTTATAGTTAAGAATATAAAAAAGACTTTTACTTTATCAAAAAAACAAATGAGAATTAATAAGACAACTTCTAAACAAAAAGTTGCAGTTAACGGCATATCATTTGAAGCAATGAAAGGAGAAGTATTTGGACTACTTGGACCAAATGGTGCCGGTAAAACAACTACTCTAAGATGTATTTCAACTTTAATTAAACCTGATGAAGGGGAAATAGTTGTAAATGGTATTTCAAATGTTGATGAAATTAATTGTAAAAAGAATATTGGATTTTTGACTAATGAAATAAGAATTGAAGAACAAATGACACCTAATTATGCAATGCATTATTTTGGCCGTTTTTATAATATGAGTTATGAACAAATAGAAAAACGCAAAGAAGAACTATTTTCTATTTTTGGTGTCGATAAATTTCAAGAAGTAAAAATTGGAGATTTATCAACTGGTATGAAACAAAAAGTATCGATAGTTGTTTCATTAATTCATGATCCACAAATAATTATTTTTGATGAACCAACTAATGGACTAGATGTTTTGACAGCAAAAGTAGTAACTGATTATTTAGAAAAATTAGCAAATGATGGCAAAACGGTGATTATAAGTACGCATATTATGTCTTTAGCTGCAAAACTTTGTGATAGAGTTGCGATTATTATTGATGGACAAATAGTTATTAATGATACGCTTGATAATATTTATCAACTATATAATTCTAATGATTTAGAAGACATTTTTTTTGAACTTTATAAAGAGAAAATAGGTGAATAATATGCTAGGTTGCTTTAATATTGTTAGAAAAGAATTAGATAAAATCTTTAAAAGCCCTAGATTAATTTTTTCAACGTTTATTTTACCAGGACTTTTAATATTTTTAATATATAGTGTAATGGGTACAAGTTTTACAACAATATCCGAGGAAGAACCTTCAATTGTTTATGTAAATGAAAGTGTTGAATCTTTTCAAAACGCCTATGATATGATGTCAAATTTAAATATGCGACTTGTTAAGTCAGATAATATAGAACTTGAACAAGTGAAACAAGATATTCAAAATGGTAAATATTTTGTATATATCAATTTTGAAAGTAATTTCGATCAGAAAGTTAAAGAATACATTGCTGGTACAAGAGAATCTTCACCAAGTATTCAAATTATTTATGATGAAACAAGTATGGAATCAAGTACAGCTTATAGCAAAATAATGTCAATTATTGAAGTTATGCGTGCATCGATAACTGAAGAAAATAAACTACCGATTAATTTTATTAGTTTGGTACCAGTGAATATTGCTACTGAAGAAGAAATGTCCACCCAAATTTTCGCTATGCTTATGCCAATGATGATAATAATTTTCATATTTGCAGGAGGAATTGCAGTTGGTGCAGATACAATTGCAGGGGAAAAAGAAAGAGGAACAATTGCAACATTATTAATGACACCAATAAATAAGAATCAAATAGTATTGGGCAAGATAATTTCGACGGTTATTATTACTATTCTTTCAGGAATTGCATCATTTATTGGTCTTGCAGCATCACTTCCTAATATGGGAGATATGTATGGTACTGTTCAAAATATTAATTATAATTTATTGACATATTTTGAATTATTTATTTTAATATTGATGGTCTCATTAATTGCTAGTAGTATTTTCTTGCTTGCATCAACTCTAGCTAAATCTACGAAAGAAGCTACAACTTATGCTATGCCAGCCTATATAATCGCAATGGTGGTTAGTATGATGACAATTTTTGATACTTCAATGCCAACTAGTATAATTCCTTATTGTATTCCTCTTTACAATTTAACAATAGGTATTAAAGGGATTTTGTTGAATCAAATTAATTCGCTACAATTACTTTTAATTTGTTCATCGACAATTATTTGTTTTGCATTAATCACATTACTTGTGACAAAATTATTTAAAAGTGAAAAACTTATGTTTTCAAAATAAAAAATATCCAGTATTTACTGGATATTTTCTTTTATGTATTCGATAATTTCATTAATTACACTATTTGGAGTTGATGTACCACTTGTAATTAAAAGATTAATAGTATTGGAAAAATCAATCTTTTTTACACATTCAACATTATCTACAAAATGGTAGTTATTTGTGTAACTTTTCGCTAGTTCAGCAAGTTTTTTAGAATTATTACTTTTGTTGTCTCCTATAATTAACCATTTATCAAATGCACTATGGTATTGTTCTAAATGGTTGATAAGCTCTAATTGTCTTTCTTTAGTTGCAGGGCAAATAATTGTGTCAATTAAAGCGTTTGGATACATTTTAGATAATGCTTTTGTGCAATCTTCAATGTCTTTAATTGACATAGTTGTTTGATTAGTTAAAACTAATTTTTGATTAGCTAAATTTAATTTTTTAATGTCTTCTACATTTTCAACCAAAGTAATGTATTCTAGTATTCCGTTACTTTCCTGATGATTATGTTTTCCTATGTATATAACATTATAACCATTTTTTGCATAATTAATAATTTTATTGTTGTTATTTAATACGATAGGACAAGTTGTTTCTATTAAAAGATTATTCTTGATGATTTGTTTTTTTAAACTTTGACTAATACCATGAGCTGTTGAAATAAAAGTAGCGTTCTTGTATTTTTCAATCTCATTTTTGTCGTTTAGCATTTGAAAACCATCATTTAATAATTCTTGATTAACAACATCATTATGTACTAAAGGACCTAGTAAAATCCAGGGTGAATTATAACTATATTTTGATTGTTTTGTGATAGATATAGAACGATCTACTCCATAACAAAAACCTATTTTTTTCATTGTTATTATATTCATTATGACAAACTCCTATCTATACTACTATATTATACACTAAAATATTGAAAATTGATAAGAAAGTTGCAACATTTCTTGAAAAATAATATAAAATAATGTATAATAAGTATGATTTATAAAATATATGAAAGGAATTTAATAAAAATGATTACTACTGCTGATTTTAAAACTGGTATGACTATTATTTATAATGGTGATCCATGTGTTATTTTAGATTTCCAACACGTTAAACCTGGTAAAGGTGCTGCGTTTGTTAGAACTAAACTTCGTAACTTTAGAACTGGTGCAAACATTGAATATTCATTTAATGCTGGTGTTAAAGTAGAACAAGCGATGATTGAAAAACGTAAAATGCAATATTCATACAATAGTGGAGACACTTATTGTTTTATGGATATGGAAACTTGGGAACAATTAGATATTCCTGCTGAAAGAATGAAATGGGAAGCTAATTTCTTATTAGAAGGTGCAGAAATCGAAATCGTTATGTACGGTTCAGAAGTTTTAGGAATTAACATTCCAGAAAAAATTGTTTTAGAAGTAACTGAAAGTAGTCCAGCTGTTGCGGGAAATACTGCTACTAACGCATTAAAAGAAGTTACATTAGAAACTGGCTTCAAAGTAAAAGTTCCTATGTTTATCGAACAAGGTGACAAAATCATTGTTACTACATTTGATGGTAAATATTCTTCAAGAGCTTAACAATTAAAAAAAGTCAGTTTTACTGACTTTTTTATTTATAGGAAAGAGAGACAATTATGAAAAAATTATTTATATCTACTCTAGTTTTTTGTATGACTCTAGTTTCAAGTTTATTTTTTATAAAGGTTAATGGATTTGAACCTGTTGCATCTACTGTTGTTGGTGAATCATTATACCAACCTGGTGAAACAGTTGAAACAAATTATTTAGATGGTAAATTAGTACACAACAAGTATATCAGTTATAGTAGTTCAGGATTAGAAGGATTTAATGCTGCCGGATCTGGTGGAGGTGGACTAAATGTACCTGACCAACTTTATCCACAATCTGTAAATGTACTTGAAATCCCAGCCGATACTTCTGCTAAAGTTGTTAACTGGACTTATCAAACTAATTATGGATGGGCACTAGCTACTGTAGAACAAATCGCTACGAATTTTGAGCAATATAATCCTGGTTGGAAAGTTGTAGCTGCAATTAATGCTGATTTCTTTGATATTAGTTCAACAAAAGCTTTACCACTTACAACAAGTGGAGTATTTTCTTCAAATGGCAAAGTATATAAGACATCATCATCTAGTTCAACGGCTATTGGTTTTACTAACAATGGTACTAATAACACATTAGTTGGTAATAAAACTATTGAGGTTTCATCAATATATACACTTCGTGTATATAATTCTCAAAATCAATTAATGAATGAATTTAAGATTGACAATGTTAATCCAACAGAAATGAGTGCTGGATTATCATTATATTATTCTTATCCTATTTTTGGTAAAGATGATTTAGGATTACAAACTCGTGTTACTGTTCCATCTACATTACCAAGTGGTGGATTGATTTGTAATTATCCTACTCACTGTATACCTATGGATGAAAATGGTTTTTATGGTGAAGGGCAATTAACTGCATCTGGTGAAGTAGAATTAAATAAAGAACGTTTTGGTATTTTTTCATCAGATAATAATGTAAATCAAGCAATTTTAGCAGGCGCTTATGTAACAATTCAAAGAGATATTGTTGGTGCTTATGCTGACTGTAATCAAATTGTTGGTTGTGGTGTTCCACTTGTATTAGAGGGAAAAGGTGTTATTCATAATGATAAAAATCGACATCCAAGAACAATGGTTGGAGTAAGAGAAGATGGTACACTTTTATTTGTAACTGTTGACGGAAGACAACCAGAAATTAATATGTACGGTATGACTTATGATGAACAAGGTGCATTAATGGAACACTTAAATGCAGTTGAGGCATATAATCTTGATGGTGGTGGATCAACAACAATGTTAATTAGAGATGGAAAAGAATTCCGTGTTCTTAATAGTCCATCTGATGGAAACGCAAGACGTGATGCAAATGCATTATTAGTTGTAATTCCTGATGCAGCAATTAAGGTTACTGATGTAAAAGATAATAATGTAACGCTTGAATTACCTAAACTTGGTTCTGATGTTAATGTTAAAGATTATTATGTTAAAGTAAATGGAGAAACTTATAGTATTAATGATAAACTTGTTGTTTCAAATCTTTTACCTAAAACAGAATATGTTGTTGAATTTGGTTATAAAATTGTATATGATGGATCTGAAAGAACAGTCATTGGAGATCCAATTACTATTAAAACAGGTAATACAATTCCAACATTGCCAGATTTTACATATAAATATGAAAATAATGTATTAACAATAAATTATACTTTTAATGATCCGGATAAAGCAATCGGATTTGCAACATTATTTGTTGGTAATAAAAATTATGATTTAGATTTAGAACAAAATCAAATCGTTATTAACAATGTTTCTTCATTTAAAGCTGAAGATGCAAGTGTTGTTGTAATGTATGAATTAAATTCTAGTTCAGCTGGTTCTCAAACTGTTAAATATAGTACTCCTGCTGAGTTTGTTGAACATGTTGATGAACCAAAAGGTTCTAAATGTTCTTCAGGAGCTTATTTTGCTTCAATAGTATTATTAATATCATTATGTGGAGTTGTAATAAATAAAAGAAAATAATGGAGGTCAAAAATGTTTAAAAATGTTATTTACATGCATAGTATAGCGTTAAAAGATACTTGTCCCAATAAAATAGATGCTACGATTGGCGTTTTGCTTGATGATGATAAGAATCTTGTTTATTCAAATATTTTCGATAATGCATTCAAAAGTTTTAATGGTGAACTTTATAACTATGCACCTGTAAGTGGCGGTGAAGAGTATAAAAATTCAATAAGAACATATTTTGATATACCAGAACAATATTCAATAGTTGCATCTCCAGGTGCAACTGGAGCATTATCAATGTTGATGATTGCAAAAAAGAAAAATAATAATTTGATGTTAGTTCCAAGCCTAGCTTGGACTAACTATCAATCTATGGCTAAAACGTTTGATTATAAGGTAGAAAACTATCCTAATCGTCCATTAGTTGTAGATACTAGTCGATTCAATGAATATGATAATATATTTGTTATTATTAATACTCCTGCTTCAAATCCAGTAGGAAGTACATATAATAAAGAAGAATTGGATCAATTTATTTCTAACTTAGAAAAATATGATAATGTTAAAATAGTTTTTGACCTAGCTTATTATGATTTTTCGGATAACCAATCTTTCTTATTTGAGTATGGTAAAAACAATAAAACTTATTATATGGTTTCCTTATCAAAAACTCTTAGTATTTACGGATTAAGATTAGGAGCATTAGTCGCTCCAGGGCATGAAGATTACGTTATGTTTGCTAGAACAATTTGGAGTTCTACAAATAATCATGCTATTATAACTTTTAATGAAATAATGAAAGATTTAAAATCTTTAAAGCAAGAATCATTGGATAAAAAATCTATTCTTGATAAAAGAGCTCATTTATTTATAAAATTATTAAATGAAAAGAATATTCCGTATTATGAATTTCAAGAAGGCTTTTTTGTAACATTAAAGGCGGACAATCCGGATGATATGATAAGCTATTTAATGAATAAACACATTTATACAACAAGAACTGGTGATGCAGTTCGTATTGCAATATGTGCTTTAAATGAAAATGAAATAAAAATTCTTGCTAATTCGATAGAAGAATATCAAATCACTTGCAAAAGCAAGTAGATTATGTTATAATATTAAAGCACTGATAGTTAAGTGCTTTAAATGCGGGTGTGGCGGAACTGGCAGACGCGCTAGACTTAGGATCTAGTTCCTCGGAGTGCAGGTTCGATTCCTGTCACCCGCACCATCTTTTGGTCCCATGGTGTAGTGGTTAACATGCCAGTCTGTCACACTGGAGATCGCGAGTTCAAGTCTCGTTGGGACCGCCATTTAAAATAAAATAGTTAGTAATATGGTCCGGTAGCTCAGTAGGTAGAGCATTGGACTGAAAATCCAAGTGTCGGCGGTTCGATCCCGCCCTGGACCACCATATTACGTGGAGGAATACCCAAGTCCGGCTGAAGGGATCGGTCTTGAAAACCGACAGGGTGTAAAAGCCGCGGGGGTTCGAATCCCTCTTCCTCCGCCATTTTAGATTTTTAAAGTCATCAAACGATGACTTTTTTTATTTA
>JAZOLG010000007.1:0-24253 GCA_045652765.1 Bacilli bacterium
AATATTTTAAATATAATATGATTTATACTACAAGTTTTAATCAATATATATTCAAAAAACTTTTGTAAAAAAATGATTTACCATTTGATTTTGAAATAGTAATCATTTCAGATCCTTCTGTAGATTTAATTGAATATAAAATTAATGAGGAAGATTTGGATAAATTTGATCCAAATATACCGTATATGTATTATTATTATATAAGTGGTGTATTTTTGATGACTGGTGATGACGTATTAATGTTTGATGAATATATTAAATTGGCTAAACAAGTAACTGACACAGGTATTTTATTTGAGACAGAATCTGTATCTGAGTTAAGAAAAAAAGCATATCTAAACATTAAAAAATAATAAAAAAAGCTGTATCAATTACTTGATACAGCTTTTTTGTTTTTTATTAATAGTTATTAAATATGGCGCATTATTTTGATTGTGTGGAATATAAGTAGTAACTAATAAATTACTAGGAAGGTTTTTTGTGAATTTTAATAATTCGTCACTTTCTATTTTTCCTTCAATATGTCCTGGATAGACAACGATGAAGATGTACATATTTGGATTTAAATTATAATTAGCAATTAAATTTGTTAAAGAATTGATGGTTGTGCTACATAAGGTAGTTATTGTTTTATCACCATTTGGTAAAAAACCAAGATTAAAAAGTACTAAATCTAAGTTAGTTTGATCAATGAATTCATGACTTTTTAGAAAAAATTCAATATTGGTTTGATTTTTTGTTAACTCTTTTGAATTGATAATTGCTTGTTCTTGAATGTCATATGCGTAAACTTTACCGTTTGGTCCAACAAGTTTTGATAAAAATAATGTATCATGACCGTTTCCAGCTGTTGCGTCGACAACATGTGATCCTTCTTTAATAATATGGCTAATAAGTAAATGTGTAAGTTCAGTTGTTTTTAACATAAGTCACCTTGATAAATATTATTTTTTCGCATATGTTTGTCTATTTCATTTAAAACAACAAATTTTTTAAGTGTCCAAAAAGGTTCAATTAATAAATCTTTTGGCGCATCGCCTGTAAGCCTATGAATTACAGTATTGGTATTAACATAACGAAGTTGTGTAGTTGTGATGTCAACAAATTCTTCCAAAGTTAGTACGTTAAATGGCTTATTTTGATAAAATATTTCTAGTGGTGTATTTTTCATAATATGTAACATATGTATCTTTAAACCGAATAAATTAAATTGATTTAAATATTTTACAGTTTCTATCATCATGGTTTTTGTTTCGTATGGTAAACCATTAATAATATGTACAATCGTTTTTATATTATATTTTTTTAGTAGAGCCATTGCATTTTCAAAGTCTTGATTGTTGTAGCATTTATTAATTAAAATAGAAGTAGATTCATGCATAGTTTGAAAACCAAGTTCAACCCAAACTTCACATTTCTTGTTTATTTCATTAATTAATAAAACAATTTCTTCATTTAAACAATCTGGTCTTGTTGCGATTGATAGTACCTCAATATCTTTATGTAATGTAATTATTTCTTCATATACATTTTTTAGAGTTTCAACATCTGCATATGTATTTGATCCGGCTTGTAAATATGCAATATAAGTACCGTCTTCCCATTTTTGATTCATAATTTTTAATCCATCATCAAATTGTTTTTTAAATGAATCTAATTTGTTTCCAGCAAAATCCCCGCTAAGTTTTTCACTACAATAAATACAACCTAGATTACTTTTAGTACCATCTCTATTAGGGCAAGTAAAACCTGCATTAAGAGATATTCTAAATACTTTGTGACCAAAACGATCTTTTAAATAGTTATTAAAAGTTATATAGTGTTTTTCATCATTTAATAAATGTTTCATATTATCACCTTTTATTATTTTACTATATTTTAGAAAATTTGTCACAATTTAAAAGAAATAACATATTATAATTATAGGAGAGTGTTATATGAAATTATCAAATCTAACAACAAAAGATGTTATTAATGATGCTGATGGTAATAAATTAGGAAGAATTCAAGATGTTGAAATAGATACATTAACGGGGAAAATAACTAGTATAAAAGTAAATTCTGGATTTAAATTAACAAGTTTTTTAAATACTAAAGCTGGATATAATGTTTCGTGGAATAAAATAATCAAAATTGGTGGTGATGTAATTATTGTTGATATTGATGATAATGTACTAAAAGTAAAAGAAGTTAATAAATAATTAATAAAATAATTTTAATTTAGTTTAAAGTATGTTATAATATATCTGTTAAAATATAAATGAGAGGTATATTATGAGTAAAGTAAAATTCCCAGTAAGATTAGATCCAAACTATGAACCAATGATTTTAAAACTACGTGAATTTAAAGAAAGAGTTGCGGCTTCTAGTGAAAAAACTCCAGTAGCTTTTTGTGTAGAAAGAAACAATGGTTATAAATTCCGTTATGAATTAGACGTAATTCCAACTGATAAAGACGCAAAAGGTATTTTAGAAAGATTAATTAAGAGCGTTCTTTGGGTAGTTGGTGGATTCAAAGTTTATTTTGGTGGACCAAAAGAATTAGGTGAAGAACTTAAAAAAGATTATACAAAAGGTGGCGCACGTGATTTTGATGTAAACTTTATGGCTAAAGTTTATGATAATCCATTTGAATTCATCGTTATGGAATATGATGAAGTTCCTCAAAGTGTTGCATCATCAATAAAAGTTGGTGGAAACTTAGAAGGATGCCGTATTGGTTTCGATGCAGGTGGATCAGATAGAAAAGTTAGTGCCGTTGTTGATGGTGAAGTAATTTATAGTGAAGAAGTAGTATGGCTTCCTAAAGTAACTGAAGATCCTGAATATCACTATAATGGAATCCTAGAAAGTTTTAAAACTGCAGCTTCTAAAATGCCAAGAGTTGATGCTATTGGTGTTAGTAGTGCTGGTATTTATATTAATAATGAAGTACGTGTTGCGTCATTATTCTTAAAAGTTCCTGAAGAAAAATTTGAATCAGGTGTTCGTAATATTTATAAAAAAGCGGCTGCACAATTTGGTGATGTACCACTAGAAGTATGTAATGATGGTGACGTTACTGCACTTGCTGGTGCTTTATCACTTAAAGATGTAAATGTACTTGGTATTGCAATGGGTACAAGTGAAGCTGTTGGTTATATCAATAAAGAAGGAAACATTAATGGTTGGCTTTCAGAACTTGCATTTGCACCAGTTGACTACAATAAGGGAGCAATGGTTGACGAATGGAGTGGAGACTATGGATGTGGTGTTAAATACTTCAGCCAAGACGGTGTAATTAAACTTGCTGAAGCTGGTGGTGTTGTATTTGAAGAAGGATTAACTCCAGCTGAAAAATTAAAAGTAGTTCAAGGAATGATGAAAGAAGATAATCCTCTTGCTAAGGAAATCTATGAAACAATTGGTATTTATCTTGGTTATACTCTTCCATACTATGCTGAATTCTATGATATTAAATACTTATTATTACTTGGTCGTGTAACAAGTGGTAAAGGTGGAGATATTGTAATTGAAAAAGCTAACGAAGTTTTAGAAAAAGAATTCCCAGAATTTAATATCCAAATTACAGTACCAGATGAATACACTCGTCGTGTAGGTCAATCTATCGCTGCTGCATCACTTCCAAAAGGTAAATAATGAATATTGATATTCTTTGCGAAAACAATAATAATTGTAATACATACATTGTAGGTAATGATACAAATGTAATTATTATTGATCCGGCAAATGATGAAAGAAGTATCAAAAAAATAGTAAATAATCGAAATGTTCTAGGCATCTTTTTAACGCATGGTCATTACGATCATTTTAAAAAGATTCATAAATTATTGAAAATATATAATGTAAAAGTATATTTACATAAAAATGCTTATTTAAAATTAAGTGATATTTATTCTTCATGTGCTGTCTATTTTGGTTGTAATGAACCAATTCAACTTTTGAAAGAACAAATTGTTGAGTTAAAAGATGGTGAAACAATTGTACTTGAAGACATTAATGTTAAAGTGATTTTTACGCCAGGCCACACTAATTGTTCGGTTTCTTTTAAAATTGAAGATAATATATTTACTGGAGATACATTATTTTTTGAAGGTGTTGGTAGATGGGATCTTCCAACTGCAAGTTCTATTCAATTAATGGAATCGATTAATATATTATTAAAAGCAAAAATTAATTATGATTTGTATCCTGGACATGGTGAAAAAACTTCTTGTTTTCATGAACAAAAGCATAATCCGTATTATTTAAGAAACAAAAGAGTTTAATTTTTATTAAACTCTTTTTTTATTTTAATCTAAAAATTGTTTATTTTCAATTTATAAAAATAATATAATATTTATGTACATTATGAGGTGATTAAATGAATATTAAACCAATTATGCCTAAGCGAGGCTTATTAGAAGAAATTGGCAATGCAATTACACATGGAATAGGTAGTTTGTTTGCAATTACAGCATTTGTTTTAATGCTTATTAACTCGAATAATACTAAACAAATAATTTCGGCTGTTATATATTTTATAGGAATGTTTATGATGTTTACAATGAGTTGTTTATATCATGCTTTCAAAAGTGATAGTAAAGTAAAAAGATTGTTCCGGCGTTTTGATTATTTATCAATATATCTATTAATTGGAGCAACTTATACACCTATATTACTTTGTTTTATTGGTGGTACAATTGGCATGATAATATGTATCATTCAATGGTTAATAATAATATATGGTGTAACAATGATTGCAGTTTTTGGGCCTAACAAGAAAAAATGGATTCATTATACATTATATATTTTGTTAGGGTGGAGTGGCGTAATCTTTTTTTATAAATTGATTAAAAATCTTCTATTTTTCTTTTTAATATTGGGTGGAGGAATTTTATACACCTTAGGAATAATACCTTTTAAAATGGATAAAAAAGTAGCTCATTTTGTATGGCATTTCTTTGTTTTGTTTGGAGCAATGGTTCAGTGGATAGGGATTTTTATAACAATCTATTTGTAAAAAAGTTTAATAAAAAAATAATTTGTGATATAATATAGGTGAAGGATGTGAGAAAATGAAGATAACTGTAGTAGGTAGTGGTAGATGGGGTTCATTTATTGCTTGGTATTTAAATCGCATTGGTAAAGATGTTACAGTGTATGGTAGAACCGATAGTATTGAGTTTATGAAATTATTAGATACTAGATCTAATGATTACATTGTGTATCCTGATTCAATAAAGTTAACAACTAATATTGAAGTATTGAAACAAAGCAAAATTATAATTATTTCAATACCTTCTCAAAACTTATATGATTTTATGCAATCAATCAAACCTTTAAATCTTGAAAATAAGATATTTGTTCTTTGTATGAAAGGAATTGATGTCAAACGTCATAAACGTCTTTCAGAAATTGTTTCAGAAAATACTAATACTTCCAATAAAGTTGCTGTTTGGATTGGTCCTGGTCATGTTCAAGAATTTTATAAAGAAATTCCAAATTGTATGGTGATTGATTCAAAAGATTATGAACTCAAAACATTTCTCGTTTCAGAATTATCTAGCGATTTGATTAGATTTTATATAGGTACTGATCTACTTGGAAATGAAATTGGTGCAGCAATTAAAAATGTCATTGGGATTGCGGCTGGATTATTAGATGGATTTAATTTGAGTACTCTAAAAGGTGCCTTGATGTCACGTGGTACAAGAGAGGTTGCTAGGTTGATTAAAGAAATGGGTGGAAATGAATTGTCTGCTTATGGGCTTTGTCATTTAGGTGATTATGAAGCAACTGTTTTCTCTAAACATTCACATAATCGAGCTTTTGGTGAACAATTCGCAAAAGGAGAAAAGTTTGAAAAACTGGCTGAAGGCTATTATACTGCTGAAGCAGTTGAATACTTAAGTCAAGTATATGATGTAGATATGCCAATATGTCATACTGTTTATCGAATCCTATATAATAAGGAAGAGCCTTTAAAAACTTTAAAACAATTATTTGAAAGATCAATTAAATCTGAGTTTTAAAAAAAGTAATACTTAATTTAAGTATTACTTTTCTATTTTTTATGAATAATATTTGTTTTAAAAGTATATAATAATATAGTAAAAATTAGCACTTTTCTCTTGACAGTGCTAACAAAGTATGATATAATGTTAGCAGATAGGATAAGTGAGTGCTAAAAGGAGGTGTCTAAATGTTATCAAATAGACAAATATTAGTTCTTAAAGCAATTGTTGAGGAGTATGTTAGTACAAATGAACCTGTTGGTTCTAGAACACTTTCTAAACGAAATGACTTACAAGTATCTCCAGCGACATTAAGAAATGATATGGCAGATCTTGAGGATTTAGGTTTCATTGAAAAAACTCATACATCAAGTGGTCGAATTCCATCAGAAAAGGGATATCACTATTATGTAGAAACAATTATGAAAGAAAGAAATAATATTGATTATAGTTTCCCAATGATTGATGAAATATTTAGAAGACATGACTTATCAAAAGAACAAGCAATAAATGAATCAATGAGTTTAGTATCTCAACTTACAAATTATGCAACACTTGTACTAGGAAATTCTGCAAGTAGCTCAAAAATTAAAAAATTGCAATTTGTTAGTTTACAAGAAAGATATGCGTTAATAATTATGATTACAGATTCAGGGCATGTTGAAAGCAAAAAAATTATTGTGCCTGATGGTTTAAGTTTTAAAGAGATAGAAAGAGTAGTTAATATTCTTGATGAAATTTTACATGATTGTTATGTTAGTGAAATTGAACAAAAATTGCATGAAGAACTAAATAATGAAGAAATTATGGATTTTATGATATATCGTGAAGATTTAGTAAATGCAATTGTTTCAGCATTTCAAGAAATGGCTACAGATAAATATCATATTTCAGGTCAATCAAATATTTTACAGCAACCTGAATTCCAAGATATTGAAAAAGTTAAAGATTTGTTTGATGCAATTGAAAAGAAAGAGATTTTAAAAGTAGTTAAACTAGATGAATCAGGAATTAGCGTTCGCATTGGTCAAGAAAACGAAATAAAGGCTTTACAAGATTGTACTGTTATTACAGTTCCGTATGAGGCTAGTAGTGGTCATAAAGGTGCCATTTCAATATTCGGACCAACAAGAATGCAATATTCTAAAATAATTCCATTACTTGAATATATTGCAAAAAACATTAAAGATATAATGTAAAAGAGGTGACAAAGTGGAAAACAATAGATATCGTGAAGAAGAGAAAGAAGAGTTAGAAGAAGTTGTTGAAGAAGAAATTCTAGAAGAAACTTTAGAAAACGAAGAAAAACCGGTTAAAGAAAAGAAAAAAACAAAAGAATTAAAAGATCAAATAACACAATTAGAATTAGAACTAGCAAATGTAAAAAATGAAATGTTGTTAGATCGTGCAGAATTAGAAAACTTTAAAAGAAGAACAAACGATGAAAGAATTAAAGATCGTAAATATGCTAATCAATCATTGCTTTCTGATATGATTAATGTAATTGATATTTTTGATAAAGCAGTTAGTAGTGATCCTGAAGATGAACTTTTAAAAAAGTATTTATTAGGATTTAAAATGATTAATATGCAATTACAACAAGTGATGAGCGATTATGGTGTTCAAAAGATTAAAGATTTAGGTGAAAAATTTGATCCTAATATCCATCAAGCAATAGAAACTGTCGAAGTTGAAGGGGTTGAATCTGGACAAGTTGTAGAAGTAATTATGCAAGGTTATATGTATAAAGATCGTGTATTAAGACCAAGCATGGTAAAAGTTAGTAAATAAATTTAATTTTATGAAAGAAAGAGGTATATAAATTATGGCTAAAATTATTGGTATTGACTTAGGTACAACAAATTCATGTGTATCTGTTATGGAAGGTGGAGAAGCAAAAGTTATTGCTAATCCAGAAGGTTTAAGAACAACTCCATCTGTTGTTGCATTCAAAGATGGTGAAATTCAAGTTGGTGAAGTTGCACGTCGTCAAGCAGCAACTAACCCTAATACTATTTCATCAATTAAAAGAGAAATGGGTACAAATTATAAAGTAGATGTTAATGGTAAAAAATATACACCACAAGAAATTTCTGCTATGATTCTTCAAAACTTAAAAGCTACTGCAGAAGCTTACTTAGGTGAAAAAGTTACAGAAGCAGTTATTACTGTTCCTGCATACTTCTATGACTCTCAACGTCAAGCAACTAAAGATGCTGGTAAAATTGCTGGTTTAGAAGTAAAACGTATTATTAATGAACCAACTGCTGCAGCTTTAGCATATGGTTTAGATAAGAAAGAAAAAGAACAAACTATCTTAGTTTATGACTTAGGTGGTGGTACATTTGACGTATCAATTTTACAACTAGCTGATGGTACTTTTGAAGTATTATCAACAGCTGGTAATAACCGCTTAGGTGGAGATGACTTCGACAATGCAGTTGCAAAATACTTAATTGAAGAATTCAAAAAAGCTGAAGGTGTAGATTTATCAGCTCAAAGAATGTCAGCTTATCGTGTAAAAGAAGCTGCTGAAAAGGCTAAAAAAGAATTAAGTGGTATTACTAAAACTGATATTAACTTACCATTTATCGGTGTAAATGCTAATGGTGAACCAGTGCATATGAGCACAAGTTTAACACGTGCTAAATTTGATGAATTAACAAGACATTTAGTAAACTCAACAGTTGATTCTGTTCGTCAAGCATTAAGAGATGCTAAACTTACAGCAAATGATTTAGACCAAGTATTATTAGTTGGTGGATCATCAAGAATTCCTGCTGTTCAAGATTTAGTTCGTCGTGAACTTGGAAAAGAACCAAACAGAAGCATTAATCCTGATGAAGTAGTTGCAATGGGTGCTGCTATTCAAGGTGGTGTTCTAGCAGGTGATGTTAAAGACGTATTATTATTAGACGTTACTC
Organism: Bacilli bacterium; assembly: GCA_045652765.1. GTDB lineage: Bacteria > Bacillota_I > Bacilli_A > ML615J-28 > CAG-313 > UBA1231. The sequence goes on from JAZOLG010000007.1 coordinate 8,921, forward strand.
CACTTTCACTTGGTATTGAAACATTAGGTGGTGTTTCTACTCGCTTAATTGAAAGAAACACAACTATTCCAACATCTAAATCACAAATCTTCTCAACAGCTCAAGACAATCAACCAGGTGTTGAAATTCACGTTTTACAAGGTGAAAGACCAATGGCTGCTGATAACAAAACATTAGGTCGTTTCCAATTAACTGGTATTCCAATGGCGCCACGTGGTGTTCCACAAATTGAAGTTAAATTTGATATTGATGCTAACGGTATCGTGCACGTTTCAGCTAAAGATCTTGGAACTGGTAAATCACAAACTATTACAATTAGTGGTGGTAATGGATTAAGTGATGAAGAAATTGATCGTATGGTTAAAGAAGCTGAAGAAAATGCAGAAGCTGATAAAAAACGTAAAGAAGAAGCTGATCTTCGTAATGAATGTGATCAAATGATCTTCAGTGTTAAAAAATCAGTTGAAGATTTAGGTTCTGAAGTAACTGCAGAAGAAAAAGAAAAAGTTGAAGCTGCAACAAAGAAATTAGAAGATGCTTTAGCAAGTAATGATGTAGAAGCAATCAAAGCTGCCAAATCAGAACTTGAAAAAGATGCTCAATCAATTGCAATTAAAGCATACGAAAAAATTCAAAAAGAACAACAAGCAAAAGAAGCTGGTCAAAACGCTGAACAAAACAGTTCAAATGATGATAACACAGTAAATGCTGATTTTGAAGAAGTAAAATAGTAGATAATTAGACAGGAGGCTATTTAATGGCTGAAAGAGATTATTATGAAATATTAGGAGTTAATAAAACCGCAAGCGATGATGAAATAAAAAAAGCGTATCGTACTCTTGCCAAAAAATATCATCCTGATGTAAGTAAAGAACCAGATGCTGTAGAAAAATTTAAGGAAGTTCAAAAAGCATATGATTGTTTAAGTGATGAAACAAAACGCAAAAATTACGACCAATTTGGCTCAGAAGAAGCAAATCCGTTTGGCGGAGGTGGCTTTAATGGCGGCTTTGGCGGAGGTTTTGGCGGATTTGAAGATATATTCTCATCATTCTTTGGTGGTGGAAGAAGTCGTCGTCAATCTAATGGACCAACTCGCGGTAACGATATTCGTGTGAATGTAAATTTAACCTTTGAAGAAGCTGCTTTTGGTGTTAAAAAAGAAATTAAAATTGATCGTTATGAAGAATGTACTAAATGTGCAGGCTCTGGTGCAGAATCTAAAAATGATATTCATACATGTAATAGATGTCATGGAACTGGTCGTGTACTAACTGAACAAGTAACAATCTTGGGTCGTATTCAATCAGAAACAACATGTCCGGATTGTCGTGGAAAAGGAAAGATTATTGATAAAGTATGTTCTCATTGTAGAGGTGCTGGAAAAACTCGTAAACAAGCTAAAATTAACGTAACTATTCCAGCTGGTATTGATGATGAACAAACATTAAGACTTTCAGGACAAGGTGAAGCGGGTTCAAATGGTGGACCTGCTGGAGATTTATTCATTAATATATCTGTAGCAGAACATCAAATTTTTGAACGAGATGGTAATGATATTTATTTAGAACTGCCGGTTACTTTCTCACAAGTTGCGCTTGGATGTGAAATTGAAGTTGCAACAATTCATGGTAAGGTTAAAATGAAAATTCCTGCTGGAACTCAAACAGGAACTAAGTTTAAACTTGCAGGAAAAGGTATTCAAAACCAAACTAGTGGTAGAAGTGGTAGTCAATATGTTATTATTAAAGTTGTTACACCTACTAAACTAGACGCTAATCAAAAAGAATTATTTACTAAACTTTCAAATACTGATGAAACAAAAGGATCAACTTTTTTTGAAAAAATTAAAAAGTTTTTTGGTATTTAAAACTCCGTATAACCATCCTAAATTATTAGGATGGTTTTTAAATTTTAAATACGAAAAAATCATATTTATATAAAATTGTTTATCTTGCAAAAATAGTCTTTTTTTGGTATAATAGATATAATTAAGGAGGTAGCTTATGCAACGTTATTTTGTTGATAAAACTAGTGTTGTTAAACCTAATATTTACATTACTGGAGATGATCTACATCATATTAAAAATGTAATGCGTATGAATATTGGTGATAGAGTATATGTAAGTGATCAAGATAATAGTTGGATAGCTATTATTCGAGATATTGAACCTCAACAAGTAATTTTAGAAATTGAAGAAGAACTTGTTGAAAATAAAGAATTACCACTCAATATCACAATTGCTCATGGGTTAGTATCGCGTGAGAAGAAAGAAGAAACTATTCAAAAGATCACGCAATTAGGTGCAGTTTCATATATTCCAGTATTAATGAAGAAATCAGTTGTTAAGTTAGTTAAAGAAAAAGAACAAAAACAAACAGAAAGATTACAAAAGATTGCTAAAGAAGCATCAGAACAATCGCATCGAACAAAAATTTTAAAAGTTGAGTTACCAATTACTTTTAATGAACTTTTAAAACTTGAAAAGAACTATGATATTTGTTTATATGCATCGACTGTATTAGATCCTAAAGATGAATCATTTAAAAAAATTATTAAAGAACAAAAATATAAGAATATTTTAATTCTTGTAGGACCAGAGGCTGGTATTGATGAGTCAGAAATTAATAAACTTAATAATTGGACAGCTATAACATTAGGGCCAAGAATTTTAAGAACTGAAGTTGCACCTCTTTATATAATGAGTGCAATTAGTTATGAATTAGAACTTGGTGAGTAACATGAAGTTTCAAATATTTTCATTAGGCTGTAAAGTAAATATTTATGAGTCTGAAGCAGTTAGTTATGATTTAATTCAAAAAGGCTTTGAAAAATGTGAATCTAATCCAGATGTTATAATTATTAATACATGTACAGTAACAAGTCAATCAGACGCTAAATCAAGAAAATTAATTAGAAGTAAAAAAGAAGAAAATCCTAATGCAATTATTGTTGTTATGGGATGTTATTCACAATTAGATCCTGATACAATATCATCAAAATTAGCCGCTGATATTGTGATAGGTACAAATAATCGTAGTAAAATCTATGACTTAATTATGGAATATATAAATACTAAAACAAAAATAAATAAAGTTGAGGATTCGAAAAATTATAAGGTGTTCGAAGAGCTTTGTCTAAATAAATTGAGTCTTCATACTAGAGGGTTTATTAAAATTCAGGATGGATGTGAAAACTTCTGTTCTTATTGTGCAATTCCTTATTCACGAGGCCCTATTAAAAGTCGTAAACCTGAATCAGTTATTAATGAAGTTTCTTCATTAGTCGAAAGTGGTGTAAAAGAAATTATTTTGTCAGGTATCAATACAGGTACTTATGGAAAAGATTTGGGAGAAATTAATTTAGCGAAATTAATTGAAATGATTATCATAAAAGTTCCTAATTTATATCGTTTAAGACTTTCATCAATTGAATTAATGGAAATTAATGATGAACTTTTAGATGTCATTTCAAAATATCCAACAAAGATCGCGAATCATTTACATATTCCACTACAATCTGGTAGTAATGGAGTTTTAAAACGTATGGAAAGAAAATATTCTATGAAAGAATATTTTGAAAAAATTGATACTATTAAAAGTAGGTTTAATGATATTGCGATTACAACAGACTGCTTAGCAGGATTTGTTGGCGAAACAGAAGATGAATTTGAGGAAACTTGTGAAAGTTTTAGAAAAATTGGTTTTGCTGAGGCCCATATTTTCCCATATTCAATAAGACCTAACACAAAAGCCTATAGTATGCCAAATCATTTAAAACCTGAGATTATTAAAGTAAGAGCCCATAAACTTCAAACTTTAGCAAAAGAATTAAGTATTCAATATAAAAATAAATTTATCGGTAAAACTATTCCAGTATTATTTGAACAATTAAAAAAAGGGTATTGGTATGGTCATACATCAAATTATTTAGAAGTAAAAATAAAAGATGAAAACATTGATTTAACAAATCAAATTATTAATGTAAAATTGGAAAAATTAGATAATGATGTTATAATTGGAAAGGAAGTGAAATAATGAAATTTACAGATTTAAAATTTAAACCATTTATTCAAGAGTCATTAGATGAACTAGGATTTGTTGAAACAACACCTGTTCAAGAATTGGTATTTAAACAATTAAAAAGTAATACTAATATTATTGTTCAAAGCGCGACAGGATCTGGTAAAACTCATGCGTTCTTACTTCCTATTTTTGATCGAATTGATATAAACAGTAAAACTGTTCAAACAGTAATTATTGCACCTACAAGAGAATTAGCGACTCAGTTGTTTAATGTTGCATCACAAATCGCAAAGTTTGGAGATATTGATGTAAGATTATATATTGGTGGTTCATCTAGAGAAAATGAAATTAGAAGATTAAATCTTTCTCAACCACAAATAGTAATTGGAACAATTGGTCGTATTTATGACTTAGCTGTTCAAGCAAATGCTTTAAAAATATATTCTGCTAAAGACTTAGTAATCGATGAAGCTGATATGGTTTTTGAAGAAAAAGCTATTGTAGAAGTAGACAAAGTTTTAAGTATTATTGTTGGTAATCCGAAATTTTGGTTGTTTTCTGCGACACTTACAAAAGGATTAAGACAATTTATTAATAAGTATCTAAGTGGAACAGATGAAATTATTATTGAAGAAAAAGAACTAACTAAAAGTTCTATTGAACATTGTTTTATTCCATGTAAAGCAAAACAAAAAGAAGATGTTTTGTTAAATTTAATCGAAATGATTAATCCATATTTATTATTAATATTTGTTAATACAAAAGAAAAAGTAATTGAACTTTCTAAATTCTTAGCAAATAATGATATTAAAGTTGCGACTTTGCATGGTGATTTAGATGATAGAACAAGACGACAAACATTAAAGAGAATTCAAGATATGCAATATCGTTATATAGTCGCAAGTGATATTGCATCTCGTGGTATTGATATTCAAGGTGTAAGTCACGTTATAAATTTTGATTTACCTAAAGATACGGAGTTTTATATTCATAGAACTGGTCGAACTGCTAGATATGATCAAACTGGTATAGCGTTTGCTTTGTATGATTATGATGACGAACACTATGTTGAGTTTTTAAGAAAAAAAGGTTTAAATGTAAAGTTTAAAAAAATTGTCAATGGAGAATTAGTTCCAACTAAACTTGAAAAAGCAATTGGAACGCAAAAATTAAAAGAAAAAACAGATGCTGTTCACGCAAAACATCCACTTCCTAAAAAAGTTAAGCCTGGATATAAAAAGAAAAGAATGGAAGTAATTAAAAAAGAAATCAAGAAAATAGAACGTGAACGTATTGAAGAAATATATAGAAAGAAGAGTCGAAATGAAAATCGGAAGTCACGTTAGTAATAATGGTACTAAGATGCTACTTGGAAGTGTTGAAGAAGCGTTAAGCTATAATGCAAATTGTTTTATGGTATATATGGGGGCACCACAAAATACTTTTCGTAAAAAGTCTTATGAAATGAAAATTCCAGAAATGCATCAAAAATTAAAAGAAAATAATATCAATATTAATGATGTTGTTATTCATGCTCCGTATATTGTTAATCTTGGTCAACAAGATCCTGAAAAACATGATTATGCAATTAGATTTTTAACTGAAGAAGTCAAACTCGTTGACGCAACAGGTGCGAAGTTAATGGTTCTACATCCTGGCGCTCACGTAGGAGCAGGTAGTCAAAAAGGAATTGAACGCATTATTTTGGGTATTAATATGATAATTGCCAATACACCAGATTCTGATGTTATCATTTGTCTTGAAACAATGGCCGGTAAAGGCACAGAATGTGGTAGAACATTTGAAGAAATTAAGATGATTATTGACGGAGTATTTAATAAATCTAGAATAGCAGTATGTCTAGATACTTGTCATATTCATGATGCCGGTTATGATATTGTCAATAATTACGACAAAGTAATTGATGAATTTGATCGTGTTATTGGTTTAGAATATTTAAAAGTAATTCACATTAATGATTCTAAAAATGTTTTTGCTAGTCATAAAGATCGTCATGAAAATATTGGATTTGGTAATTTAGGATTCGATACAGTTATGAATTTCTTTAATGATCAAAGATTTAATGATATTCCAAAAATTTTAGAAACACCTTATATTCCTAGCACATATTCAAAAGATGTTAGCTATGCACCTTATTTTTATGAAATAGAAATGATAAAAACTGGAAAATTTAATCCTAATTTAAAAGAAGAAATTATTAAAAATAGAGAAGTATAAAAATACTTCTCTATTTATTATCATATTACTTGCTAAATTTAATAAAAAAGAGTATAATATAAAAGTAAATAAATGGTCCGTTGGAGAAGCGGCTTAACTCACATGCCTTTCACGCATGCATTCACGGGTTCGAATCCCGTACGGATCACCATTTTCTGAAATCTTTAGGTCTTCTGAAAAGAGGATCTATTTTTTATTTTTATAGGGTATTTTAGCCATTTTAGGTTAGAATATCCTATTTTTTTATGTAAACTCGACACTTTTTGTTGTAATAACTATAGTAGACTGACCACGGATTCGAATCATTAACTTAGGGATTCAAATATTTAGTTTTGATGGGACTCTAACCTATAAGAGGTAATGGTGGAAATAAACTTGCATTTGGTGTATAATATTAATGAAAGGTAAATTAGGATTTATAAAGGTGCTTTGTATGAGAACAAGAAAAGTTATTGTACTGCCATACGATGATGCATGGCAATCAGCTTTTGAAAAAATAAAGGCTGAGATTGAAAAAATAATTGGTGATTTAATCATAGGCATCGAACATGTCGGAAGCACTGCTGTCGAAGGAATGTCTGCCAAGCCTTGTATTGATATTGATATTATTATTGAAGATTACTCAGCATTTAATGGAGTAGTTGATAGATTGAAAACAATTGGATATATCCATGAGGGAGATCTTGGCATTAAGAATAGGGAAGCGTTTAAGTATTCAGGTAAAGAGCACTTACAAATGCATCATTTATATGTATGTCCTAAATACTCTGAAGAATTGTACCGTCATATTACATTCAGAGATTTTCTACGAAACAATCCAAAAATGGCAAAAAAATACAGTTTGATAAAAGAAAAAGCCGCTGAATTATTTCAAAATGATATAGGCGGATACATGGAATACAAATCATCGTGCATTGAAGAACTGTATAAGGAATGTGGCTTGAAATAAATAAATTCCTATTAAAGTTATGAAAATTAGAACTCTAGATGTAACGAAATAGTAATGAATGCCAGATTCTTATCTAGTTTTTGTTTTTATTATATTTCAAATTTTCCTTTATCGGCAAAATATAACAAAAAAATAAAAAATAATATGCTTGATATTTTGCCGATAATGTGATATAATAATAGTAACTTGAGGTGTTATTATGAATTTTTTAAGCGTAGCTGAAATGGCAAAACTATGGAATGTGTCAGAACGAAGTGTTAGAAATTATTGTGCTGAAGGAAGAATCCCTGGTGCTTATCTTGTTGGTAAAACTTGGATGATACCTAGCAATGCAGTAAAACCTGATAGAAAAGCAAGAGTTAGTGTCAGCAAGAAAACATTACTTGATATTTTAAAATTAGAAAAAGAATCTAAACTTAAAGGTGGAATATATCACAAGGTTCAAATAGAACTGACATATAACTCTAACCATATAGAAGGAAGTCGTCTTACACATGATCAAACAAGATACATATATGAAACTAATACAATAGGTTTAACTGATGAAGTTATTAATGTTGATGATATTGTTGAAACTGCTAATCACTTTAGATGTATAGATTTAATCATAGATAAAGCTAATTTGAATATTACAGAAAATTTAATAAAACAACTACACTTCATTTTAAAAAATGGGACAACTGATAGTAGAAAAAATTGGTTCGTTGTAGGTAATTATAAAAAACTTCCAAATGAAGTGGGTGGAAGAGTCACAACAAGTCCAGAAAAAGTGGAAGGTGAAGTTAAATCTTTAATAGAATGGTATAATAATATTAACAATAAAACATTAAATGATATAATCGAGTTTCATTATAGATTTGAATATATCCATCCTTTTCAAGATGGTAATGGTAGGGTAGGCAGACTTTTAATGTTTAAGGAATGTCTTAAATATAACGTAGTTCCTTTTATAATAGATGAAAAACTAAAGATGTTCTATTATAGAGGGTTAAAAGAATGGAAACAAGAAAAAGGATACTTGATTGATACATGTCTTGCAGCACAAGATCAATTTAAAGTGTATCTTGATTATTTTAGAATTGAGTATGATAAGTAACTTTTTGTTAATTAAACAGAATTAGGTTATTACAACAAAAACATTGCGTCGTGAGAGAGTTGAACATAATGACAAATAACCGTCACTTTTTATGGTGACGGTTATTTGTTTAATGTCGGATTGTCCGTTCTACCTAACAAATAATCAATAGACACTTCGAAATAATCTGCAAAAGCAATTAGTGTTTCATAATCAGCCTGTGTTTCACCCGTTTCATATCTACTGATACTGTTTTGATTCATTCCTAAATCCATCGAAAGTGTCAATTGCATATTCTTCATTCTTTTCGCAATTCTCTTAATTTTATTTTCATAAATTTATTGCCTTTTTGATAAAACAGCTTGACAATATTATACCGTTTTGATAAAATGAAAACATCCCAATACGGTATATTGTAAGGAATTTCAAAAAAAGTTATAAATGATATATTTAATAAACAAATAATCACTATTTCGGTAAGCATGGCGGTTGCTTTGATAAACGAATATAATGAAAAATCCGTCGATGACACGTTTGAATTTGTACATAGTGATGTTTTGGAGTACATTAATTTGCTTGAAGTTGACTTTGAAAAATTAATTTCTAACCCTTTACCTTACAACCCTTATGTTGTCAACGTTGATGTCGATAAAAAATGATACATTTAATTTATGAAGAATCAAAAACCATTTATGAGGGGCTAATTGATTCGCTCAAGATGATTGATATTTCCGGCAAGATTGCTGGATTATATAAATTCAAAACAAATTTTTTGAAAGGAGGATGAATGTATGTCTAGAGCTTATGTTGTAACCGGAGCAGTTATAATTTCTGACGATGGCAATGCTCAGGTAAAATACCATCCGCAATGTCCAAATTGCGGTACAGTTCAGCAAGGAACAACTTGTAGCGGGCATGTAGGAAAAGGTATTCGCGCATCTTTAGGATATTCTAGTTGTTTTAAATGTGGCAAAGCATTTCCTGTTCAAATTAACAGAGATTGTTAAGTGAACAATTTAAAAAGAACTGGTATACTTTTCACTGTTCTTACCTACATTTACACATCTTTTTACTACTCTTTCGCATTTTTTGAAATCTATAGGTCTTCTGAAAAGAAGATCTTTTTATTTTAATAATGTATTTAGTTAGAGTTGTCTTGGCTTTTTAATTTTGTTAGACATTGATGATTAAAGATTTTGCGTTTTCGTCTTTTGATAATGTAAGATTGAATAAAGAAATAACAAAATGGATATTTGTTGTTATATTGAAATGAAAAATAATTTATTGACAAAAAAATATGTTTATATTATAATATTAAAAAAGGAGTTATTAATATGACAAGACGTGAAGTGATTTCAGTTATTTTATTAACTATTTTTACATGTGGTATTTATGCCATCTATTGGTATTTTATTACGGCCGAAGAACTAAATAGAGTAGAACATCAAGAACCATTAAGTAATTATATTATTGCAATTGTATTAGGTATATTAACTTGTGGCATATATTTAATTTATTGGGAATATAAGTTTTATAAAAAAGTTGATTCTGTAACCGGTGAATCTAATATGGTAATTAATTTTATCTTATCATTATTTGGATTATCAATTGTATCCCAAGCGATTGTTCAAAATTCTATTAATAATTTACGTTAAAAATAAAGGGATTCAATTGAATCCCTTTATTAATATGGTGAACTTATGAAGAAAATTATTAAACCGATTTTTGATTTTATTAGTAAATATTATATTTGGATTATATTATTTGGATTATATATTTTGCTTACTTACATATTCAAAATTCCCAATTGTATAGTTAAACTAATTTGTGGATTTCCATGCCCTGGGTGTGGCTTGACACGAGCAGGATTTGCTTTTTTAAAATTTGATTTTGCGTTAGCATTCCAGTTCAATCCATTAATATTTTTGTTACCTTTTGTTTTTATAGTTATTATATATAAAGAATATTCTTTATTTAGTAAGATTTATCGTGCGAAATTATTTTGGGTTTCGCTAGTCATATTAGCAATAGGAATTTATATCTATCGAATGATAGTGGTATATCCCGATGTACCAATGAATTATAATCCTACTAATTTGATAGAATTTATTTTACAGATTCTTAAATAATATTGTATATAAAATAAGGAGTTAAGCATGAAAAGTTTTGTTGTGAATAATTTAATTGTTAAACTTGCGGAAAGTGAAGATGAATATACAAGTTTATTTAGACTCAGATATCTAGATTTATTAAAAAGTTATAATGAAAATTTATCAAGTGAAATTGAAGAAGATAAAGATGAATACGATTTATATTGTGATCATGTAATTGTTGTCGATGATAAAACAAAAGAAGTTGTTGGTACATATCGATTAATTAAAAGTGATCATTTAAAAACTTTAAAATCCTTTTTAACTGAAACAGAGTTTGATATTTCACCTTTGAAAACATATAATATTTTAGAAGTTGGAAGAGCGGTTGTTAAAGAAGAATATCGTTCAAGTAATGTAATTAGTTTATTATGGAAAGCAATAATAAATTATGCCATGGATGAGAAAATTGATTATATGATTGGGACGGCATCTTTTCATGGTATAAATCCAGCACCTTATTTAGATACTTTTGCATATTTATTTGACCAACATTTAGCAAAAGATAATGAAAGGTGTTTAGTTAGAAAAGAATCATCATATCCATTAAATATAAAAGACTGCTATGATGTAGAAGAAGCAAGAAAAAATATGCCTCCTCTTGTTAAAGGATATTTGAATTTAGGTGCAAAAATCGGAGATGGTGTCTATATAGATAATGATTTTAATAGCTTAGATGTTTTAATTATTTTAAAAATTAACAATATAAATGAAAGATATTTGCGTAAGTTTTTAAAATAATTTGTCGAATTTTGTTTATATTTAGTTTATTTTCTTTATGTATAATTATATAAAAAGGAGGTAAACTATGAAAAATGATAAATTAAGAAAAAAAAGATGGTTTAGATTTATAAAAAGTATAATGCGAATATTTATTGGTGAAACAAAGTTTACCTATTTAGGTGATAATATTAAAGAAAGTGGAATTATTTTAAGTAATCATGAGGGATCTAAAGCTCCACTTGCAATGGAATTATATTCAAATATTTCATTTCGATTTTGGGGAGCTTATGAAATGAATAGTGGATTAATAAAATTGTATAAATATCAAACAAGAATTTACTATCATGAAAAGAAACATTGGAATCTTCACTTAGCTAGATTGTTTTGTTTAATCGCTTCACCATTAACAAATATATTTTACAAAGGTCTAAATTTGATTTCTACATATCGTGATACTAGATTTAGAAAAACATTAAAAGAAAGTATTGATTCGTTAAACAATGGATATAATCTAGTAATATTTCCGGAGATTTCTGATAAAGGTTATTTAAAAGAACTTGAGGGATTTCATAATGGTTTTATTCTTTTATTAGAACAATGTCAAAAGAAAAATTTAAATGTTCCAATTTATGTATCATATTTCAAAAAAGAAACAAAAGAATATATTATTGATAAACCTATATATTTAAATGATTTATTGACTTTAAATTTATCGAGAGATGAGCTTGCAGCTAAGCTTTGTGACCGTTGTAATGAACTTGGTAGAATGTAATTTATATGCAAATTTATGAGTGATTTTACTGATAAATTTGCATTTTTTTGATATACTTTACAATATATGAGGTGAAGTATGAAAGTATTAATGTTAAATGGTAGTCCACATCAAAAAGGCGCAACTTATCTTGCTTTAAAAGAAATGGAACAAGTTTTTATTGAAAATAATATTGAAGTTGAATTAATTAATGTTGGAATAGAAAATGTACGTGGCTGTTTAGCTTGTGGAGCATGTTATAAAACTGGAAAATGTGCCATTGATGATATAGTGAATAAACTTGCTAGTAAGTTTGAAGAATGTGATGGATTAGTTATTGGTAGTCCAGTTTACTATGCATCTGCTAATGCTACATTAGTTGCAGTATTAGATCGTTTATTTTATTCAACACGTTTTAGCAAAACTATGAAAGTTGGTGCAGCAATCGCAACTGCAAGACGTGGTGGTATTACAGCAACTTTTGATCAACTTAATAAATATTTTACTATTAGTGGTATGCCTATTGCATCTGGACAATATTGGAATGGGTTTCATTCAGGTTATGGTGAACATGCATTTGACGACCAAGAAGGTCTTCAACAAATGCGAACACTAGCAAGAAATATGTCATTTCTAATTAAAAGCATTCAACTTGGTAAAAAAGAGTATGGTTTACCAGAAAAAGAAAAAGGTGTTTTTACTAATTTTGTTAGATAACCAAATACAAAAGATTTATGACCACATAGTTTATCAGTGTTGACAATTATATTTAAAATGTTATAATGGAAATAGGAGGTACTTTATGGATGTTCGTGAATGTATTTTAAAAAGAAGAAGCATTAGAAAATTCAAAACTCAATCTGTTAGTGATGAAATATTAAAAGATTTATTAGAATGCGCTATGGCTGCTCCGAGTGCATGCAATAAGCAACCATGGGAATTTTATGTAGTGAAAGAAAAAGAACTATTAGAAAAAGTAAAAACAATAGGAAGATATACTAACTTCAATTCGCCATGTGTGATTATTGTTTGTGGTAATCGTGAAAGAACTTTGTCTAAAAGAGAAAATGATTTCTTTATTCAAGATTGTTCAGCTGCAATCGAAAATATTTTATTGCGTGCAACATCATTAGGACTTGGAACTGTTTGGTGTGGTATTATGCCAATGGATATTCCATATAAAAATGCTAAAGAAATTTTAAAGTTATCTGATAATATTGAACCACTTGGAATGATTCATATTGGATATCCTGATGAAGATAAAGAAGAAAGAACACAGTATAATGAAGACTATGTTCATTTTTATGAGTGAGTGATATGAATAAAATAATTGAAATTTATAATTTGAAAAAGAAATATGGAGATATTTTAGCAGTTGATGATTTGTCTTTTCATGTTAATGAAGGCGAATTGTTTGCATTTCTTGGAATTAATGGAGCTGGTAAATCAACAACAATTGGTATTATATGTGACCAAATAGAAAAAGATTCCGGCACTGTTATAGTTGATGGAATCAATTTAGACGAAAATTCAACTAAAATCAAAACAATGATAGGCGTTGTTTTTCAAAATTCTGTTTTAGATAAACAATTAACAGTAATTGATAACCTAGTTTGTCGAGCTGCACTTTATGGAATGTCTAAAGAAGCTTTTGATAAGAAAATAGAAGAATTAAACGAACTTTTAGATTTAAAGCCACTTCTTAATAGAACGCTTGGAAAACTTAGCGGTGGTCAGAAGCGTAGAGTTGACATAGCAAGAGCCTTAATTCATGACCCTAAAATATTAATACTTGATGAACCTACAACAGGTTTGGATCCTCAAACTAGACAAATGGTTTGGAATGTTGTTGAAAAATTACGAAAAGATAATCATATTACGGTATTCTTAACAACTCACTATATGGAAGAAACTCATGATGCAGATTATGTTGTAATTATTGATCATGGAAAAATTGTTGGTACAGGAACACCAAATGAATTAAAAAATAAATTTACAACTGATTATATTAATTTGTATAATGTTGCTTTACAAGATATTCAAAAACTAAATTTGCCTTATGAAGAGATTAATGATGGATTTAGAATTAAAATTAATTCGCCTTTAGTCGCAAAAGAACTAATACAAAAATATCCGGAATTATTTAATGATTTTGAAGTCGTTAAAGGTAAAATGGACGATGTATTTTTAAATGCTACTGGAAGAAACATAGGTGGTGACAAATAATGAGCTCATTAGGATATTTAATTAAAAGAAATATAAAATTATTTTTCAAAGATAAAGGAGTCTTTTTTACATCACTTATTACACCTTTGATTTTACTAGTTTTGTATATTACATTTTTAGGAAATGTATATAAAGATACTTTCTTACAAATTTTTCAAGGTCCAATTCAAATAGAAGAAAAATTAATTAATGGATTAGTTGGTGGACAATTATTTTCTTCTCTTTTGGCAGTATGTTGTATAACAGTTTCGTTTTGTTCTAATATGATTATGGTCCAAGATAAAGTTACAAATGCTCGCGGTGATATATCCATGACACCGGTTAAAAAATCAACTCTTGCATTATCTTATTATGTCGCAACATTTATTAATACTTTAATTGTGTGTCTTACAGCCGCAATATGTTGTTTTGTATATCTTGCTATTATTGGGTGGTATTTAACAATAATTGATGTAATTCTTATTTTTCTAGATGTTATACTTTTGGTTACATTTGGTACAGCATTATCTTCTATTATTAATTATTTCTTGTCATCTCAAGGTCAGATTTCTGCTGTGGGATCTATTGTAAGCTCTTGTTATGGATTTATATGTGGCGCATATATGCCAATTTCGAGTTTCCCAAAAATATTACAAAAGGTAATTTCTTTTTTGCCTGGCACATATGGAACATCGCTTCTTAGAAACCATGCTATGGGATCTGCTATAAAGCAAATTGAGAAAATTGGAGTTTCATCACAAATTACAGATATTGTAAAAGATTCTATAGATTGCAATATTTACTTCTTTGATAAATTGGTTAATGAATGGCAAATGTATTTAATTGTTAGTATATTTGCGTTAGGACTTGTTGCTATTTATGTTTTAATGAATGTGATTTCAAAAAAAGCAAAACAAAAATAATTAAAATAATAAACTGCTTATAAAAAAATAAGCAGTTTTATTTTTTATATAAAATATTTATAAAATTTATAATTAATTACTTGCAAAAAAACAAAAGATTTGGTATAATAAAGAAGCCTAGTAAATAGGGGCTACGTACAACGGTAGTACACCGGTCTCCAAAACCGTCAATGTGGGTTCGATTCCTACAGCCCCTGCCATTTATTAGACATGGCGAATGTGGTGAAGTGGTCAACACAGCGGATTGTGGCTCCGTCACGCGTGGGTTCGAATCCCATCATTCGCCCCATTTT
>JAZOLG010000008.1:0-4039 GCA_045652765.1 Bacilli bacterium
AACTATTGCCAGCTCTTAATCTCGAATCCTACACCGAAGCTAACGTATTCATCAAAGTCTATTCTCTGAATCCTATTGCATCACATAGACAAGACACAAAGGAGTTAAACCTAATATTTAGGTCCTGCTATTTTAAGCTTAGCAGAAAGCGTAATTTTGATTTCCGGTTATTTTTAACCTCAGGTTTTAACGTGCCTACCCACGGTATGCTTACCAATTGTCAACTAGCCAATCGAATCCAATAACTAGCCCAAATAAAAGCAAAAATGCTTTTACTTCATGATGTATAAAATACCAATTGTGCCTTTACCACAATGACTTGATATTACACATCCTGCTTTTGTTTCGTATAAATTTTCAATTTGGTCTTTTACACCTTCGATTTTAGATCTAATATATTCAGCATGTTGTGGACCTTCAGAGTGTGTAATAAATACAAACTCTTTATCAACATCTTCAAAACATTCTAAGAATTCATCAACCATAATACCTAAAGCTTTCTTAAATGGACCAATTGGTTTTTTCCAAACACCCATTTTTCCATCGACAACTTTAATCATCGGTTTAATTCTTAAAACTGTACCAAAGATTTTTGATGTAGATGAACATCTACCACCTTTATGAAGATAGTCAAGTCCTTCAATACAAAATTGTGCTCTAATTTTAGGTTTAATTTCCTCAGCTTTTTGCATGATTTCTTCAACTGTTAAACCTGCATCACGCCATTTACAAATCTTTAATACTAATAAACCAATACCTGTTGATAAGTTTCCTGAATCAATAATATGCATACGGTTTGTATATTCTGGATGTTTCTCTTCTACCATATCTTTAACCATATGAGCATATTGATAACTTGAACTCATACCACTTGCGATACCTGTATAAATAACATCTACATCTTCTTTTAAATATTTCATAAAGAAATCATAAATTTCTTGAATTGATGAAGTTGATGTTTTAGGATGAGATTTTGTTTTTTCAGCAATCTCATACATTTCAGCTGCAGTTAAATCAATTCCATCACGATATAATTTATTATCGATATTTACATAAAGTGGTAAAATGCCTAAATTGTGTTGTTCAATTAATTCTTGTGATAAATCACATGTTGAATCCGTTAAAATTTGTATTTTTCTCATATATTATCTCCTCGATATTCATCTTTTATAATACCATTTTGTAAGTATTTTATCTTTTTCTCTACAACTAATCTTGCTTTTTCTTTTGAATCATTACTTGCGTAATACTTTAATACTGTAATAAATAAAAAAGTAAATAATAAGTTAACAATTTCAAATACTTCTTCCTTTGTTTCCATTGATAGTTTTTCTAGTCCATTTATGTAAGTAAAACCTTCAATATCTTCTTTTAAAAAGATTAATGCTAATAGATTATTTTGTTCGACATAATCTATATTAATAAATAAATCTCTAAAAAAACCTTCTTCTGGAGTATTTTTACAATCTGCTAAATAATCAAATAGTTCTAATAATAGTTCAAAGAAATCTAATTTCTCTGTTCTGTTATAAACATGTTTTGATAAAAAGTCTTCTCTTTTACCGTAAAGTAAATATTCATAAAAGTCTTTTTTATCAGTAAAATAGTAATAAAATGCAGTTCTTGTTATTCCTAATGCTTTAGTTATTTCATTAACATTAGTTTGTTTATATTTTAATTTACTGAAGACTTCTATTCCATCACTTATTAATTTTTGTTTTTTTGTCTTCGATAATTTCTCAAACGCACTTGTAGGCATATTTTCACCTCATACATATATTATACTTGACACTCTGTCAAAAATCAAGTAATTTTGTAATTTTCTAAATAAATCATTTTATGTTTTAATAAAAATATGGTAAAATACTATCTTGAGGTGATCTTATGAAAGAATTACTTGCACCTGCGGGAAGTAGTGAAGCTTTTTACGCGGCCGTATCAAATGGAGCTAACGCAATATATTTAGGTCTTAGTACTTTTAGCGCAAGAGCGTATGCTGAAAATTTTAGTGTTGATACCCTTTCTGAATTTGTTAATTATGCTCATCTTAGAAATGTAAAAGTATATGTTGCGATGAACACAATACTTTATGATTATGAACTAGATAATGCCTATAATACAGTTGATAAACTTGCAGAAATTGGTGCAGACGCAATCATTGTGCAAGATTTAGCATTACTTGATTATATAACAAGTAACTATAAATCAATTGAAGCTCACATTTCAACTCAAGTTGGTATTGATGATATTTACGGTGTTACCCTTGTTAAAAACATGGGTTCAACAAGATGTGTTTTAGCAAGAGAAGTAAATATTAAAACAATTGATGAAATTAAAAAGCTTATTGACATTGAAATCGAAACATTTATTCATGGAGCTCTTTGTGTATCATATTCTGGAAACTGTTTTATGTCAGGACTTTTAGGTATGCGAAGTGGTAACAGAGGTCGCTGCGTTGGATGTTGTCGTAAACTATATAAGCTTAAAAATAACACAACTTTAGAAGTCTTAATGCCTAATTATATTCTTAGCATGAAAGATTTAAATACTTCAAATGAAATCTTAAACTTTAATTCTATTGACTCATTTAAGATTGAAGGAAGAATGAAAGAACCAAGTTATGTTGCGGGGATTGTTAGATATTACAGAGAACTTCTTGATGGTAAAAAGCCAAATAAAGCCCATTTATTCAAGAATTTCCAACGAACTTTCACTAAAGGTTATATTAGTGGTGCAGATCCAGAAAACATCACAAATGTCGAAAAACCTAATAACTACGGTTATTTAGTCGGTGAAGTTATTAATGTTTATAAAGGTAAAGTCACAATTAAACTTTGTAATAAAGTAAATCAACATGACCAATTAAGACTTGAAACTAAACCTCATATAGATGAAATTAGTTTTCCACTTACTAAAATGTATGACAATACTGGTAATTTAATAAGTGAATCAAATAGCATTATTCATGTTTATTTAAAAGAAAAAGCTTATGTTGGACAAAAAGTATATAAAACTAAAGATGTCAATTACTTAAAAGATATCTCTAAAACATATCATGAAGACTATCAAAAACTACCAATTACTTTTAACGTCTTTGGTGAAGTTGGTAAACCTTTAAAAATGACTTTAGCTTATAACAATATTAAAGTTAATGCAAGCAGTGACTATTTAATTGAAACTGCTAAAACAGTTGGTGTAACAAATGAAAACTTTACAAATTTACTTGAAAAGCTAAATGATACACCATATTATTTAAAAGATATCAACATTAAGTTTCCAACAAACGGATTTGTTCCTTTAAAAATCATTAGTTCAATGAAAAGAGATTTAATTGAAAAACTTAATGAAAAACGCTTAGTTGTTAATGTTTTAAAGAAAGAACCAAGAACAATTAGTGTTCCAGAACATAAATTACCTACTCCTATTCTTACATGTGAAGTAGAAACATTAGAACAATATAATGCATGTAAAGATTTAGGAATTGAAGTAATTTACTATCAAAACAAAGTATCAAGAAATAATAGTACTTATGTTGATGGAGTAGATAGAGTATTAGTTGGCGGATTAAATGGTGTCGAATACTATAAAGACAAATGTTTAGTTACAACAGATTACTCTTTAAATATTGTCAATCACGAAAGTTTAAGAGTTTTACACGAATTGTGTGTTGATACCGTTACCCTTTCATATGAAATAAATAAAACAGATATCAACGCTCTTATCGAAAACTATTATGATAAATATGAAACATATCCAAAAGTCGAACTCATCGTTTATGGTAGACAAAAACTAATGGTCACAAAATACTGTCCACTAAAACGTATGGGACTTTGTGGTAAATGTAAAACCGAAAGTTTTAGTTTAGTTGATGAAATTGCGGAATTCCCACTTGGATTTAAAAACTGTGAAGTAACTTTATATAACTCTAAAGTACTTAACTTAATTGATGATTTAAAAGATTTAAAAGGTATTTCAAGTTACCGTCTTTCATTTACTAAAGAATCTAAAGAGGAAACGATTAAAGTAATTGAAATGTTTA
>JAZOLG010000009.1:0-25204 GCA_045652765.1 Bacilli bacterium
CGTGATATAAATATCCACCACGGTCGAATACTACACATTCAACACCTTTTTCTAAAGCTCTTTTAGCTACTAAAGCACCAACTTGTTTAGCTGCTTCAATATTAGAACCATTAGCGATTTTTAATTCTTTATCAATTGAAGATGCACTTACAATAGTTACACCTTTAACATCATCGATTACTTGTGCATAAATATTTGCATTTGATCTAAAAACGTTTAAACGAGGTACAGAATTTGTTCCATTAACGTTTTTACGAATTCTTAAATGACGTTTTTGTCTTGTCTCATTACGAGATTTTTTTGTTACCACGATTAATACACACCTTTCTACTTAGCTTTCTTTCCTTCTTTACGACGGATATATTCACCACGATAACGAATACCTTTACCTTTATATGGTTCTGGTTTTCTAATGATTCTTACATCAGCCGCAAATTGACCAACTAATTGTTTGTCGCAACCAACAACATGAATTTCAGTTGGGTTAGGAACTGTAACAGTTAAACCTTCTGGAATTTCCATTTCGCAAGGGTGAGAATAACCAGCATTAACAACCAATTTTTTCCCTTGTAATTGAGCTCTGTAACCAGTACCTTCAATTTCTAAAACTTTTTCAAATCCTTGAGTTACACCTAACACCATGTTGTTAACGATAGCACGAGTTGTACCATGTAATGAACGATGTTCTTTAACATCTGAAGGGCGTGTAAATGTAACTTGATTATCTTTAATTTCTACAGTAATTGCTTGTGGGCATTCAAAAGATAATTGACCTTTTGGACCTTTAACAACAATTACATTTTCTACTAATTCTACTGTAGCATCGTTTGGTAAAACGACTGGTTTGTTTCCTATACGTGACATACCTTTTTTCCTCCTACCATACAAATGCTAAAACTTCGCCACCAAGATTTTTTTGACGTGCTTCGCGATCGCTCATAACGCCTCCTGATGTTGAAACGATAGCAACACCTAAACCATTTAATACTTTAGGTAATTCGTTTCTTTTAGCATAAACTTTTAAACCAGGTTTTGAGATTCTCTTTAAACCTTTAATTACTGATGTCTTGTTGACATATTTTAAAGTTATCGATATCATTCCTTGTTTTTCATCTTCAATTTTTACAAAATCACTGATATATCCTTCTTCTTTTAAAACACGAAGAATTTCTAATTTAATCTTAGAAGCTGGAACTGACACTGTTGGGTGTTTTCTAAGGTTCGCATTTCTAATTCTAGTAAGCATATCAGCAATTGGATCAGTCATAACCATATTATTAGCCTCCTTCTTACCAGCTTGCTTTTTTAACGCCTGGGATTAAGCCTTTATATGCAAGTTCTCTAAAGCAAACACGACATAATTTGAATTTGCGATAAACTGCATGAGGTCTTCCACAACGTTCGCAGCGAGTGTATTCGCGCACTTGGAATTTATTTTGGCGCGCGCATTTTACTTTCATTGATGTTTTAGCCATTATCTATGTCCTCCATTACTTTCTAAAAGGCATACCAAGTAAGCTTAATAAAGCTCGGCCTTCTTCATCAGTTTGTGCAGTAGTAACAATAACAATGTCCATACCACGAATTTTCATAACTTTATCATAATTAATTTCAGGGAAAATTAATTGTTCTTTAATACCTAAAGTGTAGTTTCCTCTTCCATCAAATGAATTAGGATTTACACCTCTAAAGTCTCTTACACGTGGAAGTGAAATTGACACTAATTTGTCAAAGAATTCATACATTCTTTCTCCACGTAAAGTTACTTTAGCACCAATTGGCATACCTTCACGAAGTTTGAATACAGCGATAGATTTTTTAGCTTTAGTAACAAGTGGTTTTTGACCAGCAATAATTCCTAAATCTTCAACAGCTGCATCTAATAATTTTGAATTACTAATTGAATCACCAATACCCATATTTAACACGATTTTTTCAATCTTAGGTACTTGCATAATAGTAGTGTAGCCAAATTTGTCAGTAAGTTGTTGTACAACGTTTTCTTTGTAGTTTTGTAATACGCGATTCATTCCTTACCTCCTACTTGTCTAATCTAGTACCAGATAAAACTGCTACACGATATTTAATTTTTTTGCCGTTAGCACCTTTTACAAAGTTACCTTCAGCGTCTTTTTCATATTCATAACGAATTCTTGTTGGTTGTTTTTTAACAGGGTCAAGATAAGCAACATTTGAAACATGGATTGGTGCTTCTTTCTTTTCAATTCCACCTT
This sequence comes from Bacilli bacterium, assembly GCA_045652765.1. Taxonomy (GTDB): domain Bacteria; phylum Bacillota_I; class Bacilli_A; order ML615J-28; family CAG-313; genus UBA1231. The sequence continues at coordinate 2,235 of JAZOLG010000009.1, forward strand.
CAGGACGAGCTTGAGATGGACGATAGTGTTTAGTAGCAATATTAATACCTTTAACTACAACACGACTTGTAGCAGGATATACTGCTAATACTTCACCAGTTTTATAAACACCATTCACTGGTTTATCTTTACCTGCAATAACAGCAACAACATCACCTTTTTTAATTTTCATGTTTGCCTCCTATAGAACTTCAGGTGCTAAAGAAACAATTTTAGTATAGTCTTTATCACGAAGTTCTCTCGCAACAGGCCCGAAAATACGAGTTCCTCTTGGAGATTTATCTTCTTTAATGATAACAGCAGCGTTATCATCAAATTTGATATAAGAACCATCTGCTCTTCTTACACCGTGTTTTGTTCTTACGATGACTGCTTTTACAACGTCACCTTTTTTTACTTGACCGCCAGTAGTAGCTGATTTAACTGTTGCAATAACAACATCACCAACACCAGCATATAAGTGTCTTGCGCCACCTAAAACTTTTATAATCAGTAGTTGTTTTGCACCTGAATTGTCTGCAACATTGACTCTAGTTTCTTGTTGAACCATGATTTACCTCCTGATTATACGATTACAGCTGATTGAACAATTTTTACTAAACGATAACGTTTAGTTTTAGATAGTGGACGAGTTTCCATAATTTCTACGATATCGCCAACTTTTGCTACATTTTGTTCATCATGAGCTGTAAACTTCTTTGAATATTTGATTCTTTTACTATATAGAGGGTGTCTGCGATGAGTTTCAACTTTAACAGTAATTGTTTTATCATTTACAGCAGAAACAACAGTACCAACGTATACTTTACGAGTATTTCTTTCCATCACTAACCTCCTAATTATTTGCATTAGCGCGTTCAGTTAATACTGTATATGCGCGTGCAATTTCTTTCTTTACTTTCTTTAATTGAGCAGTTTTTTCTAATTTACCAACAGCGGCTTGGAAACGTAAATTATGTAACTCTTTTTTAAGTTCAATGATTTTTGCTTCAATGTCCGCGTTTTCTAAAGCTCTAATTTGATTAACTTGTGTTACTTTTTTAACCACTTTTTTACTTTTCTTAGCAGCCATCTTACTCACCACTTTCTCTTACAACAAATTTTGTTTTAACTGGTAGTTTATGAGATGCAAGTCTGAATGCTTCACGAGCGATTTCTTCTGATACACCAGCGATTTCAAACATTACAGTTCCATCTTTAACTACAGCTACATAACCATCTGGAGCCCCTTTACCAGAACCCATACGTACTTCTAATGGTTTCTTAGTTCTTACTAAATGTGGGAAAACTTTGATCCATACTTTCCCGTCACGTCTCATATAACGTGTCATAGCGATACGGGCAGCTTCAATTTGACGGTCAGTTACCCAAGCACCTTCTAATGCTTGAAGACCATATTCACCAAATGTTACTGATTTTCCACCTTTGGCTTTTCCTTCATAACTAATACGATGAGGACGACGATATTTAGTTCTTTTTGGCATTAACATAATTATTTGTCCTCCTTCTTATTATTATTTTGTTTTGCTGTTAAAATTTCACCTTTATTAATCCAAACTTTAACACCGATTTTACCATAAGTTGTATTAGCTTCAGCTGTTGCGTAATCAATGTTAGCACGGAATGTATGTAGTGGAACACTACCTTCGATATAACCTTCACTACGTGCGATTTCAGCTCCACCTAAACGACCTGATAATTGAGTTTTGATACCTTTTGCGCCAGCTTTAAGAGCTCTTTGAATAGCACTCTTTTGAACACGACGGAAAGATGCACGATTTTCTAGATCTTCAGCCATTTTTCTTGATACTAAAACAGCATCTAAATCTGGAGTTTTAATTTCAACTACTGTTAAGAATACATTCTTACCAGTCATTTTTTCTAATGCTTTAACAGCTTCATTTTTCTTAGCACTATCACGACCGATAACTGCACCAACTCTTGCAGAGTGTACAGAAACGATTACACGTTTACCAGTTCTTTTGATTTCGATTTGAGAAACATAAGCTGTTTTATAGAACGCGAATAAGAATTCACGAATTTTTAAATCTTCATGTAATAAATCAGCAACCTTGGCTTTAGGAGCATACCATTTTGCATCCCAACCACGGATAATGCCAACTCTTAATCCTATTGGACTTACCTTTTGACCCATAATAGTTCCTCCTAATTATTCTTTCTCAGCCAATACCACTGTTACATGGCATGTTCTTTTTAAAATTCTATCTCCACTACCTTTAGCACGTGGACGCATTCTTTTTAAAATTTGTCCTGGGTTAGCGTAGATTTCTTTAATATATAATTTATCTGCATCTAAACTGTTGTTATTAACAGCGTTAGCGATAGCAGAATTTAGAACTTTGCTAATTGGTTCTTTAACTGTTGATTCAACATTGTTAAGGATTGCAATAGCTTGTCCTACTTTTTTACCTCTAATTAAATCAATAACTAATTTAGCTTTACGAGGTGACATTCTAACTGATTTTGCAATTGCTCTAACTTCCATGATTGTCCCTCCTATTTACCAGCTTTTTTATCTTTACCATGACCGCGGTATGATCTAGTTGGAGCAAACTCACCAAATTTATGCCCAACCATATCTTCAGTTACATAAATTGGTAAATGTTCTTTACCGTTATAAACTGCAACTGTATGTCCAACGAATTCAGGATAAATTGTTGATCTTCTTGACCAAGTTTGAATTACCTTCTTTTGATTAGCTTCATTTAATGCTTCAACTTTTTTCATTAAATGTTCATCAATAAAAGGACCTTTTTTAAGTGAACGTGACATTTTTGAGTTCCTCCTTTTCTATCCATTACGACGACGCACGATAAGAGCGTTCGATTTTTTCTTAGTGTTTCTAGTTTTAAGACCTAAAGCAACTTTACCCCAAGGAGTCATAGGAGCTTTTGTACCAACTGGTTGACGGCCTTCACCACCACCGTGTGGGTGATCATTAGGGTTCATTACAGAACCACGTACTGTTGGACGAACACCCATATGACGAGTACGTCCTGCTTTACCAACGTTAACAAGTTCATGGTCTAAGTTACCAACAACACCAACAGTTGCACGGCAAACACCTAAAACCTTACGAACTTCACCACTAGCAAGTCTGATTAAAACATATTTATCTTCACGACCTAAAATTTGTGCACCAGCACCTGCAGCTCTTGCAAGTTGTCCACCATGTTTAGGACTTAATTCGATATTGTGAATCATTGTACCAACTGGAATGTTTTGGATTTCCATGCAGTTACCAACAACGATATCTACTGCAGTACCAGAAACAACTTCCATTCCAACTTTTAAATCTTTTGGAGCGATGATGTAACGTTTTTCACCATCTACATAATTGATTAATGCAATATTTGCACTTCTGTTTGGATCGTATTCAATTGTAGCTACTTTACCTTTGATACCATCTTTATCACGTTTAAAATCGATAAGACGATATTTACGTTTTTCACCGCCGCCATGATGACGAACTGTAATACGACCTAAATTATTACGACCAGCATGTTTTTTAACTGTAACTAATAAACTCTTTTCAGGAGTATTTGTAGTGATTTCTTCATAAGTTAATGCTGTCATATTACGACGACCATTAGTCGTAGGCTTATAAAATTTAATAGGCATACTTACTTGACCTCCTATACTTCAAATGACGAAATAGTTTGTCCAGGTGCAAGACGAACGATTGCTTTCTTGTACGCTGATTTAAACCCTTCGTATTTTGAAACTCTTTTAGCTTTGCGGTGAACATTAACTGTTCTAACAGCTACAACTTTTACTTCGAAAATTTCTTCGATAGCTTTTTTAATTTCTACTTTATTAGCTTTTGGATCTACTTCAAAAGTATATTGTAAATTCTTATCAATTAATGAGCTTGATTTTTCAGTGATGATAGGTTTTCTAATAATATCATAAGATGTTTTCATTATTTAAGTACCTCCTCATAATAAGCTACTGCATCTTGTGTCATAACAACACAACTTGCATTCATCATTTGATAAACTGAAACATGATTTGCAGTTTCAACTAAAACGTTTGGAATATTGCGTCCAGCTAATTCTACTAAATCGTTAGCTTCTTTAGTGATAACTAAGATTTTTCCTTCAGCTTTAACGTTATTTAATACTTCAACTAATCCTTTTGTTTTGAAGTTTTGAAGAGTTAATTCATTTAAAGCGATTAATTTATTTTCTTGTACTTTATAAGTTAAAGCACATTTCATTGCTAAACGAACAACTTTCTTATTAACTTTCATAACATATGATCTTGGAGTTGGTGCAAATACAACACCACCGCCACGCCATTGTGGAGAACGAGTTGAACCTTGACGAGCACGACCTGTTCCTTTTTGACGCCATGGTTTTCTACCACCACCGCTTACTTCAGAACGAGTTTTTGCTTTTTGAGTACCTTGACGCATAGCTGCTCTTTCAGCAACAATTGTATCAAATACTGCTTGTTGATGATTTTCTACAGCAAATACATTTTCACTTAATGCTAATTCACCAACTTGTTGACCTAATTGATTTAATAAAACAATACTTGGCATATTTTACTCCTTCCTACGCAAGACTTTCAGGGTTTAAACTAGCGTTCTTAGCTTTAACTGCATTTGTAATAACTACATATGAGTTTTTAGCTCCTGGAACATTACCCTTTACAAGTATTACATTGTTTTCTACATCATATTTAACAAATTCAAGATTTTGAACTGTTTTAATAACGCCACCCATTCTACCTGGCATTTTCTTACCTGGTTTAATGCGGGCTGGGTCAATTGAACCCATTGAACCGATTCCACGGTGATATCCAGATCCGTGAGACATTGGTCCACGTCCGAAATTATGACGTTTAATAACACCTTGGTAACCTTTACCTTTTGATGTACCAGTTACGTCAACTAATTCACCTTCTGTGAAAATATTTCCTTTAACCTCTTGTCCAACTTCAAACGCTAGCATCTCTTCCCCAGCAATTTCTTTTACGAAGCGCTTAGGGGCTGTGTTTGCTTTTGCTGCATGTCCTGTTTCAGGTTTATTTGCAAGATTTTCTTTCTTATCAGCGTAACCTAATTGAACTGCATTGTAGCCATCTGTTTCAACAGTCTTTTTTTGTAATACAACGTTTGGAGTTACTTCGATCACTGTAACAGGGATTAAAGCGCCTGTTTCAGAGAAAATTTGTGTCATTCCAACTTTTTTACCTAAGATTCCTTTGGCCATGAGTTTATTCCTCCTTCTTTCTCATTTATTTTAGAACGATTTCAACACCAGATGGTAATTCTAAATGAACTAACGCATCCATAGTTTTTGGCGTAATATTTACGATATCAATTAAACGTTTGTGAGTACGACGTTCAAATTGTTCACGACTATCTTTATATTTGTGTGGTGAACGGATAACAGTAAACACTTCTTTTTCTGTTGGTAGTGGGATTGGACCTGATACTTTAGCACCAGTTCTTTTCGCAGTCTCAACAATTTTCTTCGCAGATTCATCAATTAATCTGTGATCATAAGATAATAATCTTATTCTTAATTTCTTTTCTTTTGCCATGTTAGCCTCCTTATACTTATTTTTTAAGCTTTCGGCTCATTGCGAATTACCTGATAGACGGTCAATGACAACGCTCCCGTGCGTATCAGCAACCTCGCAAGTCTCCGCCTACATTTAAGCCTTTGATATTTTACCAAAAAGTGCATTTTTTGGCAAATGATATGATAATTTTTTTATAAAAAAAGAAAAAGTCTCGAGTTTTCTCGAGACTAAAAGTTAATTTCTTCAAACGCTTTACCCATTTTTCCAAGTCGATAATCAAATCGTGCTTGTTTTATAATTTCTTTTTTTTCTCTATATTTTTTTTCAAAAATACGCATTTCTTTAAATTCAGCAGACTGAATTTTTTTATCTAGCTTTACATATTCTGGATCAGTATTTTTAAATTTATCCCATAGATACATTCTATTTCTAGTTTCGTAATATATATCATATATCTCTCTAGCATACCCATGATAATTATGCCACAAGAAACTCTTAGTCAACATTTTAAAGTTTCTGTTACGTAATATTAAATTATTCATTAGTATTATTTTATACCCCATTTGTCTAACTGTTAAACAGTAATCATAATCAAATGTAGTTTGATAATATGGCAAATAGAAACCTTCCGTTTGTTTATATATATTCAAATTAATAAAAGCTCCAGTAAGGTTAGCACCTAAAACTTCCCTGTAAACTTCTTTTGTATCGTTTTTGCCTTCGCATGTCAAAACAGGGATTGGAGTAATAACAGCCGCATTTTTATTTATTTCTTCTTGTATAATCATTTTTTTGATTTCTCTATATGCGCCATCTTCATAGAAATATCCTGTTTCTAATATATTCGCATAATCAGCACCAACTTTAATGGCATGATTAACAGCATCACTATAATTAGCAACTTGACCTTTGTTAGGCAAATCAGCATACTCAATGTTTTTATACATTTTTAATACGTCAATTAATGTAGATTGTGGATATTTATAATAGTTGAATATATATAACGTATCAACATCTTTAGAGTAAGTTAGCATGTCTGTGATAGTTCTTTCCAAGTTTTCGGATCCTTCTATTCTTTTATACAACAATAAATAAGCTACAAATTTCATTTTAATCACCACATTAATTATATATATATTATTTGAATTTGTAAAATAAAAAGTAAGTTTTTCAGCAAAACTTACTCTTATATATATGCTAATTAGTTTTTATTTACTGAACCAAATACATTCATTTTTTCAGTAACTGCTTGTACAATTCCTTTAGTAGCAGGTCCTAAAAGTTTTCTTGGATCATAAACTTCTGCGTTTTTAGGATCAGCTAAGAAATCTCTTAAAATTTTATTAAATGCTAATTGGCATTCAGTATTAACATTAATTTTACAAGTACCTAAAGATATAGCGCGTTTAATTAATTCATCTGGAATACCAGTACCGCCATGAAGAACAAGTGGTTTTTGAGTAGCTAAGCCAATTTCTTCCATTTCTTTAAATCCTAAAACTGGTTCACCTTTGTATGGGCCATGAACTGATCCTAAAGCAGGCGCTAAAGCATCAATTTCAGCATCTTTACATAAAGATACACATTCACCACAGTCAGCATATTTAATTCCACCAATTACTCCGTCTTCATTTCCACCAACTGTTCCAAGTTCAGCCTCAACACTTACACCTCTTGCATGAGCATAATCAACAACTTCTTTAGTCATTTTGATGTTTTCTGCAAGTGGATGATGAGATCCATCGATCATAACAGATGTAAATCCAGCATCGATAGCTTTTTTACAATTTTCAAAACTTTGACCATGGTCTAAATGTAATGCTACATCAACAGTAATGTTTAAGTTTTTAATTAAACCTTTAACCATACCAACAACTGTATCAAATCCACCCATATATTTTGCTGCACCTTCAGATACACCAAGAATAACAGGAGAATTATTTTCTTGAGCTGTTGATAAAATTGCTTTTGTCCATTCAAGGTTATTAATATTGAATTGACCAACCGCGAATTTTTCTTTTCTTGCTTTTTCAAGCATACCAGTCATACTAACTAGTGCCATTTTAAATACCTCCAAAATTGTAAATTTTATTTTTTCGACACTATTATATCATAACGTGTTATTTTTTGCAAAAGATTTATATTTTAATAAAAAATAAGCAGCAACATTGCCGCTTATCCTTCTAAATATCTGCTCATAAATGTACTACTAAATTCAACTAACGACTTTTCAACATCACCTATTTTATCGCTACTAACGATAACACAACCAATAATATCTCCATAAACATTTATAGGTTTTAATATTGCCGGTTTTTTCATATCAATGTTTTCACAAATTTCAAATTTATCTGTTGAATCAATCACTTGGGTATTTCTTTTTTGTATTTTATCCTCAAGCCTCAAGGTAATTCTTCTACCAACAATGTCTTTACGATAATTTCCGGCTACCGCTATTATTTTTTCATTGTCAGTAATTACTATATCTTTTTTGTTTGATGCGTAAATACTATCGACAAATTCACTTACAAAGTCGTTAACGTTTTGAACTGGCGAATATTTTTTTAATACGATTTTGTCAGTTCCATCTACAAAGATTTCCAATGATTCTCCCTCTTTAATTCGCATCGTTCTTCTTACTTCTTTTGGCACAACAATGCGACCCAAATCATCAATTCTTCTTACTACTCCCGTTGCTTTCATTATATATACACCTCATAATTATTATGTGGTGTTTTTTTAACATTATACCTTTATTTTACATTTTTTCCATAAACATAATTAATTGATATATATAGCTGTTATCAGAATACATTTGATTTGTTTCATTAATATTGATAGTTATATATATTTTGTTTTGTTTATATTCATATATCCATCTAGGAGCAATATTTTTTGCAGTTTGTAAAAAATATATATATTGAATATTCTTAGTATGGTCTTGGTCGAAATTCAATTCAACTTTATTATCCAAAACTTTATATTTTTCTATGCCTTTTTGTTTCAATAATGTTTCCAAATATTTGCTGTATATATATATTTTAAGTTCATTATTAAGTTTTCCATAACGATCTGTAAATTCTTGAACTAAGTTTTCTGCTTGTTCTTTAGTATACACTTTACTGATAGATTGATGAATATCGATTTTTATTGCATCATCATCTACATATGTTGAATCAACTGTTTTGGAAACATTTAAATTGTATTGTGTTTCGTTTTCTTTTTCTTTTGTTATTCCTTTTTCTTCTTCTAAGGTCTCTTCTAACATTTGCATATATAATTCAATACCTATATCATTAATAAATCCTGATTGTTCACTACCAAGTATATCTCCTGCCCCTCTAATTGACAAATCACGCATAGCTATTTTGTATCCACTTCCAAGAGCCGTAAATTCTTTTATAGCATTTAATCTTTTTTCTGCGACATCCGTTAGTCTTGTATCTGAATCATACATTAAATACGCGTAAGCTACTTGTTCACTTCTTCCAACTCTACCTCTTATTTGATAAAGTTGTGATAATCCTAAGTGATCAGCTTGTTCAATTATTAAAGTGTTTGCATTAGGAATATCCATTCCAGTTTCAACAATTGTTGTACAAACTAAAACATCGTATTTTTTATCTAAAAAATCATTTAATACTTCCTCAATATTTTCTTTATCCATTTTGCCATGAATAATTGCAACTTTTGCTTTAGGAATTAGTCGTTTTATTTTGGATGCTATAATATCTAATTTATCAATTCTATTTAATAAATAAAATGTTTGACCACCTCTTGACATTTCTCTATAAATTGCTTCTCTAATTACTGATTCATTAGATTTTAAAACATAGGTTTGAATACTTTTTCTATTAATTGGTGGTGTTTCAATTAAACTCATTTCTTTAAGTCCAGATAACGACATTTGTAATGTTCTTGGTATTGGTGTTGCTGATAAAGACAAAACATCCACATTAGCTTTAAGATGCTTTATTTTTTCTTTATGTAATACACCAAATCTTTGTTCCTCATCAATGATTAACATACCAAGATTTTTAAAACGAATATCATCAGAAAGTAATCTATGAGTACCTATTACAATGTCAACATATCCTTTTTCTAATCCCTCTAATACAATTTTAACATGTTTAGGTTCTACAAAGCGGTTTAAAAGTTCTACTCTCATCCCATACTTTTCAAATCTTTCTTTAAAAGAATAATAATGTTGTCTTGTTAAAACAGTAGTAGGGGCCAAAACAGCAACTTGTTTACCATTATCTACTGCTTTAAATGCGGCACGCATCGCAACTTCAGTTTTTCCAAATCCTACATCACCACATATGAGTCTATCTACTGGTTTGGATGATTCCATATCTTTTTTTACATCTTCAATAGCTTTAATTTGATCAACTGTTTCAATAAAATCAAAATCATTTTCAAACATTAATTGTTCTTCAGAATCTTTATTATATATATATCCTTTCAACGATTCTCTTTTTGCTTGGGTTTTAATTAAATCTTTCGCAATTGCTATAAGTTTTTCTTTTACTTTAGCTTTTTTCTTTTCCCATTCTTTTGTGTTTAATTTAGTTAGTTTAGGAACTTTATCAAAACTTCCTAAATACTTTTGTAATATATATACTTTTTCAACTGGTACATATAGTTTTCCATCATCTGCATATTCAATCATTAGATAATCGTTTTTTGTTTTTTTATTATCAATGGTTTTTATTCCTTTATATTGCCCGATACCATAATCTTGATGAACAATATAATCTCCTATTGTTAATTCTTCTTTACTATATATTTGAACTGTTTTATTTTGTTCTTTATTATATTTGGACTTTTTGTATATTTTGTTAGCAGCAAACTCTTTTGGAGTTATAACTTCAACATTTAATTCATAGTCTACATAACCTATTGCATTATTTGAGACTAACAAGTTAATTTTTTCTTTTGATATTGTATCATTTTGATTATATTTGATTTGTTCTGAGTCCAATAAATCTTTTATTAGTTTAAGTTTGGTTTCATCATAATGTGTCAATATATATGTTTTATTTTGATTAAGTTTAAACTCTTTTATCATACTTGGCAAATAGTTATTATATTCTACATTGTTAGCAGTTTGTATGTCTAACGATAAAGCGGCTTTTATTTCTTTATTTTCGACCCCAAAACTCTCAAATATTAAACTTTTGTCACTACATGCAAGTATTTCATCTAATGTTTTGAAGAATTCCATATTAAGCACATATTTAGTGTTAGATATGTATTCATACAATTCACTATAATTGATTTGTTCTTTATCTTTTGCTTTAAGATAGTTTGAGACAATAATGATTTTTTCATCAAGTAGATCTGTAAATGTCTGGAAAGTCGGATCAATATAAGGTAAGTATAAATATAATTGATCGAGTTGATAGTGTTGTTCAATATTATTTAGAACACTTATTGTCTTTTCATTATAAAGTTGAGTATCTAATATTCTATCTTTAATGGCTGAAATTTCATTATCATCATAAACGATATCATAGAAAGGATATATATGTATTTCATTTAACTTTTCAATACTTCTTTGAGTTGATACATCAAATATTTTGATATTATCTATTTCATTATCAAAAAATTCTATTCTAACCGGATTATCTATGTTAATAGGAAATACATCTATAACACTTCCTCGAACACTATATGTCCCAGGATTTTCTACTATTGTTACTTTTTGATATCCTCTTATAACTAAATCTTTTAACAACACATCTCTATTATATATATCTTCTTTTTTTAATTTTAATATAGATTTTTTTAATTTTTCTTTATTTAATGTGTTTCTTGTAATTCCTTCAACTGATGTAATAATAATTTGAGGAATATTATTAATGATTTTAAATATTGTTTTTATTCTTTCTAATCGATATGAGTTACTTGATGCTATAAGCTCACTTGCTACTAGTTCTTCAACAGGAAAAAAGCTGATTTGATCAGCTTCGGTTAATTCCAAGTAATCTTCATAAGCTTTACTTGCTTCAAATATATTAGGATATACTACAACGATTGTTTTATTTAGTTTATTAAATAACTTGAAAGTTAACAATTTTTGAATTGTATTTGCAGAATTATATATATATGAATTTTTAGAATCAATAATTTGATCTACAATTTTGTCATATTTAGGTAGACTATTAAAATATTTAACAATATCAAACATTAGTTATATCTATTCATTAAAAAGTCAATCCCTTTAGCTAGGTAATCAATGATTAAATTTGGTGCTAAAGAAACAGCTTCTTCTATAAAAGGTCTTTCGCTAGGTTTAAATTTACCTAAAACATGTTCTATATTATCTTGTGATCTACCGATTCCAATTCTAATTCGTTTAAAATCTTGTGTTTGGATATGTGCTATTATTGACTTCATTCCATTGTGACCACCAGCTGAACCAAATTTACGGATGCGAATTTTGCCAACTTCTAAATCCATATCGTCATATACAACAATTAATTCACTTGGATCAATGTTCCAATAATTTAATACTTTGATAACAGCATTACCTGAATTATTCATATATGTAACTGGCTTAACTAATAAATGTTTTTTGCCATCAATATATATATCTGCAATATATGCTTCTTTTTGTTTATCTAAAACAAATGAAGCATTATAACTTTCTGCAAGTTTATCTACAAACATAAACCCAACATTATGTCTTGTTTGTTCATACTTTATTCCGGGATTACCAAGTCCTACGATAACCATATTAATCCTTCTTTCTATTTTCTTTTATATGCAATTAATGTATTAGTCAAAAGCATTGCAATAGTGAGTGGTCCAACTCCACCAGGAACTGGAGTAATATAAGACACTTTTTTAGAAACATTTTCAAAATCAACATCACCGCAAAGACCAAATTCGTCTCTATTCATTCCCACGTCTATAACAATTGCGTTATCTTTAACCATATCTTCTTTTATAAATTTACTTTTACCTATTGCTACTACAAGCAAATCAGCTTTATTCGTTACATTTTTTAAATCTTTTGTTTTAGAATGACATATAGTCACTGTCGCATTTTTATCTAATAGCATAACACCCATAGGTTTTCCTACAATATTACTTCTACCAACTACGACAGCATTCATTCCTGTAATATCTATATTATATGCTTCTAAAAGTTTAATAATACCAAAAGGGGTTGCACTTTTAAAGCATTCTAATCCACTAAATAATTTTCCTTTATTTTCAATTCCAAAACCGTCAACATCTTTTGTTGATGAAATAGTATTTATAATTAATTGTTCATCTATATGTTTAGGGAGTGGCAGTTGAACAATTATTCCATCAATTTCGTCGTCATTATTTAAAGATTTTACCAAAGAAATTAATTCTTCATTTGTTACAGTCTCTTCTTTTTTAATTAAAGTAGATTTAATTCCTGTATATTCACAAGCTTTAATTTTATTTTTTACATAAATTTGACTGGCCATCACATTGCCTACCAATACAATTGCAATATGAGGAGCTCTTCTATTTTCATTTACAATTATCTCTACTTCTTTTTTTAAACTCTCTTTAATATCTTTTGATACTTTTTTTCCATCTAATATGATCATATATATATATCTCAAGACAAATTATTGTCTTTCTTTCTCATCATTTTGTTTTTCTTTCAATTCTTTGGCATATTCTATTGCGTTTTCAAATAACAAATCACAACTTTTACTTGTCGGATTATTAGCAATACAATTGCTTTCTATGTTTTCTTTTCCTAAAAATTTAATTATTTCTTCTTTAGTTGGGTTTTCGATAGAGAAAACTGCTTTCATAATGTCTTTTAAATATATTTTTCTACAATAGCACACAACATATTCAAAGAAATTGCTTTTAAACCAAATTGGTACTTTTACTTCTGTTTTTTCAATCAAAGCACCTAAATCACTAAAATATGCCGCGTTACATTTTCCATTTAAACATAAATAGAAATGATCGTTAATGTTTATATTTTCATTTGTCAAATTAATAACTGTAGCAGTTTCTACACCAATTGCTGTTGCACCACAAACCGGACAAACTTTTCCACATGTTGATTGACAAGTACTACAATTTTTATCGCATTCCATTTTTTTGCCTCCATAATTCATATTTATTTAAATTAGAGCATATATATTACTACCTGAGGTGATAATATATGGCAGTTGTTAAATATAACAACGAAGAAACAAAATTATTAGCAAGACTTATGCGAGCTGAAGCAGAAGGAGAAGGAGAACTCGGAATGTTGATGGTAGGAAATGTTGGAATCAATCGAGTTTTAGCAAACTGTTTAGATTTCAAAAATATTAGAACTATCAAACAAATGGTTTTCCAAAGACCTGGTGGCTTTGAAGCTACGCTTAATTCTTATTTTTACCAAGCCGCTCGTAATATCGATATTAAACTTGCAAAACGAGTCATTAATGGCGAAAGATTTCATCCGGCAAGTAGAGCGTTATGGTTTTATAGTTCAAAATCTGGTTGCGAAGCTTCATGGTGGGGAGCTTGGAATACTGGAAAATATAAATCACATTGTTTTTACACCCCAGTGGAAAGCGAAAATTGCTATTAGAAAGGAGTTATATGACAATTAATTATCAATATCCTTATGGTTTTAATCAACCATTTTTCTCTCAAAATCCCAATTTTGTACAAACGCCAAACTTTGCATATCCGCCAAACGCTAATCTACCACTAGAACAATCATACGTAGAAAATATTTTACGACTTAATCGTGGTAAAACAGCTACTATATATATGAACTTTGAAAATAGTCAGTGGGGATCTAAAGTCTTTAAAGGTGAAATTACAGCCGCTGGCAAAGATCATATCATCTTAAAAGATTCGCAAACAGGTATTACTTATTTATTATTAACTATTTATTTATCTTATGTAGCGTTTGACTCCGATATTGACTATGAATATCCTTTTGCATAATATAGTTATTTAATTAGTTTTATAAACATTTGAAATTTGTTATAATAAAACTAATTGGAGGTATATATATGTGCATTTTTTGTAAAATTGTTAATGGTGAAATACCAAGTTTTAAAATATATGAGTCAGATAACGCATTAGCTTTTTTAGATATTTCTCAAAATACAGTTGGTCATACTTTAGTAATTCCTAAAAAACATGTAGAAAACATTTTTGAACTTGATCCAGAAACTGGAAAAGATGTTTTTGATGCAGTTTTAAAAACTACACAAATTTTAAAAGAAAAACTAAATATAGAAAACTTAAATCTTTTAAATAATAATGGTACACTAGCAGGGCAAGTTGTTAATCATTATCATATTCACATTATTCCACGATATGGCAATGATGAATGTTATTTTAAAGAATGCCCACATGAGCCAAATTTTGATGAATTAGCTAAATTACATAAGAAAATTACAAATTAATATACTTATATATAAGTAAGAGTTCCTTTTATAAAAAGGAACTTTTTTTATTTAATATATTCTAAACCACCCATATATGGTCTCAAAGCTTCAGGCACTTTGATAGAGCCATCTTCTTGTAAGTGGTTTTCAAGTAATGCAATAAGCATTCTAGGTGGAGCAACTACTGTGTTGTTTAATGTATGAGCAAAATAATTACCATTTTCACCTTTTATTCTGATTCCTAAACGTCTTGCTTGCGCATCACCTAAGTTAGAGCAGCTTCCTACTTCAAAATATTTCTTTTGTCTTGGGCTCCATGCTTCAACATCGATACTCTTAACTTTTAAATCAGCCAAGTCTCCACTACAACATTCAAGTGTTCTAACAGGGATTTCCATGCTTACAAACAATTCAACTGTATATTGATATAATTTTTCAAACCATTCTTTTGATTGTTCTGGTTCACAAACAACAATCATTTCTTGCTTTTCAAATTGATGTATACGGTAAATTCCTCTTTCTTCAATACCGTGTGCACCTTTTTCTTTTCTAAAACATGGTGAATAACTTGTTAAAGTGTAAGGTAATTTGTTTTTGTCGTTAATTGTATCAATAAATTTACCAATCATTGAATGTTCACTTGTACCAATCAAGTATAAATCTTCACCCTCAATTTTATACATCATCGCATCCATTTCAGCAAAACTCATTACGCCAGTAACAACATCACTTCTAATCATATATGGTGGAATACAATATGTAAAGCCTTTATTAATCATAAAATCTCTCGCATATGATAAAACAGCAGAATGAAGCCTAGCGATATTTCCCATTAAATAATAAAAACCATTACCCGATACTTTTCTTGCACCATCTAAATCAATACCATTTACCTTTTCAATAATATCTAAATGATATGGTATTTCAAAGTTCGGTACTTTAGGTTCTAGATATCTTTGTACTTCAACATTTTCACTATCGTCTTTTCCAATTGGAACAGTTGGATCTATGATGTTTGGAATAGTCATCATAATTTTCTTTAATTTAGCAGCAAGTTCTGCTTCTTCTTGTTCTAATGACACAAGTTTTTCATTAATTTCAACAACTTCTTGTTTAATTTTCATGGCTTCTTCTTGACGTTTTTCACGCATTAACTTGCCAATTTCGCCACTTGCACTATTTCTTTTAGCACGTAATACATCGCCTTCTTGTTTTACATCTCTAATTTTAATATCAAGTTCAATTGCTTCATCTACTAATGGAAGTTTTGCTTCTTGAAATTTATTTTTAATGTTTTGTTTAACAATTTCTGGATTTGCTCTTAAAAATTTAATATCTAACATAATTATTCTCCTTTATAAATATAAAAAATCCCTGTTGAAAAACAACAGGGACGAACTCTTTTAGTCCGCGGTGCCACCCTTATTAGAGTTACCTCTCACTTTTGTAATAGATTACGGCCTATAACCGGAGCTTTTTTCAAAGTCACCTCCAAGGTAGATTCGCTAAGCTTTATTTAATAGTTCTCACCAACCACTATCTCTCTTAAAAATTCGTCTTAGGTACTATTCCTTTTCATCGGTTTTACTTTTTTATTATATATTATTGTAAACCAAAAGTCAACTTTTATGCAAAATAAGTGGAGTATAAAACTCCACTTATTTTAAATATCATCATATTCTTCTTCTGATTCTGATTCATCCTCAGAATCTTCAACTTCTTCTTGAACAAAATTTACTTTTGGTTCATCATCATATTCTTCTTCGAAATTAATATCATCAATTGTTTCATCGTTTTCTTCTTCGTCATCGCCTCTTGGAACAATAGCAATAGATGCAACTGTATGAGAATCATATAACGAAACAACTTTTACACCTTGCGTATCTCTACCAATTGTTAGAATTTGATCTAAATGTGTTCTTACAACCATACCTTTATCCGTAATTACAATTAGATCGTCATCTCCTGATACTAATTTCAAACTTACAGGAATACCATTTTTACCAGTAAGGTTCATGAATTTTACGCCTTTACCATTTCTTCCTTTTGATTTAAATGATTCCACAGATGTTCGTTTTCCATATCCATTAGATGTAATAATCATAATACTATCATTTTCATTGTTAGAAACACACATTCCAATTAATTTTTCACCTTCAGCGACCTTTATTCCACTTACGCCAGTAGCTGCACGTTTTGAAGAACGAACCAATGACTCATTAAATCTTACTGCTTTACCATTTGATGCACCTAAAATGATTTCTTTTGTGCCATCTGTTAGAGCCACTTCCATTAATTCATCATTATCATTTAAGTTGATTGCTCTAATACCTGTGCTTCTAATGTTTTTATACTGGATTAATTCAGTTTTCTTAATTATACCGCTCTTAGTAGCAAACAACAAGTATCCACCTTGTTCGACAGATTGACAATTTATGACAGCTGCTAATTTTTCATTATCCTCAAATGGTAATAAATTAACTAGAGGTAATCCTTTTGAAATTCGACTAGCAGCAGGTATTTGGAATGCCTTCATAATATATACTTTACCAAAATTTGTAAAGAATAACAAATTATCATGACTTGAAGTAAACAGTAGTCTTTCAACAAAGTCATCACCTTGCATCTTGGTTCCTGTAATCCCTTTACCTCCGCGTCTTTGTGCTCTATATGTATCTATATTCATTCGTTTAATATAGCCTTTATTAGTGATTGTTACTATAACGTCTTCAACATTAATTAAATCTTCGTCATTAACTTCTGTTTCGCTACTTGTATCGATTTCACTACGACGTTTATCGCTATATTTATTTTTAACTTCTTGTAATTCATGCACTATAATTTGCATTTTTCTAGAATGATTTGCAAGTATATCTTCTAAATCATTAACAAGTTCAGTTAATTTAACTTTTTCTTCTTCAAGTTTATTTACTTGTAAACCTGTTAATGTTTGTAAACGCATATCCAGAATTGCTTTGGCTTGAATTTCAGTTAATAAGAATTTTTCAGTTAAACTCTTTATCGCAATATCAGGTGTTTCTGATGCTTTAATGATTGCGATAACTTCATCAATTGAAGCAAGAGCAATTAATAAACCTTCAACAATGTGCAATCGAGCTTTAGCTTTCTCTAAATCATATTGTGTTCTTCTTGTTATAACTTCTACTTGATGATCCAAATATCTGCTTAACATATCTTTAATATTAAAGACTTTCGGTTGACCATTATCAAGCGCTAACATATTAATTCCATAAGTAGTTTGCATTTGAGTATGTTTAAATAAATTATTTAAAATTACTTTTGCGTTCGCATCTTTTTTAAGTTCAATTACTACTTTGATACCTTTTCGTGAAGATTCATCACGTAAATCTGTTACACCTTCAATAATTTTATTGTTGGCAATTTCAGCAATTCTTTCAATTAATCGTGTTTTGTTAACTTGATATGGTATTTCTTTAATAATAATTTCTTGTTTATTATTTTTTAACTTTACAAGTTCTGTTTTTGCGCGAACAGTCACAGTACCCATTCCTGTTAAATATGCTTTTTTAACTTGTTGAGTACCCATGATAATACCACCAGTAGGAAAGTCTGGCGCACTAATATAATTTAAAAGTTCATCAATTTGTATATCTGGATTATTAATTATTGCCAATATCGCATCAATTGTTTCACCTAAATTGTGCGGTGGAATATTTGTTGCCATACCTACCGCGATTCCTGAAGTACCATTTACTAGTAAATTCGGATATCTACAAGGCAATACTGCTGGTTCTTTTTCACTACCATCATAGTTATCAACAAAATCAACTGTATTTTTATCTAGATCCTTCAAAAGTTCTCCAGAAAGTTTTGACATTCTTGCTTCAGTATAACGCATTGCGGCAGCTCCATCTCCATCGACAGAACCAAAATTTCCATGTCCATCTACTAATGGATATCTATAACTAAAGTTTTGAGCCATTCTTACCATTGCTTCATATACAGCTGTATCTCCATGAGGATGATACTTACCAATTACATCGCCTACGATACGAGCAGATTTTTTGTGCGGACGATCGCTATAATTTCCTAATTGATGCATTGCATAAAGAATTCTTCTATGAACTGGCTTCATGCCATCTCTTACATCAGGCAATGCACGTGAAACGATAACACTCATTGCATAACTTAAGAAAGAATCTTTCATTTCATGATTTAAATCTACTTCCAAAACACCTTTTGGAAGAACATCCAATTGTTCTTCTTGTTCTTGGATTATATCTTTTTCATTATCCATATAAGCACCTAAACGTCAAGATTCTTAACAAACACAGCATTTTCTTCAATAAATTCTCTTCTAGGTTCAACATCATCACCCATTAAAGTACTAAAGATTCTGTCAGCTTCAATAGAATCATCTATATTTACTCTTATTAATGTTCTAACCTCAGGATCCATTGTTGTTTCCCAAAGTTGTTCTGCGTTCATTTCTCCCAACCCTTTATATCTTTGTATATTTGGTTTTCCATTATATTTTTTTAATTTCTCTTCTAACTCTTCATCACTATATGCGTATTCTACACGCTTATTTTGCGAAATTTTGAACAAAGGAGGCATAGCTATATAAACATAACCCTCCTCAATTAAAGGTTTCATATAGCGGTAAAAAAACGTTAATAATAAAGTTGTTATGTGAGCACCATCGACATCGGCATCGGTCATAATTACAACTTTATGATATCTTGCTTTTGATATGTCAAACTCATCTTTTATTCCTGTTCCTATAGCTTGAATAATTGAAATTATTTCTTTGTTGCTTAAAATTTTATCTTCGCGCGCTTTTTCAACGTTTAAAACCTTACCTCTTAATGGCAAAATAGCTTGAAACAAACTATTTCTACCTTGTTTGGCTGATCCGCCGGCAGAATCCCCTTCGACGATATACATTTCAGAAATTTTCGGATCTTTACTTCGACAATCTGCTAATTTTGATGCAAACCCTAAAGAATCAAGTGGACTCTTTCTTCTTGTTGCTTCACGTGCTTTTCTAGCAGCTATACGAGCTCTTAATGCAATCAATGTTTTTTCTAATATAATTTTCGCAACACCCGGATTTTCCTTTAAATATGCGTCAAAATATTCCGTCATTAATTGTGATGCAGCTCTTCTTACTTCTGTATTACCTAATTTTTCTTTAGTTTGTCCTTCAAATTGAGGTTCACTTACTTGGCAAGATACAATAGCCGTCAAACCTTCTCTTACATCATCGCCTGATAATCCTTCCTCTTTTTTTAATAGATTATTGGCTTTGGCATATCCATTTAATATTCTTGTCAAACTCGTTCTGAAGCCTTCTTCATGGGTTCCTCCAGAAGGAGTATGGATATTATTTACAAATGAATAGACATTTGATGAATATTCTTCTGTATATTGCAAAGCTATTTCAAATTGAATATCGTCAACATTTTCTTCAATATATATAATGTCGTTATGAAGCACCGCTTTCCCTTTGTTTAAAAATTTAACATATTCTACAAGCCCACCATCATATTTATATACTGCAGATTTTGGTTGCTTTGGATCTCTTGTATCACTAATTGTTATTTTTAGCCCTTTATTTAAAAAAGCAAGTTGTTGAATACGATGTCTTAATGTTTCATATTCAAACACAACTGTATCTTTAAAAATAGTTGCATCAGGTTTAAACATTACCGTACTACCTCTTCTGTCAGTAGTACCAATAATTTTTAAAGGTTCAACAGATTTACCTGTTTCAAATCGTTGAAAATATTTTTTCCCATCTCTTTCAACACAAACTTCCAACCACTCACTTAATGCGTTAACTACAGACGCACCAACTCCATGCAATCCTCCAGACACTTTATAGCTCTTTCCGTCAAATTTACCACCAGCATGTAGGACTGTAAAAATAGTTTCTATCGTGGAAACTAGCGTTTTAGGATGTATGTCTGTGGGCATTCCACGACCGTTGTCCACAACTTTGATTGAGTTTTCCCCGAAAATTTCGACATTAATCTCATTGCAATATCCCGCCATAGCTTCGTCTATAGCATTGTCAACTATTTCCCAAACTAAATGGTGTAATCCTTTTGGTCCTGTTGATCCAATATACATACCAGGACGTTTTCTTACTGGATCTAACCCTTCTAATACTTGTATACTACTGGAATTATAAGAATCTACATTTGAATTCATTTATACTTCCTCCTTTTCTAAATATATAATATTTGCCTCATCGATTATTTTTTGATCTATGTCTTTTAAACTAGGTGTTGTAATTATGGATTGTATATTATTTTTCAAAAATTTTAATATGTTGTTGTGTCTTAACGAGTCCAATTCCCCAAATACATCATCCAATAAAACAATCGGACTTCTTCCTTTTTTCTCTTTTAACAATTCAACACAACACATTTTAAAACTTAATATAGCTGTTTTCTTTTGTCCTTGAGAACCAAATTTAGCTAAATTTTTATCATTAACACAAAAGATAAGTTCATCTCTATGTGGCCCAATGGTAGTAGTTTTATACATAAAATCTTTTGCATGAGTTTTTACTACTTGATCTACTCCTACATCTATTTGCCATGAAGGATTGTACACAATGGTACATTTTTCCTTTTGGCCCGACAACTCATAATGAACATTTATTAGTTTGTCATTTAATTTATCTATTATGTTATATCTACATTTTGTTAATTTTTCAGCTAACACAGCAAACTTATTGTCAATCACTTGCAATAGCATCTTATTATTTTTATTGTTCAAATCAGCATCTTTTAAGAAGGCATTTCGTTCCTTAAGAATATTTTTGTATTCTTTTAATATTCGCATATATTGTGTATCATATTGA
Source organism: Bacilli bacterium (assembly GCA_045652765.1). Classification (GTDB taxonomy): domain Bacteria; phylum Bacillota_I; class Bacilli_A; order ML615J-28; family CAG-313; genus UBA1231. The sequence goes on from JAZOLG010000009.1 coordinate 24,048, forward strand.
CTTAAAAAAACATCAATCATTTTGCGTCTGCCTTCAGGAGATCCAGAAACCACTTCAACATCCTCTGTACCAAAGGATACTGCATCCGCAAATCCAACATATTCGCTAGCCTTTTTAACAAACATTCCGTCTATGCTCATTTTCTTAAAAAACTTTGAAATTAAAACTATAACGTTTTTTTGCCTATTTTTGTCATAAAACAGCCCTTTTAAGACGGCTTCCTCTTTATTAAAAGAAATAAGTTCAGAATCAGCGTTAGCCTTAAAAGATCTAAGCATAACTAAATACTGAATTACCTCTAATATTGTACTCTTTCCTATTGCATTGAAACCACAGATAATATTAATATGCGGACTAAATACAAACGTTGCATGTTCATATTTTCGACAATTAATTACCTCTATTTTATTTATTTTCATCGTCTTTAACTACCAAAAACATTCTTTTATCTATTTTTACTACATCACCCGGGTAAATTTTACGACCTCTACGGTTTTCTGGAGCCCCATTAACTGATATTTTAAACTCTAATACAGCTATTTTAGCTTCTCCTCCGTTGTTTATAAAAGCAGTATATTTAAGAAATTGACCCAATGTAATGTATTCTGTATTGATCAAAACAGTCTCCATAACAACACCTCTTTTATACTACTTTATTATACCACAAAACGGTTTGTTTTTCAACTATTTTACCCATATTTTTTGCAGCTCTTTTTTAGGGGCTTTTTTTATAGTTTTTCAACTAAAATATCGCTACAATTAAAAGAATTTTGTTATTCGAATTTTTCCTATTAAAAAAATGACAATTTGTTTTTCAAAGAGGACAAACACCTTTGTTTTTGTATTTATTTATGTATATTCCTTATATTATATATATTATATATTTTTTGTTTTTTACACGTTTTTTTATTTTTGTTTTTAGTTCTTTTTAAGTCTATTTTTGAGTGATTTGTCGTTTTTTTAAATAACTTTTAATTCCAAAGTATAATTATTATACATACTTAAATAAAAGAACAATTATTTATTTATTGTTATAAATAAAAAAATAATTACTCTTATATTATTATTCATACTTAAATATACATGTATTTATTGTTTTATTTTTTGGGTATTTATTTAAGTATAACAATACATACCTATGTAAATAATTATGTATA
>JAZOLG010000010.1:0-46163 GCA_045652765.1 Bacilli bacterium
TCTACTTAGTATCTAACCCATTAACTAAAGATCAATTAATCTCAGATGTAAGAGTAATCGTGCCTATCTTAAGAGAAGTAGTTGAAGCACAAGTATATAACATTATGCTTGAAGATCAAGCTATTCCATTCGAAGGTATCGCTGAACACTTAACAACTATTATTGATTTATTAGTTCATACAAATATCATTAGTACTGATGCTGATCTATTTGTAATTAATACACTTAAATTATTTGGTCTTGAATTAACTCTTTCTGAATTAGAATCAGTTGATTATGAACATGATTTAAATAATTTATATGAAATTCTTGAAACAATTGAAACTATCTTATTAAGATCTAAATTTGAAGATCACGCTGAATTATTAGATTTTGTTAATAATTTAGATATGTCTACAATTCTTGATAATGAAGTTTTAATTAACAACAATAACTTAAATTACATTATTGATATTATTGAATATCTTGTTGATTTAAGTATGGTTCCAGCATTATATGAACCACTTTATAACAAGTTTGTAGTTCTTGAAGATATGCCTGAAGATCTACAAGGATTATTAGATATTTCTGAATATCCAGCCGAAATGTTTATCGAAGATTTACAATCAGTTCTTGATATTTTAAGAAATGCAGTTGACTTTGATGCATTAGGAATTTATCGTGGATATGCAATTGACTGGGCAAATATTGAAGCTATTGAAAATGTAATTAATGCAATCTTTGGATTAAATTACTTAGACGTTAAACTTGATGAAATCGTAACTTATGTTTCTAACACTATGTTTGATTTATCAGATCTTGATGTTGAAGGTGTTGATTTAGTTCTTGATGGTGCTAAAGTTGCGAAAGCATACAGAATTTTAGCTGAAAATGTATTATCACAAAATTGGTTCCCAATCCAATTCTTAAGTGATATGGAATCAATGCAATTAGACTTATACTATTTCTTAGATGGCGAACTTCTTCATAATGTAATTGATGCATTAAATGAAATTTTAACTACATCATTAGTTTACGAAGTTCTTCCAATTCTATATAGTAATGCTCAAACATCTCTTCCTGATGATTTATTCTTCTTAGTTTCTAACTCATTAACTAAAGATGAATTAGCAGAAGATGTTCAATCAATTATACTTGTATTAAGAGAAATCGTAGATACTGAAATTTACAATGCATTCTTAGGTGAAGGTGTTGAAATTGAAGGTCTTGCGGATCACTTAGTAGTAGTTCTTGATACAATCATGAACACTAACATTTTAGGTAAAGATTTACCTAATGTATTTAGCGGATTATTCAATTTATTAGGAATTGATTTAAGCCGTGACGAATTAAGTGCTGTTGAATTTGATGATGATTTAGATAGCATTTATAAAGTATTAAATATTGTTGAAGACATTTTATTAAATTCTAAGTTTGAAACTCATGTTGATATTTTAGAGTTTGTTAATGAATTAAATAATATTAATGCTATTACAACTAATGAAGACATTTTAAGTAATGCTAACTTAATCTTAGTTCTTGATGCATTAACTGAAATTGTTGGATTAGATCTATTATTAGTTGTATTTGAACCAGTTTATGATAAATTCGTAGTTCTTGAAAATATGCCTGAAGCATATCGTGGATTCTTAGATCTTTCTGAATATCCTGTAGAAATGTTTGTTGAAGATTTACAATCATTAATTTCTGGATTAAGAAGTGTTGTTGAATTTGATGTACTAAGCGTATTAAGAGGTTCTGCAATCAACTGGTCTAATATTGAAGCAGTTGAAAATGTAATTAACCAAATCTTTGGATTGAATTACTTAGATGTTAAACTTGATGAAATCGTTGAATTAATTTCTAACAATTTCTTCGATGTAAGTGATTTAGATGTAGAAGCAATTGATCTTGCTGCTGATGGTGCTAAAGTTGCCTTAGCATATAGAATTATTGCGGAAAATATCCTAGCACAAAGTTGGTTCCCAATCCAATTCTTATCAGATATTAATAACAAAGAAACAGTATTATATATCTCTGATATCTTAAATGAAACTGTACTTCATAAAGTAGTTGATGCATTAAATGAAATTTTAACAACATCACTTGTTTATGAAATCGTACCTCTTCTTTACGATATCGCTCAAAATAAACTTCCAGATTCATTATTCTTCTTAGTTTCTAACGATTTAACTAAAGATGAATTAGCAGAAGATGTACAATCAATTGTACTTGTATTAAGAGAAGTAATTAACGCTGGTGTTTATAATGTATTACTAAATGAAGGTATTGAAATCGAAGGAATTGCAGATCATATTGCAACTGTTATTGAAACAATATTACATACTAACATTTTAGGTAATGATTTACCTAACTTATTCAGTGGAGTATTCGGATTATTTAATATCACAATTGAAAATGAAGCGTTTGATGCTGTTGACTTCGATGCTGATTTAGGCAATATTAGAAGAGCATTAAATAGCATTGAAGACATCTTATTAAATGCTAAGTTCGCTACTCACTTAGATATAATTGACTTTGCTAAGAGCGTTAAAGCATATACTGATATTACTAAGAACACTGATATATTAAATAATACAAATCTTAACCACTTATTAGATGCACTTGCTGAAATTGTTGACTTAGATACTTTATTAGCAATATTTGAACCTGTTTATAACACTATTTTCGTTTTAGAAAATATCAATGAAACTATGAGACCATTCTTCGATCTTTCTGAATATCCAACAGAAATGTTCATTGAAGATTTACAATCAATTATTGCAATCTTAAGAAACGCTGTTGACTTTGATGTATTAGGTGTATTAAGAGGTTATGAAATCAATTGGGAAAATATTGAAGCTGTTGAAAATGTAATCAATGAAATCTTCGGATTAAATTATTTAACAGTTAAACTTGATGAAATCGTTGAATTAATTTCTAACAATTTCTTCGATTTAAGTGTTTTAGATGTAGAAGCAATTGATCTTGCTGCTGATGGTGCTAAAGTTGCCTTAGCATATAGAATTATTGCAGAAAATATTCTAATGCAAGAATGGTTCCCATTACAAATTATCAATGACATTAATTCATTCAAGCTTGACTTGAACGAAATAATGACAGAATCTGTATTAACTCAGCTTGTAGATGCATTAAATGAAATCTTAACAACAACTATTGTTTATGAATTAACAGCTGTTGCATATGATTATGCACAAAATGTTATTCCTGAAGATTTATTCTTCTTAGTTTGTGAAGATTTAACTAAGGATGAACTTGCTGCTGACGTTCAATCAATTGTTGCCGTATTAAGAGAAGCAATTGCAGCTGAATTATACAAAGATATTATTAGAGAAGGCATTCCTCTAGAAGGTCTTGCATCTCATGTATCAACTATTATTGATACTTTATTACATACAAATATTCTTGGTAAAGATTACATTAGATTATTTGATAATATCTTCAAACTTGCTGGATTAGAAGTTGATCAAAACGATTTAACATATGTTGATTTCGAACACGATTTCGCTCAATTATATGCTGTATTAGAAAACGTTGAAGATATCTTATTAAATGCTAAGTACATTACTCATTTAGATGTATTAAGCTTTATGAGAAATATGCCTGCATTTATGGATATTATTAATGACAATTATGATTTAGTAAGTGATGAAAACTTACATGAAGTATTAGATTCATTAGATTTATTAATTGATTTAAGTATGGTTTCAGCTTTATATGAAACTATCTATAATAAGTTTGTAACATTATCTGATTACTCTGAAAAAGTTCAAGCTTTATTAGATATTGCTAATTATGATGCTAACCTATTCGTAGAAGATGCTCATGCATTAGTATATGTATTAAGACAATTAGTTGAGTTTGATGGTCTTGCTATCTACCGTGGTGGTAATATTAATTGGGCTAATACAGAACCAATTGAAAATATCATTACAACATTATTCGGATTAAATTATGTTGATGTTAAACTTTCAGATATTATTAACTTAATTCCATATGAAAGTATTAATACTTCATTAATTAATGTTGAATTATTAAGAGCAAACTTAGAAGCTGATGGACAAGTATTTGCTGAAGCTTATAAGAACATTGCATTAGATATTCTTAACCGTGTTGAATTCCCATGTCAAACTCTAAAAGATATCCAAGAATTAACACTTGAAGAAATTAAAGAGTTCTACTCTAAAGAAATTGCACTTCAATTTATTGAAGATGTAAGACCAACTATTGATACTGAGCTTGTTGGTGAATTATTAGTTGTTGCATATGACTTCGTACAAAATAAAGTACCAGCTAAACTTCAATACGTAGTTGAACAAGCTTTAACTAAAGAAGAATTAAGAAGTGATGCTAATGACCTTCTTGACGCTGTTAAAGTATTAATCGAAAGTGATTTAATCTTATTAGCACTTGATCGTGATATTCCACTTGAAGGAATTAGCGAACCTGTAAATGAACTTATCAATATTGCTGCTCATACTCATTTAATTGGTAATGATTTAGCAAGATTTGTTGAAGGTACATTTGAATTATTAGGAATGACAGTATCTTATGATGATTTAGCTACAGTTGATTATGAACATGATTTATTAATCACTTACTCAATTGTTGAAGATATTGAAGCTCTTCTATTAAATTGCAATGCTACAACTGTTAAGGGCGCTTATGGTATTCTTAAAGATGCTCTTGCAAGTGGCCGTGCAGTATTTAGAAATAAAGAATTAGTAAATGAAACTAATGCTTTATCTGTATTAGACATTTTAGAAAACACATTAGATCTTGATCTTGCTAGAGTATTAGCTGAACCTGCTTATGCTAAAGTAATGAACAAAGTAGTTGATGTATTAGGATTACCAAGTGAACTTGCTGATACTGTAAGATACGATTACAATGATTGCATCAATGATGCAAGAATCGTACTTGATATCGTTCGTGAAGCAATTGCATTCGGTGTTATTGACTATTATCAAGATGATGTATTAATTAATTGGTCAAATACAACTCCAGTTAAGAATATGATTATTTTAGGATTCCAAACAGAATTCTGGAACGAATTCAATTACGAATTAATTAAGTTCGTAGGCGATAAAGTTGGATTTGATTTAGTAACAGGTATTGATATTGAATCAATCGATTGGATCCAAGATTCATATGTATTTGCTGAAGCTTATGAAATTATTGCTTTAGGTATCTTAAGTGATCCTGAATTTACAGTTCAACGTTATAGTGAAATTTGGACATTCGACTTTAATATTAGTGATTACGCTAAACAACGTTATGCGTTAGCTGGTATTGATGCATTAGATGTATGTGTAGATACAACAGTATTTGACGCATATGGATTAACTGTTCTAAGATTCATTAATAACCGTTTACCAGAAAGTCTACAATTTGTAATTAATGAAACAACTATTAGCAATGCTGAATTAAGAAGTGATGCTCATGCTGGATTATATCTTGCTGAACTTGCAATTAATGAAGGATTCGCAACTATTGTTACTGAAAAAGATTGTGACATTATTAAACCAGACTTCTATAAAGAAGTAATTAAAGTATTATTCGATCTTAACATCACTAAAGATAGCGATGTAAGAGTTCGCCTATTCAATGTAGTATTAAGTCGCCTAGGTCTTGAAGCTATTGATTCTATTAGTGATTGGGACAATGAAGAACAAGCTTACTTATCATTAGTTGATGATGTTTGTGAATTCCTAGTTAAGAACGATTTAACTACAGCTAAGAAACTTTATAGATTCTTAAAAGACAAAGAATTCATTGGCGGTTCATTCTTAACAGATGAAAATGTTCTTGAAATTCTTGATATCATGGATGAAGCTATTTCTTCAGAAGTTATTTCTAAAGTATCTGCTAGTGTTTATGCTAAAGTTGTTGAACAACTTCCATATGAAGGTATTCAAAGATTAGTAGGATTCGGTACAGATTCTCGTGATTATACTAAAGAAGGATTCTATAACGATTTACCATTATTTATCGAAATTGCAAGAGATATGGTTAACTTACATATGCTTGATGTATTAAGAGATAAAGATTGGGTAATCGCATCTAATGATGAAATCAATGCATTAATCGATAAAGGTGTAAGCTTAAGCTTATTTGATGGTCGCTTAGATTTATTTGCTGATTATGTATTTGATGTATTAAATGTTAATGTTGATCTAAATGGAATAGATTGGGATCACGAAATTGATGTATTACAAAATGTAATTACAATCGTTTTACCAGCTCTTCAAGAATCTGGCATGATTATGTTAAGTGATGTGAAAGCTCTTGCTCGTGAAGTTCTTGATACACCTGTAGCGTTTATCATGAATAATCGTCAATATGCTAATTTAACTAACGCATATGTTGCATTAGATGCATTAGAAGAACTTGGTAACTCAGAAGTTTACATGAGATCAATATTACCACTTTACAATAGAATTAGTCATAAGTTACCAGCTGCTATAACTGATTACATTGACTTATCTACATATCCAGAAGCTGAACTTCGTGCTGATTACACTAGCGTTTTAGCAATCGTACGTTACGGCTTAGATGGACAATTATATAAAGCATTATCAGAAAGAAGAGGATGGAGCTTCCCAGTAGAAGCTGTTGAAGCTTTAGAAAATATTATCGCAATCGCATGTGATATGAACTTCACAGCTCGTTACACTGAAGGTGCAATTAGAATGGTAGCTAACGTTCTTGGTATTTCTAACTTACCATCTAATTTAGATCAAATTAGTCTATCAGATGATAAAGATGAATTAGTAAGCTTAGTAGCTTCTGTTCGTGAAATTTGGATTGGTACTAACCATATCAGACCAAATATTCCAATGCTTGCAAATAAAGATTTATTCGTAGAAATTTCATTCGTAATGGATACATTATTAGATACAACATTATCTTCAGTATTTGTTCCATGGACTTATGAAAACTATGTAGTAAGAATTATTGAAAAACTTCCAACAATGGATGGAAGAATCGATTATAGTAAACTTCTATCTTATAAAGGATCAGAAGTACTTGCTCTTGCTGAAGACGGAATTATCGTATTCAATGAATTAATTGCTATGAACGTATTCGGTATGAGTGGAATTGACTTTACTGACAATTCTCATGTAATTACAATGGTTGATATCTTATTGAAACATGTTGGATTCTCTGCTAGAATTGAAAATTACTTAGTAAGACTTGCTGAAAGATCATACTTAATGGGTGTAATTCCAGTATCTTACGATCAAGTAACTTCAACTAGAGGTGAATTATCTGTAATCAAGGGTATCTTACTAGACACTATCGAACTTTATAGAACTTATGGTTCATCTATTCTTTCTCGCGACTTTGCTAAGTTAGTTGATGGTGGATGTGAATCTATGGTTCTTGCAATTATCGATAAACTTGGAGATTCTGTATTATTAAATACTTCATTTATCCCAACACTTAATGGATTTGGTGATGTTGTTATCGGTTCTGAAGATGCAATTCTATATACTGCATGTCAAGTAACTACAATTTCTGAATTTAAAGAAGCAGTTGCTGGATTATTCGATATTTTAGAAGCACTAGAAGAACTTGGTTTCTTAGCTAAACAAATTAAGTATAAAGATACTGAAGGTATTAAAGAATTATTCAAGCTAATTGAAAACTCTCCATTTGTTAAGGGACAAGAAGGTATCTTAGCTGAATTCTTATTAAGACATACTGATTACATTGATCACAATGAAGTTGACTTAAAGAACATCAATTGGGCTAATGAATATCAATATTTATATGAATTCTTAGATAAGGCTAATGCTCCTTTAAATATGGATGGTATTGTAATCACTGATTATAAAGCATTACTTGATAACTCTGTATTCATGAATGCATTTGCGGATGCTCTTAGAGCATTCGCACCATCTGAATTGATGGTTGAAATGTTCATGCCATTATTTGATATTGTTGAAGGCAAAGTTGAATCTATTAATGGTTTACTTGATTATTCTCATTTAGAATTACTTGATGATGATGATTATGCACAAGCAATTTCTTCTGAATACTTAAGCGTATTAGATTTAGTTGTAGCTATCAGTGAATCTGGTATTATGAGTGATACAGATCTTATCAACGTAAATAAACTTCTTGCTGTATACGACATCGTATTTGCACTTGAAGGAACTAAAAATAATAAAGCAGATATCTTCGAAAAATTATCTGATAAACTTCCATCATTTGGTGATTCTGAATTAGTAATACCTGATGATGTAAACTGGGATACAGAAATTCCAGCTATTAGAGGTATTTTCGCAAGTCTTATCTACTTTGCAGATATTAATGGTAACATTAATATTAATGAAATTGCAGATATTATTTCTGAATCTACTGATGTTGTAGCATTTGAAGCATTATTGACTGCTATTAATAATTCAGTAATTTATCGTGTTCAATTATTTGACACATTAAATAATGAAATTAACAACGTTTCACCTGATGGTGACATCGTAATCTCTAAATACTTAACAGATTGGTTCAAAGATCAAGAAGTTAATGGTATGGCAAGCATTGCTGAATGGGATGCTGAAATGGTATACCTTGCAAGAATCTTAACAATCGTTAATTACATGAGACAAAATGGTGGATTCACTAATTTAGGCGAAATGAATCTTGGTAAAGATGTAGTAGAACATGCGGCTACTGTATCTAGTGATGAATTCAATGTTGTAAATTATGGTTTAAAACAATTATTACAATTAATGAGTGCATCTAAATCATTCACATTAACAGCACTAAATTCTGATTTAGAAGGATTATTAATCGATAATGATGAAAATGATGGTATTATTAAGACTGATAAACACTTAGCAGAACTTAATGATGCTCAATGGGATGCTGAAATTAATGATTTAATTGAATTAATTCATAATATTCAAGTATTAGGACTTCTTGATGATTCTATGCCAGTTGCTGATCAAATCAAATTATGCACTGAAAGTGAAATCGAAAAATTATTAGTTTCATTCAACCATTGTGCAGCTATTCGTGATTTACTACCAGATATGCTTTCTGAAACATTAGATGATAGTGATGCTGAAGAATGGAAATCAGAATGGTTAATGAATCAAGTTGGTGTTGATGCTTTAGGTAATAACTTACCAATGGCAAGTGAAGCTGATTGGGATTTTGAAGCAAAACAAATTGCTGCTATTATTACAATCATTGATACATTTGATTTTGATAAAGAAATTAGTACTTACAATCAAGATGATATTGATCATTTAAGAGAATTATTACATGAAATGAATCATGACAAATCATTAGATGTTTCATATATAATTGAATTCTTAAATAATAATGTTTTAGATAAAGGATTAATTAACTCTACTAAGAGATTTGAAACTCCTACTACTTGGGATATGGCTAAGTGGGATCTAGAACTTGATAGAATGGTTGATGTAATTGAAGTTGCAATTGAAAATGATTTATTTGCAAGTGACTCAGGAAATGCTTTAGCAAATATGAGTAAACAACAAATTCAATTAATCTTAAATGCAATTAACAATTCAGAAATCATGAGAACAGTATTACCAGACTTAGTTTATAATGCTGTTGAATCTGCTGGTCAAGATACATGGTTATCAGAAGATAAATGGTTAGAACTTCAAGTTGGTCAAACTGCTGGTGTTAATAACCCAGTTCAACCAATTGATGAATGGGCTAATGAAATTGAAAAATATGCATTCATAATTTCTAAATCAACTTCATTTGATTTTGAAAATTTAGAATTAAGTGATAATGCAAAACTTGCTGAAATCAAAGAAATCTTAAAAGCAATGAATGAAACTAAATCATTCACATTAGATCCAGTTGTTGATATTATTAATGATTTGCTTTCTCAAAAAGGATATAACGCACAAGTAATTGGTGTTATCGATGGTGCAAACAAAGATAGTAATGTTGATATGAATGGATCAAATAAAGATGAATGGGCAACAGAAATTGACGTATTATTTGTCATCATTGAAAAGATGAATAGTCTTGGAACAATTGAAACTAATACATTATCAAGTAAATCACAAGAACTTGGTGAATTATTAGATCAAATGAAAGTATCTTACTTATTCGGTAACGATGTTAGAGATGATGAAAACGTAACTGTAAATGATAACGTATTTAATGTATTAGTAATTGATGTATTAAGCACATCTGATATTATTAATGATGGAACTAATGGTGGATTCATTAATGAAAGTGATGCATTAGCTGATGATTGGTCTAGATACAACTGGACATCAGAATTAGCAATTATTGGTTCATATGATACACAAGTGACTAGTCAAACTGATGCGTTTATTGGTATGGCACAATCATCTGAAATTATTAAGAAATACTTCGACATTGCTGGAGAATTAAATTCTCGTATTGATGTAACATTCACATTACTTGGACACAATTATGAATTAAAATCATTAGTAGAAACTGCTAATGGCGGACCATTAACTAATGAAGGTTTAGCTAGTCGTGTTTGGGCTGATGAACTTAACGATGTTAAAACATTAACAGATGTTCTTGATTCATTTGGTGGATCAATCGATTCTTCAGATTTAGTAAGCTTCGCTTTAGCATTATCTGGTATTAGAAATAATGCTACTCTTGCTGGTGGTGTTGCTGACGACATCTTAAGCTCTGTTGGATTATAAAAAAAAGAGGGTCTTTAGGATTTATCCTAAAGCCCTTTTTCTTTTTATTTGACTTTTTTGAAACAATTTGATATAATATATAAGTAAAAATAACTGACTATGGTTACCAGACTATGGGAAAGGAGTAAAGCATGAAAAAAGGAATTCATCCAAATTATCAAAAGGCTAAAGTAGTATGTGTATCTTGTGGTAATGAATTTGAATCAGGATCAGTTTTAAAAGAAATCAGAGTTGATACTTGTTCAAAATGTCATCCATTCTACACTGGTGAACAAAAATTTGTTCAATCTGCTGGACGTATTGATAGATTCAATAAACGTTTAAGCCAAGCTCAAAAAGCTAATAAATAACAAAGTAGATTAAAGATTAGTATAAGTTATAAACTTGTACTAATTTTTTTTATAATCATTATTAATTATTTGTAATTTGTGATATACTATATATAATAAGAAAAGAGGTATTAATATGAATCAAGAATTAAATAATAAGTTTGCAAGATTAATTGTTAATGTTGGAATCAATTTACAAAATCGACAAGGTTTAGTTATTAATGCGCCTATTGAAGCAGTCGAACTTGTACGTGAGATTGTTAAAGTTGCATACGAAATGAAAACAAGTAATGTTTATATTAATTGGAGTGATGGCTTAGTTAATAAAACAGTTTTACAAAATGCTGAAGTTGAAGACATGTTAGTAACAGATTGGGAACTTGCAAAACTTCATTATATTGTTGATAATGGTTTTGCCATGTTATCAATTACCTCACCAAACCCTGGGTTAATGGCTGGCGTTGATATGTCAAGAAGTATGAAAGCAAATATGCAAAATGCCCCTAAAACATCTTTTGCTAGAGATAATACTATGAATAATAATACACAGTGGTGTGTTGTAGCTTATCCTAACAAAGTATGGGCCAAAAAAGTTTTCCCAGATTTAAATGAAGAAGCTGCTTTAGAAAAACTATATTATGCTATTTTAGATGCATCGCATGTTACAAACGATAATGATCCTGTTGATGATTGGAACAAGTTAAATGATCAAATGACAAAACGTAATGAAATTTTAAATAGTTATGATTTTGCTAGTTTACATTTTGAAAATAGTTTAGGCACAAATATTGAAATTGGTTTGGTTGATGATCATATTTGGGCAGGTGGTGGAGAATTTAGTACAAAAGGTGTATTCTTTAATCCAAATATTCCAACAGAAGAGAATTTCTGTATGCCTCATAATAAAAAAATAAATGGTCGTGTTGTTGCAACTAAGCCACTTAATTATGGTGGAAAATTAATTGAAGATTTTTGGCTAGAGTTTAAAGATGGTAAAGTGGTTGCGTTTGATGCGAAAACATCTAAAGAAGCTTTGGAAGAATTAATTAAATTTGATGAAGGTAGTTCATCTTTAGGTGAGGTTGCTTTAGTTCCTTATTACTCACCAATATCACTTTCAAATATCTTATTCTATAATACATTATTTGATGAAAATGCTTCATGTCATTTAGCACTAGGTGCAGCATATGTTGGAACTAATTTAAAAAATGGTACAAGTTATCAAGAATCAGAATTGAAAGAACGTGGTGTTAATATTTCTCATACACATGTTGACTTTATGTTTGGGTCAAAATGTATGAACATTGTAGGTACTCAAAAAGATGGTACTAAAGTTGTAATTTTCAAAGATGGTAATTTTGTAATTTAGGAGTATATATGAAACAATTATTTGATTTTTTAAATAAAAGTGTTAATGAATATTTTGCATGTAACAATATTGTTGAAATCTTAAAAAATAATGGTTTTGAATATTTAGACCCTGCTTCAAAATGGGACTTAAAAAATGGGGGTAATTACTTCACAACAAAAGATCAAAGTTCTGTTATTGCGTTTAAAATGGGTCAAAAATTAGATTCTAAGAGCTTTAATATAGTTGCAAGTCACTTGGACAGCCCAAATCTAAAAATTAAACCAAATGGTGTAATAACTAAACCAAACTATACATCTTTAAATACAGAAGTATATGGCGGACCAATTTTATCAACTTGGTTAGATCGTCCACTTAGTATTGCAGGAAGAGTATTTGTTAAAACAAAAGAGGGATTAAAATCAATTTTAGTAAATATTGATGAAGACTTATTAGTAATTCCTAATGTTTGTATTCACTTAAAGAAAGATAGTGATATTAATCCACAAAGAGATTTATTACCACTAGCAAGTCTTTCTAAATATGAATCAGTAAATGAAATATTAGAAAAGAAATTACTAATTGAAAAAGATACAATTGTTAGTTATGATTTGAGTGTATATAACCGTGATCAAGCAAAACTAGTTGGAGTTGATAAAGAATTATTTATTTCACCAAGAATTGATAATTTAGAATGTGCACATGCTTCTTTACAAGCATTTTTAGAAAGTAATAATGAAAATAAGATAAATGTTTATGCAGCATTTAATAATGAAGAAGTAGGTAGTACCACAAAACAAGGCGCAGCATCTACTTTCTTAAAAGAAGTATTATTTAGAATTATCGGTAATAATGAAGAATACTATCAAGCACTTGCAAATAGCTTTTTAGTTTCTGCAGATAATGCTCACGCAATACATCCAAATAGACCAGACTTAGCTGATCCAACAAATCAAGTATATATGAATAAAGGAGTTGTGATTAAACACAATGCCAATCAAAGATATACAACAGATGCTTTATCAAATGCTTATTTTAAAATGATTTGTGAAAAAACAAACGCAAGTTATCAACATTATACAAATCGTTCTGATCAAAGAGGAGGAGGAACACTTGGTTCAATTAGTTCAACACAAGTAAGTATTCCATCAGTTGATATTGGTCTTGCACAACTTGCAATGCACTCAGCATTAGAAACAGCAGGTGTTCTTGATTATAAAGAAATGATTAAAGCATTAACAAGTTTTTATAATGCTAATTTTAAAAGAGAATTTGACAATATTAAAATGTAAAAAGAGATGAATCTTCATCTCTTTTTTTAGTTAAATAAAAAAACATAACCTGACAATACACAAGCAAATAAACTCCAAATGACATTTGGTATTATTAGATATGAAAGCTTTTTGCTAAATAATACTGCCTCCATCCAAACAAATAATATTGATAAAAAAGATGTACAACACATAACAAAAGGCCAAAACAATAATTTGAATTGAAAGAAAAATAAAACATATAGAATATTGCTTAAATAATTAATAACTAAATAAAATAATAATCTTTTTTTGTTTAATAAGTCATTATATATATTTATTAAAAATATTGATAAAAGCGAATAAAGAATTGTCCAAACAACTGAAAACACAATGCTTGGAATATTAATCTTGTTTATAGAATTATAAAATTCTAAATCTCGACTAATAAAAAAATAAGGAACAATATAAATTGCTAAAAATAAAAAAAATAGTAAAATGTTTTGAAAAGAAAATTTTTTCATAAATACCTCACACTTCAACCTACTAAAATTTGTATGAAATTTTTAGATAAATTTCATATATAGTATATTGTCAAAATACTTAAATTATGATATAATACTTTATGTAAAGGAGAATTAATATGAAATTATTTAAAAAGATAAACAAATTATTCTTAATAGTAATAATGGCTGCTTTATGTACTTCTTTTGGCAAAAACAGTATTCAAGAAGTTAATGCGGCTGCATCAAGTACATATCGTGGTAAAGTCCAAGAAGTACGTGCTGTATGGGTTTCTCATTTTGCGGGGGATGTTCATGCGTATAGTGATGAAGAAAGTTATAAAGCAGAAATTTTAGGTATTCTTAATAATATGGAAAAGATGGGATTTAATACTATTATTTTCCATGTAAGAACTCATAATAATGCTTTATATAAATCAGAATTAAATCCGGTAGCTTCATTTTGGAGTAAAGTAAATTTTGATGAATTTGATCCACTTGAATGGATGATTGATGAATGTCATTCAAGAGGAATTGAATTTCATGCGTGGTTAAACCCTTACCGTGTATCAACAAATGGTACTACAAAACATTATGTTGGTGGAACAATTCCAGAAGGTAATCCGGTTTTAGATGAAAGTAATTTACTTCAAGTAGGTGATTCAATTATATTTGACCCAGGTATTCCAGAAGTCCGTGATTATATAGTAGATTCTTGTATGGAAGTTGTGGAAAATTATGATGTTGATGCGATTCATTTTGATGATTATTTCTACATTTCTGGTTGTGATGATGCTCATACAAGAAATAAGTATAATATAGAAGGTTTATCACTTGGTGATTTTAGAAGAAAACAAGTTGACTTATTCATCGAAAAGTTATCTGATAAAATGTATGAATATAATATAGAAAATAATAAAACAGTTCAATTAGGTATTTCTCCATCAGGAATTTACCGTAATGGTTCATATTCAACTAATACACCTCAATACGATGAAAATGGTAATTTAACTTATCCATTATATTCTAATACAAGTGGTTTTGCTCATTACGATAATTATTTATACAGTGATACTAAAAAATGGATTGATGAAGAATGGATTGATTATATTTTACCACAAACTTATTGGGCAATTGGTCATACATCTGCAAGTTATGCTGAACTAGCAAAATGGTGGAGTTGGACAGTTGAACATAAAAAAGTTAACTTATATTTAGGTGTTGGTATATATATGTCGCTTGAAAACACATCAAGTGGTCAATATTGGAAGAGCCCAAATGAAGTTAAAAACCAAATTGAAACTGCTAATAGATATTATGATAATATTCAAGGTCTATCATTTTATAAATATAGTTCAATGTTAAATACTGGTAGTCTAATGCAAGGATATGTTAATTCATTAGAAGATTACTGGATTAAAGATGTTCCAGGATCTGTTCAACTTAGATATACACATCTTCCAGAACCTGATGTAACAAACTTAACTTTAGCCGGAACAAAATTATCATGGGATAAAGTAGATAATGTTCGTGGATATATTGTTTGGCAAACAAAAAGAAATGATGAAGTTAATAGAGTAGATCCAGATATTAATCAGTTATATATTTATACTCAAGATACACAAGTAGAAATTGTTGATGGTTATGATTATTATGTATCAACAGTTAACTTAGCTAATGAAATCTCTGAACCAATTTCTGTTAAAGAAGAAAACAAAGTTGAAAGAGTAATTAATTTAATAAATAGCATTAACATACCTGTAACACTAGATCAAGCTAGTTTAATTAACAATGTTAAAGCAAAATTCGATGCATTAACAAAAGAAGAACAATCAAAAGTTAATAATGCGTCTATATTAGAATTTGCGTTAGAACAAATTCAATTGTTAAATTTAATAAAAAAAGACGAAGCTAATTTTGTTAACACTTTAGTTAAAGATACAACTTCTAAATATGTTTTACCTACATCTTATTTAGATTATTCTGTAACATGGGAATATGTTAATGAAAATGATTCAAAACTTTATAATATTAAAACTGGTGAAGTGTTAGTTGAATATCTTGCGACAACACTCGTTGGTTTAAAATATACATTGTCAAAGAATGGTTTAAGTGTTAGTGGAACATTTAATTTAAATATTGGTTATGTAAAACAATCAGAAATCGGCTTAATTTATCGTAATACTCCTAATTCTTTAAATCCGCTTGAAGATCCTAGTGCGAATGTATCATTTATTGGTTGGTCAGGTAAAGTATTTAAGTTTAATAATTATGTATTCTTTATTGCTGATAAAAATTACCACGAATTAACGTCATCAGACATACCAAAGGGAGATTGGTCAAGTTGTGGAAATGTATACGTTAATAAAACAAATAAAACAATTAGTGCTCCTGTTTCAAGTTTTAGTATAACAACAATTAGTAATTATGGTTACTTTATAATAGGAGCAGATGGATTAGTACGTTTAACGGTTGCTACTGCATCATCTAGTGATACAATCACTTTAGCACCAGGAGAAATTTTATATTCTTCAAATTATTTAGATGGATTAATTACAAGCTCACCTTTAAGACCAGCAACTGGAGTTCCAGTAGGCACTAAGATTGAACTTATTACACCGACTTGGAAAGAAGCATTAACAGAACAAGAACAAGCACAAGCACTTGTTGATGAAATTAATCAATTACCTAGTAATATAACTCTTGTGCATCAATCATTAGTACAAAGTTTAATTGATCGATATGAAAGTTTATCAAAGCCTGCTCAAGCATATGTTACAAATTACAATTTAGTAGAACAAGCTAAAGCTAAAATTGATAAGTTAATTGAAGAAGAAGCAACACTAAATGAATTAAAACTACAAGCTATAAAAGATCTTAAAAATTATATTACTGATTTAACTATTTATAGTGACTCTGGTAAAACACAAATTCAAAATATTATTGCAATGTATGAAATTCAAATAACTAATCAATTATCGATTACAAGTGTCAATGAACTTCTAACTTCAGCAAAAACAGCCTTAGATAATGTAAATACAAAAGCTGAGGAAGATGCTGAAATTATTCAAGAAGAACGTGACCTTGCACTTAAAGATTTAAATAGTTATATTCAAGATTTATCAATTTATTCTCAAAAAGGTAAAGACTTAATTGCAACTATTATTTCAAACACTACTAATGCGATTAATAATGCTAATACAGTAGACGATGTAATGAATATTTTAGAAAAAGGTATGCTTGATCTTGATGAAGTATTAACAGAAGTGGAAGAATATCAAAACGAAGGAATAGATAAAATTGAGGAATTAATCAGTAATATTGATTATACTTTATATTCATCATCTAATGCTAATAAGATTCGCAATGCTATTTTATCAGCAAAAACTAATGTTTTAAAATCAACTAATGAAGCTGAAATTACAAAAATTATTAATGATTTAGATGCTTTAATTAAAGATGTAAAAACAAAAGAACAAGAAGCTGCAGAATTACAAATAGAAAAAGATGCCGCAATCAAAGTAATCTATGAAAGTTATAATATTGATGATTATGCAAATAAAGATAAACCTATAGTTGAGGCTATTGTTAATGAATATGTAACATTAATAAATCTTACTACTTCTCAATCTAAAATTGTTACATATAAGGCTGAAGCTTTAAGTAAGATTAAAGCAATTCCAATTGATGAATTAGCTGTTGCAAGACGCGAAACAAAAGAACAAGCAAGAGAATATATCGATGCGCTTATTGTTTCAGAAGTAGGAAGAAATCAATTAGAAACATTATATAGCAAATTAGTGGAAAATGTTGAGAATGAAACTATTGAAGCTAAAATAACATTATTGTTAAAACAATTTAAAGATGACGCAGATAACATTTCAAAGAATAATCCGCAAACAGAAGAACCATCTGTAAATCCTCCAAAAGATGATGATGATTCATCAAACTGTAAATTATTTAGTGTTTATTCAACAAGTGTATTAATGTCTATGTTATTAGGATGTATTTTAGTTTTAAAAAAACGTCGTTAAAATTTAAGGTGTAAACGTTAATTGTTTACACCTTTTTTTATGGAAATTATTGAATAAATACTAAAATATCTAAAATAAAAACTTAATATTATTACTTGATAAATTAATCAAATAATAGTATAATAATTTCAAGAAAGAGGTAGTATTTATGGAATTTCGTGGAAGAGATGGATGGATTGAAGTAATATGTGGAAGTATGTTTGCTGGGAAAACAGAAGAACTTATTCGCAGAATTACAAGAATAAAATATGCAAAAAAAGAAATAATAGTATATAAACCTAGTATTGATGATCGATATGAAAAACTAGAAGTAGTTTCTCATTCTCAAAGAAAAGTAAAATCAATTGTTGTAAAAAATTCTGAGGAAATTAAAGAACACATTGATAGTTTAGATAAAATCCCATATGCTATTGCGATAGATGAAGCACAATTTTTTGATTCAGGGTTAATAAAAATATTAGAAGATTTAGCTAACAAAGGAACAAGAGTTATAGTGGCTGGTCTAGATTTAGATTTTAGAGGAGAACCTTTTGGAATTATGCCTGACATCTTAGCTCGTGCAGAATACGTAACAAAGCTTCATGCAATATGCCAAGTATGTGGTGATCTTGCGACTAGAACACAAAGAATAATTGATAATAAACCAGCATATTATGAAGATGAAATCATCTTAGTAAGTGCAAAAGAAAAATACGAAGCTAGATGTCGTCATTGTCACGAAGTGCCACATCATGAACAATAATGATAAATATATGTTGCTTGCATTAAAGGAAGCACAAAAAGCGTTTGACAAAAATGAAGTTCCGGTAGGTTGCATCATTGTTAAGGATGATAAAGTAATTGCTAAAGCATATAATCAAAGACAAACAAAAAAATCTGTTCTAGGACATGCCGAAATAATTGCCATTGAAAAAGCAGCAAAAAAATTAAATAGCTGGATTTTAGAAGATTGTATAATGTATGTAACACTTGAACCATGTGTAATGTGTGCAGGAACAATTATTCAATCAAGAATCAAAAAACTAGTTTTCGGTGCTTTTGAACCAAAGTTTGGCGCAGCAGGTAGTGTAATCAATTTATTTGAGAATAAGTTTAATCATCAAGTTGAAGTTGAGGCTAATGTTATGAAAGAAGAATCAGCCAAACTTTTAAAAAACTTTTTTCAAATCTTAAGACAAAACAAACAATAAATGATATAATACAAATAGAAATCCCATTTTAGGTACCTTCATCCAAGGTTAGGCGGTGAACCAGGTCAGGTCTTGATCGAAGCAGCCTTAAACTTGTTTAACTTGTGGTTGGGGGTACCTAAGATGGGATTTTTAAATGAAAAAATGGTCTTTTTATAAAGACCATTATTTTATTTTCGATGGATCAAATACAACACCAACATCGTTTTGGTCATACATTTTACCTTTTGTATAACAATAACTTGTTAGGTGATCAAAATTGTTGAAATAAACTTGAACTGATTCTTCAAGAGAAATGTTTTTTGCACAATTAAGAAAATCAATGATTTTTTGTCTTGGTAAAATTACACCAGCGCCATGTCCTACTAAAAAACCATCAAAAGGTAATTCTAAAACTTTTTCCAACATTTTAATATATGTATCAACAGTAGTTGATTCTTCTAAGAATAACCATACAAAAGGACATGCTCCATCACTTGTTACAAGTAGATTGTCTTCTTTGATTAAAAAACCAACACTTCCCTTTGTATGCCCTTCCATATTAATCGTTTTAATAGTTATATTACCTAAATCAAATTCTTCATCATAATCAATAGGTAATAAATTACCACAATTTCTTTGAAGATACAAATCGAAATTATAATTATTATCAATTAGATTCATATTCATGGCTGTTGTAAGGTTTCTTTTTCTCCAATCGTAACTATTATGTAGTTTACATAATTCAAAATCTTTTTCGTGAATAAATACTGCTTCAAACAAATAGTTACCACAACTATGATCCATATGACCATGAGTATTAACCACAATAAGTGGTAAATTTGTGATTGATTCAACATGTTTTTTAATATCATAAATACCATATCCAGTATCAATTAACATTGCCTTATTGTTTCCAATAATTAAAGTCATTAATACGCCCATACGATCTTTGATTTGATAGATATGTTCATTAATTTTTATATTGATAAAGTAATTCATAACATCACCTCAATTTATTATAACATAATTATTTACAAATTTAGTGGTTTATGTTATAATAAATAATAAGAGAAATTATATTGAGGTAAAAAAATGAAAAAACATTTTATTTTATTATTGTTGTTATTTATGGTTTTTACCCTTGTTGGCTGTAAACAAGATGATATTAAAGAAGAATATACGATTAAGTTTGAAGCTGATAATGGTGTTGTTTACGAAGATGTTGTTATAGATAAACAACAAGCGATTGAACTTCCTGAACCTACTAAAAAAGGTTATAAATTTTTAGGATGGTATCCGAGTGATAAATTTGTAAAAGGTACTAAAGTTACAAATGAAACTATTATTGGAAAAGATATTACCCTACATGCTAAATGGGAAACAATTCCTATTACCATTCAAATAGATTTAAATGAAGGTACACCAGAAAGTGAAGTTCCAGAAGCATATAATGTTCATGCAACTCAAGTTATAGAACTTCCGGATGTAAAAAAAGATGGACATATCTTTTTAGGGTGGTATGTTGGCAATACTAAATGCGATAGTCAAGTATCATTTTTGGAAGATACAGTAGTTGTTGCGAAATTCATTAGTTTAAGTGAATTAGAAAGCCAATATGATATTACATTAGAATTAAATGGTGGCTCATTTTATGATTTTGATCAACCACTTGCGGATAATATCCTTGAAAGTCGTGACTATGAAGGTATGGAAAATGAAAATCATTCTGATGAAATAAATAAATTACACTATTTATTTGTAATGGATTATTGTGAGTTTTTAAATAGAACTTATTGGCGTGAAGGCGTTAAATATGAAATTTTTGATCAAACTTATGAAAGACTAATTGGAAACAGTGGATTCTTAAGTAATGATTACTTTTTAAGTAGATGGATATGGTTATTCCAATACTTAGAATATTTAGCAGAACCTCAAAATAAATTATATTTTGAAGATATTTACAATTGTAATTATATTGAAAACAATAGTGAATATTTTACACCATCTGCTTGTCTACGTATTGAATTAGCAGGTTTCATATATGTATCTCAATACATTTATGGTGATAATTTGTTCGTATCGCATAAATATACTGAAGAAGATATAGAAAATATAGTTAATTTCTTTAATATTAATTCATATGTACCTGGTCAAGAAACACCATTACTTGCGCCTATGAAGGATGGATATGTATTTAGAGGATGGTATGATAATCCAAATTTTGAAGGAGAACCTATTTGGAAAATTAATGATAGAATGTATGGGGATATAAAATTATATGCAAAATGGGAGGAAATTTAAAATGATTAAAACAATAAAATTTACTTTTGTGTTTTTAGTATTATTTTTAATGGCTGGTTGTGTACCTAATCAACCATCTCAAGGGAATGGTACTAAAGAACCTAATATTATTTTTGAAACAAATGGAGGAGAAGAAATAGAAGCTATTAGTGGATTAACAGCAGGACAAATAATTTCATTACCTACTCCTGTTAAAGAAGGTCATATGTTTATTGGATGGTATGAAACTGAAGATTTTAAAGGTTCATTCTACGAAAGATCATATAAATATCAAAAAGATGTTACATTGTATGCTTCTTGGGCACCTTTACAATATAAAATTTATTTTCATAGTGACGAAGTTGAATTAACTGTGCTAAATCAAACTTATAAATTTGGTGATGCGCTAGAATTACCTACTCCAACAAGTACTGTTTATGAATTTGCTGGATGGTATTTAGATGATAAAGAATTTACAAATACTACAATGCCTGCTCAAGAAATTATTTTAAAAGCAAAATGGGAACCAAAGAAATTCACTGTTACATTAGACTTAAATGGTGGTGAATTGTCTGAAGGTAGTAATGTATTAGAAAATATTGGTGGTGGAACATCACCAGAATTACCAGTTCCTTATAAACCAGGTCATATTTTTGTTGGATGGTATACATCATTAGATAATCGTGGTATTAAATTTACAGAAAATGATGTTATTACTTCATCAATTACTTTATATGCAAAATATGAAGAACTTGCTAATTTAGAATCTGAATATGAAATCAATTATGAATTAAATGGCGGATCATTCGAATCTAGTTATCCTAACTCTTATCAAGTTGGTAAAGTAACAACATTAGTAAATCCAGTTAAAGATGGATGCAGTTTTGAAGGATGGTATGAAAGTCCATTATTTATTGGTGAAAAAGTAACAAAAATTTCAGCTAATCAAATTGGTGAAATTACACTTTACGCAAAATGGATGGAAGTTAAAGATATGTATCAAGTTAAATTTATTAATCACTTAAAACAAGAAACAATTGTAAATGTTCCAGCAGGACAAAAAGTTCCTACTACAAATGCAGGATCATTCCAAGGTGAAGCATTAATTTGGTATCAAGGAAATAAAGCTTTTGATTTTGATACAGCAATTTATGAAGATATTACGTTATATGCTAACTGGGCAGTTTTAGAAGATACTATTTTAACAATGATTAATGATGTTGCATTTGATAACATAGAATTATTATCTAAAATTAATATTTCAGGTAAAACATTTAATGTATCATGGTCATCAAGTGATCCATATACAATGTCAAATAAAGGTGTAACAAATCCTGATCGAGTTGATACTGAAATTATTTTAACAGCTAAATTTAGCTATAATGGTTCAACAATTGAACAACCATTCAAAGTAATTGTTCCAAGAATTGTTTTTGATAGTTTAAGTGATACTAAACCTGTATTTGCATATGTTTACTCATCAAGCTTCAAAGGATTTACTGATACTGCAAGAGAAACATTGGATGTAGTTAATATTTCTTTTGGACGTGTTTCTGATGATGGTGTTGTTGATTTATCTGAACTTAAAAACATTGAAGAAATTTTACAAATAAGAAAAACTGGTACACGAGTTGTACTATGTATTGGCGGATATGGATCAAGTTGTAAACAATTCAGTGATGCTGCGTATACTGCAGCCGGCAGAACAAAATTTGCACAATCTATTTTAGAAGCTGTACAAAAATATCACTTTGATGGTGTTGATATTGACTGGGAATATCCTGGTTATGAAACAGGTCGTGATGTTTCAGTTGATAGACCAAACTTTACAGCAATGATGGCACAAATAGCTAATACATTAAAGAGCGTAAATCCAGATTATTTAGTAACATCTGCTGTTCCAGGTGGACCATGGGGTGTTGATCGTTATGATGTATCTTTACTAAATGGTATTTTAGACTATATTCATCTTATGACTTACGACTTCCACGGAAGTACAAAAGCAGTACACCATACAGCTTTATATTCTTCATCAAATACATCAAGTGGATGTAGCGTTGTTGATACAATTCGTGTTTACAAAGAACGTGGCGCATCAACAGATAAATTAGTTGTAGGTGTTGCATTCTATGGACGTGTATATACATTAAGTGGTGCTGCTACGACTGATAAAGGTATCGGATCAACTAATGTAATGGAAAGTGGAAAACATATCACTTATACTGACATTATTAAAAAATATTATAATGATCCAGCTGTTAAAGCTAGAATGATATATTATTATGATACTAAATCATGTGCTCCATCAATTTATGATCCAGCAACAAGAACTGTTATTTCATTTGATGATCCAAACTCAATTGATGCAAAATGTCAATATATTTGGAACTACGATTTAGCTGGTTTAATGTACTGGGAAAATGGTGAAGACACAACAGATATCTTATTGAAAGCAATCAATAAAGGTATGAAATAAAAATAGGAGGGCTTGCCCTCCTTTTATTTATTGCAAAAATATACAAAATATGATATAATAATAAAGGTGATAATATGCGACTTGATAAGTATATAGCAGAATGCTTAAGAGTATCTAGAAAAGATGCAAAAATATTGATTAAGAAAAAAACAATTAAAGTAAATAACGAAATTGTAAAAAATGATGACTACAATGTTTCACTAGAAAATGATATTGTAACTTATTTTGATAAAGAACTAAAATATGAACAATATATATATCTATTGATGAATAAACCACAAGGTTATGTTTGTGCAAGAGTTGATAACTTGAATAAGACAGTAATGGAAATAGTACCTAATGAATATTTAGTAAAAGATTTAACAATTGTTGGAAGACTAGATATTGACACAGAAGGAGTATTGTTACTAACTAATGATGGGCAACTTGTTCATAATCTTACATCTCCTAATCATCAAGTCAATAAAACATATTATGTAGAATATGATGGTATGTTAAAAGATAATGCAATAGAACAAGTTTCTATAGGGATTGAAATAGATGATTACATCACAAAACCAGGAACACTAAAAATAATCAGTAACAATCAAGCGGAAATTACAATTAGTGAAGGTAAGTTTCATCAAGTTAAAAAAATGTTTGAAAAATTAAATACAAAAGTCACATATTTAAAACGTATTAAATTTGATATTATCAATTTAGAAAATTTAGAAATTGGTAAAGTTAGAAAATTAACTGAACAAGAAATAGAAATATTAAAAGGTAAATAATATGAATGTTGAAATTCAAAGAAGCTTAATCACAAAGTTTCGAAAAACTATATATAGAAAAGTTGTAAAAGCTGTTGAAAATTATAATTTAATTGAACCAAATGATAAAATAGCAGTTTGTATTTCAGGTGGAAAAGATTCAATGTTATTGGCTCTTTGTATTCAAGAATTACAAGCTCATGGACCAGTGCCATTTGAAGCTGTTTATATATCAATGAATCCTGGCTACAATGATGAAAATCTTCAAAAGATTAAGGATAATGCAAAACTATTACATCTTGACATAGAGATTTTTAATACATCGATCTTTGATTATGCAACTACACAAGACGAGAACCCTTGTTATATTTGTGCTAGAATGCGAAGAGGATATTTATATAATTATGCATTGAAACTTGGGTGTAATAAAATAGCATTAGGACATCATGCAGATGATGTTATTGAAACAACTATGCTTGGTATATTCTATAGTAATGAAATTACATTTATGCGACCAAAATTGAGATCTAAAAATTTTGAAAAAATGGAACTTATTAGACCACTTTATATGGTAAAAGAAGAAGATATTTTGAAATGGAAGAAATATCACAATTTAGATTTTATTGGTTGTGCATGTCCTCTTACAAAAAACATTGATGTAATTGATTCAAAACGAAAAGAAGTTAAAGAAATTATTAAAGAATTAAAAAAATATAATAATGAAGTTGATGATTGTATTTTTAGAAGTATTCATAATTTGAATCTTGGGACAATTGTTGGTGTTCGAAAAGATGAGTCAAGATATACATTTAATGATATATATGACATTGAAGGTAAAGAAGATGCTAAGTAGAATTAGATTGATGTTAAAAGATAAAGTGGATTTATTAAAGAATAAAAAAGTAGCAATTTTTGGTCTAGGTGGTGTTGGTGGTTATACACTAGAATCACTTGTAAGAAGTGGAATAGAAAATATCGATATTTATGATTTTGATACAATTGATGTTTCAAATATTAATCGTCAAATCATTTCAAATATTAATTCAATTGGTCTAAATAAAGTCGATGAATGGGTAAAAAGAGTGAAAACTATTAATCCAAATATTAATATTAATGGATACAATATGTTTGTTGATTTAGAAAATATTGACACAATTGACTTTACTAAATATGATTATGTAGTCGATGCAATAGATACAGTAACCTCAAAAATCCTTTTAATTAAAAAATGTCAAAAATCAAATGTCCCTATTATCAGTTCTATGGGAACAGGCAATAAACTTCAACCGGAATTATTAGAAATTACAGATATCACTAAAACTTCTGTATGTCCGCTAGCTAGAGTTATTAGAAAGATTTGTAAAGATGAGGGAATTAAACATTTACCGGTCATTTATTCGAAAGAAGAACCAAAGAAGACAAATACTCATAAACCGGGTAGTACAATTTTTGTGCCATCTGTTGCGGGAATAATGATTGCTAACTGGATTTTTCGAAATATAATTGGTGAATAATATGCGAAAAATTGGTAATATTGAATTAAAAAATAAATTAATATTAGCACCAATGGCAGGTGTTACAAATCAAGCCTTTAGAAAATTAGCAGTTAAACATGGTGCTGGCATGGTATATGCAGAAATGGTTAGCGATAAAGGTTTACTATATGATAATGTAAGAACAAAGAAAATGATAGAGGTTAGTGATGATGAACATCCAGTTGTAATGCAAATATTTGGTTCGTCAACAGAAACACTAACAAAAGCAGCTATATATGTTGAACAACATTCTAATGCTGATATGATTGATATTAACATGGGATGTCCTGTTAATAAAGTTATTAAAAGTGGCGCAGGATCGGCTCTTTTAAAAGATCCTGACAAAGTTTACGAAATTGTTAAATCAATTAAGGATGCAGTTAAATTGCCTGTATCGATTAAAATTAGAGCTGGATGGGATCATAATTCAATAAACTGTCAAGAGGTTGTAAAAGCAGCAACTAGAGCAGGTGTAGATGCCATTGCGATTCATGGAAGAACTCGTTCCATGATGTATAGGGGCGAATCAAATTTGGAATTTATTAAGATGGTTCGTGAATCAACAGATGTTTTCGTAATTGGTAATGGTGATATAAAGAACGCCGAAGACGTAAAGAAAATGTTTGATATTGGCGTAGATGCAGTAATGATAGGACGCTCAACCCTTGGTAATCCATGGATCTTTGATAAAATAAACAAAGAGTTGAATAACGAAGAATATATATGTCCGACTAAAGAAGAAATTGTTGAAACTGTTTTAGAACACGCAAAAAATTTACTCGAACTTGTTCCAGAACATGTTGCGATAATTGAAATGCGGACACATGCTGTTTGGTATTTTAAACAATTACCTAATTCGAAACCATATCGACTTCAACTAGTTCACATTAAAACATACGAAGATTTAGAAAAAATTTGTATGGAATATTTACAAATGAATAAATAACAATTTAATAACATAATTATTAATGGTGATGTAATTGAAATATCTATTAATAATTATGTTTTTTTTATCCTTAACCTCATGTAAAAATAACTATATTGAAATTGAACAAATAAATAAAACGATTATAAAAGAAGATATTGAACAGTTTACTTTTGATATTAATACAAATCTAGATGATATTGTTTTAGTAAAAGTAGAAAATAATGAATCATTTGAATATACAATCACTAATACTGAAAAAGGAATAGTTTTAGATTTAGTGTTATATTGTCCGAATGATTTTTCAACATTAACATTTGTTGTGGATAAAAAAGAATATGTTTGTAATGTAGGAACTATAAAAGTAATCGAATCAAGTTTTGAAGAACAAGATATGATTAATATCCTTGTAGATGAGGATGGTAATACATATATTTATAATAAACTTCCAAAAGCACTAATTATTCGTGATTTTAAAGTGTATGGTGGTTATTTTATATATGATATTAATTATAATGATTTAATCCAACCTAAGAAATTGTATTCTATTGGTCATATATTTACTAGAGAAGAAAGTGTAGTTATATATATAAAATATCAGTATCAAACGATTGATTATGAAGAATTAATTGAAATAAAAAAGTCAAAAGAATAAATCTTTTGACTTTATTTTTTATATTCACTTAACATATTATGAATTTGTATACTTACGTTTGCGAGAACTTCAATTCCAGTATCTAAGTACTTAGTCTCTAAAACTTCTGCCTTTTCTTTTAGTAATGAGAATAAATTACCTTTATCATATGGTATTAAAAATCTATCTAAATATGTATCTGAAAACAATATTTCATCAATTTTATTCGCAAGATCTCTAATTCCTTCTTTTAATTTAGTACTTGTGTGAAGAGCATCTTTAAAACTAGCAAGGCTTATTTGATTTTTTACTAAGTCTGTTTTGTTTAAAACATATATGACAGGAATATCATTAACACCTAGGCTAGTTAGAACTTCTTCAGTTGTTTTAATTTGTAAATCTCTAAATGGACTGCTTGCGTCAATAATGTGGAGAATTAAGTCAGCGTCTAAAATTTCTTCTAATGTTGATTTAAAAGATTCAACTAAATGGTGAGGAAGCTTTGAGACGAAACCAACTGTATCAGTAATTAAGAATTGATGATTATTTGGTAGTTTTAATTTTCTAGTTTGTGTTTCTAATGTCGCAAATAACATATCT
This sequence comes from Bacilli bacterium, assembly GCA_045652765.1. GTDB lineage: Bacteria > Bacillota_I > Bacilli_A > ML615J-28 > CAG-313 > UBA1231. Next base: position 28,518 of record JAZOLG010000010.1, read on the forward strand.
TTTACAAAAACTTCTTTATTATCTGTATCAGAATATAAATTCAGTAATGAATTAATTGTAGAAGATTTACCTGCATTTGTATATCCAACTAATGCTACAATTTTTTCGTTGTTTTCTTTTCGCATTTTACGACTAGTTTGTCTAGCTTTTTTTAAATTTTCAAGTTCTTGTTTAGCTTTGTTAATTTTCATTTCAATGTGACGGCGATCAAGTTCTAATTTTGTTTCACCAAGTCCACGTCGTGCACCACCAGCACCACCGCCGCCCCCACCTGTTCTTGAAAGATAAGCGCGATTACCAATAAGTCTTGGTAACATATATTTAAGTTTAGCTATTTCAACTTGTAAGTAGGCTTCTTTAGATGTGGCACGTTTTTCAAATATTTCTAAAATTAACATTGTACGATCAAGAACTTCAATGTCTTGAATTACTTCATTAATATTTTTAATTTGTGATGGGGTTAATTCATCATTAAATATTACAGCATCAGCATCAACAATTTGTGCGATGTCCGCAATCTCTTTTAATTTTCCAATTCCTACGTATGTTGCTGGATTTGGTGAACGCAAATTTTGTGTAATTGTTTCAACTACTTCAAAGCTACATGCTTCGCATAAACTTTTAAGTTCAGTCATTTGATAATAAAATAATTCGTCATTTCCAAGATTTATACCAACAATTATAGCTCTACTAATTTCTAGTAAAGTCATATCTTTTTGTACAACAGTTGTATTTAAATTAGAATTCATAATAACCTCCTAATAAGAGATAATATATTTTAACATTTTTTTCAAAAAAAAGCAATAGCTATAAATATTATCTTTAAATAAATTAAAATTATTCATTATAAAATACAATTTATCTTCATATAATTAACTAGTTGTATGGAGGTAATATGCTAGAAAAATTTAGTCCCCAAGCAATTTCTTTAATTGAAAAAGCTGAAGAGATTGCGAAAAATAATAATAAAATTTTAGTAGGAACAGAAGATTTGCTACTGGCGATGTTTTATGTTGAAGATACAATATGTCATTTTTTGTTAGGAGAAGAACAGATAACTAAAGATGAATTAATTGATGAGATAAATAAATTAGATAGTTCTAATTATCGAAGAACAAATTCTAAATTTACCCCAAAATTTAAAGAAATTATAGATGCAGCATCGTCTTCTATTAAATTATTTAATTCTGAACATGTTTATGATGAACATTTATTTTATTCAATTCTATCTGATAAAGAAAACAATGGTTTAAGAGTACTGCTAAATTTAGGGGTTGATCCGAATCAAATGATTCAAGACATTTTAGATATCTTTAATGTTGATAAAAAAATAGAAATTCCCGAATTTTTAACCAATTTAAATGAATTAGAAGAAGTTCATCCATATATTATTAGATCAAATTATTTAGAAAAATTAGACATAATTTTAAACAAAAAACAAAAAAATAATCCGATGTTAATCGGAACACCAGGAGTAGGTAAAACAGCACTTGTTGAAGCTTACGCAAAATTAAATTCTAATAAACATATATATCGACTAGATCTTGGAACGATCATGGCAGGCACGAAATATCGTGGTGAGTTAGAAGAAAAGATTATAAACACAATGAATTTTATTAAAAAAGAAAATGCGATACTATTTATTGATGAAATTCATAATATAGTAGGCGCAGGTTCAAACGAAGGAACATTAGATATTTCCAATATTTTAAAACCATATCTAGCAAGATCAGATATTCGTTGTATTGGTTCTACTACACTTGATGAATATTATAAGTACATTGATAAAGATAAAGCACTAACAAGAAGATTTCATAATATATATATCAATGAACCTAGTATTGATGAAACTAAATATATTATGAATAAAATAAAAAAAGCTTATGAAATATACCATAAGACGACATTTAATAATAAATGCATTAATTATATTGTGTCTAAAACAGAAAAATTTTTGCCGTTAAAATCATTTCCTGATAAAGCAATCGATGTACTAGATGAATTAGGTTCAAGAATAAGTCTTGGAAAAAATAAACAAAGTAAAACAATACTTATTGATAAAATAATAAAAGATTTAAATGGTATAAGTATTAATCGTAAGTATACTGAAATAAATTTGAATTATAACCAAATTAAAGAATATATTGATAAATATTTAAAATGTATCAAGCCTAATAAACCAATGATTGTAATTAAAAAAGATAAAATGGAAATAGATAAGCTAATTAATGATCTAGAAAAAATATCTAATTTTAAAAAAGAAAATTATTTAGAAATTGATCTAGAAAATTATTTTGATGAAACAAGTATTAATAATTTAATAGGAAGTAATAAAGGTTATATAGGATATGATACAGGTGGAATATTATCAGAACACATTTTGAAACATCCGCTTAGTTTAGTTAATTTTATTAATTTTGATAAAACTGTAGAAAGTATTAAAAACTTTATTAAAAAAATATTAAAGTCAAATTATTTTCTTGATAACAAAGGTCGAAAAATATTAGTTAATAATACTATTTTTGTTATTGATCAAAAAGAATATACTAGTAAAACATTAGGCATTTGTTCAAAAAACAAAAAAAATACCAATGATTTGTTATATGATGTTTGTATATAAAATTTCGTTTTTTACTATTTTTCTTTAATAAAATCCTTAATCGTGGTATAATAAGAAAATAAGAATGGTGATAAAAATGAAGTCTATTAAAAACAAAACATTTAGAATACAACAACGAAATCAACACTTAAAAAATGTCTTAGAGGATAGTTATTATATTGAACTAGGAACAATTGATATCTCTGTAATGGAAAAGTTAATGAATGGAGAATTAGTCAATTTAAAAGATATTTATCATCCTTTACTTTTAGAAGAAGGTGTCGGAAGAATTACTGAAGAATCTAAAAATGAAGTGAAATATCAATTTAATGTTCTTAAAAGTTTAAGAAGCAAAACGACTTCCAATAAGATTTTTTTGACGTGTGGATTACTTCATTATCATTTAAAAGATGACAATGAATATTATGCACCTATCGTATTAATCCCAGTTGATATTGATTTTACGGAAGAAACCATTATTGTATCATCAAGACCAATTGTTAACAATATGTTAACCAATGAAATTCAAGCTCACTTAGGGATTGACGTATCATATAATGAAACATTTAGAAGTTTATATGATATTGATAAATATTGTATTGATCTGGCTAAAACTACAGAATGTACATTTAGTGTTGGAAATTATTTAACTGTTATATCTGTTGAATACACAGAAAATACATTAAATTTTGAAGACTTCTCAACTGAAAGATCTATTTACGAAACACCGTCTAAAGTAATTTTACAAAAATATTTTGAAACAATTAAACCTGTAGTGCCAACCAATATATATCAAAAAAGAGCTTTACTTAAGATTGCTAGTGGTGAAAGCTTTGTAATTGATGGTAAAACAGCTAGTGGAAAAAAACAAACAATTTTGAATGCTATATCTAATGCGGTACTACAAAATAAAAAAATATTATATGTATCACAAGATTCAGATAGTATTAGAAATATTGAAAAATTGATGCGACAATATCATATGGCAAATTACTGTTATAATTTGTGTAAAAACTATCCAACTAATGAAGAAGAAGGGAATATTATTCCTAATATTCGTGAGGAAAAAATAGGTATTGATACAATAATGCCATTATCTTTGTATGAAGAGGCTTTGTATTCAAAAATCAATGGCTGCAATTATTCAAAGATTATTTCGACATTAGCATTAATAAAAAATAAGATGCCTGAAATACAAAAGATTCCAATTGAAGTTTCTTTACAAAGTCATGAAATTCAAGGAATATATCAAGAGCTTAAAGATATAGAAAGAATTCTATATGAAATTGAACCATTAGACATTAATGTCTGGAGTGGAGTAGAACAATATTATAATAAATCTCATGTAAATGAAATTATATCTTCAACTAAAAAATATGCAAATTTATTAAAACAATTTAATAAAGATATGAATGCATATACTAAGAAATATGGTATTAAGTTACCAAGTAATTTTATCAATGCTCAAAAATTACTAACATATATTTCGACATTTGAAAAACTTATGCCACCATCTTGTTGGGTAGAACAATATAACCCAGCTAAAATTAATGAACTCCTAGAAAGAATTTCATCGTTTCAAAAAGAAAATCGTAAACTAAACGAAGTTTACGATGAATATGTAACAAGTGAATATAAGAAAAACAAAATTGATGAGCTTGTTGAAGTACTTTGTTATAAACACTTAACAATTGAAAACGAATATGAAATAAATAATATCTTACAAGATGAGAAAATTATAAGAAATGCTATTGATACAATTAAAAAAGAACAAAAAGTTAATACTAAATCGTTACTTAATTTATCTCAAATAGTTAATAATAATGAATTTGATAATGAATTCTTTATATATTTAAATAATTTAATAGATTTAGTTAAATCAGTTCATGTGAAAAAGACTTGGGTAGATTTTTACCTAAGAAATTCTTTTGGTATTGTAGAACATTATAAAAGATTATTAGATACAATTAATCAGTATTTACAAATTAAGGAAAAACTACAAAGTTACTTAATGAAAGATAGTAGTTTAAGCTACGCTCAAATTAAAGAATTATCAAACAATAAAGAATTTATTAAATTAACAATTAGAATGTTTAATAAACGTTTGTTACGTCAAAATCATATTACTACTGATGAATGTTGTAAAATGGTTATTGATTTAATTGAATTAGGGGACAAGTTGTTAGATGAAGTAACCTCAACTAATGTAATAGACAAAGAAAACTTAGATGTGTTTATTAATAAATATAAAGTATGGATTAATTTCATCATTAATCTTAATAAAAAACAAATTAAGTTGTTTAATAATCATCTTGTTAAAAACAGTTCATCAATAGTTGATACTAATCAACTATTAAATGTTTATAATGAATTTAATACAAGTAAGACTAATTTAGAAGATACTTATATCGCTTTATCTAAATATGGTATTGAATTAGAGAAAGATTTAATAACAGAAAAAAATCTTGAAATTGTAGAATGGATTGACTATCTAAAACGTGTTCTAGAAACAATAGAAACCTTAAAATTATTTTATAAAAAATCAAACATAAAATTAGATGATTTAATCGTTATAATGAACAATGATCGTGAGTATGCTAATTTAGAAAACTTATTAAATCAAAATCAACGTCAAATGATTACATATTTAGGAACAACATACAAAGGTTTAGATACCGACTGTCTATTAATTAGTATATTAGAAAAACATTATGGTTACTTTTTAAATTCGCTAAATAGTAAAGAACACATTCAAGAATTAGTTGAAAAAGATTTGGTGAAAACGCTAGTAGAAGAAAACAAAGAAATGCTAAAACTTTCGGAAAGTGTTCAAATTGAACACAACTTATTTAGCCGATATTTTATTGGCGGAAAAGCAAGTATTTTAGAATGCAACTTACAAGATGCTGTTAAGAAGATTCATAAGTATGAAGAAAGAATTAAAGAGATTAAACCAATTTTTCAAATTTTTGAATACGTAAAACGTTTTGATAAACTTGGCTTAAAACATTTAAGTGAAGGCATATTAGAATCAAAATATTCTAAAGGAATTAGTGATATTTATATATATTCAACTTATTATGACTATCAATATGAACTTATGAATAAAAATCCTATTTTATCTGATTCTAATAATTTTCAATCATGGCTTGATAACTATAATTATTTTGAAAATAATCATTGTATTGCAACTATAAGAAGTTTAGAAAAGAATAAAGTAGAAGTAGATAAAAGAATAATTAATAAGGTTAAAAAAATACCATTTAATCATTATGATAAAATCATTACGGAATTAATCAATCATAAAAAAGTATTCCTAATTGATTTAAATATGTTTAATGATGATATTGATTTTAGTAAATTTGATTTAGTATTTGTAGATGATGTTAACCTTTCAACTAGTTTTAAATATAATCCTATTATGGATTGTAAACAAGTCATACTATTGGGTGATTCATCACATACTATTAATAATTCAAATAGTATTTTCTCACAAATACCAAAGCGCAAAATCTTGCGTTATCCAATGAGTTATATTAAATATAACCAACAATTTGGAAATGTTCCTACTATTAATAATGAATATATTTTAGATTACAAGAAAAATCTAGTTACTACAAAGTTTGATGATTTAGAATCATTAGTTAAAGAAATTGTGCTTAATTTCTATAAAGATACTAATAAGTTAATTAACATTTACGTGCATAAGAATAATTACAAAGTTGCATGTATGCGTGAATTAATAATTAAATTAAAAGAATATTTCTCAGATGAAGATATTTTTGAATTATTAGAAAATAACATTAAAATAATTACTGTTCCGAATGAGTCAACACGTGTTTGTGATGAGGCATATATTTTATATAATGATTTTATAGATATTGATACAGAAATATTTAAGAAGATTGTCACAAACTTTTCGACTGTTAAACAGATGTTATATATATATGTTACAGCTGAAAATGAAATGGGAATTGAAGATTTAGAAAAACACATTTCGAATGTTTTAAAATATAACACTAAAGTTGAAAAAGTCTTACCAGATCTTGTTCAATTAATATATAATGAATTAGACGAACGTGGTGTGAAGGTAGAAGCAGGCCATGGTAGACTTGATTTAATCATTAAAGGCAAAATGGCTCGCAATAAAGTAATTACTCCAAATGTTGGAATTATTATTGAAGGACTTGATTCCAGAATACCTTATTCAACTTTAAATGATTATCAATACTATTATGAAGAGTATGAACGAAATGGTTGGAAAATATTTATTTTGTTTGTTGATGATTTAATTGATAACTTACAAAGTCACTTAGATAAAATTTGTAAATTTTTATCAAAAGATGATCAAAGATTAACACACCAATTAAAAATTGATGAGTTTATTGGATAAAATTATGAAAAACAAAACTTATTATTTAAATGAAATAAAAAAAGAAATAAAGAATCAACCTTGTTCAATAACAAAAATAAAAAAATTGATTCATGAAATGATTGATAATAGTATTAGTATAAATAGTAAAACGTATAATGGTAGAACATTACTACATTACGCAGTAAAGTATAATCAAAAAAGACTAATTAGATTGTTCATTAAATTAGGTATTAATCCAGAAATCTGTGATGATGATTATAATACCCCACTACATCTTGCAATAATTAAAAACAAATATCAAATAGTACAAGAATTATTAAAATGTAGTGTAAATGTAAATTCAACCGGTGAATTTGAACAAACACCATTACATCTTGCTGTTTCTTATAATAATTTAGAAATTGTTAAATTATTATTAAAGTCAGGTGCTGACTATAATATTGTGGATGAACAAAACTTACGTCCAATAGATTATGCTATGGATGACAAAAATCAAAAAATTATTAATTATATAATATCTTATACAAAAGGAGGAAAAACAAGTGAGTAACATGTTAACATTTAGTTCAAACTTTATTGAACAATTAATAGGTTTCTTCAAAGATTACTATAACTCATCACCATATAAATTGATTTTAGATTTAGTTATACTTCTTGGAATAGCTGGTTTTATGATATATTTTATGTGGAAGTTTACTAGCAAAAAATGGTTAATTTTAAGCTTATCATTCTTTGTAGCTTTATTTGTTGTAATTGTTGTAGCTGATTTAAAAATGGCTTATCGCATTTATAAATATTTAGTATTACTTTATTTCTTTGTTTGGGCACTATATTTTATTCCAAATATTCGTTCAGTATTTGAAGGTTTAACTAAACCAAAAAATAATAAAAATTTTGTAATAAATGAAGAGGCACAAGAAGAATTAATTAAAACTTTAATGGAAGCCGTATTTGATCTTGCGGAACACAATACAGGCGCCATCATTACAATTGAAAAAGAAGATTCACTTAATACTTATATTAGTAAAGGTACAGTACTAGATTCATTAATAACAAAAGAATTATTAACAACAATTTTTATGAATGGTACAGCATTACATGATGGTGCAGTAATCATTAGACAAAATAGAATTGTTTGTGCTGGTGCGTTTTATCCATCATCAGAAACTAGTAGTATTCCTAAAAACTACGGTTCAAGACACCGTGCAGCACTTGGAATTAGTGAAAAATGTGATGCTTTTACAATTGTAGTATCTGAAGAAACTGGAAACATTGCAGTAACATATGATGGAACACTTCAAGAAAAAGTTTCTCGTGAAGGTTTAAAAGTATTTTTACAACAAAATATTATAGTTAAATAGAGGTGAAATAATGAGTAGTATTTTAAGTATTCAAGTTTTACCACCAATTTTAACAGTTAGTTTTTTAATTGTTGTTTTAGTATTGTTATTATTAAAATTATTTTTATACACTAGAATCTCATTTATTGAATACTTAGCTATTTTAGTAACAACAGGACTTTATTTTTTACTTAAATGGTTATTTAAAGAACAAGTGTTGTTAAGAGAAATTGTTCTTGCAGTTTGTTTAGGTTTAGTGGTAGCATACTCGATTTATGATTTATTCTTCTATGTTGGGAAGATTAACGCATTTAATAAAAGAGTAAACTCGCTATTAAAAAATTCACCATTTGATTATTTTTTCGCAACTAACGAAAAAGATCTTATATTTGATTATTCAGAATCATTTTTAGATATTACTGATTTAGATGATAATGAACTTTATGGAACATTAGGACAACAAACATTACTTTCTAAATTAAACATTACATCTATTAATGGCCAACCAATATCACAAACATTATTTATGCGATTCCATGTTGATTATGAAAATAGTTCAAAAGTAAAAACTCCATCTCATTTTCAAATTACAATTGAAGATAATGGACAAGAATTAGAATTTTTAGGAATAATCGAACCAATCTTTTACCGTGATAAATTCATTGGAAGATGCATTTATTTATCAAAAAGTAATGAACAAGCTTTAAAGAAAATAGAAGAAGGATTATTAGAAGCTCTTGATACTATCAAGAATGATCGTTCTCAACTTTACGCAATGATGTCAATGACAGAAAATGTTATAATGTATTATGACTATAATACATCAACATATATTGTGACTGAACAAATGGCTAAAATGTTAAATCTTACTCAAAGAGAATATTCAATCGGAGAGTTTATTAATATGATTAAACCAACTGATCTAGCAAGTTATCAAGAAAATAGTAGTATCATTAGTTCGGTTGAAGTAACAAGACTTAAATATAACTTATTACTTGGTAATCAATATTATCCTGTATATGATGACTTAATGTATTTAAATAGAGATAGCAAATTAATATCAATCATTCACTTAGTTGAATATCAAAAAGCAGAAAATGTTGATTTAGATAGCAGTACTTCTTTTAGAGATTTTTCTAAAGAAGAACCAGTTCAAGCAGAACCTAAAGAAGATTATAAAGACAAACTCACTGAAACATTAAAACTTTTAGAAAAAGTTTTAGGTGAATAATATGACTTCTGCTATAATTTTGCTTGGTGGAAGTTCTACAAGAATGAATTCTTCTATTAATAAAGCATACATGAAACTTTACAACAAGCAAGTTGTAACATATAGTATTGATGCGTTCTTAAAAGTAGAAGAAATTGATCAAATTATTTTGGTTTATAATAAAAAAGATAGAGATCTCTTAAATAACGTACTCGAGTATTACAAAGAAGAAGACATTAAAATTATTGACGGTGGAAATACTCGTCATGAGAGTGTTCAAAAGGCCTTAGAATATATTCAAACTGAGAATATTTTAATTCATGATGCGGCTAGACCTTATATTACTCCAACTGATATTAGAAGGGTAATAGCTTCATTAGATGAATATGATGCGGCTACGTTATATCATCCCGTTGTTGATCAAATTAAATGGAATGGTAAAACAATTCCTAAAAATGAGCTAAAAGCAGTCACAACTCCCCAAGGTTTTAATGAAAGAGCATGGAATTATCTTATGATGAATCCTAATTACTTGGCTAATGATGAATTAGAAATAATTGAAAATAAAGATTTCAAAATTGCTTATTTAGAAGAATCAAGACCTAATCCTAAAATTACTTATCAAGAAGATTTACAACAAGATGATTATAGAGTAGGCTTATCACTTGATTTTCATCCATTTGTTGATAAAGATTATTTAACTTTAGGAGGAGTAAAAATCCCGTCAACCTTTGGTTTAAAAGGCCATAGTGATGCTGATGCAGTATACCACGCTGTTTGTGAAAGTATTTATGGTGCACTTGCAGAAGGCGATATGGGAACAAATTTCCCAGATAATGATCAAAAATACAGAGGAATGGATTCAAGCTATTTTATAAAACAAGCTAAAGAATTATTAGAAACCAAAAAATATGATATTCAAAACATTGATATAATGATATTACTAGAAAAACCAAAACTTAAAGAATACAAACCATTAATGCAAGAGAATTTATCAAAATTGTTATCTATTGATAAAGATAAAATCTCAGTTAAAGCAACAACCTATGAACTAATGGGACCAATCGGACAAAGTGAGGGTATTCAAGTAGAATCTATTGTTTTATTAAAAAAGAATAGTTTATAAATGACGATTAAATATCGTCATTTTTTCATTTTATTTTCATAATAAAAATACTTGATTATTTAATTTCAAAGGTATATAATCGTAGTGGGTGGAAATATGTGGAAAAATGTAAAACGCAAGAGGACTTTCACCCGAAAAGTCCTCTTTTGTTATTGGAGGTGGAAAAAAACGTAATATTTTAACGATCATTTTTGAAAAAATAAAAGGTAGGAGGTAAAAATGCAAAACAATCAAAATTATTCAAAAATAACGTTTAAAGATGGAACCAAAATTGTTAAAAGCTGTTATCAAGTAAAAAACAATGAATTAATTCCTGCAGCTAGTCTGCCAACAAAAGTAATCGATAATTCTCAAAATGAATTAATATTAAAAAAGTACTCCTTTTTTAGTAAATGGGTCGAAGAAAATACAAATAAAAAAATAGATTATGTACCAAACAATGATACTTGTTATACTGCAAAGTTTTATGATTTGGAAGTTCAATGTGAAAGAGAGGTTTATGTGGATTCAGCAGTAGGAACAATAATTTTACACCCAATCTACTTTGATGCTGAACAATGTTTATACATAAAAAATGTTTATTGTGATACAGCTTATGTGTCTTTGAATATAGATAATTCTAAATTTTATTCTTTAAATGGTGAAACAGTTGTAAATTTAGTAATAAAAAATCCATTTAATTATATTAACCAGGTTTTAAATATCCAAATAGATGTATATAAAGATAGTTTATTAATAAAAAAAATAGGAACAATAGATTTTAAATTGTACCCATTATCATCATCAAATCCATCAGGAGACTAATATGAAAAAAGAAAAATTCATACAAAAGTTACACGAAAAAAATAATAATATTAAACATATAAAAAAGTTAAAACCAAATGAAAAAATGAAAATCATAGGTATTACTGGAAGTCATGGTAAATCATCCGTGGCATATTTACTTAATGAATATATGAAATTATTACATTTGAATACTGTTATGTATTCAAGTATTATGATTGATTCGAAAAATTCGAAATATGTCACAGGTAAATCTGTTGAAGTCCCAATTAAAGATGAAATAATGTTATACAATGCTCTTTCAGAATCAATTGAATCACAATGTGATTATTTAATTTTAGAAATCAACGATTCAACAATTAATAAAAATATTTGTGATGACTTAGATTTCGATTATAAGATTTTAACAAATATAGAGCCACTAGAAAACCAAATGTTTGATAATTATGTAGATTTGAAAAAAAGATTTATTTCATCAGGGGAACATACGTTAATTATGGGATTAGTAAGTGATGAAACAATAAAAATATATAGAGAACTAAAAAAACAAAATGTAATTACGTATACTACTGAATATTTTATTGAAAACAAAAATTTGAAATCAAGTGAAGTAAATTATTATTTAAAACCACACAATCAAAAGTATCATTCATTTAGTGGTTTACAATTTGATTTTATGGAAAATGAAATAAAATTATATGTAAAGTCAAATATGAATATGCCTTTTCATGGTTTAAACTTAACATGTTTAATATCAACCTTAAAAACGTTAAATATTTTCGATGAAAAAATATTTAAGCAATTTGTTAGAAATATAGAGATTCCTGGCCGTGATGAAATCATTAAATATAAAAATGGATATGTAATGATTAGTTATACAAGTGTTCCACAGCTTGAGATTTTAAAACAATATAAAAATAATAATGAAATAAGTAAAATTACCTTGATCACAGGTGCAAGTGGAAATATTTTCCCTACATGGGATGAAGTTTTTTTAACACAAAAATATATTAATCAAATGGAATATGATATGCGTTTTGCATATAATTATGCATTAAAATATGCCGATGAAATAATTATTACAACAAATGATAGTGGTAATAATGATATAGATGAATTATTGTTTAAACAAGAGAGTTTAATTAAAGACAAAATAAAGTATAAAGTAATTAAATCTAGATATGATGCCATAGTGTATGCTTTAAACAAAATTGAGTCTAAAGAAGTAATTTTTATTTCAGGCCGCGCTAATCGTGAATTAATATGTGAAAATAATAAAATAAAAAGACATCTTGACAAAGATGTTATTATGAAACAAATGAATGGAGGGGAACAATAATGAAAAGAGAGATACGATTATATACAGATTATCAAAATATTGATTACTCAGCCATATTCCATGAAGTATCGACAAACCAAGTTAATGGGATTTTCAAAACAAATCGAATTTTAGAAATAACTGATAGTTGTGTGAGACAATTGTTTGTATGTATAAACTTAAATAATATTCCTGTAAATTATCAAATCGAAAAATGTATTTTATCGATACCAGTAGATACAAAAGAATTACCTGAATCAAATGATTCAAATAGATCAAATGTGAATTTTAAAGTATTAAAATGTTCTGGTAAGGACAACTTTAGTCATGTAAATGAAATTACTGTTGATGATTTAAATGCTCGTGAACTACTAATTGAGGATAATGATGTAATTCTAGAAGTAAATAATGACAAAAGTAAATTTCATAATTCCATTATAGAATATGTATCTTTTGATATTGGACCATATCTAAATGAACAACACAATGAAGGAATAAAAAATGTTTGGTTTAGAGTGTATTTTATGCGTGAAACCACTGATGATTATGGTTATTATGTATATAATCCTGCGACTTATTTTGATGGTTCAAATAATCAATACATAATTGCTGATTTAGAAAAATATATGGACAGTAATGATCCATTATATGTATATGGATTTAATAATCTGTATTTAGAAAACTTAAATTATGACAGCGAAAGCATATATTTAACAAAGCAGAACTTAATTGGGATGACTTGTATTCTTTTGCCTTATTTAGGTTTGCAAACTCCACTACATAAAACAATTGACTTTGGCGGATCGATGTACACAAATTTGTTAAATTTTAGTCATTGTTTTGCACTTCCAGCATTTTGTTCTAATCATCAAAGTTTGCCAATTAATTATAATTTTAGAGTAGCAAAAGTTAATAATAGTTACATCAATATTTTTCATAATTTTCAATTCATGCTAGATATTGATGATGTAAATGGTACAATCATTATATCGGACTATATTGAGAATAAAGACATATTTTACTTTGTAGACAAAATGGATATTATAATAAATGATATAACCAAGACGTATAAAGTTTTTCAATCTTTAAATAGTGGATCTATAATTTATTATGACGTTACAGATGAAAAATTTTTATGGCAACAACAAAATCTGTGTTTTGAACTTAAAAAAAATGGTAATTACAGTTTACTTTTATTAAAAGTTGGATCGATTATAGATTATGATGTTATGAAAATAAGAGACAGCAAAGTTACAATGGAATACATATATAATACAGAAAATGAATTGGTTGCTATTGAGCAGTATGCTGATAAGTGTTTTGATAGTGTCGAAAATATATACACAGGATTAATAGAAAAGTTGACAATCACTGAAAATATGAGTGATGAATATTTTGAAAGAATATGTTTTTTAGAAAAAGAACACAAATACATTAAATATAAATTCATTATTGAGGAACAAACTTATAAATTGTGTGAAGTTGTTGAAAGTTATCAAGATGATTTTTCAAATAATAATTTGCATTATACATACGATTTTGGTAACACTTCATATATAACAGATGAAAATAATAATATTAAGATTAAAATTGCTGATTTAAATAATTATTTTAAAATAAGTTATGAAAAAGGTGGAATTGGATATTATGAATATAGTAAAAACGATAATATAATTACTTATTCAACTCTGGCAAATGATCCAATCATTTTAACGATTAACTCTAATGGTAAAATAGTGGAAGTATATAACGAAGGAACAGAGGAAGGATTTGTAATTTCCAATGAACAAGATACAAATAATTTTCCACTAACTATGTCAAAACAAGTTCATAAATTAAATAATATATTTCCAATAAGTGAATTTACAACTGAAGCTTGTTACATAAGAGAAAAAGAGAATGATGAATGTATAAATGTTATTGGAGAAAATGTTTATAAAATTAACAAAATGAAAAAAGTATTTAGTGTTTATCAAACAATTGAATATGATGGTAGACCAAAAGATAAATGGAAATTAAATTTATTTTTAAAGTCGAAATTATTATTAGATGACTCAATCACAATTAAATTAATTTTTACTCATCCTTTATATGACGATGATGTACATGAATGTTGCTGTTGTAAATTTTATGATCGTTATCAAGGAATATCTTTATCTGCAACAGCGAAAAATCGTTATACTCTAATAAAAATATTAATTGAGATGAAGACAAAAAAAGCTGTATACCTTGGAAATGTATATTTAGAGAAAAATATCTCGACTGTAGTCAATACATATAATGAAAAAAACAAGATACTTGGATGTGATATTTATGGTAATGAGATTCGCTATATTTATGATGAAACAGGCAACATTGATACTATCAAGTCATCAATGGGTGAAAGAATAAAATTTGTTGGAGGAAATTTTGATTCTCAGATTATCTATAATGATAAGCATTGTTCGAAAGATAGTGTTAGTAAAAATGATAACTACAATAGTGATATTGTGATCCATAGTAATTATAGACAATTTCATGATGAGATAATATATAGGTATGATAGTACAAATGAAATTAATGAAATTATTGCAAATAATAAAACAACAACATATAATTTTGATAAAACACTGTTAACAAATACTGCAACTTATACATTAAATAATAATACTAAAATTATAAAAGAATATAAAACAAAAAATGGTATATTAGAACAAATAAAATGTGAAAAAGAAACAGCCAATAATGAAATAGAAAACCTATTTAACATTAATACTCTTTATTCATCTACATCAAACGAAAATATTATTGAATATCAAAATAACAATCTTAAATATAAATTTGGAATGGATTGTTTCAACAGATTAAGTTATGTCGATTTTATTTCTAGTAAAAATATAAGAGTCGAAGAAAATTCGTATTATTTATTTGATAATAATCATACAGATTGGATTGAAACAAACACATATTCAAATACAATACAACAACAAAATATCTATAATAATAAAAAATTAGTATCTGTGAATTATAATAACAATAAAGCTTTAAAATTAATTTACAATGATACAAGTGATAAAAAATATCAAAAAGATTTAATCAAAGAAACTAAATATGGAGATGTATTGGATATACAACAAGGTA
Organism: Bacilli bacterium; assembly: GCA_045652765.1. Lineage (GTDB taxonomy): Bacteria > Bacillota_I > Bacilli_A > ML615J-28 > CAG-313 > UBA1231. The sequence continues at coordinate 44,389 of JAZOLG010000010.1, forward strand.
ATTATTTAGAATACTTGCCATTGGATAATAATAAAATATTAGGTGTAACCAATGTCAAAAGATATGAATACGATAACAATAATAATATCATTAAACAAAACAATAATGGAAATGAATTTGATTACTTTTATGATGATCTAAACTATTTACAAAAGAAAATTATTAAAACAACAGATTTGATAAAAAATGTATATTACGAATATGAAGATGAAATGAACGTAAATAATATATATGGATTTTTAGGACGTTTATCAAGCAAGTCATTAAATGATTATATTTTTCCATCTGCTGATTATAGATTAATGTTCGGCGATAGAGTTTTAACTGCAAATACTCCATGCAAAATGAATGCTAATTTAAAACGTAATACCTTCTCTTTAAAATATGATAATTCACGGATTATGATTGATACTAACAAATTAAATAAAGAGCGTATTGAAAATAAGGATTATAATGGACAAAAATTTAATAAAATTGCATACGAAGAAATGTTAAAATCATCAAAAGCAATTAATTTATGGTTTTGTTTAAATGAACGCGAAGATTTGTCTAATTTAAATTCAATAAACAATTCAATTCATTTGATATCATTTTGTAATAACAATAATAGTATATTGATAATTAGAACAAATAATAATAATCAAATTGAAATTTATGATCCACAAAATAATTATACTTATAATACAAATCTTATAATTCCAACAAATCAATGGAACTATTTAAGTGTTTCAATTGATAATACTATAAAAGTGCGATTAAATAATGAAATAAAAAATAATCAAACAATTTTAGAAAATAATAATAATTTAATAACAAATATAAGTAACATAACATTAGGAAATTATGATAATATTAATAATTCTGATAATAATGCTTCTATTACTAATTTGAAATATGAATACGAAATCATGTTTGTATCTTTAGGTACAGATGTATTAATCAAGAATAATGATTTAAATATTGTTGGTGAAGCGTATAAATATTTACAAAACACAGATGGATTAAAACTAAATAATACAATAGTTTATCAAGAAGGGCTGAATAAATTGAAATTAATACCATTAAATGGAACATTTGATGGAACTATAAGACCAAATGAATATGACGTGTTAAAACAATGTTCAATGAACTATAATAGAGATTTATTTTATTATGATCCTGAAATAAAGCGTTATGTATATTGTAGTAAACTTGATTCGGAAATTAATTCACTTCTAAGTTATGATTTTAAATTAAACAATAAAGCTATTTTATATTTAAGATTTAGAACAACTGCAATTGATGCAGATGGATATATAATTAGTAACTTTAACGATAATCAACACTTGCAATGGGGAATAACTACATCTGATAATGGTTCGCTTAAGATTATATATTATGATAATTATTCAGAGACGGATTCTATAATTTCTACAGATATATATTTACGTAAAGACAAATGGTATAATATGTTTATTAGAGTTAATGATGGTATCTTAGAACTTACAATTGATAATGAGACATTCACAATATCTAACATACCTAACCTTAGTTTAAACAATTGTCTTACATATATTGGTTCATCAGTAGAATATATTGATGGATATACAAAACAATTAAATAATTTAAATGGATTTTTTGATTGTATAGGATACATGGATGAATCAGAACATCAATTAAGTGATGACGATATTTTAAATATTGAAGAAACCATTAAACCAATAATTATACAAACTAAATATGATTATGATAATAGATTGAAACAAGATACAATTATTACAAAAAATACACAACTA
>JAZOLG010000011.1:0-7848 GCA_045652765.1 Bacilli bacterium
CAATAAGTAATTTATATTTAGATGATAAGTTACCAATAGATCTAAAAAATGATATTTCAAATAAATACATTCTTGAATATGAGAAAAATAATAAAAGAGTATTATTTATAGAAAATGAAATAAATAAAGACAATGATGTAATTGTTCAAATGTTTTTAGAACGTTTAGATAGTCATAAACTAACAAGAAGTTTAGTAACAACTTTGTTTGACAAGATAATAATTAATAAAAATAAAAAATTAAAAATTACCTTATCTTTAAACACAACAACGAAACGTAGGGTACTGGAAGAAGTGCATACATAGAAGGATATCGTGTAGGCGGTAAAACAGGAACAGCACTTCATTTTAAGTCACCCCAGTTATAAAAATTTGTTAATCAATTTATATTATTTGTTTGATATATTTGTATTAATTTTTTTATTATGTTATAATATTTAAAAAACTAGATAAAAATAGTTTATAATAAGGAGAAATTATGAATTTAGCATTAGGTTGTATGAGATTAGGTAAATTGACAATTGAAGATGCAGAAAGATTAATTTCTTATGCTTTAGATAGTGGTATAACTTTATTCGATCATGCTGATATCTATGGTAATAGAAAATGTGAGGCATTATTTGGCGAAGTATTAGAAAGAAATCCTAGTTTTAGAGAAAAAATGATTATTCAAAGTAAATGTGGTATTCGAAAAGGATATTATGATTTATCAAAAGAATATATTATAAAACAAGTAGAAGAAAGCGTTAGATTACTAAAATGTGGCTATTTAGATATCCTATTGTTACATCGTCCTGATGCTTTAGTCGATTATGATGAAGTTAATGAAGCGTTTAATTATTTATATGATAAAGGCCTTGTTAGAGAATTTGGTGTATCTAATATGAATCCTATACAAATTGAATTATATAATAGAAAACTTGATCATAAAATTAAACACAATCAAGTACAGTTAAGTATAGTTCACTCGCATATGATTAGTGAAGGCTTATTTGTAAATATGAATGATGAAGAAAGCGCTATGCGTAGTGGTAATTTAATAGAATATTCAATGTTAAAAGATATTAACCTACAAGCTTGGTCACCGTTAATGGCTTCATGGGATGATGGTACATTTATTGATAATCCAAAATATGTTAAGTTAAACAAAAAATTAGAAGAAATAGCTGCTAAATATAATGTTGCAAAAAATTGTATTGCTGTTAGTTGGATATTAAGACATCCTGCAAATATTTTGCCGATTGTTGGAACAACATCTATAGAACATTTAAAAGAAATGATTAAAGCTAAAGATATTAAATTAACAAGAGAAGAATGGTATAGTTTATTTTTGGCTTCAAATCATTTGTTACCGTAAACATATTATGAAAAAACTAATAAAAAGCAAACATATTTACATGTTTGCTTTTTATATTTTATAATTGTAATATCAAATATGCTGAAAAAAACAAGAAAAGTAGTATAATATATAGTGAAATTTATAATCAAATTTTTTATCGCATTATAAATATTCAGAAAATTATATTTATAGTTAATTTATTTAATATAATATATAATATGTAAAAATGATTTATTTGAAAATTAATATAATTTTATTTATAGAGGTGACTTATATGAATACTAAAAAAATAATAATACCTTTAATGTTATTAAGCATATTTTTATTTACAAATCAAATTGTAAATGCACAAGATATAGTTACAAATTATTATACAGAAGAAGAATATAATTATTTGTTATATCAAATTAATGAATTAAATAATCGTGTTGATGTATTATCTAATAATACAACAGGCGATATAGAAATAATAAAATCAGCTATTAAAAGTATTGAAGAACAGCTTCAAAACATTTATAATGAAAATTTTGTAACTACATTGGAATTAGAAACGGCAATTGCTAATGCTGAATATACTATTAATAAAACTATTGAAGATAAAATTCAAACATTAAATAATAATTTTAATTCATATATAACTAATGTTGAACAAAATAGTTTTTATATTAGTCAAATTAACAAAGATTTAAAAACATTACAAGAAGTGGTTAACTCACTTAATTATGTATCAAAAAATGAGTTAGAAGTTTATATAAATGATATAAAAAACGATATTTTGAATACTATTAAAAATAATATAAATGCTTTATCTAATGACTTAGATGCACTTTCACAACAAACAATAGAAAATTATGAAGAATATCGTGGAACTATTCAAGTACTTAGTAATGATATAAAAAGTATATATAACATAATTGAATCTTTTGATTTTGTTTCTATGACTCACCTTGAAGAAAGTATGATTGATTTAAAAGTTGAATTATTAAATAATTTAAATAATTCTTATAAAGCATTAAACGAAAGAATTGAGAATTTATCAAGTGATGTTACGTTAAATTATGAATCATTATATAATGATATCATAAATTTAGAAAATGCATATAACTCACTTGATTATGTTTCAACTGAAAAATTTGAAAATGATATAAATGATTTATTTGAACAATTAAATGTTAAATTAACAAATGAAATAGTTGCTCTTGAAAAACAAATAAACAATTTGTCTTTAAAAACAGCTGATGACTGTAAAACTTTAAGCAATGAGATTGTAGAAATAAATAATAAATTAAATGATTTTGAAATACTTGTTAATTCTTTTGAATATGTGACATCAGATGAACTTGAATATGGTCTTGAAAATCTTGAACAAAAACTTTTAGCTATTATCCAAGAGAAATATACTTTATTAACAAGTAGCTTAAAGGAATGTATGTCACAAATTGACAATAATAACAACTCAATTCAATCAATATTAAATACATTAAATATATTAGAAACGACTGTAAATACTTTGGATTTTGTGCCAAAAAAAGAAATTGAATCTACTTTGCAAGCTTTGAAAAAAGAAATTGATACTTCTATAATGAATAAAGTTAATGAAATATATGAAGAGATTGCTAGAGTATCTAAAAATTCAATAGAAAATTATGAACAAAATTGTGGTGAAATTCAATATATTTATTCACAGATTGAATCATTAAATTTTGTAATCGAATCATTAGATTACGTTAGCAAAACAGAATTTACTGAATACGCTATTGCATTAAAAGAAAATGCATACAATGAGTTCAGTAATATGATTAAAGAACTTGGAGTAGAAATAAATTCTTTATCAGTCAAATTTACTAATGACTATGAAGCATTGGCTGCTGATGTAATGTGTATCAAAAATGATATTATTGCAATAGAATCGACTATAAATTATTTAGATTTTGCAACAAAAGAAGAAGTTGAAGAAAACATCAAAAGCCTAAGAGTTGAATTAGTAAATGAATTAAATAGTATTTACGAAGTGTTGAATAATAAAATAAATAATTTATCAGATTTATCAACTTCTAACTTTGAAAAAATTATTGCCGATATTGAATTTTTAAAAACAGCTTATAATTGTTTGGATTATGTGTCAAATCAAACATTTGAAACAATTATTGGTGAATTAACAATGGAATTTTATAGTGTTTTAAATGACAGGACAAGTGAAATTGATAATTTGATAGAAAAATTAACTAATGATAATACTTTAGAACATAAAGAGTTATTAGATTTCATTAATTTTGTTAATGATGAAGTATCAAATTTATCGGCTATTCTTAACTCTTACACTGGTGTTACAGCAGAATTTGTAAATGGTGAAATTGAAAAAGTTATTAATGAATGTCAAACCGATATTAATAAAGTTAAAGATGAATTAAATAATTATTTTACTAATCAAATCGATGAACTAAATGATAAACTTGAAACATTATCTGAGAATATTATTTTTAATTATGAAACAATATATGAAGAGATTGATTATTTAAACGATGAAATAGATCATCTTTCTAATATAATTGATAATATGGACTATGTATCTTCATCAGAATTAAATGAAAGTTTGTATGATCTAGAACAAAATTTTCAAAATATCCTTAATGAGGAGATTAATAAAATTAATGAAGAAATTGCTAATTTAAAACAAGCAGATACGGACAATTTAAATTCATGTTTAGAAAAATTTAATTCGATATATACAAAAATTACAATTATGGATGAGTTAATCAAAAAAAGTGATGTTGTAGAATTTACTAATTTAGAAACTCAAATTAATGAAACTAAAGAGTACTTATTAAGTTATATTGATGAGAAAATTTTACTCATTCAAGATAAGATTAATCAACAAGAAGAAGAGTTTAATACAAAGTTTGAAGAACAAAAAAATATTAATTCTGAATTAGAAAATAAAATTAATGATTTAGAAAATAAAAATAGTGATAGTTCCAAAATGTCTGCTACAACAATGAGTGTTGTATCTTTATGCGGAGTTGGTTGTTTATCATTTGCTGGTTTAGTACGATTGTTGTTGAAAAAAAAGTAAATATATTAAAGTAAGATTATCTGAATAGATGAAAGGAGATTTTTATATGATTTATAAATTTATTAATCATGAGTTAAATGTTGACTTATGGGAATCAAAAGATGTTTTAAAAAATAGTTTTTATAAAGATTTTTATTATTTTATTAAAAGTCATAATGGTGAAGAAGATTTGTTAAGCTATAATATTAATAATGCTGAAGATTTTGTAGCATTTGCTGACTTTTATGCTGGTGGCATGAAAGATTGTTATGCAATGGGATTTGCATTCCATAAATACTTTTTAGAAGCTAGAATGGATGGTAATTTACAAAATGAACCAGAAACTACTTTTATAGGTTGGTGTATTAAAAATAACAAGTATGTTGATTTCATTAATTTCTTAATTACATTCTTTGCTTGGTGGCGTAATGACGAAGGTTGTACATGCATGGATCCATACAATTATGCTGATAATTTCTTTGTTGGAAGTTGGGCAGCACTAGTTGATACATCAAAATTATTTTATTATACTGCTGAAACAGTTCACTTTTGGCAAAGCTATCGTGTAAAATATACTATGGATAATATACCAGGTACATTTTTATCAGAACTTCCTAAGGAAGGATTGCCAAAAATTAGAATTGCTGGATATGAATTTTTAGGTTGGTTTAATTCTGATAAAGAAGACGCTGAGCCTTCTAAATATACAGATAAAGTGGCTTATGCCAAACTTAAACGTCATGATTTCTATGATTACTGGGGATCTGAAGAAAAGAAAATTAAGAAAGTTTATATTAAAGATTGGAAAAAGGTTGATCCAGCATAAAATATATTTTAATAGGTGATCATTATGTGGAACATAATTAAGAAATACAGTAAAAGATATTTTATAGATGCAATGTCATATATGGCACTTGGATTATTTGCCTCATTATTAATTGGAACAATCATCGGCGCTATAGCTGATATAAAATTTTTAAATTTTTTAAAAGAAGATTTGATTATAAATAATGTTCTTTATAAAGAAGGAATTGTTGGAATCATTAAATCATCATACACATATGGTGCAGCAATAGGTGTCGCTATGGCGTATGGACTTAAGAAAGACCCACTGATTATCTTTTCATCCGCTGCTACAGGGGCTGTTGGAGCTATTTGTGGTGGTCCAGTTGGCGCATATTTAGGTGGATTGTTCGGTATGGAAATAGGTGGTTTAGTCTCAAAAAAGACACCTATTGATATCGTTATTACACCTCTTTGCGTAGTTGTAGTAGGATGTTTATGTGGAAGATACTTAGGAATTCCTGTTAATTCATTTATGAAAGCACTAGGTAACTTTATTAATAGAGCAAGTACATATCAACCTGTATTGTCAGCAATTATAATATCTGTAGTTGTTGGTATTGTATTAACAATGCCATTATCTTCAGCTGCATTATGTTCGATGATTGGAATTACTGGTCTTGCTGGTGGTGCAGCAACAATCGGTTGTTGTTGTCAAATGGTTGGTTTTGCTGTTCAAAGTTATAAAGATAATAAGATAAGTGGTGTTGTATCAGTAGGAATTGGAACTAGTATGTTACAATTTAGCAATTGTTTGAAAAAACCAATTATCTGGTTACCGACTATTATTTCAAGTGCTATACTTGGGCCAATTGGCGCTTGTTTGTTCAATATAACAAATAATACTCCAATCTTGTGTGGAATGGGTACTTGTGGTTTAACTGGTTTATTTGGCATTTATGATGCGATGATTATAGATAATGGACCGTTAAAAATTATAATTATTATTTTACTAACATGTATTATATTGCCTGCTATTTTAACATGGACTTTTGATTTTGTTTTCAGAAAGCTAAAATTAATTAATGATGGTGATTTAACTATTGTTTCTACTAATAAATAATAATATTTGACTTTTAAAATCGAGATTTAATTCTCGATTTTTTTATGTTTTAAAATTAAATAATGTTATCATTTGTAAAAATAAATATAATTTGTTAAAATATTGTCAAGTTTATAATTATTTAAATTATAAATTATTTTTTTAGAAAGAAGAGGAAATAAAAGTGAAATTAATTTACAATGTTCAAGACAAACCAAGTTTTGGTAGAACTGTGTTATTTGCATTACAACAATTATTAGCAATAATGGCCGCTACAATTGCTGTTCCTGCAATTATTAAAAATGGTATGTCATCAACTGCTGCATTATTCGGCGCTGGTGTTGGTACTTTGGTTTATTTAGTATTTACAAAATTTAAAAGTCCAGTATTTTTAGGATCTTCATTTGCATTTTTAGGATCAATGATGGCTGCTTTTGGAGGAGCCGTTAGTATTTCAGCAGGATATGTAGGTTTAATTCTTGGTGCAGTAATTGCTGGATTAGTTTATGTTGCATTATCTATCGTTGTTAAATATGCTGGAGTAGAATGGATAAATAAATTAATGCCAGCTGTTATTATTGGACCTACAGTTGCAATTATTGGTTTATCATTAGCAGGAAATGCAATTGGTGATTTAACAAAACGTTTTGTTAATTCTAATTATAGTGTTTATGCTTCTTTAATTTGTGGTTTAATTACATTATTTACTGTAATTATTTGTTCAGTTTTTGGTAAAAAACTATTAAAAATGATTCCGTTTATTATTGGAATTTTAGCTGGCTATATAGCTGCTACACTATTTACAGTTGTTGGACATTTATTTGATGTAGAATCATTCAAAATTATTAATTTTGCTGTATTTAAAAATATTCAATGGATACCTGATTTTACATTTATTACTGCATTTAAAGGAATCAAAGACATTGATTTGGCATATATTGGAACTATAGCAGTAGCTTATGCTCCTGTTGCATTTGTTGTATTTGCAGAACATATTGCTGACCATAAAAACTTATCTTCAATTATTGGATCTGATTTGTTAAAAAATCCAGGACTAAATAGAACATTATTAGGTGATGGTATTGGATCAATGGCTGGAGCTTTCTTTGGCGGTTGTCCAAATACAACATATGGTGAATCTGTAGGATGTGTTGCAATTTCAGGTAATGCATCTGTTAAAACAATCCTATATACTGCTATTATGGCTATGTTAATATCTTTCTTTGGGCCATTCTCAACATTCTTATCAACTATTCCATCATGTGTAATGGGTGGCGTTTGTGTTTCATTATATGGCTTTATTGCTGTTAGTGGTCTTAAAATGATTCAAAATGTTGATTTAAATGATAATAAAAATGTTTTCGTAATTAGTGTAATTTTAATTGCTGGTGTTGGTGGTTTAAAATTAACTTTTGGTAAAATTGAAATTACTACTGTAGCATGTGCTTTGATTTTAGGTATTATTACTAATTTACTTGTTAGTTTTAAGAAAAAAAAGAATGATTACGAATAATTAGGCTTTTAACTCTATATGAATTAAATCATGTAGAGTTTTTTTATTTTTATTGTTGTT
>JAZOLG010000012.1:0-11673 GCA_045652765.1 Bacilli bacterium
TGGAAAATATACATATACAAACGCTAAAGACTTCTTAACAAATGCTACAACATCTGCTATCGCTTTAGGTGATACAGTTGAATTATTAGTTGTAAGAACTTCTTACAATAGTAACCCTCAATTAAATGCAATCGTATTAAATGTAACTCCTGCTGCTCCTGAACATGAACACAACTTCGTTGAAGGTAAATGTGAATGTGGTGAAGTAGATCCTAACTACCAAGCTCCTGAAGTTCCAGAAGTTTCTGCTAACAAAGCTGACTTAGATACAATGGGAGCTAAGAGCAGTTCTTATGCAGATCGTACATCTGAAACAGGATGGAAAGCTAATTTTGCTGCTTTAAATACAGGTGGAACAACTGATTCGAATCCACAATTTAAAGTATTTGGTACTGCTGATGATTATGCTATAACTTTAGCTGGTGGTACTGATAAAGTTGGTAAATTAACTTCTCCATTATTAAGTAATGGTTTATCAAAACTTTCATTTAATTATACTAAATTATTCACTGATACAACTTTAAGCGTAACTGTATATATTAAAGATGTCGAAGGAAATGTTTTATATTCAGAAGTAATTACATATGAAGCTGAAAAAAATGAAAAATATGTTGTTAAAACTTATGAATTAGTATTAGATACACCAGTTGAAGGCGATTTTGTAATCGAAATTGTTAACAATTGTCCTATGGGAGTTACTGGTAACAAAGATAGAATTTCTATTTGGAATATTACTTGGGAAAACGCTCCTAAACATGAACATGAATTCGTAGAAGGTAAATGTGAATGTGGTGAAGAAGATCCTAATTACATTCCTCCACAAGCAGAACCAGAATTATTCTTAACTGTAGGTTTTGATAGCTACGCAAATTCAACATCTGCAAAAGCTTCTGTTACAGAAGGTGGAGTAACTTTCAAAACAAATTCAGTAAACAAAATGTATACTGATAATACACCTGGAAGTATTGCTTTAAAATTCAATAACTCATCTTCTTCAAATGCTGGTTTTGAAGCAACTGGTTTTGAAAAAGCTATTGTTAAAATGACATTTAAAGCTGCTACTTGGAATTCTGCTGTAACTTTCACAATTGTTGGAACTACAGCTGATGGTCAATCAATTACTATCAAAGTTGATCTTGCAAATACTGCTAAAGCATTTGCTGCTGATGAAATCGTTGTTGAATTTGAAGTGCCAGTTGTTAGCTTCACTTTTGCAGCTAGCAAACGTGCATTCATTGATAATATTTCATTCTATGGATAATATCCAAAAGAGTTAGGTTTAACCTAACTCTTTTTTTCTTTTCCTATATGTATCTTTTAATTATTTGCAAAATATCATATAATATGTTATAATAATATGCTAAGAAGGTGAATATATATGTATGATAAAATATATCAATTAATAAAGGAATATAAAACAATAATAATTCATAGACATGAAAAACCGGATGGTGATGCTCTAGGATCGCAATTAGGGCTTAAATTAGCCATTTTGGAGACTTTTCCAGATAAGAATGTATTTGCAGTAGGAGACACTACTGAATATCTAAATTATCTAGGTAATATGGATGAAGTAGATGATGAATTATATAATGAAGCACTTGTTCTAGTTTTAGATAGTGGTGCAGAATATTTAATTAGCGACAAACGTTTTAGTATGGGTAAAGTAGTAGTTAAAATTGATCACCATATTCCACAAGGCAAATATGGAGATATCGCACTTGTAAATACTAAATATGAAAGTTGTGCAGGACTTGTTACTCATTTTATCAAAAAAACTAAAATGAAACTAAATAGTGCTGCAGCAAACCTTTTATTTACAGGTATTGTTACAGATAGCGGAAGATTTAGATTTTCATCTGTTAGTAGTAGAACTTTTGATGCTGCAAGTTACTTAATGAAATTTGGTGTTAATTTAGATAATATATATACTAAATTATATACAGATAGTTTAAAGAATGTTTTATTAAAAGCTAGAATGACTTTAAAGTTTGAAATATTAGATTGTGGACTTGCATATTGTAAGAATTCATATCAAGATGTTTTAGAAACGGGTTTATCACCATATTCTTTAGCAAGAAGCATTGTTAATAATATGGCAGGTATAAAAGAAATTAATGTTTGGGCAACTTTTACAGAACTTGAAGATGGAAGAATTATCATTGAACTTCGTTCAAGTGGTAAGAATGTAAATCAAATTGCTGTTAAATATGGTGGTGGAGGCCACATACAAGCAAGTGGAGCAACTATCTCAGGGTATGAAGAATTAGAATTAGTTATAGAAGATTTAATAAAATTAGCTAAGGAGTAATATATATGTTTAAAGAAATATTAGAAAAAATAAAAGAGTTTGATACTATAATTATTCATAGACATTTAAGACCAGATGGAGACTGTATTGGTTCACAATTTGGTTTAAAATACTTAATTGAAGAAAACTTTCCTCAAAAAACAGTATATGCGGTTGGAGATAAAATTCCAGATTACTTATCTTTTATTGGAAGTAATGATGAAATAAGTGCTGATGTATATAAGGAAGCGTTAGTAATTGTTGTTGATACGTCAATTAAATCAAGAATTTGTGACGAAAGATATGCTTTAGGTAAATATATTATTAAAATTGATCACCATGATGATTCTGAGGAATTTGGAGATATCATGTGTGTTAAAAATGAAGAACCTGCAAACTGTCAAATTTTAACTGAATTTGCTGTAGAAAACAACTTAGTGGTTTCAGAAAAAGCTGCAGTAGCGTTATATACAGGTTTAATTACAGATACAGGTAGATTTCAATTTAGAGGGGTAACTCAAGCAACATTTAATGCTGCAGGAGTATTAGTAAATGCCGGCATTGATGTAGATAAGATATATGCATTTATTAATTTAAAAGATATTAATTCTTATAAGTTACAATCATATTTATATAAAAATATGAAAAGGACACCAAATGGTGTTGTATATATGTATTTTACAGATAAAATTATGAAAAAATTTAAAGTGACTAAAGATGAAGCGGCCGCATTAGTATCATGTATGTCTTCAATAAAAGGCTCTTTATTTTGGATTACCTTCGTTGATTATGATGAAAATATCCGTGTAAGACTTAGAAGTAGATTTATGTCAATTAATCAACTTGGTAAAAAGTGGCGTGGTGGTGGTCATTTACAAGCTGCTGGTGCTACTATATATAATAAGAAAGAAATGAAAGAACTTTTAAAAGAAGCAGATGAAATGATTAAAAAGTTCAAAGAAGAAAATCCTGAGGCTATTTAATGAAAATATTAGTAGTTAATGACGATGGAATATTAAGCGAAAATTTGAAAATACTTGTTGATTATTTAAAAAATATATATAAAGAAATAGTTGTTGTTGCACCTACGACAGAACAATCGGCTATGTCTCACAGAATTAATATTAAAGGTCCTATTAAATTAACTGTTCATGATAATTTATTTGAAGGAATCAAAGCTTATTCGATAGACTCAACACCAGCAGATTGCGTTAAATTTGCTGTTGACTGTTTGAATTACGATTTTGATATCGTTTTTTCAGGCATTAATGATGGTTTAAATTTAGGCGATGATATATCATATTCAGGAACTGTTGCTGCAATTCTTGAAGCTAATTATTATAATAAAAAAGGAATTGCATTATCGGTATTAAAAGGGCAAAAAATAAACATTTCTGAATCCCTTGATATATTTATGAAAGATTATTTGAATAATGCGATATATGAAAGATTTTTGACCTTTAATGTAAACCTACCAGTTAACCCTAAAGGTATAAAATATGTCCCACAAGGTAAAGGTAATTATGTTTATTATTTTATAGAGGAAAATCCAAATATATATATTCCTAAAATAAAACCTAAATATGAAGCAAGCAATAGAATTGAGAATGATTTAGATGCTTATTATAATGAATATATATCTGTTACACCACTTACAGTGGATAAAACGAATTATACTGTTTTAAATAAAATTAATAATAAATAGATTAAGTAATACATAATATTTAGTGGTGATATTGTGAAAATAATTAAGTGGATAACTAAATCGTTATTATTTGGTATTGTATTTATATTTATATTTAATATAATAGGTCGTTATTTTAATTTAAATATTCCTATAAATATATATACATTAATAATTGTTAGTGCACTTAAAGTACCTGGTGTTTGTTTAGTCTTAATATATAATTTAATATTATATAAGTAAATGTCTGTCGAAAATTGAAAATTAAATAAATACTTTATTTATTGCAAAAAACAAACAAAAGTGATATAATACGTATGAAAGGTATCAAAAGGTAATAATATGGCTAAAAACGAAGAAAAATCATTATTAGAGATTGCAATCGAATTATTAGAAAAGAAACGTGGTCCACAACATATTGATACAATAGTAAAAGAAGTAATGTCATTAAAAGGATATAAAGTGGCTGAATCTAAAGAAAAAGCCCCTCAGTTTTTAATGGATTTCATGCTTTCAGGAAACTTTGTATATTGTGGTGAAGATTGTTGGGATCTTAAATATCGTCAACCAACATCAGTGCTTGATAAAGATGGTGGTGACTACGAATCATTCTATTATGATGAAGAAGTTACTAATAATGAATTAACTGATGAAACATACAATGAATTATATGATAACCAAAGTGATGCTCATTTAGATTCTAATGACGATGATGACGATGATGCAGATGATGCAGATGATTTGAGTAATGAATTTGAAGTTTTGGTTGAATCAGTAGAAGAAGACGATGAATAAAATAAAGGCCAAACGAAAGTTTGGTCTTTTATTAAAATAAGGTATATATATGAATTTAACAGAAATTAAAACATTATTAAATAAATATGACGCAAATGCTTTAAAAAAATTTGGACAAAACTTCTTAATTGATGATAATATTCTAAATACAATTTCATGTAGTTTGGATAATGCGCATGGAGCAGTTATAGAAATTGGACCTGGCCTTGGTTCTTTAACAAGAAAATTAGTAGAACGATTTGATAAAGTGTTGGCATACGAAATAGACAATAAAATGATTGAAGTTTTAAATGATACAATTAAAAAGGATAATTTTAAAATAATTGCAGGAGACTTCTTGAAAGCAGATGTCGAAAATGACATTAAAGAATATTTTAATAAAGACAATATATATGTTATAGCCAATCTTCCATATTATATAACTACACCAATATTGCTTAAAATATTAGAAGAAGCTCCTTCAATAAAAAAATTAACAATTATGATTCAAAAAGAAGTAGCGAGTAGATTTCTAGGTAAACCTAATACCAAAGATTATAATAGTTTGAGTGTATTGATTCAAACATATATGAATGTATCAAAAGTATGTGATGTATCCAACAAGTGTTTTTATCCACAACCACTTGTAGATTCAACGGTCATTAAACTTGAAAGAAAAGAAAAATTAGACTTCGAAATTATCAACGAAAAAGAATTTCAAAAAATCAATAGAATGTTATTTAGACAAAGAAGAAAAACAATCGTTAATAATTTAAAAGATGGATTCTCCAAAGAAATTATTTTAGACGCATTAAGCAAACTTAACATTAAAGAAACAGAAAGAAGTGAAAGCTTAAGTTGTGAACAAATAATAAAACTTGCTAATATCCTTACAAAAAAATAGCAAAAAAATATCTTCTATACATATAATATAGAAGGTGATATAATGTTTGAAGAAAATGATTTGGTGATAGTTTTAACTGATCCAAAACAAATTGTTTATAAGATTGTTAGAATAGAAGATAATGTCATAGAACTTGTAGGTTATCGAACTAGAACAAAAATAAAAACACAAATAGAAAATTTAAAAAAAGCTCCAACAGAATTAATTGATGCTTGCCATAACGTTGATAAAAAATATAAAAATTTTTTCAAAAGAACAAGAAATAAAAGTAAAAATTATTTGTATGGTAGGATTCTGCATATTGATGGTGACCAAAATTATTTAGAAAGTTGTTTAGAACTATATGAAGAAGCTGGTTTAAAGGTAACTGGTATATATATAGAAGAAAAAGAACTTCCTAATTATATAGAACTGATTGTTGAAAAAATTACACCAGATATTATTGTGATAACTGGTCATGATATATATAATGAAAAAGGCATAAAAGATTTATTAAATTATGAAAACAGTGAAACTTTTGGCAAAAGTATCCGTAAAATTAGAAAACATTTTTCTGATACTGTGATTATAGCAGGGGCATGTGGATCACACTATGAATATTTGATTGCGCAAGGAGCTAATTTTGCTTCCAGTCCTGGCAGAATAAATATTCACACTTTTGATCCAGCTGTAACAGCGATAAAAGTAGCCGCAACTCCTGTTAATAAAATGGTTGATTATCAAAATATAATAAAATATATCGATGGTGGAAAAGATGCTATTGGTGGCATAGAAACATATGGTAAAATGAAAATAATATATTGAGGTATATATGAAACTACATTCTCCAGCAAAATTAAATTTAATATTAAAAATAGTAGGCAAAACATCAAATAACTATCATTTATTAGAAATGTTAAACACTAAAATTGATTTACAAGATGAAATTGAAATATTGGAATCAAATGAAACACATATATCATATGATAAATATAATATAGATAAAGACAAAGACACAATTTATAAAACTATCACATCATTTATAAATGAATATAATATCCCACATCAATCTATATATATAAAAAAGAATATACCTGTCGGAGCAGGATTGGGCGGTGTAAGTTCTGATATTGCTACAATTATCAAATATTTGAATGAACAATATCAATTGAAATTGACTCAACATGAATTAATAGATTTTGTACTACCATTTGGAACAGATATATGTTATTTGCTACATGATCAAAAAGCGATAGTTAGTGGTGTTGGTGAGATTATTGAACCTCTAGAATATAAAATAAATAAACATGTATTGCTTATTAATCCCAATATTTTGGTGGAAACAAAATATATATATAGCAATGTAGAAAAAATATCACAAAATAAGATAAATAAAACATATATATATAATAATGACATTACTCAAATATTAGAAAATGATTTGGAAAATGTAGTGTTCAAATGTTTTCCGAAAATTAAAAAAATTTATGATGAATTAAAAAAATATTTAGATAATATTCATATGAGTGG
Source organism: Bacilli bacterium (assembly GCA_045652765.1). GTDB lineage: Bacteria > Bacillota_I > Bacilli_A > ML615J-28 > CAG-313 > UBA1231. The sequence continues at coordinate 7,162 of JAZOLG010000012.1, forward strand.
AAGTGGTTCAACTTTATATAGTTTGATCGATGAAAAAGATATAAAACTAGTAGATATTCTAAAAGATAAATATCCTAATTTCTTCATTGGAATCTACAATATAATATAGAAAGGGTTAAAAGTATGGAAAACGATAAAGAAATCCAAGAACAAACAAATCAAGAACAAATTAAACAAGAAGAATTAAACCAAATAGAACAAGAAACTGAAGTATATGAAGATCCACAAAAATTAGCAAAAGAAGAATTGAATAATGAAGCAGGAATCGAATTTTATCAGTCGTTAGAAAAAGAAGATATATTAGAGATGAATTTATTTTTAATTAAACACGATTCTAGCTCATATGTTAAAAGAGCTTTCTTATTATTTGTTGGAGCATTGTTTATTATTATGCCGATAATTAATCAGGCAAGATATTACATGATTGCGTTAGGTGCAATACTTGTCATTTATTCAACTGTTTTATATACGTTGTTAAGAGTTGCCTACTTAAAAAGTAGAATTTCAAAAAATCCACCTGAGCCATTAGAAATAAATGTTAAAATCGGTAGTAAACATATTAGATATCAACTGGTTGAAGAAACTGACAGTCCAATTGTTTCGTTTGAACATATATATAAAGTAGTGAAAAACAAAGAGTACTTATATTTATTTATTAATAGATATTCAATAATAGTATTAAAATTAGATTCAATAGAAGAAAAAGATGAAGTGATTAAGATGATGAAAGAACGTTATTTGTCACGAAAGGCATACTTTGAAAATAAATAACTTGCATTTTTTAAAATGCCATGTTATAATATATTTACAAAGGAAGAAAGGATAAAGGAAACGATATTTTATGAAAATCACTGACGTGAAAATCAAAAAAATTGAAGGCGAAAGTCGTGTTAAAGCGGTTGCTGCCGTAACATTTGATGATTGTTTTGCAGTTCATGGCATTAACGTTATTGATGGGCAAAAAGGAATGTTCATCGCAATGCCAAGCAGAAAAATCAGCGAAAATGTATTCTTGGATATAGTGCATCCAACAAATAGTGAAACTCGCAAAATGATTGAAGAAGCTATTTTTGCTGCCATGGAAAAAGAATAAAATTGAACCACCGAGTAGGTGGTTTATTTTTTTTATTTAATAATAGTTGTTTTAAAAAAACAAATAGTGTATAATAATAATGAAGAAGAGGTGTCCAATGAAGAACTTAACTCAAATTGCTAAAGAAATAAGAATACTTACATTAAAATGTGTTAATTCATTTGGTTCGGGTCATATAGGTGGTAGCTTATCAATAGCTGACGTTTTGACTGTGTTATATTTTGATGTTATGAATATTGATCCAAAAGAACCAAAAAAAGAAAATCGTGATCGACTAGTTGTATCAAAAGGACACGCAGGACCTGTTGTTTACGCTACTCTGGCACATAGAGGATATTTTCCGGAAGATGAATTATTAACGCTAAATAAAATTGGTACCAATTTACCAAGCCATTGTGATATGAACAAAGTAATTGGTGTTGATATGACGACTGGTTCATTGGGACAAGGAATATCTTGTGCTGTTGGAATAGCGTTAGGATCTAAAATTAAAAAAGATAACGCATATATATATTCAATAATCGGTGATGGTGAATCTCAAGAAGGTCAGGTTTGGGAAGCTATGATGTTTGCTGCAAACAAAAAACTTGATAATTTAATTGCGTTCTTAGATTACAATCATTTGCAAATTGATGGTACTATTGAAGAAGTAAATGATTGTGGTTCAATGGAACAAAGATTCGCAAGTTTTGGATGGGATACATATTCAATTGATGGACATGATTTAAAATTAATTAAAGAAACAATTGAAAAAGCTAAACTTGTTAAAGATAAACCACATATGATTGTATTAAATACATTAAAGGGTAAAGGCGTTTCATTTATTGAAGCGGTTCCTGATAAGAACCATAGTATGCCTATTACTAAAGAAGATTTAGAAAAAGCATTAGAAGAATTAAAATAGGTGAATATATATGGAATTTAGACAAGCGTTTTATAAAGTACTTAAAGAATTAATGGAAAAAGATGAACGCATTTGCGTTTTAGATGCTGATTTGGCTAAACCAAATGGAACATATCCTTTATATAAGGAATTTCCGGATAGATGTTATAATGTTGGAATTGCAGAGGCTAATATGATAAGTATTGCTGCTGGCCTTTCTAGTTATGGTTTTATTCCGTTTATATTTACGTTTGCTCCTTTTGCTACAAGAAGAACATGTGATCAAATTGCAGTATCACTTGCGTATTCAATGCAGAAAGCAATTATTGTTGGAACAGATCCTGGAATTACTGCTGAAAATAATGGTGGAACACATATGGCTTTCGAAGATGTTTCTGTCATGCGTGCCATACCTAGAGTATTAATTTACGACGCAGTGGATGCATATCAATTAAGTCTTGCTATACCACAATTATTGGAATATGATGGTGTTGTATATATAAGAATGCCAAGAAAATTATATCCAGACGTTTATGAAGAAGGATACCAATTTAAGCTTGGTTATGCTGATGTATTAAAGGAAGGAAAAGATTTAACTATTTTTGCTAGTGGTACAATGGTTGCTGAAGCGGTTAAAACTATTCCTGTTTTAAAAGAAAATGGAATCGATGCAGAATTAATCTCTCTAAATACATTAAAACCTTTAGATGAGGAAACAATCATTAATTCTGTTAATAAAACAAATAAAGCTATAGTTTATGAAAATCACTCTGTAATAGGAGGAGCTTACGGTGCTGTTTCTGAATTGCTTTGTTCTAAAAGACCGACATTAATGAAAGCAATCGGAATTCAAGATGAATTTGGTCAAACTGGGAAATACAAAGAATTATTAGAAGAATATAAATTAGATGCACAAAATGTCGCACAAGAAATAATCGAATTTGCTAAAAATACTAAATAGGAGAATAACAAAAATGGCAACAATACATGGTAAAAAAATTAAAATCTTTTCTTTAAATTCTAATCCAAAACTTGCAGAGGAAATTGCAGAATACGTTGGAGTGGAACTTTCTAAATGTCAAATAACTAGATTTGCAGATGGAGAAGTACAAATTAATATTGATGAAACTGTAAGAGGACATTCTGTTTTCTTAATTCAATCTACTAACAAACCAGTTAATGAAAATTATATGGAATTATTTATAATGATTGATGCTTTAAAAAGAGCTTCAGCAAAATCAATCAATGTTGTAATGCCTTATTATGGATATTCAAGACAAGACAGAAAAGCTGCATCAAGACAACCTATTTCTGCTAAACTAATGGCTGACTTATTACAAAAAGCAGGTGCTAATCGCGTTATCTGTATGGATTTGCATGCTGATCAAATTCAAGGGTTCTTTGATATCCCTATTGATAATTTTAGGGCGTTACCAATTTTTGCAGAATATTTTGTAAATAAAAAATTAGAAGATGTGGTTGTAATTTCTCCAGACCATGGTGGAACTACACGCGCTAGAAGATTGGCTGATGCAATTGATGCTCCTATTGCTATTATTGATAAACGTCGTCCTAAACCAAATGTAGCACAAGTAATGAATCTTATTGGTGAAGTAGAAGGAAAAAATTGTGTTATTATAGATGATATTGTTGACACTGCTGGAACATTAGTTGCTGCCGTTGATGTATTAAAGAAAAAAGGTGCTAAATCAGTATATTGCTGCTGTACACATCCTATCTTATCTGATCCAGCAACTGAAAGAATTGCTAATAGCGCTTTATCTGAATTTGTTACAACAAATACAATTGCTTTAAGCGATGATATAAAAGAAAAAGCCCGTGTTGTTCAATTGTCTGTTGCAAGTACTTTGGGACAAGGTATTTTGAATATCGTTGATGACAAAGCAGTTAGTGACTTGTTTACATATCAAGGACATCATGAAAAATAACATTTACTATAAAGGGTTTCCAAATAATCTACGCATAGCTAGAAGAAAAGTGGAAAACGAAGAAATTCAAGATAAAATTAATTCACTAATAAAAAAAGTGAAAAACAATAAAAAAAATCAAAATGTATATTTATCAGAGTATTTAAGCAAATCTAAACTTATTGGAAAATTATAAAATACCTCATTTAAATGAGGTATTTTTTTTATTAAAAAAGCATACAATATATAGGTAAAAAAATAATTTTAAAAAAATTTATAAATATTTATTATATTTCTTGACAAATAATAATGGTTTTGGTATAATATTAAAGCAATGTGCAAGAACGCACATTTACAAGGTCTTTGAAAACTGAACAGAACAAAAAGAGCAGGATAAACTTTTTATTGAGAGTTTGATCCTGGCTCAGGATTAACGCTGGCGGCATGCCTAATACATGCAAGTCGAACGAGAGTAGCAATACTCTAGTGGCGAACGGGTGAGTAACACGTGGGTAACCTGCCCATAAGACGAGGATAACTATTGGAAACGATAGCTAAAACTGGATAGTATATTTTGGGGCATCCCGAAATATTTAAAAGTCCTTAAC
>JAZOLG010000013.1:0-36828 GCA_045652765.1 Bacilli bacterium
AAAAAATATTTAATAAAAAAGCTGATATTATTCTTAAAACAGAATATGAAATAGATCAAGTATTGGATATACTAAATGCTGATTTAAAATTAAATGATAATGTTGACAATTTAAAAATTAATAAATTGTTAAACTCAATAATTCAATATGCAATTGATAGCTATTCTAGTGATGTACATTTTGAATATGAAAAAGATTACGTAGGTGTAAGATTTCGAATTGATGGGGCTTTAAACGAAATGTTTAGAATATCAATAGATTCATATCATGTACTTTTAAATAAAATAAAGATTTTATCGTCATTAGATTTAACTAATAACTTAACTCCTATGGATGGACATTTTAATTATGAATATAAAAATGTTAAACATGATATAAGAGTGTCAATTATTCCTACACTTTATGGATTGAGGATGGTGCTTAGAGTTTTTTATAATGAGATAATGAATTATGAGTTGGATCTACTAGGATTTAGCGAGGAACAACTTAATGATATAAAAAAAAGTCTAACAAAAAATGGCTTAATTGTCGTAACTGGTCCTACAGGAAGTGGTAAAACAACGACTTTATATAGTATTTTGAATTATCTAAAAAATGATTATAAAAATATTATGACAATTGAAGATCCTGTTGAAAATGAAATTGAACATGTTTCGCAGATTCCTTTAAACAAAATGGAATATAGTCAAATTTTAAAATCAATTGTCAGACAAGATCCTGACATTATAATGGTTGGTGAAATAAGGGATTTTGAAACAGCGGCAAATGCTATTAGATTGGCTCAAACAGGACACTTGGTACTTGCAACAATACATTCTACAGATGCATTGGGCGTTATTTCTAAATTAATAAATATGAATATCCAAAAATACTTATTAGTAGATACATTAAAATTAATAATTTCGCAGCGCTTAATTAGAAAACCTTGTAGTTATTGTAATTTTGAATATCAACCATCTGATGAGTTATTAAAAAAATTTAATTTAGATAGTGAAAATAGTTTTATGTCAACTAGTGGTTGTAAAAAATGCTTAAATACAGGATACAAAGGTAGACTTATGATTAGTGAAGTAATTAAAATTGATGAAGATACTAAAGAAATGATTTTCAATCGTAATAATAGGAAATTGTTATTAAGTTCGAACCCTAAAAAATTTATGAAGTTTCAAGTAATTGAGAAATTAAAAAATAAAGAAGTTACATATGATGAAGTAGTACGAAGCGGTATTATTGATTAATTTATCTTGTTATTAATAGGTTGCAATTATATTAAAACAGGAGGAAAAAAATGAAAAAATTACTTAAAAGAAAATTAAAGAAAGGTTTTACATTAATCGAAGTATTAATTACTATTACAATTGTGGGTATTATTTCCAGTGTTGCACTTGTGTCATATAAAAATTATGTTACAACATCAAACGAAGTCGCAACAAAACAAGAAATGACTCAACTTGCACAAGTTTACCAAATGGGTATGGCAACAGGTGAGATTGACTTATCTGGCAGTATAACATATGATTTATTAAGCGCTTATTATACAACTGTAACTGGTACAGATATGCCTTATACTAATCAAGAATTGTCTTATGTAGATAATAACAAACTTCAATTAGAAAGAAGAGGTATTATTGTACAATATGATTTAACTACAAATAAAATGGAAGTAAATGAATAAAGGTTTTACTTTAATTGAAGTAATTATATCAATTACAATTATAGGAATCATTAGTAGCATAATGATTCCTACTTATAAAAATTATGATAAAACAAAAGAAACTTTGGTTGTAAAAGAAAAAACATTAGTTATTCAAAATGAAATAATGACTTTCTTAAACAACAAATTATTAGATACAAATCAGACGTACCCAATCATAGGATTATCTTCATCAACATATTTAAATGTAAATAATGTTTCTGTAAATTCATTGAAGACTTTTGTAAGGGGTTGTATGACATATTCTAAAGTGCTGGATATTAATTCTTTTACAAAGATTATAGAACAAGAATTTAGTGGTTTTACATATGGTATTGGTTATATTGATATTAAAATGACATATCAAAGCGGCGAATATGTGGTAATTAAATTTAAAATTACTGATAATCAAATAAATTACAAAGATGTTGCATTAATACATTCAGTCACATATTATAATAAGGATGGTCTATTTTACGAAGCATTTATGTAGATAAAATTAATTGATTTCTTGAAAGAGTTACTTTTTTGGTGTATAATAATAATGTAAATAAAAAGAAAGGTGAATAACATGAAAAAAATATTTAATAAATTTATAATATGTGCATTATTTATGTTAATTAATGTATTCTTGTTTAGCAATTCACTTTCAATTAATGCCGAAAGTGAACTATATCAAGAAATTTCTCGTAAAGAAACTGTAGTGTTGAATGATGTTGTATGGACAAACATAATCGCTAATACAAAAACTACTATGCCAAAAGGTTGGGATTCGGGGTATGGAAGTAAAATTCCTATTGATGTTAATCGATGGTATGGGCAAAGTATAAATTTATTTGAAGTACCAAGAATTTTGGATGCCGATGGAAACCAAAAATATGAAATCATTGCATGGAGTGTTCAAGGTAATCAACAATGGGATTTCAAAGGTATGACTGCCATTGCTCAAGATTTTGAAAAGAAGAACCCAGAATATATTGTTATTGGTGGTATTAATGGTGATTTCTATGATTGGCATACTACTAAAGATTACCCTAATAGTGGAAATGGTATGGAAGTTCAAAATGGTGAAGTAATTCGTCCATTCCGCGGTGGTAATGAGGCTGTAGGATTTAAAAATAATAATGATCCTGATCAAATTGTTTATGCTAGTAATACATATAATCACTTTTCGTCTAATCCATATTTAACAATTTATAATAATGATGGTACGGTTTTAAAAGAAGTAGAATTAGATGGTCTTAATCTTGCAAACTTAGAAAATGGTCAAACTGCAGCTTATTTTCCAAGACTAGAAAATGTTTATTTATATGATGAATTTGGAAATTCTGTACCTAATTCATATGGTGAACCAACTATTAAAGAACGTTTATTTCATAAACCTTCTTTAGCAGAAGGTACTGCTATTTATGTAATTGATGGTGAAAAAGTTATTTATCAAGCTAATGATAAGAGTTATTATGGTAAAGGTAAAATAACTAATATAAACGATGACACAGAAATTGTACCAAATAGTTTTGCAATAGTCTCAAAAAATCAAGAATTATTAAATTTATTACAAAAAGATGTAATGATTAGAGTACAATATAAAGTGACTGATCCAGAATTAAGTCAATCAGAAAATATTATGGGTAGTGGACATGTATTAATGAAAGATGGTAATTTCGCTGAATACTATCAAGAAGAATATTATAGCACTAGAGCACCTAGAACAATAATTGGTTGTAAACCTGATGGTACTGTATGTTTATTGACTATGGATGGCAGACAAGCTAATTTAAATTATTATGGTACAAATCAACAAGAAATTAATACTATTTTGACTGAATTAGGCATTGATGATGCTTATTTACTAGACGGTGGTGGATCTTCAACATTCTTTGTACGTGAAAATGATGGATTCATTGTAAAAAATTCTCCTAGTGATGGTCAACAAAGATCTGTAAGTAATGGTTTCCTAATCGTTACTAAAAAGGATACTTCTGTAAAAATTAAAAATGTAGAGCCTACAATTTCCAGCTTAACATTTGAATTAGATTCTGAACAAATGGCTAGTCATATTACTAAATCTTATATGACTTTAAATGGTGAAACAAAACCATTTGAAAATGGAAAAGTTACTTTTGATAACTTAGATTCTAATACAGAATATAAATACTCATTAAGTTATGACACAGAATTATATAAAAATATCCCTACTACATTATTTAATTCTGCTACTACGCTAAAGAAAACACCTAAAATTACATTAGGTGAATTAACTGAAGATGATCAATATTTCTATCCTACTTTTACTATTGAAGATCCTGATCGTGCATTACAAATAACAGAAGTATTGTTGATTGATAAAGCAACAAATAAAACTGTAGATGATGATATGTATGATCCTGATGAACCTTCAAAAGTATTAAAGTTAAAGAAAAAAGCTAATATTACTGAATATGAATGTGTAGTTCATTATTTCTATAGAAGCGGTGTTGGACAAGATTTAATCGAATTAGAATTAAAATATGAAATGAATAAACAAGAAGAACAAAATCCACAAGAACAACCAAAAGAAGAAAAGAAAGGTTGTAAATCAGGATTTGTATATGTTACTCCTATAATTGGAGCTTGTTCATTAATCTTAATTAAATCAAGAAAAAATGATTAGTATTAATAGTTGGAAGTTTTGCTTCCAACTATTTTTTACTTGAATTAATAAATTGACTTTTTTTGAAAAATGTTGTAATATAATATAGATGTATAAACATAGTTTTTAGTGTATTTAATTTAAAAAAAGGGGTAATATATTTGAAAAGGTTTTTAAATGCTATAATTATTGGTATATCGTATGTTATACCTGGTGTTTGCAGCTCGACTACCGCTAACTCATTAGGCGAATATCAAAACATATTAGAAATCACAGGTAATTTTTATCGCTTACGTGTTTTGAAAAAGCATATAAACTTAATATTTGGAATTTTAATCGGTGGAATAATATCTGTTATCGGTTTAAGTTTAATTGTAGATAATTATATATGCTTATTATTGAGTATCTTTTTGGGCCTAAATATAGGATTGTTTAAATTTGAAAATTTTGATTTAAAAAATCTTTTGTATTCAATTTTGGGGATAGTATTTGTGCTTTTGTTAACAATAAATTTCAATATTTCTTTAAATAATAATATATTTGCTTATATTGTAACAGGTTTTGTTGTTGCATTAGGTTTTGTTTTGCCAGGATTAAGTGGATCTTTGTTAATGCTTAGTATGGGTGTTTATCAAGATATACTATATCGTGTAAGTTATTTGTTGCAAGGTCAATTAAAAATTGATATAGAAATTATTTTATTTGTAGTGTTTTTGGCTATTGGTATAATAATGTGGTCTAAAATATTATTTAAGTTATTAAAAAGCAATAATATTCATTTTAATTCATTTATTAAGGGGATGTCAATAAGCGGAATAGCGTTGCTTGCATATGAAACTTTTTACAATGCTCATAAATTATGGTTAATACTGGTTTTAGGAATTTTATCAATTTTAACGATAGTTTTTACTAGAGTAATTAAAAAGAAAATTTAAGAGGATTTATATGAATGGGATTTTATTAGTTAATAAAGAAAAAAACATGACTAGTCATGATGTTGTAAATAAAATAAGAAGAATTTTTAATATCAAAAAAGTAGGACATGTTGGTACTTTGGATCCTATTTCCACAGGTGTTTTAGTGGTTTTGCTCGGAAATGCAACTAAATTGGCTCCATTTCTCGAAAATGATTCTAAAGAGTATATTGCAAGTATTAGATTTGGATTTTCAACTGATACATATGATATCACAGGAAAAATTATTGAACAATATGATGAATTTTTAGTCGATGTTGATTCGCTGGATAATATTTTAAACGACATTATTGGCATTCAAGAACAAAGGCCACCTATTTATTCTGCAGTTAAAGTTGCAGGCAAAAAATTATATGAATATGCTAGAAGTAATAAAACTGTTGATATACCAACTAGACAAGTTGAAGTTTATAAAGCAGAAAGAATAAGTGAAATCAGCAATAACGAATATACAAGTTGTGATGTAGTTTTTAATGTATCAAAGGGAACTTACATTAGAAGCATCATCGAAGAAATTGGTAAGAGGATTGGAATTCCTTGCTGTATGGAAGGATTAACAAGAACAAGAAGTGGTAATTTTTTAATAGAAAATGCTTACTCATTAAATGATATTAAAATAGGAAATTTTCAATTAATAAATCCACTAGAAATATTAGAAATGCCGATAATAAATGTCGATAATAATTCCGAAATTTATAAAAAATCTATTAATGGAATGAAGATATCTCCTAATATTTTTGAAGAAAAACCAAACAAGTTTGCTGTATCATGTGATAATAAATTAATTGCGATTTATGAGCTTTGTTCAAATGAAATACCTCATTATAAATCTATTAGAGTTTGGAATGATTAATTTATAATTTACTTGATTTTTTATTAAAAAAGTTGTATAATAATAAAGACCTTATGCAAGGAAAAACGAAAACTCCGACGTCTTTCGTTGCGTTAGGATACAATATATTAATAGGAGGAATTAAATATGTCTTGCATTAGCAAAGAACAAAAAACAGCAATTATTGCTAGTTTTGCACGCGCTGAAGGTGATACTGGTTCACCAGAAGTACAAATTGCGATTTTAACTTATGAGATTAACAAAATTAATGCTCATTTAAAAGATCATCCACATGATTTCCATACTCGTCGTGGACTTTTAAAGAAAGTTGGTCATCGTCGTAATTTATTAACATATCTTAAGAATAAAGACATTCAAAGATATCGTGAACTAATTGCAAAATTAGGTTTAAGAAAATAATGCTAAATTCTGGCACATAAATATAGTAACTAACTATAGTATGTGCCTTATTTTTTGAAAATTCAAAGATTATATCTTTTAACAATATAAAAAATAATTATCATATAAGAAGGTGAAATAAATGGAAAAACAAGTATTTGAATACGTTCAACATTGTTATGAAGGCGATCGCAAATTTGTTGTTGAAATTGGTGAACTTGCTAAACAAGCTAGTGGAGCATGTTTAGTTAGATACAACGATACAGCTGTTTTATCAGCTGCAGTTGGTAGCAAAAACACTTTAGACACAGATTTCTTCCCTCTAACAGTTTTATATCAAGAACGTTTATATGCTGGTGGTAAAATTCCTGGTGGGTTCTTAAAAAGAGAAGGTCGCCCAACTGAACACGAAACACTAGTATCAAGATTAATCGATAGACCTATTAGACCATTATTTGCAGAAGGATTTAGAAATGAAGTTCAAGTTGTTAATATGGTTATGTGTGCAAATCCTGATTATTCAAGTCCAATGGCTGCAATGTTAGGCTCAAGCATTGCTTTATGTGTATCAGACATTCCTTTTGATGGTCCAATTGCTGGCGTAGTTGTTGGTAGAATTAATGGACAATTAGTTATCAATCCTACAACAGAACAATTAGAACAATCAGATATTAATTTAACTGTTGCTGGTACTAAAAATGCTATTAATATGGTTGAAGCAGGTGCTAAACAAGTAAGTGAAGACGATATGTTAGATGCTTTAATGTTTGGTCATGAAGAAATTAAAAGATTAGTTGCATTTGTTGAAGAAATTACAGCAGCTTGTGGTAAAGAAAAAATGGAAGTTAGTTTATTTGCTATTCCTGAAGAAATTACTAATGCTGTTTCAGAATACGCAAAAGAAGATCTTATTAAAGCTATTTCAATTCATGAAAAATTAGCAAGACAAGATGCATGTGATGCAATCATTGAAGATACAAAAGCTCATTTTGAAGAAATGTGGTTATTAGACCCAGAAAAAGAAAAGAAATTATCATATGTTAGTATGTTACTAGAACAATTTACTGCTGATGAAGTTAGACGCTTGATTACAGTTGACAAGATTCGTCCAGATGGAAGAAAAGTAGATGAAATTAGACCTTTATCATCTAGAGTCGATATTTTTGAAAGAACTCATGGTTCTTCATTATTTACTCGTGGTCAAACACAAGCATTATCAGTTGTTACTCTTGGCTCAATCAGTGAATTCCAAATAATTGACGGATTAGGTGTAGAAGATAGCAAACGTTTCATCTTACACTATAACTTCCCTCAATTTTCAGTAGGTTCAACTGGTAGATATGGTTCTCCTGGCCGTCGTGAAATTGGTCATGGAGCACTTGGGGAAAGAGCTTTATTACAAGTAATCCCAAGTGAAGATGAATTCCCATACACAATTCGTGTTGTAAGTGAAATTCTTGAATCAAATGGTTCATCATCTCAAGCTTCAATTTGTGCTGGTACTTTAGCATTAATGGCTGCTGGTGTACCAATTAAAGCTCCAGTTGCAGGTATTGCAATGGGATTAATTAGTGATGGTGATAAATATACTATATTGACTGATATTCAAGGATTAGAAGATCACTATGGAGACATGGATTTTAAAGTAGCTGGTACAAGAGATGGTATTACTGCTCTTCAAATGGATATCAAAATTCATGGTATCACTAGAGAAATTTTAAAAGAAGCTTTAGCTCAAGCTAAAAAAGGTCGTATGCAAATTTTAGATCATATGATGACTACTATTGATGCTGTTAGACCAAATTTAAGCAATTATGCTCCTAAAGTTAAGATGATAAGAATTAATCCTGATAAGATTAAAGATGTTATTGGATCAGGTGGAAAAATTATTCAAGAAATAATTAAAGATTGCAATGAAGTTAAAATTGATATTGAACAAGATGGACGCGTATTTGTTATGCATTCAGAATCTGAATGGATTGACAAAGCGATTGCAATTATTGAGGATTTAACAAAAGAAGCTAAAGTTGGTGAAATATACGAAGTTAAAGTTGTTAAAGTAATGAAATTTGGCGCATTTGTTGAATTATGGCCTGGTTATGAAGGATTAGTACATATTTCTCAATTAGCTAAAGAAAGAGTCGCAAAAGTCGAAGATGTAGTTCGCGAAGGTGACGAAATTGTAGTTAAAGTTATGGGATTTGATGAAAAAGGTAAAGTACTGCTTTCAAGAAAAGAAGTGCTTGGTGGATCAAAAGAACCAGAAACTGAACAAACAACTGAAGAATAATTATAATATTAACACATGGGTAATCGAGCAACATTAGTTGTTAGGAAAGTCCATACTAGCACAAGCTGAGATGCTTGTAGTGATTGTGCTTAACGAACAAATAAGTTAAGGCAGATAAAACTGACGGCGATTAATAATCCTAAACTTATGCATGGATTATATCATAAAGTGCCACAGAGACGAGTTCTTTGGAAACAAAGAAAGTGGAACGGGTAAACCCCTCAAGCTAGCAACCCAAATTTTGGTCGGGGCATGGCAAATTCGAAAATGAACGAAAATGCTGCACAGAACGTGAGATAAATGATTACCACCAGCAATGGTACAGAATATGGCTTATAGTGTGTTATATAAATAAAAATATAAATCTCACCAAAAGGTGAGATTTTGTTTATTAGGAGGTTAAAATGTTAATAAATACTTCTGAATATTTAAAAAGCGTTGTAAAAGTAGTAGATTATCCCAATCCAGAAATGCCTCAATATTTATTGATGGGCAGATCAAATGTAGGTAAAAGTTCTTTTATTAATGCACTTGCAAATAGAAAAAAATTAGCTTATACTTCTTCAAAACCTGGTAAAACACAAACACTGAACTTTTATTTAATGAATAATTCTTTTATGTTGGTGGATGCACCTGGTTACGGTTATGCAAAAACAGCAAAAGAATCGAGAGTTGACTTTGGTGGACTATTAGAAAATTATTTAAATTCAAATGTAAATTGTAAGGGTATCTTTTTAATTGTTGATATTCGTCACGAACCTACTGAAGATGATAAACTTGTTTATGAGTTTTTAAAACAATTTAATATTAATTTGTATGTTGTAGGAACTAAAGTTGATAAGATTGGAAAAAGCTTTATTCAACGACAAACTAATTTGATTAGAAAAAGCTTTAATATGAATGTTGATGAGAAGATTTATGTGTTTTCTGCTGAAACAAAGTTTAAAATAGAAGAAATTGAAAGGATTTTTATAATTTAGTATAATTTTAACTTTTCTATCATATTATAAAATGGTGATATGATGAAAATTGAAGTATTAAATAATTGCTTTATTGAACTAGATGACTTAATTAAGGTATTAAACGTTAAGTGTAGTTTGTTCAATTATAATTTTGATAATGGAATTTTGAAAGGCATTTTGCAATTTGAGGGTGAATATATTAATAGTTCGTCCTCTTTTGATGAGCCTTTCAATTTTTTTAAAGAAATTCCTTTTGAAATAGTTTTTGTAGAAAAAGTTGAATATCTAAATGATGTAACAATTAATGGTTTTGAATATTTTGAGGTTGAAAGAAGAGGAATTGAAACAGAAGTAAAACTATTAATATCGAATTATGATGAACGTCATAGTTCAAAAAATGATTATGATATTATTGATTCTAATTTAGAAAATAGCGAATATGATATTATCAAAGAAGATGTAGAAAATGAAATTGATAACATATTGACTGATGCTTTAATAGATAGTAATAATAGCCCCAAAAAAGAAACTGTTTTTCCCACCAATTCAGGAAGAACAAAAATTAAACTATAACAAAAATCAGAATATAATTTATGACTACTATGATTTAAAAATAGTAAAAGAAAAAAATAATACAAATAAAACAAAATTATTGTATTGTAGTGAAGAAAAATGCTTTGTTATTAAATATATCGATCATGATTCTTCAAAAATATTTGAATTTTTAGAAAATTCGGGCGTTAATAATGTTATATTTCCTCGACCAAACCTTTATCAAAACTATGTATCGAAAAATACTAATAAATTCTATTATATAACAGATTATTTTAAATCTAATGAAACTATTTCTGAGAAAAAAGCTACTGATTTATTTTGTGAATTAACAAAATTACATGAAAAAACAGTTTTTCCAAGACAACTTAATCAAAATAATTATCGAAATAAATTTGATGAGCTTAGTAAAAGACTTGATTACTTATTTAAAAAAATAGAAGAATATATTAGAAGTTTAGAAAATAAAAAAATTGATTATAATAGTTATCAAATATTATCAAATTACTATATTATTTTAAATGCTAAACAAGAACTTGTAAGATTAGAGAAAAAAATAATTTTAAGTATTAAAGATAAAGAAAGTATTAATTATAGTTTTGTACATAATGATCCTAAACTAGAACACATGTTATATATTCGTGGTGACAAATATTTGATAAGCTTGGATAAAGGTAAAATGGGTATATTTAGTTTGGATTATGCAAAGTTTTATGTTGAAAATAAAGATTTAAATATTGATGTCAAAACATTAATTCTAAATGAATTTAATAAGTATGAGACTGAATTCTATTATGATTATTTTAGGTTTTCTGTGCTAATAATATATATTTTTCGTAATTTGTTTACTACTGATTTAAGTACAAATGTTAATATTTTCCTTAGTGTTACACGAAATATTGAAACATTTATGAAAGATTTTCCAGATAAATTAATAAAAGATAATTAATTATCATAAAATATCAAACAAAAAAAGAGAATTATAAGAAATAGTAGGTTAAACTTTGTAAGATTAATAATCGTAATAAATAATTGCCAGTAAAAAATATGTTTTATTATATAACCATATCTACTAAATATTTTTTTAATAATTGAATAATATTTTTGAAATAATGTTTTAAAATATTCTTTCATAAGTAATCACCACTATATTATATTCAAAAAAATGTATATGTTTCTTTTGACAAAATATATAGTTTAGTGTATAATATATAGGTCAGGAGTTTCATATGAAGTGGTCACTACAACAACTACAAAAGATAACAAAATTTCCGTACATTTTTAAACTTGAATCTAATTTTCAAAATTTTTTGAATGAGATTAAAGATACGGGTGCTGAAACCGATATTTTAGATGTTTTATCTGTAGATTGCGAAATTTCTATTAATAAAATTGATTATCAAACTTTTAAATTTGACTATCAAATAAATGCTAAATTATTATTAGAATGTGCTCTTACGCTAGAACCTGTAGAATACAATATGAATCTACAAATTTCTGAAACGTATAGCAAGAATCCAGAAGAAGATATGTATTCTTTCGAAGGAAATTCAATCGATACAGAATTGGCTGTATGGAGTAATATTGTTATAAATATTCCTATTAGAGTTGTTAGAGATGACGCATATGAGATTTTAAAAGAGCGTAATATTGCGCTAAATGAAATACCTGATGAAAATGAGTAGAGAGGTGTTAAAATGGGAGCTATAGCTCAACAACGCCGTGTTTCTAAAACACGTAAAGCAAAAAGACGTACTCACTATAAATTATCTGTTCCAGGAATGGTAATCTGTTCAAACTGTGGTGAATATAAATTATCACACCGTGTTTGTCCAGTATGTGGATATTATAATGGACGTCAAGTAAAAGAGATTAAAGCTAAAAAAGAAGCTGAATAATCTATTTATGAAACTCTTCGAAAGAAGAGTTTTTTTATGTTATATAGTAGGAAAAAATTATTTATCAATTTTATATATTTTCATGAAAATTTAATGAAAATAATTGAAAATAGTGAAAACGTTTTATTAAATGTTTGAAAAAAAAATAACTTTGTGATAAAATAATCGAGTAAATTAGGAGGTTAATTTATATGAAACTATTTAAACGTATTTTTACCTTCTCAGTTATGATGATACTTGGTGTTTTAGTTTTAGCATCTTGTACTTTAACTGGTGGAGCTAAAAAAGTTAAAATTGACATGTTAGCACGTGTTTATGTTTCACAAACTTACGACTTAGTCGCAAAAGATGAAAATGGTGAAATATTAACTGATGTTAACTGGTCTATTTCTGAAGGATCTGAATTTGCTGTTATTCAAGACGGTAAATTAGTCCCTGTTAAAGCTGGTGTATTTACTTTAACAGTAACAAACGGAAAAGACACTGATGAAAAGAAATTCTCTGCTGTAAACCCTATTTCATGGGATATTAAATACAATCTTAATGGTGGAGAAGAAAGTGAAGAACTATTCACATCTTATAACGAATTCGATGAAGGAAAAGCATTAGCAACTCCTTTACGTAAAGGTTATACTTTTGCTGGATGGTACGAAAATGATGAATTCGAAGGAGAAGCTGTTACTGTAGTAAATGGTGCAAGTAATGGTAGAAACATCGAATTATATGCTAAATGGGAACTTAATGTTTATTCATTAGAATTTGATTTAGCTGGTGGTGTTGCATCAGAATTACCTGAATCATACTCTGTTGAAAACCCAATCGCTTCATTACCTGAAGTTTCTAAAGAAAATTACACATTCTTAGGGTGGTTTACTGAAGAAGGTGAAAAAGTAGAAGAATTAGGTCAAGAAGTAGTTGGTGTTACTAAATTAGTTGCTCATTTCGAAGCAATTTCTTATGAAATCTCTTATGAATTAAATGGTGGTTCAGTTGAAGGTAACCCTGCAACTTACACTGTTTTAGATGAATTTGAATTAGTTGCTCCAACAAAAACTGGTTACACATTCCTTGGTTGGGAATTAAATGGTGCATTTGTTTCTAAAATTGAAAAAGGAACAAGTGGTGCTTTACAATTAGTTGCTAAATGGGAACTTAATGTTTATACATTAGAATTTGATTTAGCTGATGGTAAATGTGAAAACTTACCTGTTTCTTACTCAATTGAAGCTCCAATCGCATCTTTACCAGAAGCTTCTAAAGAACATTATACTTTCTTAGGTTGGTATGATGGTGAAACTAAAGTTGAAGCTTTAGGTGCTGAAAACTTAGGTGTAACTAAACTTGTTGCTAAATTCGAAGCTGTTGCTTACGAAATTAGTTATGAATTAAACGGTGGTTTAGTTGAAGGTAACCCTGCAACATATACTGTTGAAGACGAAGTTAAATTAGTTGCTCCAACTAAAGCTGGTTATAAATTCCTTGGTTGGGAATTAAATGGTGCTTTAGTAGAAGTTATTGCAAAAGGTACTAGTGGTGCATTAGCTCTTACTGCTAAATGGGAAGTTGTAGTTTATGCATTAGAATTTGATTTAGCTGGTGGTAAATGTGAAAACTTACCTGCTTCATATTCAATTGAAGCTCCAATTGCATCTTTACCAGAAGCTGCTAAAGAACATTATACTTTCTTAGGTTGGTATGATGGTGAAACTAAAGTTGAAGCTTTAGGTGCTGAAAACTTAGGTGTAACTAAATTAGTTGCTAAATATGCTCCTGTTGTTTATGAAATTGCATATGAATTAAATGGTGGATCAGTTGAAGGTAACCCTGTAACTTACACTATCGAAGACGAAGTTAAATTAGTTGCTCCAACTAAACTTGGTTATGTATTCCAAGGTTGGGAATTAAATGGTGAAGTAGTAGAAGTTATCGCTAAAGGTACAACTGGTAACTTACAATTAGTTGCAACATGGAAAGAATTATCTTATACTGTTAAATTTGATTACAATGATGGAACAGATTATGGAACAGTATTAACTATTGATGAATTTGCTGATCAAATCGTTAAACTATTCAATAGTACTGGTGCTAGTGATGCAAAAGTAACTACTAAAGAAGACTTCAAAGCTACATCTCATCCTAACATTAAATATGTATGGAATAATGCTCAAAATTTAGCTGATTATAAGTGGTTCTTTGAATTTGCTATTCAAGAATTAAGAGCACAAGCTGAAGTATCTAAACCATCTGATATGTCATATGTAAATTCTACAATTGAAATGTTAGAAAAAATGGCTGCTGGTGATACAACAGCTGTTGGTGGTGGAAACTATGCAGATGCAAGAACAATTTTCCGTTTCTTGATTGAAGGTTTAATTAATAAAAAATTAGTTGAAACTGGTACTTCATATTATCAAAACTTAATGGTTGATTATTCAACTGCTGAAGCTCAACAAAGATTCCTTGATGCTCAAGGTGGTGATATGCCAAGTGAAGAATTATTATTTGGTGCTCAATTACCTACTCCAACAAGAGAACATTATGTATTCTTAGGTTGGTTCATTGGAGAAAATAAAGTTGAAACAGTAACTGGCAATATGACAGTTGTTGCTCAATGGGAATTAGCTAAATATGAAATCGTACTTGATTTTAATGGTGGTGTTTTAGAAGGTTGTGATTTAGAAACATTCACTAAAGAATTAATTGATATGTTCAATAAAGATGGCGGAAGTAGTACTTTAACTACTGCTGAAAACTTTAAAGGTACATCTCATCCTCAAATTAAAAATGTTTGGTCAAAAGCTGAAAATCTAGCTGCTTATAAATGGTTCTTTGAATTCGCTTTACAAGAAATCACTATTGCAGCTGAAGCTAATGGATTATTAAATGAAGAATATTATTTAAATACTAAGATTATGTTAGAAGGCATGATCGCTGGTGATACTAATGCTGTTAATATTAATGATGGTGGTAACGCTAGAACTGTATTCCGTTGGTGGATTGAAGGTTTATTAAATAGTAAATTACCTACTAATACTATTCTTTATAATGGTTACATGACTGACTATTCAAATGCTGAAAATATGAATAAGTTCTTAGCTAAACTTGCTGAACCTTATACTCATTTACAATTAACAATTAATGATCAATTACCTGTTATGGATAGAGAAGGTTACATTTTCTTAGGTTGGTATGATGGTGAAACAAAAGTTGAAAAAATCACTGGTAATGCTAACTTATTAGCTAAATGGGAAGTTATTAAATTTGAAATTGAATACGATCTAAACGGTGGTGCTTGGGCTGAAGGTCAAGAACCAGTAACTGAATTTGTTTGGAACGAAGAAGTTGAATTATTAGTTCCAATTAAAGAAGGTTATACATTCTTAGGATGGACACAAGCTGGTGCTTACGTTGATGAAATCGGTAATGCTAACTATAAATTAACTGCTAAATGGCGTGACAATACTCAAACAGGTTACGAAGTAATCTTTGATTTAAATGGTGGTTCATTCGAAAAGAACTTAGATCAATTCTCTGAAGAATTAATCGCTATGTTTAATAGAGATGGCGGAAGTAGTACTGTTACTACAAAAGAAAATTTCAAAGCTACATCTCATCCACAAATCAAGAATGTTTGGGCTATTGAAGCAAATCTAACTGCTTATAAATGGTTATTTGAATTTGCAATTGAAGAATTAACTGCTGCTGCAGCTGCAAATAACGTTTCTAATTTAACTTACTTAAATAGTACAGTTGAAATGTTAGAAAAAATGATTGCTGGTGATACAACAGCTATTGGTGGAAGCTATGCTGATGCAAGAACTATCTTCCGTTTCTGGTTAGAAGGTTTAATGAACAGCAAACTTGTTGATACAGCAACATCATATTATCAAAATTTAATGATTGACTACTCTGATCCTGTAAATATGAACAGATTTGTTCAAGAATATTGTCCAGTTGAAGCTACTGTTGAACCTAATGAAGAACTTCCTGTAGCTGTTAGAGCTGATCATATTTTCTTAGGTTGGTTCGTTAATGGTCAAAAAGTTGAATTCGCTACTGGAAATGATGTATTAGTAGCTAAATGGATTCATGTTGATGATTATGAATGGACTGTAGAATTCGATTTAAACGGTGGTGCATGGGAAGGTCAAACAATTAGTGTATTCGCTGATCAAATCGTTAAATTATTTAATAGTACTGGTGCTAGTGATGCAGTAGTAACTGTTAAAGAAAACTTTAAAGGAACATCTCATCCTAACATTAAATATGTATGGAATAATGCTCAAAACTTAGCTGCTTATAAATGGTTCTTTGAATTTGCTATTCAAGAATTAAGAGCTCAAGCTGAAGTATCTAAACCATCTGACATGTCATATGTAAATTCTACAATTGAAATGTTAGAAAAAATGGCTGCTGGTGATACTACAGCTGTTGGCGGAAGTTATGCTGACGCTAGAACAATCTTCCGTTTCTGGATTGAAGGTTTAATTAATGAAAAATTACCTGAAACAGGAACTTCATATTATCAAAATTTAATGGTTGATTACTCTATTGCTGAAAATCAAGCTAGATTCTTAAAGGCATTTGCAGTAATTGACAATACTTATACTTCTAAAGAATTATTACCTACTCCTGTAAAAGAAGGTCATTTATTCCTTGGTTGGGCTTACGAAGGTTCAATCATTGAATCAGTTAAAGGTAACTGGTCTTTAGTTGCTCAATGGTTAGATTTAGCTAATACTGAATATTCTATTAGTTATGATCTTGCTGAAGGTTCATGGGCTGAATTAGAAGGTCCAACATCATTCAAATATAACCAATTCGCAACACTTGTTGAACCTGTAAGAGAAGGTTACAAATTTGTTGGTTGGTTTGAAAATGGTGAACGTGTAGTTGAAATTAAAGAAAACCGTGATTACAACTTAGTGGCTGAATGGGAATCTGAATCTCAAGAAGAACCACAAGAAGTCATTGTTTACGTTGGTGAAGGTAAAGATTATTCTTCATTAAACGAAGCTGTTGCTAGTGTTGCTGATGGTACTACTATCGTTATTGAAGCTGGTGAACATGAATTAGGTGCAATCATTGATAAGAGTATCAAGATTGTTGGTCCTAATGCTGGTTTAGGAGCTTTAGATGCAAGAGGTCCTGAAGCTGTTATTAATGTTGTAAAAGACATTGAAAGCAACATCACTGGTGCAAGAATTATATTTGATGGTGTACACTTAAAAGGTGCTGGTGGAGGCGCTGGTGTTGCAGGTCGTTACTTCCAAGATGGCGGAAACATCAAATATTTAGAATTCAGTAGTTGTGTAATTTCTGACATGAATACTTTCTTAAGAATTGGTAATAGTAATACTAATGCTTCTGTATTAATGGAAAACTGTTATGTACACACTATTGGTCAATTCATTATCTGGACTGCTGGTGACATTAATAAGATTACTTTAATTGGTAACTATATTGATGCTTCTACTTGTGGTTCTGTTACAAATGCTGCTGCTGCTTTATTCAGAGTAAGAAATGGTTGGTTAGAAGCTTATAATAATACATTTAATGGAGATTCTTATAATACTCCTGGTTACTTCGAATGTTCTGCAGAAGCTTCAAAAGTAATGTACAATACATTTATCGGTGTAACATTATTTGTTCATCCAACTGCTGCAAACATTATTACATTTGATCAAAACTTATACTTAAATCATGATGGTCAACCATTAGCTGCATCTCCTGTTACTGGTGGTGGAACTATCGTTAAAGATGCTAAAGTTGCTTCTAGTAAAGAAGAAGTTGAAGCTTTATTTATGAACTATTTAATTAATGTATATCCTGATCGTTACTTTACAGTTAACTTTGATGCTGCAAATGGTAACTTAACATCAGATGTTCCTGCAATTTATGATGCAGAAGCTGGAATTGATGCATTACCAAGTGTTGAAAGAGAAGGATTTATTTTCCTTGGATGGGAATTAAATGGTGAATTAGTACAAACAATTCCTGCTGGTACTAAGGGTAATTTAACTCTTATTGCTAAATGGAGAGAAATCGCTTTAGTTGTTGATGGTACAACTGAAGAAGGACACTATGCTACATTAGCTGATGCATTAGCTGCTGCAAAAGATGGCGATATCATCAAGCTTGTTGCTGGTGAATACTTAGAAAACGTAACTATTAGTGTTCCTAACTTAACTATCAAAGGTCCTAATGCGGGTATCAATGGTGTTAATGGAACAAGAGAAGCAGAAGCTATCGTTAAAGGTGTTTGGACTTTAACTTCTGGTGCTCAAGGAATTACAATTGATGGTTTATCATTTACTGAAGGTGCTAAGATTGCATACAATGAAAGTAAAGCATTCTCAGGATTTGTATTCCAAAACAATAAAGTATATGATACTACTGAATATGCTATGGATTGGTCTAAATATGAAACTCGTTATGAATTACCTGCTTTCATTCAATTCACACTAAAATCTAGTGGTAGCGTACAATATTTTGAAATTTTAAATAACAGCTTTATTAACGTTTCAGAAATTAACGTTTTATTAAATAGATCTGCTAACATTGCTGTAGATGGTAACTTATTCAAAGACTTTGATGTAGATGCTATTAGAACTGAAGGTGGATACGTTTACGGTACACTTGCGTTTACAAATAACGTATTTGAACAAACAGTTGCTGGAAATGCAGCTCAAGGTATTTTCTTATATTCTATCGCTGGTGCTTCTGGTTCAAAAACTGAAGTATTAATTGATAGTAATGAATTTATCAATTTAGGTAAAGACAACGGAACTGTATTTACAGGTGCTGTTTGTGCATACAGATTCCAAGAAAATCCAACAACAATTACAATTGTTAATAATATTTTTGATCATTGCTACGACTACATTTACTTACGTAACAATGGTGGTAATAGTTCAACATGGGCTTGTACAGTTGAAAATAACCAATTCTTAGGATTACCTGTTAACCAATATTTTGGAACATATAGAGGAAGTGATACTTCAACATCTAACCCTCATTTAGCAGTATTTACTAAGAACTATTATGAAGATAATGAAGGTAAAGTTATTACTGATTTAAGTGTACATGCTAACTTATTTAAACATTTAGCTTCTTATGGTGTTGCATTAGAAGCAAAACCTGCATCTAGTGAAGCTATTCGTCTTGAATTCTGGACAATTAGTTATGACTTAAATGCTGGTGAAACTAATGGAACATTTGTTTATTCTTATAATAGTCTAAATAAAGCTCCTATTGCTCTTCCTGAGTTAAAGAAAGTTAACCACCAATTTAATGGTTGGTTATTAGATGGTGTACTAGTTACTGAAATTCCAGCTAATGCAAAAGGAAACTTACATTTAGTTGCTGATTTCTCTGTATTAGAAGGCGAAATCTATACTATTACATTTGAAAATGAAAAAGAATTTGCTGTATGGCCATCTCGTGCTGCCGTAGATCGTCAAGAAATTATTTCTGAATTATATAAAGATTTATATGAATGGGCACAAGGAAATGGTGAAACTAAATCATATGCTGATTATATTGCATGGGTAGAAGCAGAACTTGCTGCTTATAAAGATATTAATATCCGTAATACTAAATTAGGTAACTATCCTGCTGAAGATGGAAGTACAGAATACTTCTTCAACGTTCCTAAGTATTATCAAAAATGGAATGAATTCTTCGCAATCTTCAATGAAGCTATGATTAAAGTTAACTCTGGTCAAAACTTCTATACAGATACTTATGCTGCTATGGTAAGATTATGGCAATTCATTTCTTGGTCATCAACTGGTCAAGGTTACTTTAATTCATTCTTAGGTAGAATGTGTGCTGCTGCTAACGTTCCACAAGAAATTCCAACTTCTTATAGAGGTGGTCAAATTGTTCAATTACCACAACTTTCTATGGAAAATGGTTTAGAATTCTTAGGATGGTATGATAACCCAGAATTTACTGGTAACCCAATTTATCAAATTAGTTCATTAGATACTGGTAATAAAGTATTCTATGCTAAATGGGCTCCAGAAGTAAAAGCTGAAAAAGTTGAAATTAACAAGATTGATGAATTATTATTATTTAAAACTCATCAATTAGAATGGACAATTACTCCAGAAAATACTACTGATAAATCAGTTGAATTCTTCTCAAGTAATGAATCTGTTGCAACTATTTCTCAAAAAGGTTTAATTACTGCTCTTGCTCAAGGTACAACAACTATCACAATGAAAGTTTATGGTAACCGTGAACTTGATGTTGTATTCGATTTAAGAGTTTATGTAAATGACTATATCGATGGTTCATATGTATCAACTTCATATGTTACATTAGGACAAACTATTCAATTATATGCTTACGTTGTAAATAAAGATGGTAGTGATAGTAAAGTATTATGGTCATCATTAAATCCTGAAATTGCAACTGTTGATTCTGAAGGTGTTGTAACTCCAGTTGCTGCTGGTAATACTGTTATCGTTGCTACTGCTGAAAATAACCCTGCATTAAAACTTGAATTTACTGTAACTGTTCTTGATGGTGAAGGTAGTGATATGTTTGAATTTGTTCTTGATAATCATGAATCAAATGTATTTACAAGATATAATTTAGGTGTTGGTTCTGGTATTCCAGCTTATTATATGGATATCTTTGGAAGTGTTTCTAAATTATTAATGAATCATAACTATACAGTTGATGATTCTCGTAAAGACACAGAAAAAGCAAATGGTACTGGTGACTATTTCGATTCTATGACATCTGTAGAATTTATTACAGTTCACTATACTGGTAATATGGCTTCAGGTGCTGATGCTAAAGCCAACGCTAATTACTTCGTTGATAAGAACTCTGTATCAATTCACTATACAACTGGTAATGATGGTATTTATCAATGTTTAGATCATACAACTGGTGCATGGCATGCAGGTGACTCTGGTGCTTATAATCAAGTAGGAGCATTTGAATGGATACCAACTGGTGTTAAAGCTGATGCAAATGATCCATTATATCCTGAATTTACAATTTCTGATGATTTCTATTATGAAATTAATGGTCAAAAAACATCTGTTCCAATGCCAAAACCTTGGAATTATAGCAGTAGAAATACAGACCACATCTTAAATGCTGATGGTACTATTTCTTCTAAAGCTGGATTCGGTCAAACTGCATTCGAAGGAAGAACTCCTGAATCATTTATTAATGATCAAGATTTATCATTCAAAGTTGTTGATGGTGAATATTACATGGGTACTACTTGGTGGTGTTACACTCAAGTTTACGAAGGACGTATTTGTTCAACAGGTGGTAATAGAAACTCAATTGGTATTGAATCATGTGTTAACGAAGGTTCTGATTTATGGTTAACATGGCAATATACTGCTCAATTAGTTGCAAGATTAATGCAAGAATTTAGCTTTGATATTACAAGAGTAAGAGGTCACCATTTCTTCTCTGGTAAAGATTGTCCACAACCAATGTTAGAAAATGATCTTGAACTTTGGTGGGAATTCTTAAGCTTAGTTGAAGCTGAATATGAATTATTAACTAAGTTCAGTGATTATGAAATTAAATTCGAATCTCATAACCCTGAAATTATGGATAATCATGGTAGAATTATTGCTCAACCAGATCAAACTACAAGTGTTTCTTACACAATTACAGTTACTAAAGATGGTGTTTCTGAATCAGTTACACTTTCATCAATGGTAAAAGGTTTATACGTAGATAGATAATTTACTATAAATATAAAATAGGTCTCTAATCTTTAGGTTAGAGGCCTATTTATTATATAAAAATAACTTTTTTTCCTTAATTTGTAGTATAATAATATAAGAAGGTGAAACTATGACAGAGTATAAACATATTCCAGTACTATTAAATGAAACTATTGAAGCTTTAAATATTAAACCGGATGGTATTTACGTTGATTGTACTATGGGTGGAGCAGGACATTCGTCAGTTATATTGAGCAAACTTCAAAAAGGACACTTATATGCTTTTGATCAAGATGAAATGGTAATTGAAAAGTCCAAAAAAAGATTAGCAGAAGTTGGAGATAATTTTACTATTATTAAGAATAATTTTGTTAATATTAAAAGCGCGTTAGAAGAATATGGAATATCTAAAGTCGATGGTATTTTGTATGATTTAGGAGTTTCTAGTTTTCAATTGGATATTCCTGAACGAGGCTTTAGTTATCAGCACGATGCTCCTCTTGATATGCGTATGGATCAAACGAAAGATTTTTCTGCATATGATGTTGTTAATTCATATTCTGAAAATGAGTTAAAAAAAGTTTTGTATGAATTTGGTGAAGAAAAGTTCGCTGCACTTATTGTAAAAAAAATTATTAAAAATCGTCCAATTAATACTACATATCAATTAGTTGAAACGATAAAAAGTGCCTTGCCCGCTGCAATATTAAGAAAAGAAAAACACCCAGCTAAAAAAACATTTCAAGCAATTAGAATCGAAGTAAATAAAGAATTGATAGTTTTTAGAGAATCTTTAAAAGATGCTTTTGACTTATTAAATTTAGAAGGTCGAATTGCTGTTATAACATTTCATTCATTAGAAGATAGAATTTGTAAACATATGTTTAAAGAAAAATGTACTTTGGATTTACCATCAGATTTACCAGTTATCCCTGATGGTTATAAAATTGATTTTAAGCTAGTAAATAAAAAAGCGATTATTGCATCACAAGAAGAACTTGCAATGAATAATCGCTCACATAGTGCTAAACTTAGAGTAATTGAAAGAATTAGCAATTAATTTTTATTTGATATGTATTAATCCAGATCTCATTGGCATTAAGCTTAATGAGGTCTTTTTTATTAAGATAATGATGATTAGTTTCAGGATTATCAGCACATCCATACCATGGTTCTAAACATATAAATGGTGCTTTAGTAGGATATGGAGTCCAAATACCTAATGTTTTAAAACATGGTGCATTTAATTCTATTGATTCTTTAGATGGAGACTCAAGTATAATTGGTGTACCAGGATATGGTTCAATACATAATGCATCATGAGAATAATCTTCATGATTTAGTTGAATTTCAGAAACATTTTCTAATTTTTTATAAATTTGTTTCCAATCAATTAAACCTGAATCTAAAAGCACTGTAGGTAGTTTTGCAGTAATTGGTTTATTAAATTTAATTTTATAATCTTCAAATAATTCATTTTCATTCCATGGAATTTTAAATGCCGGATGAAGACCAAAGTTAAAATGAATTGCAGATTCATCTAAGTTTTTAACAAAAATTCGTGCTGTAAGAGTTTGGTTTTCTAAAATGTAATCAATTACTAGTTCAAACTTGTATGGAAAGTGTTTAAGAGATTCTTTCGTGTATGTTAATTTGAAGGAAATAAAATTTTCAGTTTGTATAATTAATGACATTTCACTATCTCTTAAAAAACCATGTTTTGAAAAGTTATATTCTTTACCATCTATTTCTACAAAATTATCTTTAATTGTGCCAATATTTGGAAATAGATATGGAGCACTACGACCCCAGTATTTTTTATTGCTGTCGTGCATAAATTCTTTGCCTGAAATTTTAAATGATTTAATTTCAGCACCCAATGAATTAATTTCTACTTCAGCATTTTGATTGCAAATTTTATATATCATATTTTTCACCTCGCTTGATATTTTACCACGAAATGATATTTTAATCAAATAAAAATCATTCTAAAATATAAAATTATGTCATATTTTTAAATGGTGATTTAATGAATTTAATTAGGAAAAGATTAATTGCATTTTATATTATATGTCTTAGTATAGTAATATTAATAATATTACGATTAAGTTATTTAAAAGTTATTGCTAGCGATGAATATTATTTAAAAGCTTTAGAATTATGGACTAGAGATGCACCTATTGAAGGTAGAAGGGGTATCATTTACGATCGATGCGGCAGAGTAATTGTAGGTAATAAACTGGCTCCTACAGTCGTTGTTATACCCAAACAAATTACTGACAAAGAAGGAACAGCGATTGCTTTAAGTTCGATATTAAATGTCAGCAAAAATGAGGTTTTAAAACATTTAAAAAAGAATGTTTCTGTAGAAATATTAAAACCGTTTGGTAGGAAAATATCGATTGAACAAAGTACAGAGATTGCCAAACTTAATTTAAATGGTGTTTATATAGTTGGTGATACAATTAGGGATTATCCATATGGTAGTTATTTAGCTCCAGTAATAGGTATTGTTGGTTCTGATGGACAAGGTTTAAGTGGACTTGAGTATCAATATGATAGTTATTTAAAAGGATCTTCAGGTGCAATAAAACTTTATGTAGATGCACATGGAAATTTATTAGAAGACATAAGTGATGATTATCATAGTGCTACGAGTGGATTTGACTTGTATTTAACAATAGATTTAGAAATTCAATTAATGATAGAAAGAATTATTGATAATATTATGCTTGAATATAATCCTGATGAAGTAATTGCGATAGCTACAAATCCTAAAACAATGGAAATTTATGCAATGGCCAGTCGACCAACATTTGATCCTGCTAATTATCAAGACTATGATAGCTCATTGTATAATCGTAATTTGCCTATTTTTAAAACTTATGAGCCAGGGTCAGTTTCAAAAATTGTTACTTTTAGTGCGGGACTTGAAGAAAAGGTATTTAAATTAACTGATATTTATCATGATGTTGGATATAAGATCGTAGGAGGAAGAAGAATAAAAGATTGGAAAGCAGGTGGACATGGGACAGAAACCTATCTAGAAGTATTACAAAACTCTTGTAATCCAGGATTTATGGAAATAGGATTACGGTTAGGTAAAGAAAAGTTAATTGAATACATGAAGAGGTTTGGGTATGGTTCTAAAACAGGTATTGATTTAATGGGAGAAACAACAGGAATACTTTTTAACCCTGCAAATATGGGAGATGTAGAAACTGCTACAACTGCTTTTGGACAAGGTATTAGTGTTTCCGCAATTCAACTTGTTACAGCTGCAAGTGCAGCAGTAAATGGTGGAAATTTATATAAACCTACTATTTTAAGCGCACTTGGGATATCCAATACTAATGAGATTATTTATCAAACGGTCCCACAATTAATTAGACAAGTAATTAGTAAGGAGACTTCTATTCAAGTTGCACATTCACTTGAACACGTCGTTTCACTAGGGCACGTATCGTTCTTTAGTATATTTTTTTATATAAGTTATCTGATTGATAACTCTTTTTTTTATAAACACTTGTTAAAAAAACATTATAGTAGTATAATAAATCTTAACATATACTATCATGGAGGAACACATGGAGAAGAAAAAATCTAGAAAAGTACTTATTATTGGCTTAATTTTGTTACTTTTAATTGGAATCATATTAACAATAATTCTTTTAACAAATAAAAAAGAAGAAAAGTTGAATACACCAGTAATTACATTGAATGAAAATGTTGTAACCTGGTTGCCGGTTGAGAATGCATCAGGTTATCAACTTGATATAGATGGTGTGATTTATAATGTAAATTCTACTGTTTTAAATCAACTTATTCAAGAAAATCAATCAATTAAAGTTAAAGCTGTTGGTGATGGTAAAAAGTATTTAGATAGTGAATGGAGTAATATTATTAAATATGAAATAATTACTAATAAATATACAATAACTTGGAAAAATGGTGATGACATTTTAGAGGTTGATGAAGATGTTATTGAAGGTAATACTCCTTGTTATGATGGATTAACACCTAGTAAACCAAATGATGAAAATTTTATTTATATTTTTTCTGGTTGGTCACCTGAGGTTACTTCAGCAACTTCTGATATGACATATAGTGCAGTATTTACTGAAGTACCTAATGATTTTACAATTATTTGGAAAAATGGAGAAACTATTTTAGAAACAGATGAACATTTGAAATATGGTGATACACCAACTTATGATGGAGAAACTCCTTTAAAAGAATCATCTGAACAATATGATTATATATTCACTGGATGGGAACCAGAAATTAATGATGTAACAGAATCAGTTACTTATAGTGCAGTATTTAAAGAATCATTAAGAAAATATATTGTTTCTTTCTTTGACGAAGATGGCACAACATTACTTGCACAAGTTGAATGTGAATATGGAAAAACTGCAGTGTATCCTAATGCTACTCCTAGTAAAAACCCGATTGAAGGATTTTATTACATCTTTGATAGTTGGAAAACAGAAATTAATGGGGATACTACAGATGATTTATCAAATATTACGGGTGATCGAAGTGTTTATGCATACTATAAAGAATTTATAAGAACATTAACTGTATATATTGTTTCTAACAATACCGAATATGGAACTGTATCTGAATCAACATTACATAACATTCCATATGGTACTAAAATTGAATGTCAAGATAATATTGTTACTATAGGTGAATATTCAATAGAAGCCATAACTAACGAGAACAATGCACAATACTCTTATTCATTTGTTGAATGGTCTTGTAGTGAAACGGTAGGAAACAATACTATTATTACTGCTGTTTTTAATTATACTATTAATAAATATACTATTACATGGATGAATGAAGAAGTTGAATTAAAAGTTCAAGAAAATGTTTTATATGGAACAATACCAAGTTATGAAGGTGAAGAACCTAAGAAAGAATCTACAACAGAAGGTAAATATATTTTTAAAGGATGGTCACCTGAAATTTCACCTGTGACTGGTAATCAAGTATACGAAGCACAATTCGATTTTATTTTTAATCAATATACTGTGACTTTCTATGATGAAAATGGGGTAACAGTTCTTGGTAATGTTGCGGTTGATTATGGAACAGAAGCAGTGTACGAAAATGAGGTTCCTAAAAAGTCTCCATCCGTTGACTTAATATATTTCTTTGATAAATGGGTTACTGAACCGAATGGATTAGAAGAAGCGGATTTAACATCTATAAAGAATGATACTAAGGTCTATGCTCATTATGATTCTATTGCAAGAGGCTATGAAGTTCGTTTCTTAGATTGGGATGGTAGTTTAATTGACACACAAATTGTTGATTATGGGCAAAGTGCAACTTTACCATCTAATCCAATTAGAGAAAATTATCGTTTTAAAGATTGGTCTGGAAATTATACATCAATCGTTAAAGATGAACAAATAACAGCGACTTATGTTCCTCAGTTTACTGTTCAATTTGTAGATAAAGACAACATCCTAG
The DNA here is from genome assembly GCA_045652765.1 of Bacilli bacterium. GTDB lineage: Bacteria > Bacillota_I > Bacilli_A > ML615J-28 > CAG-313 > UBA1231. The sequence continues at coordinate 27,427 of JAZOLG010000013.1, forward strand.
AAAAAGAATTTATTTTTGATTGTGGTGTTAAACCTGTGTTTAACGTTCCAACAGCCGATGAAATAGAGGGTTATCAATTTAATGGTTGGTATGAGACAACAACTAATCGAAATATAGATATTTTTAATTTTAATATCTCATTAGTTGGTGATGTATGGATTTTTAAAGCAAATTATACTAAATTTCATACAGTTTCATTTGTTGATTATGATGGAAATTTAATTGATCAATTATTAGTTCCTGATGGTGAAACAATTAAAGAATCTGATTTACCAAATATTCCAGAACGTGAAGGATATTCTTCAAAATGGAATATAAATGAAATTACTGCTATCGAAATTCTTGAAGATATGACAATAACAGCAAATTATAGTGTTCTTAAATTTAAAGTTTCTTTTATGATTGATAATATAACAACATATGAGGAGTATATAGAATACGGTTCATTTGCTATTTTACCTAAGATTGAATTATATAAATTTGATAAAACTTCAATGAAGCTTGTAGGATTTTCAAATTGGTGTTATTTAAATGGAGATAATGTTGTATCGCTAGAAGAAAATAATGATACTACAGGAATTTATCAAAATAAACTTATCAATATTTATGAAAATATTACTATTTATCCTGTGTATAATACTTTAGTTGAAAGACCTGTTATAGCGATTAACATAAAAGACACTACAGTCTCTATGTCTTTATATGTTCCTAATGATATTGTATTATATAGCTTAAACTTATCGATGTCATGGACGGAAGATGCTGGAATCAATTCAACTAAATTATTTACATATTCTGATTTAAATAAAAATGAATGTAATAAAAGTTTATGTACAGTTCCAAATAAAGATGATTGGTATACATATAATATAAAAACTAAAACATTTAATTTTGTTTGGAATTGTGGTAATGGTCACTCATTAGACAATACTGAAACAATAATAACTATTGATTATGAAGTTCCTAATGCAAGTATTGTATTGGATAAAAATGATTTTATTTTTAATAATTCTACTTGTATATTTGGGAAAATAAATGATGATATCACTAATTTAGAACCACTTGATGTTCTAATTTGGTTTTATGAATAAGGAGATAATTTATGCGTAGAAATTTATTGTGTAAATTAATTTTATCAGTTTTATTGATTTTTGTTACTACAAGTGCCGTAATTTGTTTTAATCCAAATTATGTACAAGTTGTTGCTGCTCCTGACAAAAATAAAAATGAAGATAAAACAAAAAAGAAAGAAAAAAAGCCTACATATACTGAAACTTTAAAAGAAAATAATGAATTATTAAAACAACTTAATAAAAAACAAAATAAAGTTTTAGAAAAAGTTAAAAATGAAGGTAAAGACTGGGTTAAAGATGCATTCGCTATTATCGATATGCTTCAATCTGATGATCCCGATGAATTAAAAATTTGTGCAGAATTAACAAAAAATATTCTTACATCAATTGCTGGTATATGGGGATTTGATGGTATTGCTAACGAATTACTTAATGGTATTGAGGATTTGACTAGTGATGGTAAAGCACCGCTTTCAGAAGTGCAAGTATTAACGGATACAATGTTACAACAATTTAATGGTATGAATGATCATTTATATGATATTGAAAATCAACTTGCTGATCTTTCTAATAGTGTTATGGAAAGTGCTAATTTAATTTTATCTGGCACACAAGATCAAATTAATAATCTAGAAACAAAAGAGGTTCTTAGATCATTTATGTCAAGTGGTGAAGGTAATTTTAGTTATATTGAATTTAGTAATTATTTATATGGCACTGCTTCCAATTCAACTAATTCAGCAGAAGCTTACTATATTCTATTATTGGAAGCTATTCAAAATCAAGAAGCGGATAGTGTTATCAAATATTATTATGATAAATTGTTTGAAGCGATTTACAGCAATTTAAATGTTTTAAATCAGTATTTTTATGGTGATATTGCTGGATTCGATAAATCAATTGCATGTTACTACTATGATTATTTATATTATAATAGCCATTTAGTAGAAGAAGGAAGCTCACCTGAATTTGAAGCAATGATGTTTGCATTAGATTTATATTCTACATATCTTTATGCATATGAAGTTTTAGAATTTTGTTTTGCATATCAAATACCTGATATTCATTTAAGCGAAACAAAAGATTATAAAACTGCTAACTATCGTATAACAGAAGCTATTATAAATAGTGAAATGAATAAAATGGAAGAAAATATTATTAAAGCTGAAGAACAAATTGCAAAAGATTTAGCTTACATTTTAAATATGAGTAATTCTTATATTACTATATCAGAAAATGGCGATATTTTTAGTTTTTCAAACTTTGATGATTCATTTGGTAATCTAGCAAATGGTCACAAATTATATTTAAACGTATTTTCAGATGAATTATGTGATTTATTTAAGTTAGATACTCATAAATTAACTTATTATATTGATGATTCAGTTAATAATTTATCAGATAAAGGTATTGTTGATTATTCAAACATTTATGGTGAAAGTTTTAGTGCTAGTGTTAAATATGGTGGTACAGAACTTTATTCAATGAATTTCAGAATCAATGATACATCAACTTTTAATGGAGGAAGCGGTTTAGCGAACGATCCTTATTTAATTAGTAATCCTTTTCAACTGGCATTAATTGAAAATGATTTAAACGCTAATTATAAATTAATTTCTAATTTAGAATTTATTACAAATGATTACGTTCATTATCCAATAGGTACTGATAAAAATCAATTTACAGGTACTTTTGATGGTAATGGTTATACAATTAGTAATCTTAGAGTACGTAGTCGACTATATGATGATGAAAATATTACAATGATACCAAGTACAGGTGTTTTTGGTACAACATCAGAAACAGCACTTATTAAAGATTTAACTATTGAAACATTATCTGTTGAATCAAATTATGAACAAGATTTTATCTCACCTGAAAATCCTAATTCATATTATTTCATAGGTGGATTAGTAGGCGATAATAGAGGTACAATACTCAATTGTACAATTAATAAGAGTAGTACAATTACAGTAAGTAGAAATAAGACTACTCAACAAAGTCGAAATTTATTAGTTTATGTAGGTGGTATTGCAGGTAGAAACAGTGGCTCAATAACTAAATGTACAGTAGATGGATTATGTATTGATGCTAAAGCTACTATGAAATATTATAATGAAAGTATAAGTGATAATAAATTAAATTTACATATCGGTGGTATTGTTGGTTTTACAACATATAAAATTGAAGCATGTAGAGTTAGTAACAAAACAATTTTAAAAGGTTATGTAAAATCTACTGCTGACAGTGAAGATGAAGAAAAACCATATGTAAAACTTCAAATTGGTGGTATTATTGGGAATATCGATGGTATAGAATATATGAAAAATGTCTATTCTGAATGTGTGATCGAAGATTCTCAATTAGATATTTTCAACGAAGGTACATACTTAATGGTAAATAGATATTCATACAAAAATGCTGATTTTAAGATTGGTGATTATATGCCTGCTACTTATCCGTTAATTAGTACAACAAAATTTTCTGAGTATGATATAGAATTTTACCATGATCAGTATAATAAGTATCTAAATAAATATATGACTGATAAACTAATACAAGTAAGAATTTTATATCACAGAACAACATTATTGCCACATGAGATAATAGAAGTAAGTGAAAAAGCTTCTGCTGATTTGCGTGCATATATTAATAAAGATTATGAAGAAGAAGTTAAGTTAGCTAATGAACTTATTGTGGGTAAAACTCTAGATTCTTATAATAATGAATTATTCGAAACAGTTACTTCAACAATGCCAGATTTTAATATAGTTCTTGATAAAAATGTTGTTGACATGAATGAATCAAATCTAAATGTATTACTATATGAATTTGACAAAGAAGGAAATAAAATTCTTCATCACAAATTTGTTGATGAGTTTGGAAATGAATATAATGGTGAAATAGTTAGTTATTATGGATTTAATACTTATCATTATCAAGTTACTGAAAATATTATTAATGTTACTGTTCTTTTCTATTTAGAATATAATGGTCGTGAATATTTAATGCAAGATGAACTTGAAATTAAAGTTCGACCTAAAGAGTTAGAATCAATAGAAATAAGTAGTTTAAATCAAATTGAATTTTCTCATAATTTAAGTTATGAAGAATTTATGAAAATTATTTTAGCAGGTAATGGTTTTGAATTAATTTACCATTACAATAATGGTGACTCTACAAAATGGTTATACATGAATGAACATGAAAGTTTTGTTATTTCTAATTATGACTCATCTACTTGTGGTAAAGTAGATTTAACATTAACTCATTATGACGAAAATAATGTTGAACATTCTATTGTATTTACAATTAATATTGTTTGTGAACATTTAAATAGTGATTTTGTATATAGTCATACAGTTGAGCCAACATGTGAATCATATGGATATGATGTTTATGTTTGTAATAAAGATAATAATGGATGTGGTTATACTTACGAAAAGAACTTTACTACAGGAGAACATACATATGTTGTAGAAAATGGAACTAATGCAACATGTCATGAACCTGGTCATACAGAAAAAGTATATTGTTCTGTATGTGGTGAAGTGTTTGAAGATAGTCAATGGATTCAAGCATTACCACATGAATATATTCAAATTGATTACGCTAAAGACCAAGTAGAAAATTTCGTAACAGATTCTAAATATGTTAATGAAGAATATCATTATTGTCTAAATGGAAATCATTATGAAGCGCACCAATATGATGTAACCCAAAAAGTTAATGAAAATGGTAAGTTAATTTATATTTTTACATGTACAGAATGTAATTATGTTAGTGAAGAAATTGATGATAATATTATTACGGATGAATATAATAACTTACCTCAAGTTTTTGTGACTAATGGTTATGTTTTAAACGTTGGTGATGAAGTAATTGTTTATGTTCAACTATTAAATAATCCTGGTTTTTCTGGAGCTAATTTTGGTATTCGTTATACTGATGGATTAGAACTGTTAAGCTATGAAGAAGGAACTATCATTCCTCAAATGATAAAAGTTGATAATGAAGTTTATAATGGTTACAACTTTTTATGGGCTGATACAGGAATTTCAGAAGAAGATGGGTATTTGTTAAAATTAAGATTTAAATATGTATCAGAATCATTAGATAAACAAACAGTTTCAATTGTATATGGTATGCAAAACGAATCAGATGGTGGTTTTACAACACTTGATAATAATTTTGGTATTGAAAAATTTATGACACATTCTGGAACTATATCTGTGGTTGATTATTTACCAGGCGATGTTGACTGCAATGGAGTTGTTGATATAATGGATGCGACAACAATTGCTTGGCATTTAGTAGGTAAAACAGATAATAACAATCAAAAAATCATTGTTGAAAAACAATTTGCAGATGTAAATTTAGATGGATTAGTAGATCTTGTCGATATTATTGCGATACTTCAATCTATAACAGGATTATATGGTCGAAATTTATTACATTCTGAATATGAATTATTATTAGATCTTAATGGTTATGTTAACGATCAAATTTTATCTTCAATTGTTGTAAACTATTATAATAATAAAGGTGAACGTAATATTTGGAACGATAATATACCTTTTGAAGAATATAAAGCGTTGATGAATAACATGGGGTATACTTTTGTTGGTTGGTATACACAATTAATAGGTGGTACACAAATTGATCCTCAAAAGAATATCGAATATTTTACTAATCATGGTGTACAAACATTATACGCACACTGGGAAAAGAATAAGATTATTTTCAATATGAATGGTGCAACATCTAATCAATTAAATGAAATTGTTTATGATAAGAATAACTATTTAGTAAATCTTGAACAGCCAAGTTTAACATATGATGTAGACTATAATGTATCAGGTTTTGATGGAATCTATGATACACTTCCAATTTATAAAACATTTATTGGTTGGAAATACAATGGTCAAGAAGAATTATTAACAAGTTTTGATTTATCAACACCAAATTTAGGAAATGTTGAACTTGTTGCACAATGGTCTGATTATAATTGGATATTACCTATTGAAGATCGTCCTGGATATGATAACATTACATCTTGGTATTATCGTAATCAATATACAGATAGTTATTTGATTAGTAATTTAGATGATGAAATGATGTCAAATATTATCAGAAATGGATTTGTTTTATATGGTAAGGAAAATTTAATTGAATATACGATTTCATATGTTAACACTAAAGGTAATGTTACAATTTATGATAGTTATAACATTAAATCAAATTATTCTTTAAATAATTTAGATGATGTCGCAGGATATACATTTGAAGCATTCTATGATCAAAATAATAATAAGATAACAAATACATCTGGATATCTAGGTGATTTAGTTATTACTGCAAAATGGAAACCTAAAACGTATGTTATTACTATTAATGGTGTTGATGTTAATAATACGACTATCGCAACATATCCAGAAACATATAGTGTTAAAAATAGCATCATTACTGTTTACTATCGATATGATGATGAAAATACTGAAAAAGATGATAGTGGTTTCTATTTATCACAAAATGGTGATAATAAATTAACTATGAAATATTTAACATCACTAATTGAAAATTCGAACTTTGAAATTAATGGATGTTATTCTACATCATTTATTGAAAATAATGGACATTCAGCTCCTGTAATATCAGAAAACTCATTAGTTATTGATAAAGATGGAAATTGTGTTAATGCGCCAATTATGGACATGACTTTAACTGCTTGGATTTGTCCTAAATTGTATACTGTTACTCTTGATATGAATCTAGATTCTAAACCAGCATTAGTTTTATCTAGTAATGGTTATAAATCATTTGACGTATATTATAATGAATGCATCGATAAAAATATTTTACTAGCAATGGCAAAATATTATGTAGCAGTTGGATTTACAACTGATAAAGATGGTGGAACAAAATATATTGATGATTATGGTAAACAAATTAAAGTTTATGATATTCAAGGTGATTCTACAATGTATTGTCAATGGGAACAATCACGAAATGACAGAATTTATATTTATGATGCTGAAACGTTAAAGAGTATTGCAAATAATACAGCAGGATATTATGTAATTATTTGTGATATTGATTTAAAAGATGAAATATGGAGTGTAATTAGTTCTTTCTCTGGTACGTTAGATGGAGATGGTCATACTATCTATGGATTAAAGATTCATTTTGATAATAGATCTACAGGATTAAATAAAGAACAAGCATCCCTTGAAAATTATGGTATGTTTAAAAAGGTTACAAGTACAGGTACTATCAAAAACATTGGTTTCGCTTCACCAGAAATGTTTGTATATACTCATAAAGATGGAATCGAAAATTGTTATGCGGGTATTATTTGTGGAACACTTGATGGCGGTAAAATTTCTAATATTATGATGGATTTTGCGAATATAAATGTAACACATTATCGAGATGTAGATGCACCTGGAAACATTGTAAAGGCACAAGTTGGTGCTATTTGTGGAAGGGTAACTGGAGGTACTATTGAACGATCTGCTATTAACTATGCTGATATAACTGGTTATGCTAATATGGGAGAACATGATGGCGATGGTCATGCTAACGTAGGTGGTATTACTGGAGAATTTTTATCAAATGGAACAATAAGTAATTGTTCTATTTATAATACAAAAGTAACCGCAAAAGCACGTGGAACTGCAAGTAACAATTTCTTGTGGGGAGATCAAGCACTATTAATTTCTCGTGCTGGTGGTGTTGCTGGTTATATGGATAGTGGTATTATTTCATTCACTGATTATAGTGATAATACTATCACGGCTACTAATATAAAAGCTGGTAGTGATGGATTAAGAGGCGGTTCTGATAACGTAACAGGCAATATTTGCGCAAAAAATAACGGAGGAACAATTAAATAAAATACTAAAACTCGTATCAACGATTAAATTCGTAAATACGAGTTTTTTTATTGAATAAAAAAAATTTCTATTCATATTTATTATTAGGAGGTAATCTTATGGAAATAATAAAGTTAGATAATTGTGATATAATTATTAATGATTATGAACTTGAAGATTTAATTTTAACATTATTTTCTTTATATAATAATGAAGAAGAATATTTGCGCAATCTACTGTAGACTATCAAAAGAAGATCATGATACATTAGAATCTTCATCAATCAGTAATCAAAAAGAACTATTAATTGAATTTGCGAAAAATAATGGGTTTGAAATATATGATTTGTATGTTGATGATGGATATTCAGGTGGTAATTTTAATCGTCCAGCATGGCAAAGGCTTGTTAAAGATATTGAACTAAGAAAAATAAATATTCTAATTACTAAAGATTTATCAAGACTTGGCAGAGATTATATTGGAACAGGTTATTATACTGAGGAATATTTTCCAAAATATCAAATAAGATACATTGCCGTAAATGATAATTATGATTCTTTTAAAAATGATGATGATATTACCCCTTTTAAAAATATTATTAATCAGTGGTACTTAAAGGATTTATCAAAAAAAGTTAAATCTGTTCATGAGTTAAGAATGAAAAAAGGTAATTTACCTAAAGGTAATATAATACCTTTATTTGGTTATAAACATACAATCGAAAATGAAAGAATCATAGACGATGAATCTTCTAAAACAGTAAAAAAAGTATTTGAATTATATAACAAAGGCTATACTACTAAACAAATAAAAGAAAGCCTAACAAAACTTCAAATGACAATACCTAGTTATTATAATTTTGTTAAATATAATTATAATAGCAGTTATTGGAATAAACAAAATGAAGACAAAAAATATGATTGGAATTACAAAATAGTTAATTACATAATTTCTAATATCCAATATACAGGTGTATTAGAACTTAAGAAAACAAAAACAATTTCCTATAAGACGCATAAACGAATCAGAACCAATGCATCTGAAAAATATATTCATAATAATCGTTTTCCACCTATTATATCTCAAAGTGAATTCGATAAAGCTAATAAATTTAAATTATCAAGAGTTCGATCTAATATAAATGAAGAAGAGAACTTATTTCAAAATATTGTATATTGTGATAGTTGTTTAAAACCTTTATCTTTAATTAGAAATAAAGCAAATCAAACGAAATATTATATAAGTAGAAATAAAAACTGTGCATGTAAAACACGAATTAATTATATAAGATTAGAACAAAATATAAAATTTGTATTAGAAAGATTATATTTAAAAATTTTAACTAATAAAGAAATAGTCAAAAATACAATTGAAAATTATAACGAAAATGTAAATTTAATTAATGAATTGAATGTTTTAAAAACTTTAAATCATAAAATTAAAAAAGCAATAAG
>JAZOLG010000014.1:0-28327 GCA_045652765.1 Bacilli bacterium
CACTTGTTGCAGAATCAGCAAATTGAATATTTGTATGAGTTCCACTTGCAACAGCATTAACATATACGATTGAACCATCAGCTTTTACAAGCTTGATTTGATATCCACCTTCAACTGCGATGAAATAAATATCAGCAGCTTGAGTGTGATCTTCTACAGTTGCACCATAGTAACCATCCATTTCACCAGTTAAGAAATATTCTTTACCTAAAACAGCAGCGTTAAGATGTGCAAAACCTAATTTATAAGCAACATTTTCTTTAATTGTAGTTACAACACCAAATGTTGGTTCTTGAGTTCCACCTTGTTCAGGATTTACAGCAAGAACAACAGCATTTAATTGAGGATTACCATTGTATGAAGTTCTTAAAACTAATAATTGAACTTTATCACCAAGTTTGATTTGGTTAGTTAATTCATTTGTTAAGAAGTCTTTTTGATTAGTATATTTATATTTGCTAGTTGCAGCATCCCATGCCATAGCAGCTTCTGAAGCAGTAGAACCATATACTACGATTTGGCTACCATCTTCACCTTCAAGAATGAAGTTACCATACATAGTTGGAGCTTCATCTGGAGTACCAATTTTGTTACCCCATTGAACAACTGTACCAGTAACTTTAAATGTTTCTAACATTTCTTCTTTTAAGTCAATTAATTCTTTAACAGTTTTTTCAGCAATTTCAGCTTTTGTATATTTAATTGTTACTTCAACTTTTACTTCTTGAGAGAATTCTCCGTTTGTAGCAGTTGCAGTTAATGTAACTTTAACATCTTCTTTAGCACCATTTAAGCTTGCTACTAAAGATTCAAGGTTGATATAACCTTCTTTATCAGCTGTCCATCCGCTTAATACTGAACCATTTTCAAGTGTTCCAGTAGGAAGTTCAACTTTTTCACCATCTTTAACAGTAACAACTGGTTTAATACCAGCTACGTCAGCTGTTAATTTGTCTTCTGCAGACATTTCGATTAATGTTGGTTGATAGTCGTAGTTATTTAAGATACCTACCCAGTAACCATTGCTGTGGCAATAGTACATAGCAAGTTCAAATTCAGCAGCTTTACCTAACATTCCTTTTAATAATTCTTCTTCATAAGTACCATATGATTTATAGTAAATTTGAATGAAGTGATCACTTTCAGTTGATTGGATTGCATAATTTGTATATCCATCAACTGTTTTTTGAATAAATAAACCAGATAATTTTACACGATGACCTGGGATCTTATGATCTGTATCTTGTGCAGGATATTTTGCATACCATTCTTCAATTGTAGTTTCTTCAGCAGCTACGTATTCAGAAGCTTCACTAATTACTTCAACAGTTGATTTTAATCCGATTTGGATTGTTCCATTATAGTAAGCAGGTTGACCTGTTACGATAACTCTGTCACCGATATTAACAGGGTTTTGTGGACCATAAACATAAATTGCATTTCCTTGATCATCAGCCATTGTAAATGAGTGATTATCATATCCATCGCCCCATACTTGTTCAGTAACAACACCTTCAATAGAAACGTTTAATGCATTTCCATTTTCATCTTTAAATAATGTTCCAGCATTAAAATCTGCCCAATTAGCTAATACGTAATCTTCTAATTGACCAACAGACATTGTATTTGTTTCAGCTTTTTTAGTTACATTGAAAATTAATGTTCTAGAACCTTTTTGATAATAAGTTTGATCGCCAACTTGATAAGGAGCTTTAACGTTGATAGTGATTGCTACTTCAACATCTTCTTCATTAGCTTCAGGTCTATTAACAACAAATTCTAAAATTTTAGTTTCTTTAGTTTCAATTCCAGTGATTTTTTCTGGATTAGCAGGATCACCGTATACATATGCTCTTTTTTTGTAAGTAACCCATTGTGGTTTCATAATTTCAGGGTTTGAACTTTCAAAAGTAGCGCTCATACCATATAAATATCCTGAATAACTATTATTTCTTAAGTCATTTTCAGAAACTTTACCATCCGCAGGTTCAATGATTTTTACATTTCCTACTACTGGTTCTTTTACTTTATCATTAATGATTTCACCAAACTTAAAGTTTGTTAATAACCATTCTACATTTTCTTTGGCTTCATTTACACCTTCTCTGTCAGATACTTCACCACTGAAGTTACATCCAACAATGCATAATGTTAAGAAGAAAACAGCAAAGAAACTTAACATTTTTTTACCAATTCTGGTAATCGACATTTTTTTATTCCTCCGTTTTGTATTTTTATTATGCAAAGACAACATCGTCTGTGCGAGTTAACATAATTTGTACTTCGGCATCATTATATTCACCGTCGTATATAGCAACAATTCCAACAAGTTTAGCAAAAGTTTTGCCTTGGAAGTATTGCCAACAATTAATATTGTGTTTTCCAACTGGGTTAAGTGCACCATCAGCATAGTATGCTTTTTCAGTCACTTGACCATTTACCGCCGGGATAATAGTTTTATCACCAACTACATCTTGTTTAATTGAACATTTGTCATCAACTCTAATATTGATGATATTTCCATATGCATCTCTACATTTAATTGTATATGCATCGCTTCCGGCAGTATTATATCCGCCGATTACAGTTAAATTACTTAACTCAACTAATGTTCCCATCATTTGAACATTGTCAACAGTTAATGAAGAAGTATCGTCTAATTTATATACATGTTGATCATATTTTTGATATTTACCATCTACAACAGGTGATAAAATTTCAATTCCACTAGATGTTACTCCTGTAATTTGTAATGCTCCACTGTATGTTCCGATATTACCTTCTACTTTGATTTCATAACCAATTTGTAAAATACTTGATACACCTGAGAATCCACCATATAAATATACGCCATACCACTCACCATCTTGTAAGATATAAGGCATATTAATAGATGCATCCATTGTATCTTTAACGATTGTTTTATACCATTCTTTTTCTGGTAATTCATCACTATCAGCTGTAATTGCTTGATAGTATTCATATAATGTTTGACCAGCTTCGCCGCCTTCAGCAACTACGCCAGTATCAGTTTCGCCTATCCACCAGTTACCATTAGTACCGATTTCAGGCATTTCAGGGTTTTCATCAGATGCAGTAATATTAAATGATTGATCACCAATATGCCATACACCTGGTTCTTGTTGTTGAATATACGCAGAGAAATCTCCAACTTTACGAGCAACAACACCACGTACTACAACTTTAATATGACTATCTGTATAGCCATCAAATTTATCTCTTAATTCCTTAAGAGTCATATATTGACCTTCATCACTATAATCGTAATCAGGGTCTTGAACTTCTCTATTCCAAATACGGAAATTTTGTTTTTGAACGGCAAAGTCAGCATCTAATAATGTGTCAGCATACATTGTTCCTGATGATTTACTAGCGCTGAATGATTGTTCAATAATTTCTAAATTTAATAATCTAAATTCTGATCCACCTTGTGGTAAATACCAAATCCAAGCAAGGTATCTTTCACCAGTTGAATCAAATCTATTTGTTTTTAATGTATCTGCTTGTAATACAATTTTTTCAGCTTTTTTTAATGTTTCTCTTGTGAATCTTGCAGCTGCAATTCCCCAAGGTTCTAATTTATAAGTTGATTCAGGAGTATCAATTCCATTGAATCTTGCAGTAAATACAACTCCTCCATCTTTGAATGTAGCAGTATCGCCATCAATCGCAGTAGCTAGAGTTACTTCTCCGATACCATCTTTAATAAAACTTTTACCTAAATAAGCTGCTTCAAGTTTTAATGCGTCAGTATAAGGAGTTTTAATATCTTCTGGAGTTGATGGTGTTGATGGTACATATGTAGGATCTTTTTCTTGACATTTTGTACAAACACCAGCAACATAACTATGTTCACATTCCTTTGGTGCAGGAGGTGTACATCCTACAACTCCTACAGCAAGTAATGCGATTAAAATTAATCTAAATATTTTTTTCATTTTAAATGAACCAAATTATCTTAAGTTTGCTAAAGCCTTTTTGTAAGCTTCATCAATTGTTTTACCACCGTATAATACACCTTCAACTAAGTATTCAACTTGGTCACGGCAAGTAGCTGTTCCAGGGAATGATGGAGATGTATAATAGTTTGCTCTTTGTTCCCAACCAACTAATGATACGATGTCTTCTAATTCTTGACCAACATAAACACCATTTTGGTCATAACCGCGTAAGCTTAAATCATATTTTTCAGAATTTCTTAAACTTGAAAGAATTGGATAATAACCAGTTCCATCACACCACATAAATGTAGGTTGTTTTTCATCTTCTAATCCTTCAGTCCATGTAGTTAAGAATTTAATGAATAACCAACCAGCTAATTCTTCTTCAGCAGTTTTACTGTTGAATAATGCAATATTAGTACCTTGTTGGATTACATATTGATTTTGTCCTGTAGCATAAGTAGCTTCTCTTTGTGGATAAGGTAAAACACCTAATACGAATTTACCTTGAGGGTTGTTATATGATGCACCAGCAGATGAACCAATAACCATTTTAACTTGTTGACCAACAAATTTTTCAGATGTATAAGCATCTGGATCACCCCATGCTGATGCTGTTACAAAGTAACCAGCTTTATAAGCATTTAAATACCATTGAATAGCAGCTCTTGATTGAGCATTGTCAAATAAGAATTGACCTTGGTTTTCACCAGTAAGTTTTGTATATTCACCACCCCATTGTTGAGTTAGTGTGATAAACATATTACCTTCTGAATCGTAAGAGAATGCATAGTTATTTAATTTTTCTTTTGCATCTAGTGCTTTATATTCAGGTGTATTAACGAAATATTGACCAATTTCTTCAATATCTTCCCAACTTAAATGAGCACCTTCATTAGCTTTGAACACTTGTTTGTCATTTTCAGTAACGATTTGACCTAAGTTGTATTTAGCTAATAAACCATTTTGTTCAAACCATGAAGCGTTAATGAATAATACTTCTGTAGATTTGTTAAATGGTAATGAATAGAATGTTTGTTTGCTGTCGAAGATTCTTCCTTCTGCTAAATAACTAGGGATATAGTCATTTAATTGTGCAGCTGTTAAACCTACAACAGGGTGATTGATATATGTATCTAATTCACGAACACCTAAGTATTTGCCATTAGCATTACCTTCTAAGTACATTGAAACGTGGTCAGGATATACTTGAGCGATTGTTGGTTTTTCACCAATTGTAATACCTTTAACAATTTTGTCTCTTAAATCTGTGTAACCACCTTGTGAAGAGTGAGTTACTTTAATGTTTGGATAGTATTGATTGAATACTTTAATGATTTCATCAATAACCACTTGGTTTTTTTGACCCATAGCATGCCAGAATGTTACGCTAGCACTTAAATTTCTTAAGTCACTTTGACTTAATTCTGGAATTGTGTGCATTCCGTTAGTCTCATTATTCTCTTTTTTGCCGCATCCTACAACAAGGAATAATGCAGCAAAAACTAGAACAAAAGATAATAGTTTTTTCATTTTTTTCTTCCTCCATAAATTTTATAGTAAACTAAACTATTTTAGTTTTACCCTTTGATTCCACTTCTTGATACACCTTTAACAATGTATTTTCTAAATAAAATAAACACAAGAAGTAGTGGTACGGTTACAACTGTTGTTGCAGCCATTTGTAAATGTGTAACTGGTTTTCCGCCTTCTTCAACGGCAAACCCTTTACGTAGACCAACCGTAATTAATGTTTTTTCATCTGTTGAAGCATCAACTACAAGATTTGGCCAAATGTATGAGTTCCAAGCACCCATAAGCTTTAAAATAGTGATTGTAATAATTGTAGGTGACGCAATTGGGATCATAACTTTTAATAAGTATTTGAAGTCACTTGTGCCATCTACTTTAGCAGCATAATAAAGTTCGTTTGGAATTTGCTTAAAGTTGTTTCTTAATAGGAATATATAATAAGTACTTACCCAGAAAGGAATAATCATTGCTTGATAAGTGTCATACCATCCTAATTTTTCAACGTGACAAACAGTAATATAGTTTGTGATAACTAATACTTCACCTGGAATCATCATAGTCGCAATAAAGATTGTGAACATTAAATCTTTTCCTCTGAAGTTTAATCTTGCGAACGCATATGCTGATAAAACAGTTGTAACTAGTGTTCCGATTGTTGAGAACACACCGACGATTAAGGTATTAACCATATATTTACCAAAGTTAACACCTGGTTGACTCATCGCAATTCTAAAATTAATGAATTGTAATGACTTAGGGATTAATGTTGGCGGATAACCAAGTACTTCGTCTTGAGTCATTAGCGATGCCGCAAACATATAATAGAATGGGAATACAACAAAGAATGCAACAATAGTTAAGAATAAATAAACGATTGTATATTTTACAACCTTAAGAATTTTTTCTTTTCTAATTTGTTTTTGATAATCTACTTCTGATTCTGTTTGTTCAACCCAAAGTTTTTTTGATAATCTTTTATGTTTAACAGATGGATAGTTAGAACATTTAATTAAAATCGCTAAAACAAATGCCGCAATTATTAATGAGATAATTATAAACTTAAACATGCCTTACCTCCTAATAATGCACTCGTTTTCTACCAACGAGTTCTTTTATTCCAGTGAAAACCATAATAATGATAAACAGCATAACTGCTGCCGCTGCTGCCTCACCGACCCTATGTTCTGCAATTTGTGCGTAAATGTAACTAACTACTGTACTCATTGATCCAGCATCGCCGATAGGACCTTCAGCTTCACCAAACACCCCAACAATTGAAGTATATTCTTTAAACGAACCAATTAACGATGTTGTTGTTAAGAATGCTACTTGTGGAGATAATAAAGGCATTGTTATTTTTGTTAACGTTCTAAACTTAGAAGCGCAGTCAATTTGCGCAGCTTGATAATATTGTTTATCGATACCTTGTAAACCACTTAATAAAATTAAAATTTTAAATGGTAAAGAGTTCCAAACAATATATATCATTAAAACAGTTAAAGATTTTCCATATGTTGGTAAATCTCCACTAACAACACGTCCACCCAACCAGTTAATTGGTTGTGCTCCTACCATTTCTAAAAAGCCATTTAAAATACCATAGCTTGAGTTAAAAATTGCAGAGAAAACCATACCGATTGCAATAGAGTTTGTTACATATGGCATAAAGAATATTGTTTGATAAATTTTTGTAAACTTTTTAATTGAATTTAATCCTACTGCAATAAGTAGCGATAGACCAACAGAAATTGGAACCGAAATAAATGCAATTAAGAAAGTTGTTTTAAAGTATTGTAGAATAAACGGATTTTCCAGAACAGTATTAAAATTACTAAAATTAATATTACCGTTACCAGACAAATGCATATATAAATAATTTTCTTGAAACGCGATAGAAAATGTATTAAATAACGGATATACTGTGAATATAGCCATCAACACAAGTGTTGGGGCCAAATATATCCAAGCTTCCCACTGGTTACGCTTGACTTCCATTATTATTCACCTTCAACTTCCATATTTACTTCTGTTAATTTATCAAAAATATGTCGTTTGTTTTTCTTAATATTAACTTTTATTGTTTTACCAACTTCAATTCCTTCGATTTCAGCATCAACAATAAATCTAAATGTTGGTGTTTGACAAGCAGGATGTCTTGCAACGATTGATTTATCACGTCCAATAAATTCTACACTTTCTACAACAAAGCTTAGAGCACCATTGTTCGCACCGTTTTCTACTTCAAATCCTTCTGGTCGAATACCAATTTCTACTTCTTGATCAGGGAAATCAACTGTATCAATCACTTCATCGCCGATCATTAATTGTTTGTTTTCGATTCTACCTTCAAACATATTGATTGGAGGAGTACCTAAGAATTTAGCAACAAATTTATTTACTGGGTTATTGTATACTTCTTGAGGTTTACCTTTTTGTTGTACAACCCCTAATTTCATAACTACAATTTCATCTGAAATACTCATTGCTTCTTCTTGGTCATGAGTTACAAACACTGTTGTAATTCCTGTTTCTCTTTGAATACGTTTAATTTCTTCTCTTGTTTGTAAACGCAAACGAGCATCTAAGTTAGATAGAGGTTCGTCTAGCAACAATACATCTGGTTGTTTAACAAGCGCACGAGCAATCGCTACACGTTGTTGTTGACCACCTGACAATTGTCTTGGCTTACGATTCAAAAGTGAACCAATATCAACAAGGTCTGCAACCTTTTGAGTTCTTTCTAAAGCTTCTGCTTTAGGAACTTTCATGTTTTGTAATGGGAATAAAATGTTATTTTTAACAGTCATATGAGGATATAATGCATAATTTTGGAATACTAAACCAATACCTCTTTTTTCTGGAGATAATTTTGTAACGTCTTGATCTCCGAAGAAAATTTGACCTTCTGTAGGACTTAATAGACCAGCAATCATGTAAAGTGTTGTAGACTTACCACATCCTGATGGACCTAAAAGACCTATTAGCTTACCCGAAGGGATAACGATATCGACAGTGTCGACAGCTCTTACTTCGGATTGATCTTTGTCTGAAAAGACTTTTGTTAATTGAACTAATTTAATGTCCATTGTATTTTCCTCCGTATTTTAGGGTAGTTCCCTATTCTCACTTATTATATCATAATTCGAGTTTTTTTGCAAACAAGATAACAACTATTTTAATTAACCAGGTAGAAATTGGAAATTTTAGAAAAAAAATATGGCGAATTATTCGCCATATTGCTTTTTTTAATAAATGATTTTTTCCTACTTGTTTTTTGTAATTCTATAATCTAATGCTCTTTTAATAGTCAATTCGTCTGCATATTCTAAATCACTGCCTGCAGGTAAACCATACCCAATTCTTGATACTATAACGTTGTTATTTTCTTGTAAAACTCGTTCAATGTAGAGAGCCGTAATATCGCCTGACGGTGTTAAACTAGTAGCAATTATTACTTCTTCAACATCATTATTTTTTACTCTTTCTTCAAGCTTTTCAATATTTAAATCATCCGGAGAAACTCCTTCAAAAGCTGAAATTAAACCGCCTAAAACATGATATAAACCATTATATTCCCCGGTTTTTTCTATGCTTAGTAAGTCTTTTGGATCTTTAACAACAAGGATTTTTTTATAATCCCTAGTGGTATCAGCACATATTTCACATATATCATCTGTAGTTAACATTCCGCATTTTTCACATTTATGAATTTTGGAAAATGTATCAATTAGAATCGAGCACACCTCTTGAATGTCACCTAGATTATATCTTTCTACAACATAATATGCATAGCGAAGGGCAGTTTTGTGACCAACACCAGGCAATTTTTCGAAACAAGAAACAAGTTCATCTAAAAAATTTAATTGTTTCATTTTAGAAGAAAGAACCCATACCACCAAGTAGTGCTTGGTATTTACTCATTTTTTCTTCAGTCGTTTTATCAATTTCGTCATACGCTTTTTTGCATGCAGCAACAATCATATCAGATAACATTTCGTAATCTTCTTTAGATTCTATTTCGAATCCTTCTAAAATTTCAACACTTACTAATTCTTTAGTGCCTTTCATAGTAATTTTAACAACTCCACCTGCAGTTTGAACAAAGTCTGTATTAGAAATTTCTTCTTGTGTTTTCAACATTTCTTGTTGCATTTGACGAACTTTTCTAAGCATTGCTTGTTGATTCATTTTTATTTCACCTCTCTTATCAAGCTTTGACCAAACATTTCTTTGGCCTTGTCATAATTTCTTGAACTATTTGTTTGAAAGTTCTCTTTAGTTACATTAATAACCTTTAATTCAGGGTTTTTAATCGGTGTTAAACTTGGGAATTTAATACCCATATGATATTGTCCTTTATATTCTGTGCTCTTTTCGTGCCAAGTATTTACTGGTAAAGCAATAAAATCATATTCCTTTTGTAGCGTTGTTCTTAACACTTGTTTAGCTTCATAATGCGTATTTGCCGTCATTAAGTAGTTACATATTGACGCTTTAGGATATACAATAATTAAATAGTTTCCACCGTTTACTACAACCTTACCATCACTTAATGTTGACGCAACGCTTGCTAATGGTTGTGGAACAAGTGATTGAAGACGATACCATACTGATTGAATACGATCTTTGTCTTCCATATTTCTTCTATCTCTAGATTGATGAAGAATATTTTCAATGATTCTAATATCGTAAGCTTTTGCTGTATCATCTACTTGATTTTCTTTTAATTGTTCTTCTTTTGGTTCTTCAGGACTTTCTTGAGGAACAATAGTTTGCTCCATAACTTTTTGTTCAACACGTGGAGCTGTCTCATATGGAGAAGTTCGTTTTTGAATTATTTGTTTTGGATTTTCTTGTTCTGTTTTAACCGTTTTATAGTTTTCCTCTAATTGAGTAGTGCGAGCACCAATCTTAACAGCATATTCTTTAACAGAATTAATCTTTAATTCAAGTTCTTGAAGTTGCTCTTCTGTAACACTTGAAGATGGCATTTCATCAATTTGTGTTTTTAAAGACTCAATTTGACCTACTGCATCAAGTACATGTTGTTTATTACTTTCAATACTTTTTTCTAATTCAACAACTTTATTTAATAATGTAAAATAGTTTTCACGAACTTTTTCTAGTTCAGAAACACTTTGATATGAATCATCTACAGTATTAAAGAAGTCATCTTGTGGCAAATCAAATGTTTCCCTCTCAATATTATCATATATAGGTTCATTAATTTGATCTTTAGTTTGATTTACTTTTTCTGTCAATTCATCTAAACGATTATATATAGCATCTAAATTTATTGATTCTGGTTTAATAGATAACAATTTTTCATCTAATAAACCTTTAGTAACGTATCCTTCTAAAATAGTTTCTATTTGTTCTAAAGGAAGTTGATTTGGTTCGCTCTCCTTATTATATATATGTTCAGCTTTAATACTATTAACTTTTTCCATTAATTGTGAGTATGTAACAAATTCATTTAAACTATTTTTTATTTTGCTAAGTTCAGCTTCAAAAGATTGTTTTAAAGCATCCTCATTAAATGTAATAGTTTGTACAGGTTTTGAATTTAACTCATTATATTTGTTTTCTAATTCTACAACCTTGCTAAGAAGTTCTTGATTTGATTCTTTATTGTCAGAATTAGCATCGAAAAGAGTTGGTTGAACATTTGTATTTTCTATCGCTAAAATTTTCTTTTCAAGCGTTTCAATTCTTGGATCTTCTTCTAATGCTTCAATTCTTTCTTCTAAATCGCGAGGAGGAACTGCACATTTAGAAACCATTTCTTCTAAGAATTCTAACTTACTTTTTGCGTAATCTTTAAATTCGCTAATATCATTTGTTTCATTTGTATGATTTAAATTCTTTATTTGCATTTCTAATTGATATAATTTATCGTATACTTCACTCAAGTCAACATTTTCAGTTGATTTAGCAAGTGGCGAAGATACATCAACGGCAGTCATCTTTACAATTCCAACTTCTAAATATATTTTAGGAGTGTTTGTAAATTTAATTTTATTTTGAACATCATTTAAAACATCTACATATTTAAATATTTTGTTTCTTTTTATTTCTTGTGTAAGTTTAATAAAATCAAAATTATTAAATATTGCTTTTGTATTTTCTTCTGGCTTAACGTTTTGATATAGAACCATATCTCTGCATACAGATAACATTGATTGAACCAAAACACTTACTTCTTTGCCTAAATCTAATAATTCATTAACAATATCTAAGGCATCACTAATAAGACCTTTATTTAATAAAGAGAACAATTCAATTATTTTTTTATCTGAAACTCTACCAGTTATATTATTTATATCTTCGGCTGTAATTTCTTGTTCAGTATATGCTGAAACTTGGTCCATAATGCTTAACGCATCACGCATTCCACCTTCAGATATTTCAGCTATTAAAGAAATAGCTTCATCATTAATCACAATATTTTCAATATTTTTAATTTTAATAAGTTGATCTATAATTTCTCTGTTAGTTAATGGTTTAAAATCAAATCGTTGACAACGAGAAAGAATAGTTGCGGGAACCTTGTGTGGTTCAGTTGTTGCTAAAATAAAAATGACGTGTGCTGGTGGTTCTTCTAATGTTTTTAGCAAAGCGTTAAACGCTGAAATACTTAACATATGAACTTCGTCGATAATATATATTTTATGTTTTAATGAAGCCGGTAAAAAGTTTACTTTTTCTAGTAAACTGCGCATTTCCTCAACACCATTATTGCTTGCTGCATCAATTTCGATTACATCAATGTTTGAACCATCATTAATTGATTCACAAACAGAACATTGGTTACATGGATTTCCATTGTTTAAATGCTCACAATTTACTGCTTTTGCGATAATTCTGGCGATTGTTGTTTTACCAATTCCACGAGAACCGCTAAATAAATATGCGTGACCAATCTTATCGTTAGCGATTGAGTTTTTAATAGTTTGTATTATATATTTTTGCCCAACAACTTCTTCAAAATTCGTTGGACGATATCTTCTATATAATGCTTTATAGGCCATAATTCTTAAACCTCCATTTTTATTTATTATACCATATATATATCTTTTTGTCCTTGTTTTAATCAAACTTTTTTTGTTTAATAATTTTTTATTTATAATCATAAAATGTCTTGGTGGTTTACGTGCAATTTTTTATGTTTATTTGTTTTATAGGCTTATTTCTTTATGGAATCGAATTAATGTCGTTTTTTTTAACTAATTTTTTTAGTAATAAAACATTATATTTTTTTGAATCATCAGAAAACATATATATTTCTTTTTTAATTGGCATTTTGTTTACATTTATCACTCAGTCATCTTCTGTTGTCACAGCTATAATAATTGCATTTTTAAACGCTAATAAAATGAAATTTAAAAATGCTTTTGCTATTATGTTAGGATCAAATATCGGAACAACGTTTTCTTCCATCTTTACAAGTTTTAATATTGATCAATATTATTATATCATTTTAAGTCTTGGATTAATTATGTATTTTATTAAAAAAACCAAGACCTATTCACAATTGTTTTTAGGTCTTGGATTTATTTTTTTAAGTCTTTTTTATCTAAAAAGCTATTTAAGTAGTTTCTTTAGTAACATCACTTATTTAAGTTATTTCAACAAAGTAAACAATAGTGTTTTATTAAGCACTTTAGCAGGCGTTTTTGTAAGTGGAATAATTCAATCATCATCAGCAACGATAAGTCTTGCACAAATAGCTACACAAAATAATTATATTTCGGTATTATCTGGAATTTGTATTATTCTTGGCGCGAACATTGGCACAACTTTTACTGGTTTGATCGCTGCTATTAAGTCAAACAAATACGCCAAACTTTTAGCCTGGTCAAATTTTGTGTTAAACGTAGTTGGTGTTTTAGTTATTTTGCCTTTTGTTCGATTTTTTTCACAAACTTCTTTTAAAAATTTATCTCTTTATTTAAGTTATATTCATATTTTATTTAATGTAATATCATGTTTTGTTGGTTTGTTATTAATATCACCTATAATAAATTTTATACACAAGTATAAAAAAAGACCTAAGTTAACTTAGGTCTTTTAAATTATTTCTTTTCATCAGAAACAATTTCTTTTAATGATGCCGCAACACCAGCTAATCCTTGTAAATTAGATGGTACGATAATTTTTGTAGATTGACCATTTGCCATTACACCTAAAGCCTCATAAGCTTTTAATGTTAATACGCCTTCATCAACTTGAATGGCTTTAATCATTGCTAAACCTTCAGCCTGTGCTTTATTCACAGCTAAAATTGATTGTGCTTGCCCTTCAGCTTCACGAATTAATGTTTCTTTCTTGGCTTCGGCTTTTAGGATTTCTGAAGCTTTTTGTGCTTCTGCTTTTAAAATTTCTGATTCTTTTAACCCTTCAGCTTTAAGAATTGCTGAACGTTTTTCACCTTCTGCAAGAAGAATAGCTTCACGTCTTTCACGTTCTGCACGCATTTGTTTTTCCATGGCGTCGCGAATGTCTTTTGGTGGCATAATATTTTTTACTTCAACACGAATAACTTTGATCCCCCATGGATCAGTAGCTTCGTCTAAAATTTCACGCATTTTTGTATTAACGATTTCTCTACTTGTTAATGCTTCATCTAAATCAAGTTCACCCATAATATTACGTAAAGTTGTTGCAGTTAAATTATCTAAAGCCTTAATAGGTTTTGATACTCCATATACATACGCTTTCGGATCTGTTATTTGAAAATAAACAACAGCATCTATTTGCATTGTAACGTTATCTTTTGTAATAACTGGTTGTGGATCAAAATCGATAACTTGTTCTTTTAAATTTACAATACCTATTTTTCTAGGTGTATCTAATTTTGAAATTGGAACAACTGGCGCTGATACATCAACCGCTATCTTATCAAAAAATGGAATCAACATATGAACACCTGTACCCCATGTAGCATGGTGTCTACCTAATCTTTCCACTACATACGCTTGTGTTTGTGGAACAATTTTAATATTTGAAATAACAATAATTACAATAATAACTAATAAAGCCGCTACACCGATTAATACGGCTTGTGCAATTTCACTTGTTAAAAACATTTATAAATCCTCCTATTTAATTTCAATTTCTTCAACTATATCGACAATTAATTTATTGCCTACAATATCTTTAACAACGACATATTCGTCTTCGTTAATCTTTTTATCATCAACAGAAACAGCTGTCCAACGTTGATAATCTATTTTGATTTCGCCTTTTTCATTTGGTAAAATAGTTTTCGTAACTTTACCTTTCATACCAATTAATTTATCAGCATTAGTTTTTACTTCAGTATTTAAAGTTAATTTTTTGGCTAGTGGTCTTGTAGCAATTACTAATAAAAATGTAATTCCTGCAAAAAGTAACGATTGCCAATAAATTTCCCATTTTAAAATTGCCCCTACAATACCTCCTAACGCACCTGCAGCAAACCAAATCGAAACTAGCTGAGCTGTTTGTTCTTCTAAAACTATTGCTAAAGCTATTACAATTATCCAAATGACAATCATTGTAATTTGAGTTCCTTTTGCTATACTAAGAAAATCAATCATTTCTTTCCTCCTTTACATCAACAATTAACATTTTGTCTCCCGTATTCCATTTTGCGCTATATTTGTATGCTTGTTGTTTTGTAAAATTAAAATTATATATGTTCTTTAGTTCATCAATCATTTTTTTACCAGTAATTCTGCCGTAGCTAGGTTTTATATTTATTTTATACAATCTTGATTTATCAATAGCATTTGATTCAGCTTCTTCTTTGTTAATCTTTTTAATTACTATTTTATTATCTTCTAAATTAACCCCAATAGCGATAGCATATGCATCAAGAAAATAATCTGCAGCTTTTT
The DNA here is from genome assembly GCA_045652765.1 of Bacilli bacterium. GTDB lineage: Bacteria > Bacillota_I > Bacilli_A > ML615J-28 > CAG-313 > UBA1231. The sequence continues at coordinate 15,377 of JAZOLG010000014.1, forward strand.
TGCTTAGCCTAATGTTGTTCTCATAAATTGTTACTGCACCCAAAGAATCATCTTTAGTAATCCATTGTATCTTCATAAAATCCTCCTTCATATATATTATATATCAAGTTTTTCTATTTGTCAACAAAAAATGTATTTTAATGTATTAAATGTATTTTAATGTTTGCTAATTAATTTTGAAATTATTTTTTTTGTTGAAATATTATAAAGAAAATGATATAATACTTAATGAATAAAAAGAGGTGTATTATGAAAATTAAAAAAATTATTATTTTGTTGATTGCCATAATCGTCCCTTTAACTATAACTACTCTTATCGGTTTATACGCTTATGGGACAATTGGTGAATGGACAGGAAACCAAGAAAAGTACATAAACGAACTTTTCTACAAAGATCAAACTAATGAAAAATCAATTACTAATTATTTAAAGTTTAACTCTGAGAAATACAAAAACCATACAGAAAACATTAAATTGTATAAAGATTACAAAGCTAATACTTTAGAAACAATTGAACCAACTAATGGAGAATTTAATGTTGGTGGTTTATCTTTCTCTTTATATACAATGCTTAGTCAAGATCCTAATTCTACAGCTTTCCATTACAATTTCTTTTATAGTTCAATCGATAACACTTTAGTTAATCCAAACAATTTAGTTGTTATCTTTATTGAAGAAAGTGATAGAAATTCTGTTGATAATTTAACAATTGCTTTAGATCAATTTGAAAAAGAATTTATTTCTGAAAACGAACCTTCTCTTTACTCAGCAAAAACATCAAGATTAACAGCTAATGTATTATTTACTGCAGGCTCTCCGCTTGTTGATATAACTGGTAAAGGCGCACAAAAAAATGATGGAACTATTTCAACTCCTTACTTATATTCATCTGATTTCCTACAATATCAATTCGCTATAACAGATGAAGCTGGTGATGAGTTATCTTCTGGCAAGAAATTTGTTGATTTATCTTTCTGTTCATTTGCTTTATTAGAAGTAAAATATGATAAAAATAATGAAGCCGATACAGTTAATGTTATTACAACAGGACAAATCGACGGAATCAAAAAAACTGCTGATGAATATGTTAAAGCAAATCCTGATATGTTACAAGGTTATGGATTAGACGCTGATAAAGCATTGACTGCTGCTGGATATTTTGATTTTATTTGGCCTACAGTTTTATGGCAAACAAGTATTGCCTTAGTAATTACAGGTATTTTTGGTTACTTATTCTATAAAACTTGGACATACGAAGAACCAAACAAAAAAGAAAAACGTTAGAAAGTTCTAACGTTTTTTTATTTTATTAGAATTCACAATTTCTTGGAGTTCTTGGGAATGGAATTACATCACGAATGTTATCAACACCTGTAAGATACATAATTAATCTTTCAAAGCCCATTCCGAAACCAGAATGTACGCATCCTCCATATCTTCTAGTGTCTAAATACCATTCAATACCTGCTTTATCAACATGCATTTCATCCATTCTTGATAATAATTTTTCTAAATTTTCTTCTCTTTGAGAACCACCCATAAGTTCACCGGCTTGAGGAACAACTAAATCTACAGCAGCTACAGTTTTTCCATCATCATTTAATTTCATATAGTATGCCTTAATATCCTTTGGCCAGTTAGTTATAAATACTGGTCCATTAAAATATTCCGTAATATATCTTTCGTGTTCTTTAGCGATATCATCTTCATATGATGGTTCAAATTCCCATTTTACTTTTGCTTGTTTTAAAATATCAACAACATCATGATGTGTAATTCTAACAAAGTTACTATTTAATAAGTTTTCAATTTTGCTAAGTAAGCCTTTTTCCACAAACTTATCGCAGAATTCCATTTCTTCTTTACAATGTTCTAATACATATTTAACTACAAACTTTAACATTTCTTCTTCAATGTCCATTAGTCCTGTTAAATCACAAAATGCCATTTCTGGTTCGATCATCCAAAATTCATTTGCGTGAATTTTAGTATTTGAGTTTTCAGTTCTAAATGTAGGTCCAAATGTATATATGTCAGCAAAAGCCATCGCAAATGTTTCACCTTGTAATTGTCCAGACCCTGTAATAAATGCTTGTTTACCGAATAAATCTTGTGAGTAATCTAATAAACCATCTTCTGTGTATGGTAAATCTTTCATATTTAACGTAGTGATTTTAAACATTTGATCGCTACCTTCGCAATCAGCACAAGTAATAAGTGGTGTATGAACATATATATAACCTCGTTCTTGGAAATAAGTATGGATTGCATGAGCCGCAACGCTTCTTATTCTAAAAACAGCTGAGAATAAATTTGTTCTCGGTCTTAAATGAGCTACTTCTCTTAAAAATTCTCTAGTGTGTCTTTTTGGCTGAATAGGGTAGTTTTCTGGGCAATCCCCTAATAAGATTACACTTGTTGCGTGAACTTCTAATGGTTGCTTCATTTCGGGCGTTAAAATCACTTTTCCAACAACACAGACAGATACACCAACACGATATTTTGAAATATCTTCAAAATTACTTAGTGAGTTGTCATATACAACTTGTAAATTATCAAAATATGATCCATCATTGATATTAAGAAAACCAAACTGTGCTTGAGCTCTGTTTGTTCTAACCCAACCACAAATAGTTACATCTTGGTCTTTGTAATTATCTTTTTGTTTAAATAATTGTTTAATTCTTATTCTTTGCATAAATCCTCCTAATAAAAAAAGCCCTTTTTCTATAAGAAAAAGCACGAAATAATTTCCGTGATACCACCTTAATTCACATATTATATATATGTGCACTCATTATCTGTTAACGCCAGCTACGGATAGTTCTACTAAGTTTTAACTTTTCTTCTATCTCTCATAGGTGTTTTTTCTTAAACTCCTCACTTTAAGTTTCCACTATCCTTAAATCACTATTGTTGGTTTGTTTAATACTTTTCCTAATCATCGATTTGTTATCAATTACTATTTAAGTATATATTTTTAAATATCATTTGTCAAGAAATAATCTCATTTATTTTCCTAAACAAAAATTTTTAAATAAATTATCTAATAATTCTGTATCTTTAACATCGCCTAATATTTCGCCAAGGCTAATCCACGCATCCTTTATTGATAATTCAATAAAATCAATAAATTGACTATTATTTATTTCTTCGATTGCTTTCAATAAACTAATTCGCGCTTCTTTTAGTCTTTCAATTTGTCTTGCGTTAGTTATATATATATTTGAATTAATATTTATTCCATTTGTAAAAACAACTTTACTAATTCTATTTTGTAGTTCTTCAATAGTTTTATAATCTTTTGTAGAAATTAGAATTGGATCTTCTATTTTTGATAAATCTATTTTCAATTCTAAGTCGTTTTTATTAACTATATATATATGTTTCTTATTTTTTACTGCATCCATTATTTGATAATCTTCTTCTGTTAAGCTTCGGCTTCCATCAAAAATCATCAAAATTAAATCAGCATATTCTATTTTTTCTTTACTTCTTTCTACACCTATTTGTTCTACAATGTCTTTAGTTGCTCTAATCCCTGCTGTATCAATCAAATTTAATATATAATTGCCTAATGAAAGTTTTGCTTCAATGACATCTCTTGTTGTTCCGGGTATTTCTGTAACTATTGCTTTATTTTCTTGCAATAAAGCATTTAACAAACTGCTCTTTCCAACATTAGGTTTACCAACTATAGCTGTATTAATACCTTCTTTTAATTTTAATCCATCTTTAGCGTTATCAAGAAGAACATTAATATTGTTTAAGACCTCATTTATTACAGGTTTTATTTCATTATGGGTTAATTCTTCGACATCATCATATTCTGGATAATCTATATTAACAGCTATTTGCATTATAACTTTCAATAATTTTTCTCTTTCTAATTTAATTTTCTTTGCAGTTTCGCCAAGAATTCCTTGATTAGCGATTTTTAATGCATTTTTATTTTCAGCGTCAATAATATCCATAATTGCTTCTGCTTTGGTTAAATCAATTCTACCGTTTAAAAAAGCTCTTTTTGTAAATTCACCAGGTTCAGCTACTCTTGCACCTAAGAGAATCATTTGTTGATATATTAATTCAGTTACAAGTTGACCGCCATGACAATTTATTTCAACCAAATTTTCTTTTGTATATGTTTTCGGTGCTTTAAAAACACTTACTAATACTTCATCAATGATTTCATTCGTTTCACTATTATATATATATCCATAATTTATTGTATGACTTTTTACTTTTGTCAAATCTTTTCCTTTAAACGCTTTATTTGCTATATCAATTGCTTTTTCACCACTTAATCTAATGATTGATATTGCACCACGTCCTACTGTTGTAGATATTCCTACTATAGTATCTTCTAATATTGTATTACTATTCATAATAATAATTCCTCTTTATTTATTGTTTAATCGATTATATCATATTTTATAAAAAATAACAAGAAAAAGAAAATAAGGCTTTCGCCTTATTTTTTCTTTGGTTCAATTATTAAACATCTGTTAGGTTCTACACCTTCAGAATGAGTTGTTACATCATGCCAATCAGCAAGTTTATTATGTATAACTTTTCTCTCATAAGCATTCATTGCACGTAATTTAACAGGTATTTTTGTTTTAGCAACTTCTTTTGCGACTCTTGTTGCTAATTTTTCAAGATTTTCATCACGTTTTTTTCTGTAATCACCAATGTCTACTTTAACAATTAACCCGTTTTCAGTTTCTGGATCAAAATATCTATTAACTACTAATGATGTTACGTATTGTAGCGCTGCTAATGTTTTAGAACCTTTACCGATTAAAACTGCGTTTGCATCCTCAGTTGTAATTGAATATTCAACAACATTATCACGCATTTTTCTTTCAACAAATCCTAAAATATTAGCTTGTTTTAAAAAGTTTTCTAAGAAGTCTTTACCTTTTTTTACAGGATTAGCATCTACTATTACATGAATTTCAGTTTCTGATATTTCATCAAAGTACATATCTTCTTTAGCAACACCTAATTCGCTAACTGCTAAAACTTCAACTTCTGCTAATGTTTTCCCTTCGTATAATTTTTGTTTCATAACTCGTTATTCTCCTAATTTTAATTTCTTTTTCAATTTTTCTAATTTGCGGTCTGCGAATTTATGATTTAATAACATTTGTGTTAAAGAATATATATTACCTATTAACCAATACATACCTAATCCGGCAGCACTTTGATATACAAACATACCCATCATAACAATCATAAAATACATCATAAATTTCATTGAACCATTCATTTGATTTTGTTGCATTGCTTGACGTTTATAAGCAGGTATATTTTCTTGTGATTTTTCGTAATTTGCTTTTTGGAAATATGTTGTTAGAAATTGTTGTAAGAATTGTGTTCCAACTACAAGTACCAAAATAATTATAACACCCCAAAATTGACCTTGCCATGCAGCGCCTCTTGTTAGGAATAAATCTAATCCAAGAAATTTTGTATTTAATTTATCTACCCAATTAGGTGAATTTAAAATTGTTCCATTTGTTAAATACATTCTTGATACAGCTTGATATACAGCCATAAATACAGGAAATTGTAATAACATTGAGAAGCATCCACCTAAACCCATTTTATACTTTTTATATAATTGCATTTGTTCCATTTGTTTTGCACGTTCTGAATCCGGATCTTTTCTGTTTTGGTATTTTGCTTCTAACTTTTGAAGTTCAGGTTGCATTAATTGCATTTTTAAACTCATATTATTTGTTGAATTATATACTGGCATCATTAATGTTCTAATTAAAATTGTAACAATTAATAAACCTACTATGTAGTATCCACCAAATAATCTTGATACAGCTTGAAGTAACCATCCCATTGGATACACTAACACATTATTAAATAATGCTTTGAAGAAACCATCTTCTTTAAAACTAAATACTCTAATTGGGGACATTTGTGCTTTTAAAGTATTTGTTGATAAATAATAATTACTAATAAGTTGATATACATTATTTGATCCATCAACAATATTTTTTGTATCTACTTCTTGTGTAATTGTTGTTGCGGCATTTAACAACTCTACATAAATTGCTTTTTCTTTATTACATAATTCTATTTGATGTCTTGCCAAATCTTCAACTACATAAAAACTACTTAATAAGCTAACAGCTTTTGATTTAGCTGACTGTAGTTGTTTTTCAATTATATAACTTTTGAAAGCTTCTATAGATTCTGAAGTTGCAGAAAGATCTGCTTTCATAATATTTAAGCTATCTTCTACTACTTTATCAAGATTTTTTCCATCAAAATTATCTTTAACATTGTTTTTTGCTTGTTCTAATTTGTCTTCTTTTACTAACCCTTTAGAAACTTCTACCAAACCTGTTTGAATTTCTGCGATTTGTGTTGCTTTAATTTGTGCAGCAGCATCTGAGTATGTTAAAGTTTTACTTCCTGAACATCCTCCACATCCGCAAGATGTAAGTGTTACTAATAGTAATAGTAAAGCAAAACAAAATCCTATTTTTTTATTTAAAAATCTCATTTTGTGGTCCTTTCTATTAATTTAATTATTAATTTTTCTAAATTTATTTTTTTATTTTTAAAATCTATTTTAGTTGTTTGTTCTTTTGTAACGATAACTGCATGGATTTTTTTTAATTCTTTTATGTAAGGTCTTATAATTTCTCTAATTACTCTTTTATTATAATTTCTTTCTACTGCATTACCAGTTTTTTTTCCAGCAACTACTGCTATTTTTAATTCATCAGCTTGTTGATAATAAATTGTGTAATATTCTGAAGCTATACGCTGTCTTTTTTTTACTATAAAACCTATTTTATCGCTATCTTTTAATCTAATGTCTTTTTTCATTTTTACCTAAAAAAATAGACCACTTTTATCAGTAATTGACAGAAGTGGTCCAAGTTTATTATACTGTTAATTCTGCGCGACCTTTTAAACGTCTGCGTGCTAGTACTTTGCGGCCTCCTACAGTTGCCATACGAGCGCGGAAACCGTGTGTTTTACTATGTTTACGTTTGTTAGGTTGGTATGTTCTTTTCATATCAGCACCTCCATTAAAACCATGCTAACTTATTATATTATTTTTTTTGTTTTTTGTCAAACTATTTATTAATTTTATTATCTTGTAATATTAAATTTTTCAAACACTTCTATTGTTTCTCCAGTATTTAATGTTACAGAAATAGATAGATACAATTCTGAAACTTCATAACTAGATCCAATATTTGTATTTCTTAAATATGTGTTTGTTAAACTATTTTTATAACTATCTTTTAAGTATGTGTTTGCTTTATCTACTAATACACCAACATTTTCAGATATTAAAATATAGTCAGAAAAATAATTTTCTGTATCTGTTGAATGATTTTTACCTTTTGCATATAATGCAATTTTTGAATCGACTACATATTTACCTACTGCAGCAAATTTTGATTCATTTGCTGATAATGTTATTTCAAAATTATCATTTATTGCACTAGCGTTTTGTGCTTCAGGATCAGATAATGTATATTTTAATTTAATTGATAAATAATCATTTAATTCCTTTACATCAACTGTAAATTGATTTTTATTAGTGAGTGTGCCTGCATTTTCATATTTATCAAATTTTTCAGTTTCAGGATTTGTAGGAACAAAATAATATTTTAATTGTTTTCTTACTACTTCTTTTGTTTCTAACACTACATCATAATACACATCCATATATACAATTTTAGGAGTTGTATCTGTTTTTTTGTACGAATTTGATGATGATACATAAGTATTTTGTTTATTTAAACCAGATGGTGATGTTTCAAAATAAGAAGCATTTGTATTAGGTAACCCTTTATATGTCGAATTACTAGCTTTTTTTGTTTCTTCGTAATAAATTGTTGTCCCATCTTTTGTTTCAGCTTTAACAAATAATTCTATATTTTTAACTTCTGTATCTGTTAGTTGTACAATTTGAGTATAAATTGAAGATTGTAAACTTTCTTTTTTTGTTGCAGCATCACTTTCTTTTGGCTCTGTTCTTATTTCTATTACTTTTGTATAAAGTTGAATATATTGATCTCTAGCTTTTGTTCCATAACCTTTTGTTTCGTCCTCAGCATTTCCTATATTAATAATAAAAGCTGCTATCAATAATAAAACAAAAGAGTATACTAAAACTAATAGCATTTTAGTTGTTAAATTTAATTTTTCTATTTTTTTCATGGTACACCTCTTTTTCTTTATTATTTTATCATATTTGGTATTTTTATGCAAATAAAATAAAATTACTTTTTTTATCCACTTATATACTGTGGAAAACTTTGTGGATAAATGAACTAGTTTTCAACATGTTAATTTGTGGAAAACTTCACTCTATTTTTTTTATTCTTTATTTTGTTTATTTTTTTGTCGTTTTGTGGTATTATAAGAATGATAGAAAGGGGTGTATTTTTACATGGAAAATACTAAATTACTTTGGGAAAAAGTAAAAAGTTTAATTAAAGAACGAAATTTAGTTAACACAGTTGTTTATGAACAATGTTTCGCCCCTGTTACTGAAATTTACAAAGTGACTAATACTAATATTTTTATTATTGTTGATAATGAATTAATACAATTTAGAATGACTAAACATTATCTTGATATTATTAACAATTTATGGTATGAGTGTTCGGGAGAAAAAAAACTTATTAAGTTTGTTTTGAGAAAGCAAATTGAAAATGATAAAGAAAAAGAAAAAAATTTGCAACTTAATCAAGTTAATTCTAATGAAGTCAACAAATCACAAAGAAGACTTCGAACAGAATACACATTTGAGAATTTTGTAACAGGTGAATCTAATCGATACGCTTGGATTACTGCGATGAAAGTTGCAGAATCTCCTATGGTTACAGTTAATCCTTTATATATCTTTGGTGATGTAGGGTTAGGTAAAACACATTTAATGACTGCGGTTGGACATTATATTTTGGATAATGATCCTAATACTAATGTTGTTTATACAACTGCACAACAATTTGTAGAAGATTATTTTCAAGCTACTACTAAAAAAAGTTTAAACAGTATGCAAGATTTTGCCAATTATTATAGAAACGCTGATGTATTATTGGTTGATGATATCCAATTTTTAGCTAATAAAAATTCTACTCAAGAAGAATTTTTCAAACTTTTTGAATATCTTCATGAAAATAATAAACAAATTGTAATTACTTCTGATCGTCGCGCAGATGAGTTAGAAAACATTATGATGAGATTAAAATCTCGTTTTAGTTGGGGTATACCTGTTGATATTGGTGCTCCTAATTATGAATTAAGAAAAGCTATATTGCGACAAAAACTGTCATATTTAATAGCTAATCCTGACGATGTTTCTGATGATGCTATTGATTACATAGCGAATAATTTCACAGAAAATGTTAGAAAATTAGAAGGAGCATTAAGAAGATATATTAATTATTGTGTTTCTTTTAATATTGACTTTTCTTTAGAAAACGCAAAAATATCTTTAGATTCACTTATTGTACACGATTCTTCTGACATTGAAGAAGAAAGTTCTAAAATAATTGCTAAAGTTAAAAAGGCCGTAGCCAATTATTATGCTGTATCAACCGCAGATTTAGTTTCTTCGTCAAGAAAAAAAGAAATTGTTTTTCCTAGACAAGTTGCTATTTATTTGATTAGAACAATTTATAACATACCTCTTCAAAAAATTGGTGACTTCTTTGGAGGAAAAGATCATACTACTATTTCACATGGTTTTGACAAAATAAAAAAGCAAGTTGAAACCGATTGGACAGTAAAACAAGATATTGAAAATTTAAAAAAAGCATTAAATTAGTTTTGCTATATAATAAGGACAGAAAAACTTTAAATTGATGTAGAGTTTTCCACTTTTCCACATAGCTAATAATAATATAACAAATATAAATATAATAAAGGAGCTTAAATTTCATGAGATTCAGTATTTCCAAGCAAACTTTATTACAAGTATTAAACGACGTAGCACATGGTTTGTCTTATAAAACACCAATGCCTGTATTAACAGGAATAAAGATTGACGCCTTCATGGATACTTTAACGTTTACCACAAGTAATAGAGAAATATCAGTTCAAGTAAAATTAGAAAAAGAAGATTCATTTGAGATCGAAGAAGATGGAACATGTGTCGTTCCTGGTAAATATTTTTTAGAAATTGCAAAAAAAATAGAAGAAGACAAAATTAATTTTGTATTATTTGAAGAAAGTACTATTAAAATTACAACAGATAAAACAGATTTCACCTTGGTAGCTTTAGATAAAGAAGCTTTCCCAATTATAAGTTTCAACAAAATTGGTAATCCGATAACAATAAAAGGTAACGTATTAAAGAAAGCAATCAAACAAACAAACTTTGCTGCAGGGCTATCTGAAGCAAGGATGATCCTTACAGGAGTTTGTTTTGAAATCAATAACAACCAATTGGATATTATAGCAACAGATAGTTACCGACTTGCTAAGAAGCATATTGTTTTAGATAAAGAATACAATCATACTAAGATAAACATCCCTAATAAAGCTTTAGAAGAGTTAGAAAAGATATTAACTGATTCAGAAGAGCCTATTGAAATTTATTTAATAAGTAACAAAGCTTTAATTTATTATAAAGGAATTTCTTTTATTACAAGATTAATAGAAGGTAATTATCCAGACACTTCAGCACTATTTCCAAAGGAAGAATTAACCAAATTAGTCTTTAAAAAAAGCGAATTATTATCGACTGTAGACCGTGTAGCGTTATTTACAAATATGGATAGTTCTAACATAGTTAAGGTGGTAATAAAGGCAAATAAAGCCGTTCAAATAGCTTCAAGTAATAATGAAATAGGACGTGTAATTGAAGAAATTATACCAGAAAATGTCCCAAATATTAACAATTTTCAAACTGCATTCAGTGCTAAGTATTTTTTAGAGGCTTTGAAGTCATTTGAAGGCAATAATGTTGAAATTAGATTTACAGGAGAAATAAAGCCATTTATAATCACTAGTAATAAAGAAGACGGCTTAATCCAATTGATTTTACCAGTTAGAATCTTTTAATTATCAAAAAAATATAAAAAAAGAAGAGTTTCCCTAAAGGAACTCTTCTTTTTTTGTTTAATCATTAAAAAAAGCGATAAATTAGTCTAAATTCATGCCATCAAAGACCTTTTTAAGCTCTTTTGCGACCTCATCACGGTTCTTTTGATGGAATTTTGAAGGCATTTCGGCTTTATCAAACACACTGATACCTTCAGCTTGTAAATTTCTTATTATTGACTTATCACTAATAGGAGTAGTAATTTGAGCTTCTGGAGTATACGCTGATGCTTGCTTTTTAAGCTCTTTAAGAGCTTTGTTTGGAGCTATCTTAATTGGGTGGTAACCAGTAGGTAAAATGTACTTAATTTTCTTTAAATCTATGTCAGTATCGACAAAATATTGAATTGTATTCAAATAGCCATCCAAACCAAGTGTATCTAACCCGATTACAAGCAAGATTTTATCACTTAAGTCTAACAACACTTCACTTAAACGACTGCTTGAAGGTGGAAAATCGACGAAAATATAGTCAAAAAAGTTAGTAAAATCCTTAATAATATCAATAATTTTGCGTTCTTCGCTTCTTTTTACTGTTAAAGTAAAGGAAAGTCTGTCTGTATTTAAGGTTTTAATGATATACATATCATCTCTTGCTTCACAAACGATATCTGAAGCTTCACAAGAGCCTGTTAAATAGTTCTCAAAGAAGTTTTCTGTAGATGATGTAATGAAATCGCCAACACCAAATAATTTAAAAATACTGTTTTGATCATCGGCACTAATTATAAGTACCTTCTTGTTCTTTAATGAATAGTAATGAGCTAGGTATCCTAAAAGAGTTGTTTTTCCAACTCCTCCTTTTTTACAATAAGTTGAGATAATTGCCATAATTATAATACTCCTTCTCTTTTTAATTTCTCTCTACATGCATCTTCAATGAATGAAGCAAATAGTAAACCGCGTTGCGCACAAATAATTTTGATCTCTCTACGTAAGTTTTTGTCCATTGTTGAAGTATATTTAACTCTATTATTATCAATAACAGGTTCGTAAACTTGTCTTTGAACAACTCTTTGAGTTTGTTTTGGAGCTTGTTGAACTTTTTTTGGCTCAGCAACAGGCATTGTTTCTTCAAAATAATCATTAAATTGTTCTGTTTCTTCAATTTGTGGTTCTAAAACTTCATTTTTTGTTTGATTTTGTGTAATTTGCTTTGCAAAAGGGTTATTTCTCTTTTGTAATTGATTCATAATACGTTCCTCCTTTATTTTTACGTTTACATTATAACACAAATAAAAAGACAAATCAAGTATTTTGCAATATTTATTTTTTTATGGCTGTATGTATATAAGTAAAATATTTTGTTTTTAGCACGATCACTTTAAAATTGGTCAAAAAAGCTAAAAAACTAAAAAAATTAAAAAATGAACTTTCAAAAGTGAAATATTTTTAAAAAATACCCTAAAAATCTTCAAAATTTCGAATTTTTAAAAAAAAGATTAAAACTTATTCGGATTTTTGTACAAAAATTCAAAAATAACCCGATTTTTAGGTTTTCAAAAAAACAGTATTTTCTACCAAAAAAAGCTACCAATGAAACTGTTATAAGTTCTAACCCATAAAACCATAATTATGTATTTTGAACGATTTGAAATCGTACTCTCTAAAAACGAAAGTTTTATTTTAAAACTAAAGATGAATTACATTACTTTTAAATTAAAAATTATTATCTTAAATAAAACTTTTATATTAAAAGCAATAACGATGAAAAACTTTTAAATTAAATGTAAAAACAGCGATAATATTTTTAAATTTAAAGTATTTTTACAACTAAAAATTTTAATATAAAAGTAATTTATGGGTTGTATTTAACCATATAAGTTTTAACTTAAAACAATAAAAGTTTGTTGA
>JAZOLG010000015.1:0-17961 GCA_045652765.1 Bacilli bacterium
TAATTTTAGGCTTTTTATTAGAATGTGATAATCACATTCTTATCAAAGCATATAATGTGTATTGTATGTTTTGATGAGTATGTGATAGAAGGGAGTACACATGAGAAAACTTAGACATTATTTGAAATCCATGAATTATCATGTGTATTTCAAGAGAATTAGAGATGTTAATAATAAGTTTGTTGCTGACATCGTTGGACATCAAATTATTACTAGTAACGATGCTTTTATTGAATCTGTTACTAAAGGTGTTGTAGAACAAAAACTTGATATTTCAATATTTGGTAAAAACTATATTAAGTATACAATAGTTGACCAAAGAACAAATGCTGCAATAGCTAAAGTAGATAATCGATATAATGTATTTAGTTTAGAAGGTATTTATCTTGGAACTATTGTTAATCATATTGTTAGAACATTTTGTATTTTTGGCATAATTTTTCTAGCATTTGTTAGCTTACTTTTATCAATGCTTGTTATCAAATCAACAATTAAGATGAAAGTAGATAGTGAATTGAAAGTTGCAGAAGCAAACGGTAAAATCGTAACTACAGAGTGGAATGTCTTTGGTGAACTGAAGAGTCAGAAGATGTTGTATCCTGGTAAGAGTGGTCATTATTATTTTACAGTTATTAATGAAAATGATAGTGATGTTATGTTTATTTGTGATTTTGATGATGAGAACGAACATTTCGTTCCAATGCGTTATCGTATTGAACGTACTGATGGTGTTGTCATTACTGATGAATGGGTAACAATTGATGAATTGTTGATCACATCAACTTATCTTCCTGCCCACAGTGAATATACATATCATTTAGAATGGATCTGGTTAACAGAAAGTGATGAGCTAGATACAATTATTGGTATGCAAGAAGATGCAACTTATACAATTAAAATAGAATTAACTTCTAATATTGTAAATAACTAATATGAAAGGAGACGCTGCTATGAAGGGCTTTAATATTAAAAAGTACTTATTAATAATCGCTGTTTGTGCAATTATTGCGATAATTGTTTATAGCAGCGGAACTAATCAATCAAGTACTAATGCTGCATATAGAACAGAGATTAGTGGAACAGATGGTGCAAGAGTTGCTAAATGGGATATTAATAGTTTAGATAAAGATGGCGAAGAAATGAGCTTATCAGCTGATGTTCAAAATATTGAAACTGGTAGTGGTAACTGGTTTTTAGAAATTGAAAACTTATCTGAAGTAGCTGCAAAACTAAATAGCACATCTACTATTGGTATAAGACTTGATAGTGAAATTTTTGGTTTAAAAACATATGGTAATGATAATCCTTGGAATTTTATTCAAGGTGAAACAAACCCTATTAAATTTGTTGTTTATATTTATGATTGTCCTTTAAGTTCATTATTATCATATAATATGAAACAAGGTGGAACAACAATTAATATATCATATGCTGAATATTTAGCATTAAGTGAAGCTGAAAGAAAAGCATGTACAGAAGTTGTTGATGAAAGTGTTGATAGTGTAGTAGTGTTTGATACATCATCAACAACTAAACCAATGGCTTTAGATCATGTTAAAGAAGCTTATATGGATCATGTTGAAAATTACTTATATCAAGAGTTTGTTTTATCAAGTGTTTCATTAAATTTTGGTATTAATGAAAATACAAAAAAATGTGTTAGAATTTTCTGGCAAATAGATGATAGTATCGGAAGTACAACAGGTACGAGTGATAAGTTTACAATCTATGATGAAGAAACTGGCGCAGTTGTACAAGAAAATGTTGATTTATTTGATTATCAAAAATACATCTCAGGTCTTAAAGGTGAACCAAGTTATGATTTAATGGTTGGTGATGAAATGCAAACTATTCGTCATGAAAGATTAAGTGGTGATCAAGAAACGTATTTAAAAAGTGAATACTACGAAGATGACAAAACTACACCTACAGATGAGAGCCAAATTAAAAAAACTGGTAAAGATTTATATCAACATTTAACTTATTTAATGTATGAAAATTTCAAAACAAAACAAAATGAATACTTACAAACTTTAGGTTACATGGAATGTGGCTTAACTTGTAGTATCGTATTTAATTTAAAAATTGAACAGGTTGACTAATGGGAAAGAAAATATATAAAATTACAAAGTTAGTTTTACTAGCTATTGTTATTATTATACTAGCTGTCTTAAGTATATATTTAATAAAAAAAGCAACTAGTAAAAAACCAGTTACTAAAATATTTGGTTATTCATTCTATTATGTAGAAACAGGTAGTATGATGCCAATTATTAATGTTGGAGATTTAATTGTTGTAAAAGAGTTTGATAGTGAACACTATCAAGTTGGTATGAATGTTACATATTTACTTGAAGGTGCAAAGTCAACTGTCACTCATCAAATCGTAAAACGTGATGGTGATATTATTACAACACGTGGTATGAATGCTGAAACTAATAATACTGATGATGAACCATTTGATGTATCTTGTATTGTTGGAGAAGTTGTTCATGTATGGAAAAATTACTACAAATTTATTAATTTTGTTAAAAGTCCGCTAGGAATTATTTGTTTAGCATTAATTGGGTTTGCAGTAGTTGAAGGAATCGGTTTACTAGATAAAGTAATTCTTAAAAAAGAAGAAAATATAGAAAATAAAGAAAACGAAAAAATCGAAGAAAAAGAAGCTTAATGAAAGGAGATAAGTTGATGAAGAAAAAGTATGTTTTATTAATCATGTATGTTGTTCTTGTTGTGATGTTATTTTTAACTTCATCAACATTATCAAAATACGTATCGACAACAAATAAAGAAAGTTCGTTTGTTGTTGGTAACAACTTATATTTCGAATATATTCGCGGTGATTTATACCGTAATAAACAATTAATAGTTGGTAAAGAAGTACAATATGAAGAAGATGGTAGAATTGTTGATTGTATTGAAACAATGAACCTTGCACCTAAAGACACACTTGTATATCATTTCTATGTTACAAATTACAGTTCAACAACTGATGAAGCAAATAACGTAGATGGATTGTTCTACCCTCAAGCAGGTGCAATTCTTGAAATGCCAGTACTTAGAAAAACATATGAATTTGATTGTACAATTTCATATCGTCCTGTAAATGAAGTTGGCGAAGCTTCAACTGTTCCATTTACACTTGTTACTGATAATATTGATTTACCAATTCATTCAAATGAAATAATGACATATGAATTTAGGGTCGAAGTAAAAGCTGACCAAGTAGAAGCTACAACACATGATGATTACTTTGGATCTACATTAACAATTTATTTGTTTGTAGATGCTGCGAGTGATAACTAGGAGGCGTTATGGAAAAAAAGAAGTTTTTTAACCGCCTGATAGTTTTTGTACTTTTACAAGTTGTACTTGGTATTGTATTTATGAATTCATATATTGTTGAAGATACAAAATCAAGATACATTGAACAAGCCAAAGACCAAATAAGAGCAAACTATACGGCGTTATATTTTGATTCAAATCTTTCATCTGCAACTCTTGCACTTGAAAATAATGTTGCTTATATAAATTTTGATTTAATGAATTTTATAGGTGAAGATGTTACAAAACGTGATATTGAATACACTATTTCTAAACCAGAAAAGTTTTATGATGATAAAGCCAATGAAATTACTCCAGATGGTATAAAAGCTTTACACGTACTAGATGTTTGGGGTCAACCTAAAGCAGTTGGAAATGATACTTATATGTATAAAACAGAAATTGTTGAAAATACTGGTGAAGAAGTTGATGGGACAGATAACTACATATTTACTTATGAAACATTATCAACTGGTGGTAGTGAAGATGGTGAAGTATCTGGTGAAAAAGGTATTGGTAAGACACATAATGTAACCGTTAAAATAACAAGAACTGATTCTTCAAAATTTGAAAGCGGTGAAAAAATATCACTTGTTATTCAACTTAGTAAACCATATGAAGAAGTATTTATTATTGATTTAACAATTCTTGATACATTAATTACTTTCTCAAATACTAGTGGTACAGTTTTTGAAACTGAGTTTGAAAAAATGCAAATTCAAACTGCTAATATTTTCTCATATGTTTACAGTGAAGAAAAAAGTTCATATGAAGAAAGAACAAATCCTAAGGATATAAATGAATTATTTACAAGTTATGGATTTAAAGTTACTTTAGTGTTTGATAATTTAATTTTAGATAGAAATAGTTTAGATCAATTACATATGGAAAATGATGGTGGAACACCATCCAACATTGATATTAGTAAACCTTATATTGTAAGTGTTAATAATACATCAACTGGTGGAACTATCGAAATGTATGTTCCTGAAGCTTCATCATTTGATATAAACTTCTTACAAATTGATTTAAGTAAAACTTATTCTTTTAAAGTAAAAGTCGAAGTTTATTTATACAATAAAACAAGTGGCGAATACTATTTTAAAGAATATAACATTTCACTTGGTGGATATGATCATAGTAATGGTGGTTACTATGTGATTAAAAACAGGGAGGTGGCATAATGAAGAAGATGAATAAAAACAGAATTTATTCAGTAATGTCATCGGTTTTATTTGTTTTAATAATCTTAACAGTTGTCGTACTTTTCGGTACATTAAATATTAATGAACCGAAATTAAATGCAGAAGCTATGAAGATTACTGTTAATAAAAAAGTATCTGTAGATATTTATATCTATGGTGAAGATGTTGT
This sequence comes from Bacilli bacterium, assembly GCA_045652765.1. Taxonomy (GTDB): domain Bacteria; phylum Bacillota_I; class Bacilli_A; order ML615J-28; family CAG-313; genus UBA1231. Next base: position 4,702 of record JAZOLG010000015.1, read on the forward strand.
TTATGATGAAGAAGAGTCTAACTTAGCAGTTGATGTTTATTATGCTGAAGAAGATTCTGAAATTCATGTTAGAGCAATTAATGATACATCAATTTTTACACAATTTAATATTGTTAATGATGGTGTATCATCTACATCAACTTCAGAACATACTTCATTAACTGTAAATGGTGAAGTAACTATTGATTTTGATGTTAAAAAGGCTGAAGGATTTGTTAATGGTCAATTACTATATGATATGATTCCAGTAACAGAAGCAAGTCATCTTGTAGCTATTCAAAAGATTTTAACACATGGTCCTGGAAATTTAAATAATGCAATAATCGCAGAATATGACAAGTTATTTAATTCAAATAATGCATATAAATCTGCTACTGATAAAGCTGCATTTATTACTGAAAAAGAGTTGTTTAATACTGTTCAAACTGGTTATTATGGTATTAATAATAACTTATCAGTATTTAGTAATGAATTTACAGGGATTGGAAATGCTACATATCCTTTTAAAGGGGTTTTTGTAGGTAGTGATGAAAGAACAAAAATCATTTCAACAATTAATGCAATGGAGTCAAATGGTAATAATTATTACGGTTTATTTGGTGTTTTAGAAAAAGAAGCGACACTTCTTAATTTAGACATTCATACATCAGTAGGTGTTACTAAGGCTAATACTAATATTGGAAACGATGCAACTGCCGATAATCTATATGTTGGTGGTATTGCTGGTAAAATCAATAATGCATTAATTTATAACACAACTTCATCAGCTATCGTGAGTATTGATTCAGCATATTCTACAGTTTATGCGGGTGGTGTTACAGGACATTTAACTGGTGGATTTAGCTTAATTAATAAATCTGATTATGATGGATCATTAACTAGCTGGATTATTAATAACTCATCAAGCAATAATAACTATGTAGGTAATATTGCAGGATACGCAGATGGTGCTTATATAAAAGATTATAACATTAATACTACTAATAATGATATAATGCTTTCTAGTAGTGCAGCAAATAGTATCAATACTTCTAACTACATGGGAACTATTTTTGGTTATTATAATGGTTCAAAAGTTAGTGAAATTTCTAATGTTTCAATTAAAGCTGAAAGTGAATCTAAATTACAAAGTATCGTTCACTATGGAACATCTTATGTAGGTGGAGCTATCGGTTATGTAAATGCAACTAATGAGTTAGTTGTAGGTGAAATTAAATTTACAAATACATCCAAATATAAGAATAATTTTATTTCACAAAGTTTTAGTAAAGATTCACATGCTAATGTTTATGCTGCTGGTTTGTTTGCACAAACTAGTGGTAAAGTAACTGCAAGTGATGAATTTAAAATTAATATTAAAGATGTTGCTATTGATGACAAAATCATTAAAAAAGGTGAATACTTATTTAGTGGTAATTATCATATAGAAGCAACAAGCCATGGACAAAATCCAAGAAATAGAACTTATGGTAAATGTATTTCAGCTGGTATGGTTGCTAAAGGTTACTTCGATATATTAGGTGAAGATGGTGCGAACTCACAAATCCTAATTAATGATGGTGCTGGTTTATTTGAAGTTGTTGCAACGCAATCTCAAACAGCAGCTCATGATGATTATGAGACTGACAAAGAAGTAAATCAAGCCAGTGATATTGAACACTGTATAGCGTCTTTAGTGTTTGGAATAATTTCAACAAGTTCTAATACAATTACTTATAATAATGTTGATATTTATACAACAAATGTTTTAATAAATGCGATTCGTGAAAATGGATCACGTGGTATGGGTGATGTAAGAGTATCTGGATTTAATGGTTACTCAAATGATACATCATATCAAAATATTAATTTATATATTAATAACAGTCATTTTAAACTTGATAGTATTTCTTATGAAGTTGAAAATAATAATGACGATACTAACAATGCTTATTGTGGTGGTTTATTTGCGGAAGTAGAAGGAAATTCTAATAATAGTTCTGCAAGCGTAAGAAATTGTAAAGTATCAGGATATGTTGAATCTAGTTATGAAGAAACAGGTACAACATTAAAAATCGATACAATTCAAAATGCACAAGCGCCAGGTGGTCAAAACTATCGTAATGAAGGTTACGTTGGTGGTATAATTGGCCAATTATGGCGTGTTAAAACAGTAGATGGATTATTGTATAATGGTTCTACTGGTGATGATGATCATATTGTTTTACAAAGCCATGAAAACCCAGACAGTATTTTCTGTGGTGGTATTATTGGTTTTATTAAAGTTAATGCTGACTATGATCCAATCAATATTTCAAATTGCGAAATTAAAAATGCAAAAGTTCAAGTATATGCGACTAATATTCGGGACTTTAATAACCCTGATATAATGTTAGGTGGTATTGTTGGTGCCGTATATACAGAAGGTGGATATACAAGTAATTATACTGATTTACATGTTTATAATTGCGATATTAATGCATTTGGTTATGAAAACATGGAAGCAAATGCTGCCGGTATTGTAGGCGCGATGCCTTGGAATGGTACACAAAACTTTAGAAATTGTTATGTTTTTGCTTCTAACATTACTGCAACATCAACTAAAGAATCAACAAATTATGATGATGATCGTACGCATGCAGCTGGTATTATGGCGTGTGGTCAATCTAGTACATTGACTATTTACAATTCTGCTGTAATTGATTCAAATATTATTGCTGATGGATGGACTCAAAACAGAACTGTTGCTGCTGGTATGTATGCACAACGTCAAAGTTGTACTCCAACTTTCCATAATGTTTATATTAATTCTAAAGTCGAAGCCTATGTTCAAGGAACTTTGACAGCTGCTATTACATATCGTTTTGGTAATACAGGAAATGTATCAAATACAGTTAATGGTGTGACTGATTATAACTATTACACATCAAATGTATCTGGTTCATCTAATAACAATTATCATGAAATTGATATTGATGATTTTGAAGTAAACGGTACTGGTGTCTCTATTGAAAACATTATTAATTACCGTAGTGGAACAAAAGTATATCCAGTGCTAAAAAATGGTACAGATTTTGTAGTAAACAATGCTGGTACTGCAAATAATGTTACTCTTAGTAAAATAACTACAAGAGAATATGCTACTGATATTATGGATCTATGGGTTAATGTTAGATCTGGTGGTAATACGTCTAATCCATCCCTATTAACAGAAGAACAAGCTCATGATTTGGGTTGGTTTAAAATTGCAAGTATTAATGTTTACAGTGGTTCATATTCAACAACTGATTTAGAACATTTAAATGATAATTTATCTGTACAATATGATGATGGTACAAATACTTATAAATTTAAAGAAGAAGATAGTGAAGGTAAGAGATTCTTAAGTCATATTTTAGATAGTAGTATTCTTACTAGAACTGGTTATTTTGAAGCTATTACATCAAGTAATGTAACGCTTGGAACTAATTCATTTACTATAGTTAGAGACATTGATGTAAATGTATATCAAGGCATTCAAAGTATGATTGTTAATTTCAGTGTCACTGATATGCCTTTATATAATTTAATAATGGTAGATTCTAATGGTAATGAAATTAATTCAAGTGCTAATAATAAAGATAATTATGGTACATATGAATACGAGTACCGAGTTAATGGAACTAAGATTGATTATACATTAACATATTATCCAAATCCTGAAATGTCGGGTAAAGCTGACTTAACATTCTATTTCATTTTCCAAATCGGTACTACAACAACTCCAATTTATGAAAAAGCATGTATTAGAATGAATTTAAGTCCAAATGTTCGTAAACTTATTGGTATAGAACCTGCTACATATTCTCCACCACTTAATATTCGTGATGCAATAATTGGAACTGATTCTAATCCATACTTATTAGAAGTTGGTTCAATTACTAAATTTATTCCTGTATTTACAAGAGTAAATGATATTGAATACACAGAATATCGTGATGATACGAATATTGATTTCGTTACTTATGGAACAAATGCTGGAAATGTGGCGGTTATTAGAAGTAATGGTGAGTTAACTATTAATAGTCATAATAACAATAATGTTTATACTATTACAGTTATTCCGAAAGATTACGATATTAATCCTAATGGACATACACACTCATTTGTAAACTGTGAATGTTCATGTGGAGCTCAAAGAGCTACAGCATACTTTGAAACAATCGCAACAGCAAATGTTAGAACAGTAACTTACACTGTTACAGGGGCTGATTTAACTTCAATTGGTAAAGCAACTAATGAATGTGATTTCTATTTTGATTTATCAATTTATTCAAGTTATTCAAGCATTCTTGATAATTTAACAATTACTATTGGTGGTACTGTATTTAATGATTACAGATTAATTGCTGATGGTGTTGAATTAACTGGAGATGCTCCTCTCAAAGGGGAAGAATACGTTGAAGGATATACAGTTATTGTTCCAGCTTATGCTGTAACAGGTAATATAAATATTACATTAACTTTAGATGTTGTATATGATATAACATTTGTACTTAACTGTGATAAGTTTAATGATATTTATGTTGGCCCTAAATCAAAAACATTTAAAGTAATTGCTGGTACATCACTTGCTACATACTTTGAAAATACTGCAGCAACTAATGAATCTATTGATCAATTAAATAAATGGGTTGAAGAAGCTACATTATTTGGATATGCATTTAATGGATTCTATCTTGTAGATAATGCAGATTCACTTCCTGCTTATGGATACGACTTATCAACACTTGTTGATAATGGAGCAACAATTAATACATCTTTAACATTCTATGGATGTTGGAGTTTCCTAATTGAGTTAATTGAAGCCCCTGGTACTCATATTAAAACAAGCTTTGCTGACTCATTTATGAAAGATTATTATAATGAAGATAAAGTTACACAAACTATTCAAATTCCAATTAATAGTAACCGTGGTTATATCTTCACTATTGAAAAAGATGAGGGATTTATTGGTGAGGCTGATGTTAAAGCATTTGCCTTAACAAAGCTTGATGATGAAATTATAACAAGTGAAATTCAGGTTGAAAAATACCATGAAAATCAATATTTGTATTATATTCCACCAAGTGCAATTAAAGGTTATCTTGTAATTGCAACATCTGTTTCTAACTCTGAACTTATTGTTGGTGAAAATACAGCATCAGTAACTGATGAGTTATTACCACATGATGGAGTATATACATTTAAATATGTTGTAAACCACAAAAATACTGCCGATGATAAATCATTTATTTATAATTCTGGTATTGTTGGTAATGAAAGTTCTAACTTAAATTATAACCGTGATATAATGCTTGAATTCTTCGAAGAATCATTTGATGGTGTTAATCTTGGTGAAACAACAAGATACTTAGAAAATGGTACAGTAATCGAAGTATACTATCATTTATATGTTGATGGTGTTAAGAAACAAACAATTGTTGGAAGTTATACTGTTGAAAATGATACTACAACAAGAGTATTCTTAAAAGACTTTACATTAATTAATAATGACGATTCGACTCGTGCATTCAAGGAAATTACATTTAGAGATTTATTAGGAAATAATGAAATGGTATCTGAGGTTTATTATTTCTCAATTACACCTCCTAATGGAAATACACATCAAGAAAATCGCATTATTAACTATATTGTAAATGCAGGATATTACTATTATAAAGATGGTAACTATCGTTATATTGAAGGTGTTCGTTCACAAAAAGATTTTATTAATAAACCAATTCAAGGTCAATTAAATAACTTTGTAATGCACGAATCTGCTCTTCACAAAAATATGTATTCTGTTTCACCTTCAAGAAAAACAGAAATAGAAATCGTAGATAAAGATGAACTAATCTTTAATTACAAAGACATAACTCAATATGAAATAATTGATTTAAAATTAACAAATTCAGAAATAACTAGTGGTGATTATATTAAGTTGAAAGGAACAATTGGTTCTAGAAGTGAACTTATTAGCTCTGAACTTGGATTCTACATTCGAAGAGTTAGATTTACTGCTGGTTATAATACTGGTAATATCGATGTTTATGGAAGTAATGATGGTGAGGTTTGGACAAAAGTCGAAACTGTAAATGTTGAAAGTGAAGAATATACGGAATATTCAGTTGATTTCCATCATCACTTTACTTACTTTAAACTTGATAATGTTTCTGGTAATGACATTCATATTTCAAAAGTAATTGTTTCGGATTTACAAACAGCAATTCCATATGAAATTGAATTCTTAAGTACACTAATGCCAAGAGTTGATGGTGATGGAGTACATCACTATACAATTATTAATGATATTGTTGGTGATACAAGACATGAAGGTAAGAAATTCATGTTAGCTGTTCAAATATATGACGCAAATGGGAATATTGTTGAATCAATTGATCCATCTGTTTCATTACTTGTAAATGGTACTACATATTTACCAAACGATGCTGATTTACTTGGAAAATCTGTTGCGTTCTTTAATTTATCAGAAATTAAAGATGCATTAGGTACTGAAACTTATAATTTCCAATTAGTTTTACCTAATAGTTACACTGACTATCAAGTAGTATTACAACTAGTTGAAGGAAAATTAAGTTACAAACCTGCAATGGACGAAGTGCGTCAAACAGTAAGTGTTCTTACTAAAGTTAATGTTAAATACGAATTTGTTTATATTAATTCAGCTACATCTACTAGTCCTGTAGTTAATACTAACCCAACTGTACTTACTGGAAATGTTGGCTTAGTATCAGCAAGCCAAGGTGATTTAGTATTTGGTGGATGGTTCAGTGATAAAGAATTAACAAAACAAATTTCAAGTATTTCACTTGAAAATAATAATGATACAATTTATGGTGCGTTCTATCCAGCAGGTACACCAATTAGAACTGCTTCATTTAAAGCAAATGAAACAACACTATTAGAAATTATTTTACCAGCTGGTGGTAATGTAGTTGTGCCTGGTATTGATGAAAGCTTAATTCCTACAGGATATAAATTTGTAGGATTTAGTGATGGAACTAATACATATGCACCTAATGATGTATTTAGTATGCCAGATAATAATGTTGAATTAAATGCTGTATTTGAAATTAATTCATATACAATTACATTTGATGCGGCTGGTGGTGATCATGTAGGATCTATTACTCAAGATTATAACTCTGTTATTGACTATTCAACACTTGTATTGGATAGAACTGGTTATAAATTTGTTGGTTGGGATACTAACCATGATAATATTCCTGATGAATTACCTGAAACAATGCCAGCATATAGCTTTACAGTTCATGCAATTTGGAGCCCAATTACTTATATTATTAAATATAATGCAAATGGAGCGACATCTGGTATTATGTTAGAACAAGAAGTTAAATATGATGAATTAGCTACTTTATATACTATGAACTTTGTATATCCAGGACATCAATTTATTGGTTGGTCTACTGGTGTTGAAACAAATCCTTCATATCAAGATAATGATAAAGTTAAGAATTTGTCATCTACTCAAGGAGAAGTAGTTAACTTATATGCTATCTGGAAACGTGTAATAACTGTTACATTTAATTCTCAAGGCGGTTCAACTGTTCCTACGGCATCTCTTTTATATGATGAATATTTAACTGTTCCAGAAGAACCTACAAGAGTTGGTTATACTTTTGCAGGATGGTACAGAGAAGCAGCATGTGTCAATGAATTTGACTTTGTAAACACTAAAGTACAAACAAGTATGACATTATATGCTAAGTGGGAAATTAATCAGTATACTGTAACATTTAAAGATCAAAATGGAGAAATTATTTCTCAAATCACTGATGATTATGGTAAACCAATAACTGTTCCTACTCTTCCAACTGTAACTGGTTATACTTCATCATGGAATGAAACTCCTGTTACAAGTATTCCAGCTGAAGATAAGGAATACACACTAGTAATTACACCAAAACAATATACATTAACTATTAAATATAACAATGGTACGGCAGATAGACTTATAACTCAAGATTATGGATCTCAAATTCCTAACATTCCTAATCCGACAAGAACTAATTTTAGTTTTGATGGTTGGGATAAAGAAATTCCTGATACTATGCCTGCTGAGAATATTACAGTTTCTGCTAATTGGGTATATTCGATTATTTTTGTATCTGGTAATAATGGTTGGGGAGATTATATTGAAGTTACATTCACTGAGGAAAGTGGAAGAACAACTGAAAAACTTTATAATAATAATCGTTTAGATGATATTGTCGAAGGATCAGTTAAATCTATTGTTTTCTATTCAAGACCATCAGGCGGAAATAATAATACAAATTATAGAGTTAGAATATATAATGGTACTGATAATACATCTAGAAATCCCGCACAATCTTCTCAAATTAAACGAGGAAATAGTACAACTTTAAATATTACATTTAATGGTAATTTATATATTCAATCTCGTGATAATTAGTATATTGAAACCAAAAACTTTTGTTTTTGGTTTCTTTTTTTGTTGATATCTGATATAATATGAGTAGAAAATAAGGAGAAAGTTATGCGTAATATTAAATTTTTTATTATTTTATTATTAGCAGTATGTTTAGTCGGATGTGGAAGTAAAGAAGAGGAACATGGACACGAACATGAATATGAAAAAGGTATTTGTGAATGTGGAGAAATTAAGACTGGGTATTATAAAGTAAAATATAATACGGACGGTGGATCTAAAATAGAACCAACCATTGTTAAAAAAGGAGATGTTCTTAGTGAACCAAATAATCCTACAAAAGATGGGTTTATTTTTATTGGATGGTATATTCAAGATGAATTATTTGACTTTAAAAGTGAAATAAATAAGAATATTACTCTTACTGCGAAATGGCATCCATATGATGGATTTACACCTGTTTTATTGGCTGATGGAACACATGTTCGATATTATAATGATTATAATGGATATTCCTCTTTTAATTCTAATGTTGCGATATCTAGTCCGATGGTCATAACGGCAGGATCGTCAGGAATTTTTGAATTAAATATAAGCAATAGAACATCAGAGAGTATTCGTATGATTATTACATTTACTTTTGATTATGATTTTTTTGAATTTAGTATTTTTGAAGATTTTTCCATAAAATATAATGATCCTTATGCTTTTCGTATCGATGTTGATTTAGCTCCTGGTGAGAATATAAATTCTAATTTATATTGGAGATGGCCATTAGATAATGCTGATGCATTAGATGGAGATGGTTTACTCGGATCTGATGTTGATTTACATTTAGAAGGAACAATACGTAAATAAATTAGAAGTGTTATTTTGTTGTATATTTAGTTAGTTTATTTTATAAGGTGAAAATATGCGCTTGTTACGATTTTATTTTTATTATTATTAATAATTTTATTAGTTAGTTGCAAAACTAAAGAACACATACATGATTATATAGATGGTATATGCGAATGTGGAGATATAAATGTTGTATATCATAATGTACAATTTGATACTGATGGAGGAACTTCTGTTAAGAATCAAAAAGTTATACATGGCAATTGTTTAGAAATGCCAGATATTCCTAGCAAGGAAGGATATTATTTTGCGGGATGGTATTATATTAATGATTTAAAAGAGGAATCTTTATATGATTTTAATAATCCGATAGAAAAAGATTTGATTTTATTTGTAAAATGGGATTACGATAAATCTTCAACTAATTCTACTGTCCAAACCGATGCTTTAGTTGATGTTGACGGTTTTGTAGATGCGACTAGAGAACTTAGCGTTAAACTTGTTGGTAGAAGTATAGAGAGTATTACTCCTAAACTTTCTGGTAGAATAAGAATAGTAGTTACCAATATTTATTCGTCTAGCATACAAGTCGGTGTTAAATTATTTTGTGAGTCTAATTTAATTGAGTTTAGTTATGACAAGAATTTTAACAAGATATTTTCATCTCCTAGTGAATGGTATATGTACGGAGTAATTAATCCAGAAAGAGAAATTAAAATTTTTACTCTATATTGGAGGTTTAAGGAAAATGTTGATTCTATAATGTTAGAAGAAATAACAAAAGATGATTTGTTTGTTAAAGTGTATCAAAACGCATCATTTGCTGAATAACGAGATTATTATATCTCGTTTTTTTATTATATTAATGTGATAAAACAGGAATATTTGATATAATATAATTAACTATTGGAGGAACTTATGAAATTTTCAAAATTAGTTGTTGTTTTTTTATTAGTATTATGTTTAGTTGGATGTGGAGGTAAAGAAGCAGAAAACGAACATGAACATGAATATGAAAAAGGCATTTGTGATTGTGGAGAAATTGAAGAAGGCTATTATAAAATAACATTTAAGACTGATAGCGACTCAAGGGTAAAATCACAAATAATTAAAAAGGGTGATTTTGTAACTATACCGGAAAAACCGATTAAAAAAGGATATATTTTTGGTGGATGGTATTATAAAGATGCAGAATTTGATTTTGGAACTGCAGTAAACAATAATATTACTTTAAAAGCCAAATGGCTTTATGAATCATGTTATGAGGTAAATAAAATATCTAATATTACTAATATAAAAATTAATTGTTGTTTATCAAATATTCCTTATTGTGAAATTAACTTTGCACCTTTAGAACAAATTGTTGCACCTGGATCAAGTGGAATTATTCAATTTTTAATAAAAAATTATGAAGAAGTTAAATTACTTTATAAATTAAAATTAGAATGTAATCTGGAATTTCTTACTTTTGCTAAAGATGAGAATTTTTTAGAAATCATTGATGATGAGGGAATTGACAGATATTTTTTAAGTGATTTAGATCCTGATGGTACTGATGTACTAACTATTTATTGGCGTTGGAGCTTTGATGGTGATGACGATTATTTGGATACTAATTTAGGTTTAGATATGAATGAATTAAAAATGCAAATGTTTTGTGAAATAGAACAAGCGGATTAAAAGTAAATAAAATTGAAAGGAATATAATTATGTTTAAAGAAGTTAAAGGAAGATTTGGTTTTGGTTGTATGAGATTACCTATGAAAGGTAATGAAGTAGATACAGAACAAGTAAATGTAATGGTTGATAAGTTTATAGAAGCAGGTTTTAACTATTTTGATACTGCGCATGGGTATATTGATGGTTTAAGTGAAAAAGCTGTTAAAACTTGTGTAAGTGATAGATATGATAGAAGTAAGTTTATTCTTGCAAATAAATTAACTGGACCATATTTTAAGAGTGAGGAAGATATTATTCCTTTATTTGAATCTCAACTTGAAATTTGTGGTGTAGATTATTTTGATTTTTACTTAATGCACTGTCAAACTAAAGAAGTTTATAAGAAGTTTAAAGAATGTAATGCTTATAATGTCGCTTATAAACTAAAAGAAGAAGGTAAAGTAAAACATGTAGGTTTTTCTTTCCATGATAATGCTGAAGTACTTGATATGATACTTTCTGAACAACCTAAAATTGAATTTGTACAATTACAATTTAATTATTTAGATTTTAATGACTATAACGTACAAGCTAGAAAATGTTTAGAAGTTTGTATTAAACATGGTAAACCAGTTATTGTAATGGAACCTGTTCGTGGTGGTGTACTTGCTAACTTACCAGTTGAAGGACAAGATGTATTAAAAGAAGTTTGGGAACATTCAGCCGCAAGTTTTGCACTTCGATTTGTGGGAAGCTTTGATCAAGTATTTATGATCTTATCTGGTATGGGTACTATTTCACAAATGGAAGATAATATTCATCATATGAAAGAAATTGTTCCTTTTAGTGATGCTGAATATCTTGCTGCAGACAAAATTGCAAGTATTATTCGCAGCAAAAAACTTATTGAATGTACTAACTGCAGATATTGTGTTGCAGGATGTCCTAAGAAGATTTTAATTCCTGATATGTTTAAATCAATGAACTCTAAAAATCCTGAAGATTATCTACGTTATACAATTGGTCACGGTAAAGCCTCTGAATGTATTAAATGTGGTAAATGTGAAAAAGAATGTCCACAACATTTACCTATTAGAAGTTTAATGGAAGATATTGCTAAAAAATTTGAATAGTAAAAAAGCAACTTGTTTTATAACAAGTTGCTTTTTTTATTATTTTTTTGAAAAACAATATACTTGAATATTATGTACAATTTAGTTAAAATTAAAATATATCGATGTAAAGGAAATGATAGTTATAGAAAAATATGAAGTAGTAAAGTTTATAGATGGAGAATTTGAATTAGAAGTAAATGTAAGTCCAAAAGATGAAACAATTTGGATGACTGTTAATCCAATGGCTGTGTTATTTGTTAAAGATGAGAAAACGATTAGAAAACACATTGATAATATATTCAATGATGGTGAACTAAAATATTGTGACAACACGCAAAAAGTGCGTGTTGTAGGTGTTAAACAGTTTGTAACATTTTACTCTCTTAATGTTATAATATCGGTTGGATATCGTGTTAAATCAAATATGGGAGTAAAATTTAGAATTTGGGCTAATCAAGTATTAAAAGAATACTTATTAAAAGGTTATGTCATTAATGAAAACAGAGTAACTGTTGAAGACCATTGCTATAAGCGAGTTAGAAAATAGTATGATAAAGTTATTATTAAATAATATATAAAATAAATACAAAAGGAAATGATAGTTATAGAAAAATATGAATTAGTAAAGTTTATAGATGGTAAATTTGAATTGGAAGTTAATGTGAGTCCAAATGAAGAAACAATTTGGATGACTTTGGATGAAATTGCTATTTTATTCGAAAGGGATAGATCAGTAATTGGAAAACATATTAGAAAAATATACTTAGAAAATGAATTGAACGAAAAAAGAACAAGGGCAAAAAATGCCCGACATCTTGAAGATGGAAGAGTATATAAAGTAGATATTTATAATTTAGATGTTATAATTGCTGTTGGTTATAGGGTAAATTCAAAAAGAGGAACATTATTTAGAATTTGGGCTAATCAAGTATTAAAAGAATATTTATTAAAAGGTTATGTTATTAATGAAAATAGAGTAACAGTTAGTAATGAAAATTACATTGAACTTAAGAATGAAGTAACTAGTATTAATAATAGGTTATTAAAAATAGAAGATAAAGTATTAGATAAAGAATATCGGGTAAATAAGTTATTCTTTAATGGTGAGTTTTATGATTCATATACTTTAATACAACAAATATTTGAAAGTGCTATAACTGAAATTATTATAATAGATAATTATATTGATAGAAGTATACTAGATAGATTAGTAGT
>JAZOLG010000016.1:0-41519 GCA_045652765.1 Bacilli bacterium
TTTGTTATGTCAATAGGAGGTATTATGAAAATCTTTGCTGCATTATTTATGATTTTTTGTATTATTGCATTACCCATATTTATGCAAAGAACAGCGCATCAGAATATTGATGAAGATAAATTCAAATTATATAAAATAAAACATTTAAGATTTTTATTTGTAGGTATGCAAGGTAGTTCAGCATCACTTCATGGTGTCATTTTACCAATGTTAATAATTCAAATTCAAGGATATGTTTTAGGATTAATTTCAATAATTTTATTAATATGCGGGATAATATTAAATTTTTTAACCACCGCAGTTATCATAATTATTGTAACATTATTTATCCATGCGATTATATCGATTGTGATTAGTATAATAGCTGGATATATAAGTAATAAAAGATAGCAGATAGCCTAAAATTTTGTCACCTTTTAGTATTCTAAATTGTTTTATATATGAAAGAATAAAAGTTCTCTTAAAAAGAGATAGTATTCTAGTGCATATTTTAAAATTATGTATTATAATATAAATAAGTAAAATAGTTCCAACAAAATTTGACTTTTATTTGTTATATTAATAGGAGGTAAATTAATATGAAGAAAATATTAGTGAGTATGTTTTTGTTAGTATTTGGATTATGTTTGGCGGGATGTGATTTAGCTGAAAATGATAAGAATGTTACATGCAAAAAATACGAAAATTGTGCTATTTTTACATTTGATGAGTTTTCAGCTAATGAAACAATTTTATTTAAACTTGACCGTACAAGTCTTGGTGAGGGTACAATATATTACCAGGTAAATCTTGTAGCTGGTGCTTTGAGTATTAATTATCAAGACAGGTGGCATGATATAGTTCTACCACTTGGTGAATTTTCAGCTGATGATAAAAAAATATCAATGGTTCAGGTGGATATGTTGAGGGAGATAAAGTTACAATTATCTTCGAATCAGACAGTGATGTAAGTGGAGAAATCATTATTGCGTTTACTGAAGAATCGTTAAGATTTGAAAAACACGAGCATAATTATATAGAAGGACTATGTAATTGTGGTGAATTCGATAGTGTTTGGTTAAATGAAAACTTTAGATTATCAGATGAACAAATATTATTTAAAGGTAGTGTTGATGACGAATTTAATTGTGATGTCATTCTATTAACTTTAAAGCATACAACAACATATATTGAACTATCAAAAAAACATTTCAAATTAGATGAAATAACTAAAGTTAGTTATATTAGTTCAACTCCACCAAGCCATTTTTTTGAACCAGGTAATGAGGATAAACTAGATAATTTTAATCAAGATGTAGTTTTATATGTTGATGCTGAAACAAAAGAAGAGATTATTGAATTAATAAAAGAGTTAGAAAAGTTACCATTTATTAGAAGTGCAGAACCTAATTATATTGAACATCCATGTTAATTAATTTAAAAAGACCACTAAAGCTAATTAAAATATTAGCCTTAATGGTCTTTTACTTTACTAGAATATTTACTATCTTTCCTGTGTGCCTTACCATACTCATCGTATGACACATTAGAACGACGCTTAATTTCTTGTATTACTTGTTCAAATTGTTCAGCGCTTATAATTGCTGGATGATTATTTACAACTTGATACTTAGGATTATAAAGATTTGGAATATTTTCTATAAATCCTTTATTGTTAATTTCGTTAATAGTTTTAAGAAGAATTACATTACCTGCATATTTTTCATTCTTAAGCATTTTCTCAATAGTACGTTTTGACCATTGTGGAAGACCTGTAGGAGAAGGAATTTTCAGATTATATAAATAGTCAATGATACCAATAATACTATAACCTTCCAAATACTTGTCAAATATCATTTTTACTACATTAGCTTCTTGATGATTAATAACTAGTTCACCTGTATCATCTTTCTTATAACCATAACAAGGTTTTGTGTAAAGTGGTGATGTGCCATTTCTGATTTGTTCACGAATTGCCCAAGTGATATTTTCATGTCTTTCTTTTACTTGTCCTTCAGCAACAGCAGTTGCAACAGTTATATAGACTCTCGTTGATGGATCATCAGACCACATTTGTTCTGCTTCAAAATAAATACGAATGCCTAGATCAACTAATGTTTGAAGTGTAGTAAGAACATCAATTGTGTTTCTTCCAAACCTACTAACACTTTTAGTAATAATGATATCAAGTTGTTTTGCTTTGCACATATTAATCATTCTATTAAATTCTTCACGTTTAGTAGTCATACCAGATTTATAATCCATAAAGACATCAGTAAGAACCCACTTTGGATTATTATTAATCACTTGAATTAAACCATTCACTTGATTAGACATAGACCTAAGTTGTTCAACTTTAGTAGAACTAACACGAGCATATATTCCAACACAGTATTTTTCCTTTTCAACACCTGGGATTATAGTAACATTTGACATATAAAACACTTCCTTTAGTATATTATATCAAAAGAAGAAATAATATGCAAATAGCCTACTTAAAATAACCTACTACACACATTAGAATGTGTCTATAAGTCATTAGATTTATAGTGAATATATAGAGGTTAAAACCTGTTAGGTTTACCTATTTAAAAGATTTTGTTCCATATTGGAGCATTTTTTTTATTTTCTAGATAAGTTTTAGATTTTTACAACTAATGGGATTTGAACCTATAAATGTAGCAATAATTATAAACTTAACTTTTAGTTAATATATGGTTAACTACCAGTGGGTGGTAAATACATTTTTTTGATGATATAATATTAATAGAAACAATGTTTCTATTGTAATTCAGGCTGATATTACAAGTAATAAAAGCAAATATACTTTAAGAAAGGAATGTATTAATGAATATTAAAATTTCAGAAAACATCAAAAGATTATGAAAAGCTAAAAAGATTACACAAGAAGGATTAGCAGTAATCTTTAATGTTACACCTGCCGCTGTTAGCAAATGGAAAAATAGCGAAACATATCCGGATATTACTTTGCTATTTCCTTTATCACATTTCTTTGGTGTATCGTTTGATGAATTAATGGGATATGATTATATACTTATTAAATAAGAAATTAAGAAAGTTAAAGAGGAAATTCATAATGCCTGGTATGTTAATAATGATTGGAATAAAGCAAAAGAATTAAATGGCAAAGTATTAATATGTTATGAAAACAAAATGAGTTTTGACACAAACAATTAGTTGCTGAGTGACTAAAACATTGTGGTTATGAGATAATAGTAATTGAATAAATGAGATATAGAGATAGCTTCATTTATTTGTTTGCTAAATTAATTGTTAAAAGTAGTTTAAAAATTTGAAAATTCAATTGAAATATTTTACATAACGTTGTATAATATAATAAATAGTTAAATAAAATAATATTGGAGGAATAATTATGAAAATTAAATTAACCGAAGACATTAAAAAATATCTTGAAAAACTGAACGACGAAACCAAATCAAAATTAATTATTACTGAAGAAACTGTCGAAAATAAAAATGATGTTAAAGACGAAGAATTAATAGAAATTTTATTCAACTTCTATAGAGAGAGATCTCACAAAAACAGAGCAGAATTACTTGAGCTTAATGCACAACTACAAAAAGAGCATCCAGAATATTTTGAATCTTCAACTATTGGCACAAATTGATTTTTAGAAAAAGACGAAGATTACGCAATCGAATATAATAGAATATTAAGTATAATCACAGACTTTAAAACTCTAAAGAGGTAGAAGATTATATGAATTTTTTGCATAGTAAATAAATTTTATATTACTACTAAAAGTTGCATTGTGAAACATTTTATAGTGTGAAACTCAAATATGAAACATTTTGTCGTAATGACACATGTGTGTTAAATTGAAATTAACGCAGGCAAAAAAACACATTAGATTTCAAGTAATCAATATTAGATTACTTATCTAATGTGTCTTTTTTTATATAGTCCGTTTTAATCAAACTAGTTCAAAAAACGTGTCTGCGTTTTTTATTTATTATTTGTAGGACTAAATATTTTTTAATTTTAATAAAATGTGATATAATATTTAAAGTTTTTTGTAACAAAAGGATGATGAAGATGGAAAACATGAAGAAACAAAAAACAAAAAATATAATTATTAAATTTGTTAAAAAGAATATGGTAATGTTTATTGCGTTACTTGCGGCTATAATAACGTCATGTTTTGTGCCAATTTCTAAAGAATATATAAATTATTTTGATTTTAAGACACTTACATGCTTATTTTGCGTTTTAGCAGTTGTATGTGCATTAAAGAATGTTAGATTTTTTTATGCTCTTGCTCATAAAATTGTTGAATTATTTCAAAATAGCCGAATGGCTATCTTAGCACTTGTATATATAACTTTTATAGGATCAATGCTAATTGCAAATGATATGGCATTATTAACTTTTTTACCTTTAGGATACATAGTATTGCATGCTACTGGTAAAGAAAAATACATGGCTTTCACATTTATTATGCAAAATATAGCTGCAAATCTTGGTGGTATGTTAACACCATTTGGTAATCCCCAAAACTTATATTTATATTCTAAATTTAATATTCCGACGTTAGAATTTATGGGAATTATGGCAATCCCTTTTATTATTTCAATTATATTAATAACTATTTGCTGTATTATTTTTGTAAAAAAAGAAAAACTCACTATTCCTGAAGAACAAATTACTTTACCTAAGATTAAGACAATTATTTATTTGATTTTATTTATTTTATCTATAGTAATTGTTTTTAGAGTAATTCCTTATTGGATTGGATTATTAGTTATTCCTGTAATTCTTCTTTTTATGGATAGAGATGCTTTGAAAAAGGTTGACTATCCTTTATTGTTAACATTTGTTTTTTTCTTTATATTTTCAGGTAATATGTCTAGGATTGAAGGTGTAAGAAGATTGTTTGACATGCTTCTTAGAAAAAATACATTATTATTTAGTGTGTTGTCATGCCAAGTTATTAGTAATGTGCCTTCGGCAATTTTGCTTTCTCAGTTTACTACAAACTACCGAGCATTATTAGTTGGTGTTAATATTGGTGGTGTTGGAACCTTAATTTCTTCACTTGCAAGTTTAATAACTTTTAAAGAATATGTTCGTCATTATCCAAATAAAACTAAAGCATATATTGGATTATTTTCTTTATTTAATTTTGCTTTTTTAATTATTTTAACTTTAATTATGTTATTGATGTTATAAAATGGTCAATTGAAATTGGCCATTTTTATATTTTACTTTGATTGACTATTAAGTCATAAAGTGGTAAAATATATACAAGTATATAATAAAAAATAGGAGTGCAATATGAGAATAGTCGTAATTGGTGATGGAAAAGTTGGTAATGCAATTATTCGACATGTTAGTCGTGAGGGACATCAAGTTGTAGTGGTTGATAAAAATCCAAATGTCGTTGAAGACATTGTTAATCGTTATGACGTTATGGGTATTTGTGGCAATGGTGCAAGTTATCAAATCTTAAAAGAAGCAGATGCTGGTCGTGCTCATGTTGTTATTGCAGTTACAGCAAGTGATGAAACGAATATGCTTGCTTGTGTATTAGCTAAAAAATTAGGTGCAAAATCAACTATTGCAAGAGTACGTGGTTATGAATATAATGATCAAATCAAATATATAATGCGTGACTTAGAAATTACAATGGTTATTAATCCTGAAAAAGAAACAGCTGAAGATATTATGAAGGTTGTTAATTTTCCAGAAGCATTAAGAGTTGATAATTTTGCAGATGGCAAAGTAGAACTGGTTGAACTTTATGTACCAGAACATAGTCAGCTTGTTGGTGAAACATTGATTAGTATGCATAATAAATACCAAGTTAAAGTACTTGTATGTGCAGTACAACGTGGAGAGGAAGTATATATTCCTAATGGAACTTTTACTTTTCAAGCAAAAGATAAAATTCATGTGACAGCTAAAAGAGCTAATATTAAGCAATTTTTAAATAAACTAGGCTTAATAGAAGAAAAATTAAAGTCAGTTTTAATTATAGGTGGCGGTAAGATTACAAGCTATCTAGGTATAGAATTATTAAAAAATAAATATGAAGTTAAAATTATAGAAAAGAATTACAATCGTTGTTTGGAACTTAGTGAATTGATGCCTAATGCAACAATTATTCACGGAGATGGAACAAGCCATGAAGTTTTAAGTGAAGAGGGTTTATTAGACAGTGATATTGTTATTTCACTAACTGGTGAAGATGAAGAAAATATTATTATTTCAATGTATGCTTATAAACAAAATGTAAAAAAGATTATTGCAAAAGTTAATAAAGCATCTTTTGTTGGATTGATGGAATCAATCGGTATGGCTACAATTGTTTCACCAAAAGATATTATTGCAGATAGAATTGTAAGTTATATTCGTGCTAGAAATAATTCTCGTGGAAGCAATATTGTTACATTGTATAAACTAGTAAATAACAAAGTTGAAGCTTTGGAATTTATTGCTAAACCTAAGAGTAAAGTGTTAAATAAACAGTTAAAAGATATCCAGCTAAAAGACAAGGTTTTAATTGCTGGTATTATTCGTAATGGAGAGTCAATTATACCAAATGGTGCTGATATGATTCAAGCTGATGATAGTGTTATTGTCGTTACTAATGGTCAATATTTAGACGATCTTGACGATATTTTGGTGTAACGTATGAATTACGCAATTATTAGAAATATCTTAGGTAAAATCATGACGCTTCTTGCATTTTTGATGGTTTTGCCTATAATTATTTGTATATGTTACAAAGAAAGTCTAATTAATTATTTAGCATTTATTATACCTATGGTATTGTTACTTGTAATCGGTCGTTTATTATACGTAAAAAAAATAGATAATTATAAAATACTTGCTAGAGAAGGTTTTGTTATTGTTGGACTTTCTTGGATCATAATGGCATTATTTGGATGTTTACCGTATATAATATCAAAAAACATTCCTAATTTCTTTGATGCTTTTTTTGAAACCGCTTCAGGATTTACAACAACTGGTTCATCTATTTTAACTGGATATGATCATTTAGATCATAGTATTATGTTTTGGCGTAGTTTCGCTCACTGGATTGGTGGGATGGGAGTTCTAGTATTTATTCTTGCGATTATTCCTGAAAGTAATGAAGGTTCAGCAATGCATATTTTAAGAGCTGAATCTCCTGGTCCTCAAGTTGGTAAACTAGTTTCTAAAATGCGTGTAACATCAAGAATCTTGTATTTAATTTACCTGGCGTTTACGTTAATATTAATCGTCATATTGTGGCTTGGTCCAGATAAAAAAATGACACTATTTAATAGTATTATATATTCTTTTGGAACAGCAGGTACTGGAGGATTTGGAATTGATGCAGGATGCTTAGCAAGCTATGATAGTTCAACCCAATATATAATTGCAACATTCATGTTAATATTTGCGATAAACTTTTCAATGTATTATTTATTGTTGATTGGAAATATTAAAGAAATCTTTAAAAATGAGGAACTTCGATCATTTTTTGTTATTGTAATAATAAGTGTTTCATTTATAACTATTAATATATTTACGACATTAAAAAATACTGCAAATGCATTGAGCTTCGAAGAATCATTTAGACACGCATATTTTCATGTTGCGTCGATAATATCAACTACGGGTTATGCAACGTATGATTTTTTAACTTGGCCGGCGGCATCAATAATGATATTAATTTTATTAACTATTGTAGGAGCATGCGCTGGATCAACTGCTGGGGGATTAAAGATTACTAGACTGAATATTTTAGCTAAATCAATGGTTATAAAAATTAGAAGTATGATAAGTCCTCGTAAAGTCGAAGTTATGAAAACTGATGGTAAACCGATGACAAAAGAATCAATTTCGGCTGTAGAAAGTTACTTTACAGTATATATTTTAATTTTGTTAATTTGCACTTTCTTAATTTCATTTGATGGCTTTGATTTTGCTACAAATTTAACAGCATCACTTACCTGCGTAAGTAATGTTGGACCTGGATATACAGCAATGATTGGTCCTTATGGTGATTTTTCTCAGTTTTCTTGGTTTTCTAAATTAATTTTATCATTGGAAATGATTGCTGGAAGATTAGAATTTTTCCCAATATTAGTGTTGTTTAGCCCTAAAACATGGCGTAAACGTTTATAATAATTTGAAATGCAATTATTATACTTTTTATATTAAAGCAAACTTTATTTTGAGTTTGCTTTTTTAATATAAAAATGCAATTATTTTGATTTTATTTGTATAGAATGTTATAATATTTATATAATATAGAAAAGGAAGGTAATTGTCATGCCAAGATTTGTTCTTAATGAAACATCATACCATGGAAGTGGTGCTATTTTAAATATTGTTCCTGAATTAAATGCTCGTGGTTTTAAAAAAGCTTTAGTTGTAACAGATCCAGATTTAATAAAATTTGGTGTTTGTGGAAAAGTTACATCGTTATTAGATGATGCTAAATTCCCTTATGGTGTATTCTCAAAGGTTCAGGCTAATCCAACAATACAAAATGTATTAGATGGTGTTGAAGCTTTTAAAGCATCTAATGCTGATTGCTTAATTGCTGTTGGTGGTGGTTCGGCTATGGATACTGCTAAGGCAATTGGAATTATTAATACAAATCCGGAATTCGCTGATGTACGTTCTTTAGAAGGTGTTGCACCTACAAAAAATCCTTGTACTCCAATTATTGCTGTTCCTACTACTGCAGGCACAGCTGCGGAAGTAACTATTAACTACGTAATTACTGATGTTGAAGCGAATAGAAAAATGGTTTGCGTTGATGTTCATGACATCCCTGTTGTTGCTATAGTTGATCCTGATATGATGGCTTCTATGCCAAAAGGATTAACTGCTGCTACTGGAATGGACGCATTAACTCACGCAATTGAGGGATATATTACTAAAGGTGCGTGGACTCTTTCTGACATGTTCCATTTAGAAGCAATTCGTTTAATTGCCAAATCTTTAAGAGGGGCTGTAGAAAATACTGCTGAGGGTCGTGAAGGTATGGCTTTAGGACAATATGTTGCTGGTATGGGATTTTCTAACGTAGGACTTGGTATTGTCCATTCAATGGCACATCCTCTTGGGGCTTTATATGATACTCCACATGGTGTTGCAAATGCTATTATTTTACCTACTGTAATGGAATATAATGCATCTGAAACTGGTGAAAAATATCGTGAAATTGCACGTGCGATGGGAGTTTTAGGTGTTGACCAAATGTCACAAGAAGAGTATAGAAAAGCTGCAATTGATGCAGTTAAGAAGTTATCTCAAGATGTTGGAATTCCAACTGACTTAAAAGCAATTGTTAAAAAAGAAGATATTCCATTCTTAGCTCAATCAGCAATGGATGATGCTTGTAGACCTGGAAACCCAAAAGATCCATCTCTTGAAGACATTGTTAAATTATACGAATCATTGATGTAATTAAATAAGGGTAGCAAATAAAATTTGCTGCTTTTTATTTTGCGAAATAGTATCTTTATGGTATAATAAAATGAAATATAATAAATATAATGTTAAATAGATAGGAAAAATTTATTTAACAATAATTAATACCAAGGAGTAAATATGTTTGAAAATATTGAAAATTTTAAAAAAGATTTAACAGTTGTGAAGCAGGCTCAAAAAAAATATTCAACTTTTTCACAAGAAGCTGTTGATAAAATTTTTAAAGCCGCTGCAATGGCTGCTAGTAAGAATCGAATTTATCTTGCAAAATTAGCTGTTGAAGAAACAGGTATGGGTGTAGTGGAAGATAAGGTAATAAAAAATCATTATGCTGCTGAGTATATTTATAATAAGTATAAGGATACTTTAACTTGTGGAGTTATTGAAAAGGATAATGCTGCAGGTATTACTAAAATAGCTGAGCCAGTCGGCGTAATTGCTGCAGTTATTCCAACAACAAATCCAACATCGACAGCAATTTTTAAAACATTATTGGCTCTTAAAACAAGAAACGGTATAGTTATTAGTCCTCATCCAAGAGCAAAAAATAGTACAATTGCGGCCGCAAAAATTATTTTAGATGCAGCAGTAGAAGCGGGTGCACCTAAGAATATAATTAGTTGGATTGAAGCACCAAGTCTTGCTTTTACAAATACTTTAATGAAAGAATCAGATTTGATTTTAGCAACTGGCGGTCCGGGAATGGTACATGCTGCATATTCAAGCGGCACTCCAGCACTTGGTGTAGGTGCCGGAAATGTTCCAGCTGTAATTGATGAAACTGCTGATATTGTATTAGCTGTTAGTTCTATTATTCATTCTAAGACATTTGATAATGGTGTAATATGTGCATCCGAGCAATCTGTAATTGTATCAGATAAAATTTATAACAAAGTCAAAGAAGAATTTAAATATCGAGGATGTTATTTTTTAAATGAAGAAGAGCTAGATAAAGTTCGTAAGACAATCATTATCAATGGTTCAATTAATGCGAAAATCGTAGGACAAAATGCATATACTATTGCTAAAATTTGTGGAGTAGATGTTGATCCAAATACAAAGATTTTAATTGGTGAAGTTGAGAAATATGATATTAGTGAAGAATTTGCACATGAAAAATTATCACCAGTTTTAGCAATGTATAAATTCAATAAAATTAAAGAAGCTTTTAAAATTGCTAGTAGATTAATAGAGGATGGCGGATATGGCCATACTTCGTCAATTTATATTGACACTCTTAAAGGAAAAGAACGACTTGAAGAATATTCAAATAAAATGAAAACATGTCGTATTGTTGTTAATTCACCTTCTGCACAAGGCGGTATTGGTGATATTTACAATTTTGAACTAGCTCCATCATTAACCCTTGGTTGTGGTTCATGGGGTGGAAATAGTGTATCTGAAAATGTTGGTGTAAAACATTTATTAAATATAAAAACTGTTGCTGAAAGGAGAGAAAATATGCTTTGGTTTAGAGCTCCTGAAAAAATATATATTAAAAAAGGTTGCTTAAGTGTTGCTTTAGATGAACTTAAGTCAGTAATGAATAAGAAAAAAGTATTTCTTGTAACTGATAATTTCTTATATAAAAATGGTTATACTAAGCCGATTACAAACAAACTAGAAGAATTAGGTATTCAATATTCAATATTCTTTGATGTAGAACCGGATCCAACATTAAAATCAGCTAAACTTGGTGCTCAACAAATGTGCTCATTTGAACCAGATGCAATTATAGCTTTTGGCGGAGGTTCAGCAATGGATGCTGCAAAAATTATGTGGGTACTATATGAACATCCTGAAGTAGATTTTATGGATATGGCTATGCGTTTTATGGATATTCGCAAACGTATTTATCAATTTCCTAAAATGGGTCAAAAATCATATTTTATTGCAATACCAACAAGTGCTGGAACAGGGTCTGAAGTAACTCCTTTTGCAGTTATTACTGACGAAGCATCTGGTTTAAAATATCCACTTGCTGATTATGAATTATTACCTAATATGGCTATTATTGATACTGATTTTCATATGTCAGCTCCTAAGTCATTAACTGCAGCATCTGGTATTGATGCTGTAACTCATGCCTTAGAAGCTTATGCTTCGATTATGGCCACTGATTATTCTGATGGTCTTGCATTACAATCATTAAAAATTATATTTGACTATTTACCTATTGCATATAATGATGGAAATAATGTTGTAGCTCGTGAAAAAATGGCTAATGCTGCAACGATGGCTGGTATGGCATTTGCTAATGCATTCCTTGGTATTTGTCATTCAATGGCTCACAAACTTGGATCGTTCTGTCACTTGCCACATGGTATTGCAAATGCTTTATTAATTAGTGAAGTAATGCGTTTTAATAAGAGCGAAGTACCAACTAAAATGGGAACTTTTTCTCAATACTCATATCCACATGCACTTGCAAGATACGCTGAAGTTGCAAAATATTTAGGTGTTAGTGGTACTAATGATTCAGAATTGTTTGACGGATTAATTAATTTAATTGAGGAATTAAAAGATAAAATTGGTATTAAAAAATCAATTAAAGATTATTTTGAAGATGAAGAATCATTCTTAAACCTTTTAGATGAAATGACAGAACAAGCATTTGATGATCAATGTACAGGCGCAAACCCAAGATATCCATTAATGAAAGAAATCAAACAAATTTATTTGAATGCTTATTATGGTGTGAAGGGAGAATATTAAAATGAAATTTGATAATATTATTGCTGCTAGAAAAAATAAAATAATATATCGTGATGGAAATAATTGTGTTAAACTTTTTAATTCAGATTTCTCTAAAATAGATGTGCTAAATGAAGCGCTAAATCAAGCAAGAATTGAAGAGACTGGATTAAATATTCCAAAAATCAAAGAGGTATCAATGATTGATGGACAATGGGCAATTATATATGAATACATTGAAGGTAAAACATTAGCCGAATGTATGGAAGAAAATCCTGACAAAATGGATGAATATTTAGAATTTTTTGTTGATTTACAACTCCAAGTATTAAATTCAAGTTGTCCACTTTTAAATAGATTAAAAGAGAAGATGCATCGTAAAATTGATCAAACAGAACTTTCATCATTTGTTAAATATGAACTTCATACTAGACTTGATGGTATGCCAAAAAAAGAAAAAGTTTGTCATGGAGATTTTAACCCTACAAATGTTATTTTAGGAGAAGATGGTAAAACATACGTTATTGACTGGTCTCATGTTACTCAAGGCAATGCTTCAGCTGACGCGGCTAGAACATATTTATTGTTTAAACTTGCTAAAAAAGATGATATAGCTGAAAAATATTTAGACTTATTTTGTGAGAAAAGTAATATTATTAAACAATTTGTTCAAAAATGGATGCCTATTGTCGCAGCTTCACAAAGCGTTAAAGGAAATGAAGATGAAAAACAAATCTTGCTTTCATGGGCGAATGTTGTTGATCTGTAGAAAATAAAAAAAGTCACTTTTACAAAAGTGACTTTTTATACTAAAAATAAACTATTTATTGCAAACGATTACAAAATAAAGTTAATAATGTTTGCAAAGAGTTGTTAAAAATGGTATAATAAGTATGTAAAATTTTATAAAATGAAAGGTGTATATTTATGGCTTATATTAATTATCCTCGTGAATTATTAGACAAATTTTGTATGGAAGCATTCCAAAAATTTGGATTCACAGAACAAGAAAGTAGAATTATTGCTGACGTTTTAATTATGTCAGATGATTTTGGTATCGAATCTCACGGTATGCAACGTTTAGTTCGTTATCATAAAGGTATTGAAAGTGGTTTAATTAAGGTTGACGCTAAACCAGAAGTTGTTTTTGAAACTCCTATTAGTGCTGTTATTGATGGTCATTCTGGAATGGGTCAATTAATTGGACACAAAGCTATGCAACTTGCTATTGAAAAAGCAAAACAATCAGGTGTTGGTATCGTTTCAGTAAGAAACTCTAACCACTATGGTATTGCTGGTTATTATGCAAGACTTGCTATGGATCAAGGATTAATTGGATTCTCATCAACAAATAGTGAAGCTATCATGGTTCCAACATTTGGTAAAAAAGCTATGTTAGGTTCTAACCCTATTGCAGTTTCTGCTCCAGCTGAACCATATCCATTCTTCTTTGATGCATCTACAACAGTTGTTACTCGTGGTAAACTTGAAATGTATAATAAAATGAGCAAACCACTTCCAACTGGTTGGGCTGTTAATAAAGCTGGTGAATCAAGTAATAGTGCAAGTGAAGTACTAGGAAATATTAAAGCTCATGAAGGTGGAGGTATCGTTCCACTAGGTGGTGACACTGAATTATTAGGAAGCCATAAAGGTTATGGTTATGGTATGCTTTGTGAATTATTCTCTTCAATTCTTTCACAAGGTTATACTTCTGCTCATACAATGCAAAATGGATTCTCTGGTATTTGCCATGGATTTATGGCTATTAACCCTGCATTCTTTGGAGATCCAGAAGCTATTAAAGCACACTTTAGTAAATATTTAACTGAACTTCGTGAAAGTCCAAAAGCAGATGGTGCTGAACGTATTTACACTCATGGTGAAAAAGAAATGGAAGCTATCGTTAAAGTTCAAAAAGAAGGTATTCCAGTTAATGAAAATACTGTTAAAGAAATGATCGATATGGCTGAATACTTAGGTATGGATGTTAAAGCTTATTTCGGTGATTTCAAAGCATCTGATGATAAATTCAAGAGCGCTTACTAAAATTAAAGGAGAAATCAAAATGGCTGAAAAAACAGTTTATGAAAAGAGTTTAGAATTACATGCTGAACATCAAGGTAAAATTGGTGTTGTATCAAAAGTAAAAGTTGAAAATCGTGATGATTTATCACAAGCATATTCACCTGGTGTTGCTGAACCATGTCGTCAAATTGCTGCAAATCCAAGTGAAGTTTACAAATATACTGCTAAAGGTAATTTAGTTGCTGTAGTATCAGATGGTACAGCTGTATTAGGACTTGGTGATATCGGACCTTTAGCTGCTATGCCAGTTATGGAAGGTAAAGCTATTCTATTTAAAGAATTCGCAGGTGTTGATGCTTTCCCAATTTGTTTAGATACTAAAGATACTGAAGAAATTATTGAAACTGTTAAACGTATCGCTCCTTGTTTCGGAGGTATTAATCTTGAAGATATTTCTGCTCCAAGATGCTTCGAAATTGAAAGACGTTTAAAAGAAGAATTAGATATTCCTGTATTCCATGACGACCAACATGGTACAGCTATTGTTGTTTGTGCTGGATTAATCAATGCATTAAAACTTGTTGGTAAAAAATGGGAAGATGTTAGAATTGTTATTAATGGTGCTGGTTCTGCTGGTATTTCTATTTGTAAATTAATTCTTCAATTTGGTGCTGGTGACGTTGTGCTTGTTGATAGACAAGGTGCATTATGCCCAGGTGAAGAATGGATGAATCCTGCTCAAAAAGCTATGGCTGAAATTACAAATAAAGATAAACAAAGAGGCCCACTTACTGAAATTATTAAAGATAAAGACATTTTCATCGGTGTTTCTGCGCCTAACGTTGTTAACGCTGAAATGGTTAGCACAATGGCAAAAGATGCTATCGTATTTGCTATGGCGAACCCAACACCAGAAGTTATGCCAGATGTTGCTAAAGCTGGTGGAGCTCGTGTTGTAGCAACTGGACGTTCAGATTTCCCTAACCAAGTTAATAATGTGTTAGTATTCCCAGGTATTTTCCGCGGTGCATTAGATGTTAAAGCAAGAGATATTACTGAAGAAATGAAACTTGCTGCAAGTAGAGCTATAGCATCACTTGTTACTGAAGAAGAATTAAATGAAGAATATATTATTCCATCTGCATTTGACAAACGTGTTTGCGATGTTGTCGCAAAAGAAGTTGGTCGTGTAGCTATCGAACAAGGTATTACTAAATAGTAATTAATGATAAATGTGCAATTCTAATTGCACATTTTATTCTAGAAAAGGAGTTAGAAAAATGGCAAAATTTAAATTTCCATACTATAAATCTCATATTGAATACGAAATACAAGATGAACTTGTTGCAGGGGTTTTAGTTTCTCAAACTGAACACTATGTACCAGAAGCAAGTGAAACAGAACTTGTTAAACAAGCATTAAATAATCCAATTGGTACAAAACCTCTATCAACGCTAGCTACTGGCAAAAAACATATTGTAGTAATTTCTAGTGACCATACAAGACCTGTACCAAGTCACATTACAATGCCTATTATTTTAGAAGAAATTCGTAAAAATAATCCTGATGTTAAAGTGACAATTTTGATTGCAACTGGTATGCATAGACCTACAACACATGAAGAATTAGTTGCGAAATATGGTGATAAAATTGTCAAAGAAGAACACATAGTTGTTCATAGTGCATATGAAGATAGTGATATGACATTTAAAGGAATCTTACCATCTGGTGGTGAATTATGGGTTAACAAATTAGTTGATGAATGTGATTTATTAATTAGTGAAGGCTTTATTGAACCTCATTTCTTTGCTGGTTTCTCAGGAGGAAGAAAATCCGTATTACCAGGTATTGCATCTAAAAAGACCGTTTTATGGAATCATAATGCTAAATTTATTGCAAGTGGGCTTGCAAAAGCTGGTAATCTAGAAACTAATCCAATTCATAAAGATATGTTATTTGCAGCTAAAGCTGTGAATCTTGCATTCATTTTAAATGTTGTATTAAATGGTGAAAAGAAAGTAATAAAAGCATTTGCTGGTGATGTTGAAGACGCTCATGCTCACGGTTGTAAACTTGTTAAAGATATAGCGGAAGTTAAACCGATTTATTCTGATATTGTAATTACAACTAATGGTGGATATCCACTTGATCAAAACATTTATCAAACGGTTAAAGGTATGACAGCGGCAGAAGCAACAGTTAATGAAAATGGTGTAATTATTATTTGTTCATCATGTGCTGATGGAACTGGTGGAGAATTCTTTTACAAGTTATTAGCTGATAATGAATCGGCAAAAATCGCTTATCAAAAATTAAATGATGTAGAACCTAAAGATACAGAATTTGATCAATGGGAAGCACAAATACTAGCAAGAATACTTACAAAGGCACATGCAATCATTGTGAGCGAACATTGTGATCCAACAATTATTAAAGCGATGCATATTAAACATGCTTATACTTTAGATGAAGCATTACAAATGGCAAAAGAAATAGTTGGTGAAAATAAAAAGATTACAATTATTCCTGATGGTATAAGTGTAATTGTTAAGGAATAATTATATTGAATA
This sequence comes from Bacilli bacterium, assembly GCA_045652765.1. GTDB lineage: Bacteria > Bacillota_I > Bacilli_A > ML615J-28 > CAG-313 > UBA1231. The sequence goes on from JAZOLG010000016.1 coordinate 16,746, forward strand.
TAATGAAAAAAGGCTTTGTTTTGATAAAGCCTTTTTTAAAATTAATTTTTAATTTAATTGACAAGCAAAGAATGTAAAGAGTATAATTTTGGCAAGGAGGATTAATAAAATGAGTGTTAAACAAAAGAAAGTTTTTGGCATTGATGAACAAACTGCCAAAGAAATATTAGAAGTGGCATTATCAACAGGTGGTGATTTTGCTGAAGTTTATATGGAAGAAACAACTAATGAAACATTATCTCTTGTTTCAGGAAGACTTGAAAAAGCTGACGTATCTAAAGTAAAAGGTGCTGCTGTTCGTATAATTAAAGGAGTATTAGAGGTTAACTGCTCTACAACAATTTGTACAAAAGAGGCTTTACTTGAAAAAGCACGTGTTTTGGCTGAAAGTTTTAATGGTGAAAAACAAGCCGAAATCCAAGAGTTTAATGAAACTATTGTTGAATTACATGTTAATCCAATAAAAATAAGAAATGAAAATAATAATTTTGAAGTTTCTTTATTACAAGAAGCGACAAAAGGTGCAAAAGAATATAGCCAAGAAATTGTACAAGTTCTAGCTAATTTAACTAAAAAAGATCAATGTATGTTCGTTTTTGCAAGTGATGGGACTTGGGCAACAGATCATAGATGTAATACAAGAATTGGTTTAAATGCTGTTGCAAGTGATGGAAAGAGCATGCAAGCTGTAAGTGATTCATATGGAAGAAATCAAGGATTAGAAATGTTTGAAGGATTCAATCCTTATGAATTTGGTAAAACAATTGCTGCTAATTCAGTTGAAATGTTACATGCAGATGAGATGACTGGTGGCGAAATGCCAGTAGTACTTCATAACGGTTTTGGTGGGGTTATCTTGCATGAAGCTTGCGTTCATGGTTTAGAAGCTACATCTGTTGCAAATGGAATGAGTGTTTTCTGTGGTAAAGTAGGTCAAAAGATAGCAAGTGACATTGTAAATGCTGTTGATGAAGGTATTAGTGATAATTTGTGGGGTTCAATCAATGTTGATGATGAAGGTACTCCATCAAAAAGAAGATTATTAATTGAAAATGGTATTTTAAAAGGATACTTAGTTGATAAACGTAATTCACGTAAGATGAATCACCCAATTACTGGATCTTCAAGACGTGAATCTTATAAATTCCAAACAACATCAAGAATGACAAATACATACTTCTTACCAGGTACATCAACATTTGAAGAAATAATTGCAAATACTGAAAAAGGTTTATTTGCAAAACAAATGGGTGGCGGATCAGTAAATCCAGCAACTGGTGAATTTAACTTTGCAGTTAATGTTGGATATTTAATTGAAAATGGTAAAATTACAAAACCAGTTAAAGGTGCAACTTTAGTTGGTTCTGGTAAAGATGTTTTACAAAGAATTGATATGATTGGTGACAATTTATCATTTGGATATGGTATGTGTGGATCAATGAGTGGATCTGTTCCTACAATTGTTGGTCAGCCAACAATTCGTGTTTCTCATATGACAGTTGGTGGAAAAGGAGGAAACAAATAATGACATTACAAGACATTATTAAAAATGGACTAGCTTTAGGCTTAGAAGAAGTTGAAGTATACGTAAGTACATCAGAAAGTAATTCATTAAAATTAAATGATGGTGAATTAGATGCATATAACATGAAAGAAATTTTTGGTGTTTCTATTCGTGGTTTAAAAGATGGCAAGATGGGTTATGTTTATACTGAAACTTTAGAAGATGAAAGTGTATTGGCTATTTTAAAACAATTAGTTGAAAATGTTACTTCTTTAGAAACACAAGAACAAGAATTTATGTTTGCTGGTGGAGCTTTATATCAAGAAGTACCAGTAGTTCAATCAGATTACAAAGAACATTCAACTCAAGAAAAGATTGATTTATTAAAAAGAATAAACAAAGAATTACTTGCGAAAAGTGAAAAAATTGTTAAGGTTGGTTATTGTCAATATGCTGAATCATCTCAAAAGATTCAAATTATGAATTCTAAAGGCCTTAACTTAGAAAAATCATATTCATATATTTCAACATTTGGAGGAGCTTTAGCTGCTGATAATGGTGCTACATTTATTGGCATATCTGGAGATGTAAATACTAAATTTGCTGATTTAGAAGTAGAACGTATTATTGATGAAGCTGCAAAATCTGCATTAGATCAAATTGGTGCAGGATTCGTTAAATCTGGACATTATCCTGTAGTTTTACATCGTGATGTTGCAACTTCAATTCTACAAGCATTTACTCAAGTTTTCCAAGCTGATGCTGCCTTAAAGAAATTAACTATTTTAACCGATAAGATTGGGTCAAAAGTATTTGGTGAAAATATTACTATTATTGATGATCCATATTATAAAGACGCATTAATTCAAACACCATTTGATGATGAAGGTGTTCCATGTAAAACAAAATTAGTTGTTGAAAATGGTGTATTTAATGGATTCTTACATAATTTAAAAACAGCAAACTTCTTTAAAACAGAACCTACTGGTAATGGATTCAAATTAGGCGTTGCAGGAAGTGTATCTACAAGACCTACTAATTTATTTATTAAAGAAGGAAGTAAAACAAAAGATGAAATCATTGCTACTGTAGAAGATGGATTGTATATCACAGATGTCCAAGGATTACATGCTGGATTAAATCCTATTTCAGGTGATTTCAATGTTCAATCAAAAGGTTTCTTAATTAAAAATGGTAAATTAGATCAACCTGTAACATTGTTTGTAACATCAGGCAATTTCTATGAATTATTAAATAATGTTGAAGAAATTGGAAATGATATTGAAAAACGTTTTACTGGTGTAGCTGCTCCAACATTAAAAATTAAGTCGTTAGCTATTTCAGGTAAATAATATTCTATTAATTATATAATGAAATGCCTCATAGATATGAGGCATTTTTTTTCTTTTATAATATAAAATTAGCAAAAATTGTAGAAAATCAACAAAAATTTTTGTTGTAAAAAAAGAGAAAAAATGTTAATTTATAAGGCAAAAAGGCTATTTTTATTAAAAAAATCAAAAAAAGCATTTTTGAAAAAGTGCAAAGTAAGCGTTTACATGGTGAAAATGAGAGAAATGTGTTGACAGCCTATTTTAAAATATGTTATAATATTGTAAACATTTAAGAAAATGTTTAATCTTATAGGAGGAAAATTATGAAAAACTTATTAAAAAAATTCTCGTTTGTTTTTTTAGTGTTAGGTCTTGCGTTTGTAGTAGTTGGATGTAAAGATCCAGAACCAGACCCACAACCAGAACACAAACATGCTTATAACCAAGAAACTGGTTTATGTTCATGTGGTGAAAAAGATCCTAACTTTAAAGAACCTGAACAACATAAACACGTTTATGGTTCTGATGATTATTGTGAATGTGGTGAATTTAACCCTGCTCACCAACATAACTATGCTGAAAATGGATATTGCTTCTGTGGCGAATTTGATCCAAATCACCAACATAATTATGTAGATGCACAATGTGCATGTGGTGCTTGGGATTACAATGATCCAAGATTATATTATCAAAGTGCTCAATCTGAAGATTTAGGTTCAGTTAACTACTGGGATTCTAAAGAATCTACAGTTGGTAACTTAATCGGTTATGTTCATAACGGATTCTGGGGAACTAGAATGAATGAATTTAAAGATGGTTACGAATGGTATAATGTTATTGCTAATGAAAAACCAAGATTATTAAATTCATTAGTTGATGGTGAAGGAAATCCTATCAACCTTGGTACTAAATATGAATTCGAAGTTAAAGTTGGTGAAGAATTACAATATAATACATTATCAACTAAACCTGAATTTGCAGCTTACAAAGGAACTAATGTTCAACCTGAAGACTATTTAACATTATGGATTGCTATGTTCAACCAATTCAATGGTATTGAACGTGGTACTGAAAACCATGAAGGTGCTGGTTCAGTTAAAGGTGTTGCTGAATTCTATGCAGCTACTGAACATGAAATGTCTCAAGCAGAATTAGTTGCTTTATGGAAAGAAACAGTTGCTTACGATGTAGTTGAAAGAGATGGTAAATGGTATATCCAAGTTGAATTCAACGTTCCATGTAACCCATTCTATGCTATGTACTACTTAGCATCTAGCTTATATGCACCAATGCCTCAATCATTCCTTGATTTAGTTGGTGGATTAAAATACTATGGTACATTTAGTGCTGACAATACATTATCACCAGTTGATACAACTCTTTCTACTGGTTACTATGTAGCTAAAACTTGGGAATTAAGTAAAGAAATCGTATTCGTTAAAAACGAATTAATCGACACTGAAGGAAGATACCAATTCCAAGGTGTTCATATTCAAACTATCGCAGCTGCTTTAACAGATAGAGAAGCTGTATTCAAAGAATTCTTAGCTGGTCACTTAGACGGTGCTTCTATTCCTTCTACTCGTTTAGAAGAATATCAAAACCATGAATTAGCAACTGTAGTTCCTGACAGTTCAACATTCAAATTAAATGTTAACTCTTGTACACAAGAAGAATGGATCGCATTATTCGGTGAAAATGGTTCTGTATCTCCAACATCTCCAGAAAATTATTGGGAATGTGAACCATTAATGAGTAATGATAATTTCCTACGTGGTTTAAGCTATTCTATCAACAGAAAAGAATATGCTGAAACTATCGGTGCTACTCCAACTGCTAACTATTTCGGTTCAGATTATCTTGCTGACCCTGAAAATGGTGTAACTTATAACTCAACTGAAGCTCACAAAAAAGCTACTGAACAATCATTAGCTAATACAGATGGTTATGGATACAACTTAGCATTAGCTCAAACTTTCTTCAAAGCTGCTTGTGATGAATTAATCGAAGCTGGTACTTATGAAGCTGGTGATGTTATCGAAATCGAAATCGCATGGCAAACTCAAGCTCAAGCTGATGAAGAAGGTGTTATCTTAGCTAAATATATTGAAGATGCATTCAATAGCTGTGGTGGTAACCTAACTGTTAAATGTGTTCACTGGGTTGCTGTAACTTGGTCTGATGTATACTATGAAAAAATGATGGTTGGTCAATTTGACCTTGGATTCGGTTCAGTATCTGGTAACTCATTAAATCCACTTAACTTCTTAGAAGTATTAAGATCTGACAACTCTTCAGGATTCACTCTAAACTGGGGTGTTGATACTGGTAAAGCTTCTGATCAAATTTTCTATGATGGAATTAATTGGTCATTTGATGCTTTATGGCAAGCTGCTGACAGCGGTGCTTATGTAACTGCTGAAGGTGAATTAGCTGGTGCTTTAGTAGACGCTGCATTCATTTCTCAAACAGTTAATGCTGACGGTTCTGTAACTGCTCAATTCAAATATGCTTCTGTAGATGATGCTCAAGCTAAATTCGAAGTTGCTTATGTAGCTGCTTGTAACTATGAAATTTATTATTCTGGTGCTGGAAGTTACGCTGAAGAAGCTTGTGAAGCTACAGTAGATGGTGATATCATTACTATTACTGTTTCTGCTGAATTTGCAAATGCTAACAATGGTTTCATTGGTTATGACATTTACTTCGATTCAACAATCGCTGGTGTTCCAGGATCTTCATATGTATCTATTTATGCAACAACTAATGCTGATTCATTATGCTCACAATACTATGCTTCTATGATTCAACAACCAAGTGCTGACAATGCACCTGTAGTTCCAGAAGGTGGTAAAGTTTATTCTTATGTTGCTGCTTCTTATGAAGCTAGAACTGAAATTATCGGTATTCTTGAAAAATTCGCTGTTGAAAACTTCATTACTGGTTTAACACTATATGGTGATGGTGGTTATACAATGTATGCTGACCGTCTTGTTCCAGGTAGTGGTTCATGGGATAACTATGTTCCAGGTTATGGATTCGGTGTATTCGGTGAAGGTAAAGCTGAAGGTTTCTTAACTGCAATCGTTCAAGCTGAATAATTAATTTTATATAAAAAAGAGATTATACAGGAATTAGCACCTCTTTTGGGGTGCTAATTTTATGTATAATAAAATATATAATGTTTGTTTAATTTTATAAAAAAACATTATATATCGCGTGTATATTGTGCTTTTTTATAAATTTAAAGAAAGAAGGAGAAAATAAAATGTGGAAATATGTCTTAAAACGTATTGGACTAGCATTAGTAACAGCTTTTATCATTCTATCATTAACATTTATTTTAATGAAACTAGTACCAATTGATAAGCCACCAGGAACTGATGATGCACGTTTCTCATATTGGCAAAGTTTAGTGTATGATGGTTTCGTTGAAAGTGAAGATCATCAACGCTTAAATGAAGTTGAACTTGATTCTGTAAATAGGGAACTTGGAAAAGTATACTTTTATAAAGTTCCTGCAATGACTCAATATGTTAGATGGATTAAAAACATTGTTACAAAGTGGGAATGGGGTAGATCTACTGCCATTAAACCTAATGTAAACTCCATGCTAATCATTGGTGAACGACTACCAAATACAATTAAATTAAATGTCGTATCTGTTATTTTTTCAGTACCAATCGGTATTGCACTTGGTATCTGGGCTGCTTTAAAGAAAAATAAATTAACTGACCATATCATTTCAACATCAGTTATGATCTTTATTTCAATTCCAGGCTTCGTATTAATAACATTCTTGTTATTATTGTTATGTTATAACAATCAAATATTACCTTCTCAATGGCCTGCTGAATCGGCTGCAACCAGTGATAAGATTAAAGGTTATATAATTCCTGTATTCTGTTTATCATTCGGTTCTATTTGTGGTTATTGTCGTTTTACAAGAGCAGAACTTTGTGAAGTTATGTCTAGTGAATACTTATTACTTGCAAGAACAAAAGGTTTAACTAAACGTCAAGCAATTCTAAGACATGCATTAAGAAATGCGATGGTTCCAATTGTTCCATCTATCTTAGCTGAAGTAATTGGTCTTTTAGGTGGATCTATGATTCTTGAAAGATTATATGGTATTTTAGGTATTGGTGAATTATTCATCTCTGCATTAAACAAAAAAGACTACAACGTACTTATGGTAGATATGGCGTTGTTTACAACAATCTCATTGCTAGCTGGGGTTGTTCTTGATATCTCTTATGGATTTATCGATCCTAGAATTAGAATGGGGGCGAAGAAATAATGGATAACAGAAGATATGATGCTTATGGTAATGAATTTGAAATCTCTAAAAGTGACTTTCAATTAACTCAAGTAGATAAGAAAATTCATGACAAAAAATTTGAAACTAAAGCGACAACATTTGGTAAAGATGCATTAAAAAGATTCTGTAAAAATAAATCATCTGTAGTTGCTGCATTTATCATTGGATTATTAATGTTATTATCATTTATTTTACCTGTTGTAACTCCATATAACATTGATCCATCAAATCCTAATATTAAAGAATTAAAAATGCTTCCAAAAGTATTTGAATATAAGCCAACTGGTATTAAAGATACTGATTTAGCTAATAATCCAAATAATTGGAAAACTAAATGGAATGGTACTCAAATCATTACAAATGTTCAATATGATGTTGATAAAGAATTACCATTTATAATGGGAACTGCTACAAATCCTGATGGTTCTACTAAAGAATCTAAGGTATATTATTCAAAAGATGCTGTTAAAGAAATAGATTATTATGGATATTATACTAACTCCGCTGCTAAAAACTCTGCAGGTGGTGTTTATATTTTAAAGACTAGCAGTTTAACTGATACAAAAGATAAAAACGCTAAAAATTTTGTTGAATTAAGTGTAAATCAAACATTAAATTTCACTGATAGTGAAAACTTTACAGTTGATTTAGTTCTTGCTTCAGAAAATTATTCTTTACAAGAAGATTTTAAAGAAATTGGAGCTAAATTTAAAGGAAATTATCGTGTGTATATTCGTTATGTAGAATATCCTGATGATCCTAAATTTGTAAAACCAAATAGCAAACATATTCACTCATTTGATAAAACTGGTAAATGTGATTGTAAAGCTCAAAAACATGAATTAGTTTTACGTGATTGGGCAAAAACTTATGAACAATTAACAGTTAATGTTTCTGAATTAATGAAAGAAAATAATATTTCAGAAATTCAAGATGGACAAGTTGTAATTGAATTAAAAACTCATCAAACTGGTATAACTTATTTACCAATTGTTTCATTAATGTTATCAACAGATTCTGAAGAAATAATTAATCTTCCTGGTCATGGTGAATATGCTAAGAAAGACATTTTAAAATTAATGAGCATGACAAATGATGCGACTAGTAAAGAATATGATGATGCTGCTCAAAAACTTCGTTATGCTAAATTAAATACAGGTGTATTCCCAATTCAATATTGGCGTACAAATGGTGATAAATCTGTTTATCGTGCTTATGTATATTTATGTGATTTCTTATTAGATACATATGAAAATACATATGGTGTCAAAGAAACACTTGATGTCACAGTGGCAAAAATGGAAGAATATAAGAATAATGGTTGGTGTAATTACCAATATTTCCAAGATGCAGAAGGAAATTGGCAATATACATTTGAAATTTTAGACCCTGAAAAATGTCCTGTAAAAGAAGTTAAAAATGTTACATTTGCTATGGTTGAAGTAAGTAAAAATGGTGTTACTGAAAAAGTATTATCACAACAATTAACTTGTGATGTATTAATGTATAGATACTTAGGTTATGATTCAATGCCTAAATACCTACTTGGAACAGATGATAGAGGATTCGATATTATTGTATATTCATTCAATGGTCTTAAAAAATCATTCTTAATCTCAATTATCGTTTCTGCAATTTGTTTATCATTTGGTCTTGTGTGGGGTTCAATTTCAGGTTATTTCGGTGGTAACGTTGACTTATTCATGGAACGTTTCTGTGAAATTCTAAGTGGTGTACCATCAACAGTCGTTATAACACTTGTTGTATTATTAATGGGTGATACAATCTTTACATTTGGTCTTGCATTATGTATGACTGGATGGCTTGGTATTGCCGGAAGAACAAGAACGCAATTCTATCGTTTTAAAGGACGTGAATACATCCTTGCAAGTAGAACATTAGGTTCTTCAGATATGCGTTTAATCTTTAAACATATCTTGCCTAACTCATTAGGTACAATTGTTACAAGTAGTGTCCTTTCTATTCCAAGTGTAATCTTCAGTGAAGCTTCACTTTCATATCTTGGAATTTTAAAAGGTTCTAACTCATTTGGTAGTGTATTATCTCATAACCAACAATATATCGCTACTAGACCAATGTTAATTGTTTTCCCAGCAATTATCATTTCATTAATTATGATTTCATTTAACTTATTTGGTAATGGTTTACGTGATGCCTTGAATCCATCATTGAAAGGAAGTGAATAATATGGCTTTTGATCAAGAAAAAGTATTAGAAGTTAAAGATTTGAAAATTTCTTTCTATACAGATAATGGTATTTTAAAAGCAGTTCGTGGTGTATCATTTGATTTACATCGTGGTGAAACTTTATGTATCGTTGGTGAATCTGGTTCTGGTAAATCTGTTACTAGTAAAGCAATAATGGGGATTTTAGCAAATAACTCTATTATTGAAGGTGGAAGTATTTTATATGAAGGTGAAAACCTATTAGAAATTTCTGAAGAAGAATTCCACCGTATTCGTGGTAAGAAAATCGGTATGATTTTCCAAGACCCATTATCAAGTTTAAATCCAATTGTTCGTATTGGTAAACAAATAACTGAAGCTACTTTAATTAATGGTAATAAATTAAAGAAGATGTATGATGAAATTATTACAAATGAACTTGTTGCTTATAAGAATGCTCAAGCTCAATGTAAAATTGCAGTTAAAAAAGCTAAAGATAAATGCATGCTTCAAATTAAAGAAATTAATGCAAATCAAGATTATTCTAAAGAAGAATCAGCAGAATTAATCAAAGAATGTAAAGCATTATGTAAAGAAGAAGTTGCAACTGCTAAAGCTCAATTAAAAGAAGTTTTACCTGCTTTAAAGGAAAATTTAAAAGCAAAAGAAAAAGAAGCAAAACAAGAAGTTAATGCTTATAAAACAAAGATTGTTACTGAACATAAAGCTAAGATGGCTGATTTTAAAGCTCAATTATCTGCTGCTGAAGATAAAGAACCAATCTTACAAGCTATTCAAAATGAAAAAGAAGCATTTGATAATTCAATGAGAATTACTAAAAAGGAAGCTAAGCGTATTGCTCTTGAAATTATGAGAGAAGTTGGTATTCCTGAACCTGAAAGAAGATTTAAACAATATCCATTTGAATTCTCAGGTGGTATGAGACAAAGAATTGTTATCGCAATTGCATTAATTGCAACTCCGGATATTCTTATCTGTGACGAACCAACTACAGCTCTTGACGTTACAATTCAAGCTCAAATTCTTGAATTAATTAATCGTATTAAGAAAGAAAGAAATTTATCATGTATTTTCATTACACATGACTTAGGTGTTGTAGCTAATATGGCTGACAGAGTTGCTGTAATGTATGCTGGTAAAATCGTTGAACATGGAACTGCCGAAGATGTATTCTTTGATCCACGTCACCCATATACTTGGGCATTACTTTCAAGTATTCCTGACGTAGATAGTAAAGAAAAACTTGATGCAATTCCAGGAACTCCACCAAATATGATTTATCCACCTAAGGGAGATGCATTTGCTCTTCGTAGTAAATATGCTATGGAAATCGATTTTAAATACGAACCTCCTTTCTTTAAAGTTAGTGATACTCACTATGCTGCAACTTGGTTATTAGATCCAAATGCTCCTAAAGTTGAAATGCCAGCTATCGTTAAAGAAAGAATTAAGAATGCACTAAAGGAGGAAGATAAAGATGAATAGTAATCGTCGTGTTGAAGATGAATTAAAAGAAAATCTTATTAATCAAGAATCTAATCGTGCAATTTCTGATGATCATGAAGATGATTATGGCCAAGAAGTAAATTTTAATAGTTCTGAAGAACTTGATTTAAATGATGTAAATAATATTAAAGAATTTAATAAAAAATATCGTTTAAATCCGGCTGTAAAAAATAAACCTGAATTAAGAGAAAAAAATATCTTACTTTCAGTTAGACACTTAAAACAATTTTTCTTCTTTGGTAAAGGTCCAAAACGTGCTAAATTAAAAGCTGTTTCAAACATTTCTTTTGATTTATATGAAGGTGAATGTATTGGTATCGTTGGTGAATCTGGATGTGGTAAAACAACTACTGGACGTTCAATCATCAAATTATATGATATTACAAGTGGTTCTATTTACTATCGTGGTGTTCGTATATCAGCAGGTAGTCGTTGGAACAAAAAAGAAATTAAATGGACTAAAATTAAAGGTAAGAATTTAATTAACGAATTAAAACAAAATGCCAAAGAACAAATTGCAGATCTTGATGAATCAAGTTACTCATATGCTGAAAAAGTTAGTCAAATCAAAGCTGAATGTTCTCAAGAAGTTGAAAAAATTCAAGCTAATATTGATAGCGTTGTTGCTGAACAAAAAGCTAAAATTCGTCAAATTAAATTTGATAATAAACATGTAAGCCGTAGACTTGTTAACGAAATTCAAATGATTTTCCAAGATCCAGTTGATTCACTTGATCCAAGAATGACAGTTGAAGATATTATCCAAGAAGGATTACATATTCAAGGTTTCCATGACAAACAAAAAAATCACATTAAAGTTGTTGAAATGCTTGAAAAAGTTGGTCTTGTAGAAGAACACTCTGCACGTTACCCACATGAATTCTCTGGTGGTCAAAGACAAAGAATTGGTATTGCAAGAGCACTTGTAATGAATCCAAAACTATTAATTTGTGATGAACCAATTAGTGCGCTTGACGTTTCAATTAGAGCCCAAATTATTAACTTACTTAATGATCTTAAAAATGAATTAGGATTGTCAATTATCTTTATTGCCCATGACTTATCAGTAGTTAAATATTTCTGCGATCGTATCGTGGTAATGTACTTTGGTAAGATTGTTGAAACAGCAAGTAGTGATGAATTGTTTAAAAATCCAATGCATCCATATACTCGCGCATTACTTTCAGCAATTCCTAAACCAAATCCAAAAACTGAAAAGGTTCGTCAAAGAATTATGTATAATCCAATGATGCATGATTATTCAACTGATAAACCTGAACTTCGCGAATTAAAACCAGGTCATTTAGTATATTGTAATGAAGCAGAACTTGCTGAATACAAAAAACAAATTAAGGAATAATCATGAAGTTTCTTAAAAAAGTATTTTTTCATTCATTACACAAGTACATTGTAAATGCTTCTATTTGTATAATTATTTTAATTATTAATTTATGTTTAAATAATTTTAAAGAGCTAATTAATTATATTAATGGTTTACAAATTGGTGGTGCAGTTGTATTCTTGATTGGTGGTTTAAGTTTAGTATCTTACTTTGGTGCATTTGATACTTTTGGTTATGCATTTTCTAAGATAAAAAAAGATCCTGAAAGAAACTATCGAGATATGTATGAATTTGTTACAGTTAAGGCAGAAGAAAGAAAAGAAAATAAATTTACTTTTATCCCTTATTTTGTAACTGGATTATTCTTTATTCTAATTGGAATTTTCTTAATGATCTTTCTATAAGGTAAAGTCCTCTATGAGGACTTTATTTTTCTTTTGTATTTGACATTATTCGACTTTTTTAGTATAATCATTATGTTATGAGGTGAATTATGAAGCCAATTGGACTCAATATAAAAAACAATATAGCTTATTTAGGCAATCATAATCTATATGATTTAGCAAAACAATATAAAACTCCATTATATGTTATGGATGAACAACAAGTTGTTAAAAATATTTATGATTATACAAATCACTTTAAAAGTAATTATTTTAAAACAACTGTTGTGTATGCTTCTAAAGCATTCTTAACTTATGAATTTTGTAAATATTTAAATCAATTTGATATCTCTATGGATGCAGTTAGTTTAGGCGATATGTATATTGCTAAAAAAGCTGGATATGATATGAAAAAGATCGTATTACATGGTAATAATAAATCTTTAGAAGAATTAGAATTTGCAGTTAATGAAAATGTTGGATTAATTGTTGTCGATAATTTATTTGAGCTAACTGAATTAATTAAACTTGTTAATATAAAAAATAAGGAAGTAGATATTTTAATTCGAATTAACCCTAATATTGATGCACATACGCATAAGTATATTCAAACATCTAATATGGAATCAAAATTTGGTATTAATATCGAAGATATAAAAACAATTGATAAAATGATTACCTTGATTCAAAATCAAAAGAATATCTCTTTAAAAGGCATTCATTCACATATTGGATCACAAATATTTGAAAAAGAAGCTTTTATGCTTGAAACAAAAAAATTAGTTGACTTTATTAATCAATTAAATGAAAAATACTCTATAAATTTAACTGTTTTAAATCTTGGTGGTGGTTTCGGAATTAAGTATTTAGAAACTGATCAAGCAATTCCGGTGAAAGATATGATGAATCATTTAGTATCATTTATAGAAAAAGTAATTAGAGAAACTAATTCTCATATTTCTCACTTGATGATTGAACCAGGAAGATCAATTGTTGGAAATGCGGGTATTACGTTATATAGTTGTAGTCAAATTAAACAAACATTTGGTCGAAAGCAGTATCTCTTTATTGACGGTGGAATGGCAGATAATATTCGACCTGCATTATATGATGCTATTTATTCAGTTGATGTTGTTAATAAAATGAATGATAAAAAAGAAAATTTAGTCGATGTTGTTGGTAAATGTTGTGAATCTGGTGATATAATAAGAAAAGACGTTAAGGTTCCTAATATTGATAATGGCGATGTTTTGGTTGTGTATTCAACTGGTGCTTACAATTATACAATGTCATCAAATTATAATAGTTTATTAAGACCAGGTGTCCTATTAGTAGGTAATGAAATTAAGGTTTTAAAACATCGTCAAACTTTAGATGATTTAATATAAAAAAAGAGCTCAATTTGAGCTCTTTTTTTATTCTATATTAATAAGCTTAAAACCAAGGTTATCAATTATTTGATTGATCTCATCACTAGGAATTTCTTTTTTTAGTGTTAGAATAGCATTTCCTTCTTCAAATGAAACTTTAATTTCTTTTACAGCTTTATTTTGTAAGAAGGCATTTTCAACACGTTTTGCACAACCATTACAGTGTAAGCCTTCAATTGTTAGTTTTTTAATAATAATTGGACGATTTATTTTAAATATCATATTTACTCCTTTTTAATTTTTTTTAATCTTAATGCATTAAAGACAACAAATAAACTGCTTATTGTCATTCCAATTCCCGCAATCATAGGTGACATTGTTAAACCAAATTTTGTGAAGAATCCTATTGATATTGGAATCATTAATATATTATAGAAGAATGCCCAAAATAGGTTTTGTTTGATGTTGCGAATTGTTTTTTTACTAATGTTGATTAAATCAATTATTTTCATTAAATCATCATTCATTAGTATGACATCAGAAGCATTTCCGGCAATATCTGTACCACTATTAATACTGACACCGATTGTTGCAGTTGCAAGAGCAGGTGCATCATTAATACCATCACCGACCATCATGACATTTTCATTTTGTATAATTAATTCTTTTACAACTTTTACTTTGTCTTTTGGTAAAACATTACTTATTATGTTTGATATACCAATTTCATTACCAATGATTTTGGCGGCTTGGTCATTATCACCTGTTAATATTATTACATTAATTTTATGTTCTTGCAGTTTTTTAACAATAATATTAGCGTTATTTCGAATAATATCATTAACGCCTATTAGTCCCATAATTTGTTGATTTTCAATAACATAAATAATAGAATTACCATTTAATGAAAGTTTTGTTTCATCATTATATTTATCATTTATTATATTTAATAGATTAAATAATTTATTGTTTCCTAAATAATATTTTGAATTATTAATTTCGGCATATAAACCAATACCCGGTATTTCTTTAAAATCCGAAACAATTAGTTGTTCGAGATTATTTATTTTTTGATAGTCTTGAAATACTTTTGCAATAGGGTGATTAGATTTTTGTTCGATACTACAAACTATTTGTAATAGGTTGCTATTTGAATAATTAAATATTTCGGATATTTTTAAATTTCCATATGTTAACGTACCAGTTTTGTCAAATATTACAGTATCTATTTTGTAGGCATTTTCTAACGTTTCACTTTTTTTAACTAGGATACCTTCTTTTGCAAGATTACCTTCACTAATAACTATGGCAAGGGGAGTCGCAAGTCCAAGTGCACAAGGACAGGCAACAACAAGCACTGTTACAAATGTATTAATGGCAGTATTAAATGTACTATTAAAAATTAAGTGACCAAAAAAAGATAAAAGAGCAATTAGAATAATCGTAGGCACAAAATATCGACAAATAATGTCTGCAGTTCTTGCAATTTTCATTTTGGTATTACTTGCGTCAACTACTAGTCTGACTATTTCGGAGATTGTTGAATCTTTTCCGATTTTCTTAGCACTATATTCAATATAACCACTTGTCACTATACTACCGGCTATTACTTCTTGACCGATATCTTTTTTTATTGGTTTGCTTTCACCGGTAATAAATGCTTGATCTACATAGCATGAACCACTAGTGATAATGCCATCAACACCTATTTTCATTCCTGTTTTACAAATCAAGATAGTGCCTACTTCTATTTCATCAATCGTTTTTTTGAGAACTTCATTATTTTCTTTTACTAAAACATCATTTGGTGTAATTTGTACTAAATCTTTGATTGCATCGACTGTTTTGGATTTTGCATTTGAATCGATAAAACGTCCTAAGTAAATAAAATAAATAACGATTGCCGCAGATTCAAAATAAAGATTATGAGCAGTATTAGATTTATTTGTAACTAGTAATATTAAATTAATTGTACTATAAATAAAACTAGTGAATACACCTAGTGTTACTAATGTGTCCATATTTGGGCTTAAATGTAATAAATTTTTAATGCCAGCTTTGAATACTTTTAATCCTAATATTAAATAAGGTATTGTTAATATTAACAATGTAATACCATATATCTTAGGATTAATATCCATGTTGATAATTTTTGGTACTGGTAGTTTTATCATATGACCCATTGAGATGTACAAATAAATGATAGATAAAATACCGTATGTTATTAATATTTTGATTTTTTTTGCTTTTGTATTTTTTTGTTCTAGTTTATAAATACCTTGGTTTTCAAATCCTGCTTTTTGGATGTACGAAGTTAAATCATTCATTGTCAGGTTATCATCATATTCAATAGTAGCATTTTGTAAAACTAGATTGACTAATGCATTATGAATACCTTGCTGTTTGTTTAAATGTTTTTCTAAACCATTTGAACAGGCGCTACAACTCATTCCACCAATTCGTAGTATAATCTTTTTCATATTAGTACCTCTAATATTATTATATAATATTTAAGAGAAAATGTCATTAATCTTGCATTTTTTAGTTCACTATGGTATACTATATAATATAGTAAATATAAAATAATGTTATTAAGAAAGGTATTAAATAGATAGTTGAAAATTTCCTAGTATAATCAAAGACACTACTAAATTTCAATTTGAATGGTGACTTATGAATAAGCAACAAGTTATTAAAATTATTGATGTTATGTTTGTAGCTGTTTTATTTATGACAGCTTTTGAAGTGTTATTTGCGTTTCCACAAGTTAGTAATTCGATACAAACTTGGATTGAAAATTTGGAAAATAAATGGACGATATGGGTTGCATTTTGGTTAATCATGTTTATACAAGTTTGTATTATTCCAATTCCAGCTTATATTGTTTTAAATGCTGCAGTTAATATTCACATTATTGAAACTAATCTTGGACTTGCAGTATTTGGAACTTTAGATTTGTGGATATTATTAGCTGTTATTATTAGTGCATATATGGCTGGTGCAAGTGTAGCGTATTTTGCGGGAGCTAAACTTGGTAAAAAAGCTGTATTATGGTGTGCTGGAACAGAAGAAGAATATGATAAATGGAGTGATGTATTTAATCGTGGTGGGAAATGGGCTTATGCTGCAACAGTGCTTTTTCCATTATTCCCTGATGACTTATTATGTCTTGTAGCTGGATCAGTTAGAATTGATTTTGGTTTCTTTTTCATTGGTAACTTAATTTGTCGTTCGATAGGTACAATTACAATGATTGCAACTTTAGTAGTTTTCAATAACTTTAATAAAGGTGGTATTCCTTGGACTCTGATTTTCTGGGTAGTTGTTTTAATTGGTTTAATTGTAACATATCATGTTTTAAAAAAACTAATTAAGAAAGAAAAATTAGAACAGAATAATTAATTTAATAAAAGGACATTCTAACAGAATGTCCTTTTAATTATTAATTATAGGCTATTTTTTAAGTTCATTTCGAACTTTTAAACATAAATCTGGATAATTAGTTACTATTGAATCTACGCGTTTTTTGATTAGTTTTTTCATTAATTTTTCATCATTGACAGTCCATACAGATATTTTAATATTTCTTGCATGCATTCTTTTTACAAATCCACATTTCATAATTTTGTATAGTGGTGAGATGCCATCAGCAAGACATTTTTTCATACGCTTGTGTGGGAAAATTTCTGTCAAACGTTCTTTAAATGTAATGTTACCACGTCCAACAAGTAAATAACAATAAACATCTTTACATATTGTTTTAGCATTTTTAATTGCTTGATCGTGGAAAGATCTTAAATAAAATTGGTCTTTTTTTAAATATTTAAAAATAATATCTAAGATTTCTTGTTCATAACCTACTTCTTTAAGCTCAATGTCAAATGTAATTTTGTCATGATATTTTTCAAGCATTTCATCTAACGTTAATAAATGAAAACCAGTTTCTTCACATACTTGATTCAATTTAGCGTATGTATGATCTTTAATAACTAAACCTTTAATTGATGGATCATGATTTACTACTATTATATTATCTTTTGTTTTTCTAATATCAGTTTCAATAATTTCACTATTAACCTCAATCGCTTTATCAAATGATTGAATTGAATTTTCAAATTGGACAAGCCCTTTCGCACCACGATGTGCCACTACCAGTGTTTCTCTTTTTTTCATGTAATTTACCTCTGTTCTTTGATATTTATATTATAATTTAAAAATAAAATTATTGCAAATTATATATCCTTTAAATAATGCATTTTTTAATTGCAATAAAACATAAAATGTTGTATAATATTTAATAGGTGAAAAAATATGGAGAATCAAAATTCAAATGTAATTATGTTTCAAAATCTACCTAAGCATATTGCCTTTATATTAGATGGTAATGGTAGATGGGCAAAAAAACGTGGATTTATTCGTACAATTGGTCATGAAAAAGGTGTTAAAACTTTAAAAAATATTACTAAACTTGTGAAAGAATTAGGAATACCTTTTATGAGTGTTTATGCATTTAGTGTTGAAAACTGGGCAAGACCAAAAGCGGAAGTTGAATATTTAATCGAAAAAGCCTATAATGAATTTAAACATTATGAAGAAAATTTATCTAAACTTGATTTTAATATTCGTGTTGTCGGAGAAAAAACTAATCTGCCTAAGAAAGTAGAAGAAGTAATTACAAAGTTAAATAATAGTATTTTTATAAAAGAAAGATTTACTTTAATGATTGCATTTAATTATAGTAGTCAACTTGAAATTATAAATGCTACGCTCGAAATGAAAAAAAGAAAGTTAGCTTTTACAAAAGAAAACTTTGAAAAATGTTTATATACTTATCCAGCCCCACCAATTGATTTATTAATTAGAACAAGTGGTGAACAAAGATTAAGTAATTATATGCTTTATCAAGCATCATATGCTGAACTTTATTTTCCTAAAACATTATGGCCAGCATTTAATAAAAATGAACTTTATAAAGCACTAACAGAATATGAAAAACGTAATCGACGTTTTGGTAAAATTTAGGAGATATTATGCTTAAAAGAACATTAACAGCATTAGTAATGATAATTGTTTTAGTTCCATTATTAATACTAGGTGGGTGGTTTTTTACTGCTCTTGGAATGGTATTAAGTTATGTTGCAGGATATGAACTTTTAAAAATGATGGAAAATGAGGATGTTGTATTTAAAAGATTAAAATGGATTGTTCCAATTTATAATGTATTATTAGTTTTATGTTTTCAATTAGAACCAACTATTATTTTTCCAATATTAATTTTAACTATTTTGTCATTTTTAATGCTTGGAATATTTAGACCAAAATTTAGTGTTAAAAGTACATTAAATTTAATCTTTGTATTCATTTATAGTGGATTATTATTTGGTATGACATTATATTTAAGATTACTTGGTAAAAATGAAATGTTTAATCAAGGTTTCTATTTATTTAGTTATTTACTATTAACGGTAATTTTTACTGATATTGGTGCATACGCTGTTGGTTGTACAATTGGTAAACATAAATTATGTCCTAGTATTTCGCCAAAGAAATCTGTTGAAGGCGCTATTGGTGGTATTGTAATTGGTACTATGATCGGTTTTGCATTTTACTTAATTGTGAATAAATATTTTGTAGATTACTCAATATTTGGGTTTAACTATAATTATGAATGGATTGTAGTGTTAGTTATGACTTTATTTTTAACATTATCAACAGAAATTGGTGATTTAGTTGCGTCTAAGTTAAAAAGAAATTACAACATAAAGGATTATGGTAATTTATTCCCAGGCCATGGTGGTGTAATGGATCGCTTTGATAGTTTGATTTTTTCTGGTGCATTTTTATATGCATTAATGATAATATTGGTGTAATATGAAAAATATTTGTTTACTTGGTGGAACTGGATCAATTGGAACACAAGTTTTAGATATAATACGTTCAAATAAAGAAAATTACGCTTTAAGTTCATTTAGTTTTGGACATAATATAACTAAAGCTATAGAAATAATAAATGAGTTTTCTCCAAAACTTGTTGTCACACCATTTTTAAAAGAATATATTGAGCTTAAAAAATATTTAAGAAAGAAAAAAATTAAAATTAAAGTTACGAGAAATTTATTAGATGTTGTAAAATTTAATTGTTGTAATCCAATGGTTATTAATGCCTTAGTTGGTAGAGTTGGATTAAAACCAACTTTAGATGCGATTAAAAACGATAAAATATTATTACTTGCTAATAAAGAAAGTTTAGTCATGGCAGGTTCTTTAGTTTGTGAAGAATTAAAAAAATCAAGAAGTATTTTAATTCCAATTGATAGCGAACATTCAGCTCTTTATCAATTAATTAATAAAGTAAATTACCAAGATATTGATACATTGTATATTACTGCTAGTGGTGGTGCACTTCGTGATTATCCGATTGAAAGATTAAATCAAGTTACTCCAAAAGATGCATTAAAACATCCTAACTGGCAAATGGGAAGTAAAATTACGATTGACAGTGCAACGATGATGAATAAAGTATTTGAACTAGTTGAAGCAAAATACTTATTTAATATAACTAAAATTGAAGCGCTAGTAGATCGAACAAGTTTGGTTCATGCGGCTATTAAATTAAAAAACGGTCAAGTAATTTACCATACTTCTAATAATGATATGCATTTACCAATTAAATACGCAATGGAATATCCAAATTTGAAAGATTACAATGATTCAAAAGATATTTTTGTTTCGGTTGAAAACTTTAAAAAAGAATTAAATTTAACAGATATTGATGAATTTAGATATCCGCTTATTAAATATGGTCAAATGATTATCAATGATCCAAAATTTCTTGGAACAATTGTTACCACATGTAACGATTACTTAGTAGAGTTATTTTTAAACAATCAAATTTTATATACTGATATAGAAAGAGTTTTAAATAAAATTGTTTTAGAAAATGTTAATAAATTTGTTGATTTAAAATTTAATCTAAAAAACATTGAAAATGTACAAAAAATTATACTTAAGGAGGTAGAAAAATGTTTTGGCAAGTAGTCTTAGGTATCATAGTATTTGTCTTAATACTAGGTATTATTGTTTTAGTTCATGAAGGCGGCCATTTCTTTTTTGCAAGAAAAGCTGGAATTCTTTGTTATGAATTCTCAATTGGTATGGGACCAGTCCTATGGCAAAAAAAGATTGGTGAAACATGCTATTCGATTCGTGCAATTCCAATTGGCGGATTTGTATCAATGGCTGGTGAAGAAGTTGAACTTAATCCATTAACTGGATATAAATATGCAAAAGTTCATTTAACTGATGGTGTTGTTACAGAAATTGAGGCGTTTAAAGATGCCACACCTGATGCTTACGAAATTGAAAATTATGATTTAGTAGGTACGAAAGAAGCAAAAGATGGTGAACTGTATATTACTTTAAAAGATTATGGTACATTTACAATTAGCCGAACTTGTAATGTTCGTTATTCAAAAAAACAAATTGTTCAAATCGCTCCATATGATCGCTTATTTGTAAATAAAAAATTATTACAAAGATTTTTAACAGTTTTTGCAGGTCCATTTATGAACTTTGTATTAGCTTTCTTTGTATTCTTCTTTATGGGATTAGTAACTGGATATGCTAATTATAAATCAACTGAAGTAAGTGGAATGGTTGAAAAAACTCCATCATATGATGCAGGTATTAAAGATGGTTATCACATTTTATATATTGGTGATGTTGATAATCTTGATCAATCAATGTTTTATACAAAGTGGGAACAAATATCAAGTGCACTTGATAAATTTGCAAATGGTGAAGAATTTAGCGGTAAAATTAATGTAGTTTATAAAGATCAAAATGGAAAATTAGGATCTGCATTAGTAAATCCGTATGTTTTTGTTCAATCTGTTCAAGTAAATTTTGTACAAGATGGATCTAATTCACTTGTTGTTAGTGAATATTTATCAAAAAATGAAGATACAATGTCTTATCAAGCAGGGCTTCGTCCGGGTGATGAAATCATTTCATGTAATGGCTATGAATTCTTGAGTCGTGCAGATTTCTTAAGATATTTTAATAGTG
Source organism: Bacilli bacterium (assembly GCA_045652765.1). Taxonomy (GTDB): domain Bacteria; phylum Bacillota_I; class Bacilli_A; order ML615J-28; family CAG-313; genus UBA1231. The sequence continues at coordinate 38,781 of JAZOLG010000016.1, forward strand.
GTGATGGAGCTATAAACAATGAATTTACTTTTGTTGTTAAACGTGGTAGTGAAATAGTTACATTAGAAAAGATTAAAACTTATACAAAACAAATCTTTGATGATAATAATGTTGATGTATGTAAAGTACAATTATATATTTCACCAACAGTAACTAGAAATATTGGACGTTTGATTGTTGAACCATTTAAAGAAATTGGTACAAGTTGTACAGTAATTTTTAAAACATTAGGTGCTTTATTTAAGAAAAATAGCGGTCTTGGTATTACTGATTTAAGTGGTCCAGTTGGAATTGCTTCGGCAACTGTTTCAATTGTATCACAAGGCGCATTAAGTGTTTTTAACTGGATGGCAATTTTAAGTGTTAATATTGGTTTAATGAATATTATTCCGCTTCCAGCTCTTGATGGTGGAAGAATTGCGTTCCTTGGTTATGAAGCAATCACAAGACGTAAAACAAATCCAAAAGTTGAAAATATTATTCACACAATTGGCTTTATGTTATTAATGTTACTATTTGTTTTTGTAGCATTTAATGATGTAATTAAAATTTTTAAATAGGTGATTTATGTTAAATATTATTTATTTCATTTTACTTTGTGCATGTTTTATAATTTCTTTTAAATTTATTGCTGATAGTAATTTTGAAAAAATATTTAAAAAAGGTAAAACTAGAACTATCTTGGTTGCAAGCATTTCTTTATCACTTATTTGCGGATATTTATTAGCAACATCAATTTTTAAGATAATTGAATTAATTATTATAATTATTCAATAAAATTGTATAATTTTGAAAAATTGCCTCATAATAAACATGAGGTGATGAAATGAAAAAGCTTTTTAAAAAGATTGGAAAAAATAAATTTCAATTTATTTTCTTCGTCGGCATTCTAGCTTTTATACTAGTAGCGCTTATTATTGCAAGTACGGGTTCTAAGCCAACTACTGAAACACCAGTAATTGATAATACACCTGATGATTCTATTGAAGAACCAGTAATAAACGATGTCGAAGAAGTAATTACATTACCATTTTCTAAAGATTTAGATTATACAGTTACAAGAATGTTCTATGATAAAACAGCTAGTACACTTGAACAAGAAAAATCATTAATTAAATATGGAACAACATTTCGTACAAGTGATGGAGTTGCATATGCTAGAAAAGATAACCAAGTGTTTGATGTATTAGCTGTACTTAGTGGAAAGGTATGTGAAGTCAAAAGTAATCCACTATATGGAACATATGTTGTATTAGAACATGATCATGATGTTAAAACATATTATTATGGCTTACAAGATGTAGTTGTGAGTGTTGGAATGGAAGTTGAACAAGGTAGTAAACTTGCAACAAGCGGCACAACGGAAATTGATAAAGAAGCGGGAAATCATGTTTTCTTAAAAATTCAAAAAAGTGGTAAGAAATTAAATCCAGAAACTCTAGTCGGTAAAAAGATTAGTGAAATTAACTAGATACTCAAAGATTATTTGAGTATCTTTTTTTATTGTTTATAAAAATAAGTATTTTATATATTTAGTTGAAATATATCATGATTTTTAGTATAATATAAAAGTAAAAAGTTTTTTAGATAGAGGTAGCGATACATCAGAGTATTTACATTTAGTAGGCATACAGTGAGGTGTAAAGAAAGGTAACTATCGCCGAATATAATATTTAGGCATAAATATTATATGGGGTTATTGGAAATACCAATAACACTCCTACTATTTTTTAGTAGAGGCGCTAAGTATCATTATATATGAGTTATGGCGTCTAGAACGCTTTTTTTTATTGTTTGGAGGTATTTATGAAAAAATTATTAACTTTATTATTTATTATGTTATCTTTAGTAACAGTTGCAGGTTGTAATAAAAACGAAGAAGAAGATGAACGTCCAACTTTAACTGTTGGAATGGAATGTGATTATGCGCCATTCAACTGGACAGAAAGTACTAAAACAGATACAAATTATCCAATTGATGGAACTAGATTATATGCTGATGGATATGATGTTCAAATTGCAAAAAAGATTGCAGATGAATTAGGTTATCGTTTAGTGATTAAAGCGATTAGTTGGAATGGATTGATTGCAGCTCTTGAAGCAGGTCAAATTGATGCTATTATTGCAGGTATGAGTGATACTGCAGAAAGAAGAATTAGCGTTGATTTTACAAGTGCTTACTATAAATCTACTCACGTTTTAGTAATGGCTAAAAATTCACCATTTATTAATGGTAAAACGTTAAATGATTTTGCTGGTGCTAAAGTTGTTGGTCAAACAAATACTTTATATGATTCATTAATTGATCAACTTGTTGGTGTAGAACATATGACTCCAATAGCAGATGTACCAGATATTATTATGAATATTAATTCTGCTAAATCGGATATTACAATTTTAGAAGAACCTGTTGCGATGGGTGTAATTAAAACTAATACTAATTTAACTTATATAAAACTTGCATCTGGCTTTAATGTAAATGAAAAAGATATTGAAGTTGCAATCGCAGTTAAAAAAGGTAATAGTGATTTAAATGCAAAAATTAGTGCAGTTTTAGCATCAATTACTGATGCTGAACGTAGTAATATAATGAAAGCAGCAATAGAAAGAAATAACTAAAATGAATGAATTTTTGTCTAAAAAAAGAAGATTTTTAAATGTTTTATTAATTATTAATTTATTACTAGGACTTTTCTATTCTTTATATTCTTTAATATTTCATAATTTAAATAATTTTAG
>JAZOLG010000017.1:0-1876 GCA_045652765.1 Bacilli bacterium
TCTAATCCATATTCTGATACTCATGAAAACTATCAATTAGCAAATGTAATTATAGAAAATAACATATTCTTATATAAAGGATATTGTTATGATGTCGAAACTCAGTTATTCTATTGCAACTCTAGATATTATTCACCTGAATTATGTAGATGGATTTCGCCAGATAGTATTGAGTATTTAGATCCTGAAAGTATCAATGGGTTAAATTTATATTGTTATTGCTTTAATAATCCGATCATGTATATTGATCCTGATGGACATTCTCCTAAATGGTGGCAATGGGCACTATTTGGCGTTGGAGTAGCATTAGTTGCAGTAGCTGCTGGAATGGCTATTATAGGAACTGGTGGTGTTGCTGCTTTTGGAACAGGAGCTTTAGTAGGTTCATTGGCTGTAGGCGCTGGTGGTGCGATAGTTGGTGGTGCAATAGGTTATGCTACTGAAGGTGTTGATGGAATATTAGGTGGAGCATTAGCAGGATTTGGTATTGGAGCCATCTTAGGATTTGTAGTTGGTGGTTCTATGTCATATTATAATTACCATCAAAATATATTGGTAAAAGAGTACATATCTAAATATGCTAGAAATGCAGATGATGCAGCTGATATTTATAAATCGTTTGAAGGAAAAATTAGATTAAAGACAAGTAGAGGTAATGTTAATGCATATAGATATTATGATGGTACTAATGCTTTCGCTAGAGGCCGTTACTTAACTAATGCAACTACAGCTAATCCTATTGATGATTTAGTTCTATATAATAATAATGCTACGCAACTAGCAAGATGGAAAATACCAAATGGTACGCAATATCTTACTGGAAAAATTGCAGGAAGTCCTGTAGGAGCAATTCAATACTTTGTTGGTAATGCGAATTGGTTGGTTGTAATACCATAATTTTTAGAGGTAACAAAATGAAAATAATTGAAGAAATTATGAATGAAATAATTTATGAATGTGAAAAACTACTAAAAAACACTAATTATTACACACCTAATAAACAAATTATTAATGTTATTTTAAGAGAATTCAGCGAAATAAAAGATTTTTATGCAATAAATAACAAAATTTTGTTATTAAGTAATAAAACATGGAAGTTATCATCTATAAGAGTTATTATTGATTCAGCAGATTATAGTTATGATTCTTTACTCTTTGATAAAGTAAGGAAATTTGAAAGGCTATGTTTGAATTTAGATAGTAATATGGTGAAATATAGATATTAATTAATTTGTTTAAATTATAATATAAAAACAGCTAAAATTTTTATCTAGTAATAAAAGTAGGTATACTTTAATCAGTATATCTACTTTTTCTTTTTTTGATAAGATGCAAAAGCTGGTTATCCCAGTTGCGCTAGTATTTCAAAAATACAAGCGTAGTGTTGTATTTTTCTTATTATGCCTTAATATTAAGGCAGGATACAACAATTAAATAATTAAAAACCGAAAGATATGTCATGTAAGGTGGCATATCTTTTTTTGTAATATCTTGACATTCGTTCGACAATTTCAAAAAAACGTTTAACTTTTGGTATAAACTTTCCATATATAGTGTAGGGAGTATTTTTATTTTTTTAAATAATGATTGTGGAAGAAAAAATATTTAAACAATTTTTATAAAACACCCGTACAAAACGAATAAAACTTTCCATTATTTATGCAGCAAACTCAATAGCAAATTTAAATACAGATGTTTTAATTTGTGTATCTAAATCAGGTATAATGACTTCATTCTTATATGATAGTATTAAAGGTCCTAAAAAGATTATAACGGATGATGTTGAAACAAATATAACATGGGAGAATGATAAATTAATTGGATATGGAAATATCTTAATTGAATACAATGAATTAGGCCAAAGGATAAAGAAAAC
>JAZOLG010000018.1:0-2476 GCA_045652765.1 Bacilli bacterium
AGTATTAAGAAAACTAGAAACACAAAATCCAATCTATGTAAGAAGTGAAACACCTGCTTTCATTAACTTCTTAGATGAACTATTTGGTCAAGATAAAATGTTAATGTGTAAAAACTATATGCACAAATTAGAAAGAAATGCATAAGATAGAGGCGCTTATGACTCAAGAACAATTATTATACCGCGCTCTTTTAGACTACAAAAGAATTACTTCAAATGATGCTGAATTACAAAGATTATTAGAAGTAATAAAAACTGCTAATGATCAAAATGATTCTTTAATATTAACTAAAAATAAATGTAATATTGATCTTGATTGGGTTGAAACAATTGAAGAAGGAATCAAATTTGTTGAAAAAGCAATTCGCGAGGAAAGACAATTTATTACAAGCGAAGGTGAAGTAATTGAAATTGAAAAAGTAAAAAGTGTTTCGCGTGAAACAGTTGAACATCTTGCGAAACACTCTGAACTTATTACTCGTGTAACTGAAGGTGAAGTTCTAACTCCAGATAAGTTATACACTGTTGAGAAATTAACAGACTATGCTATTTATGAAAACCGCTTCTTATATATGTTACTTTGTTATTTAAGAGATTTTATTAGTCTAAGATATGATAAAATTGTGGAAAAAGTAACAACATATGTTGCGGATACAAAAATGGATAAAGTTGTTTCATTTAAAAAACAAACAATGACTTTCCAATTATCACTTCATGATACGATTATTGATGATCCAATTATGATTCAAAATAATCCATCAAAAGATATTTTAAATCGTATTGATATGTTAATACAAAATGTAATCTTACTTCTTAAAACACCTTTAATGATTGAAGTATCTAAAGCTCCAATGCTAAGACCTCCAATTACTAAAACTAACGTTTTAAAGATGAATAAGAATTTTAAAGCTGCACTTGCACTTTACGAATACGTAACTGCTTATACTAAACCAGGGTACGAAATTATTGAATACAAAGAAATAATGAGCCCATTTACGCAAGATGCTTCAAATGACTTTTCAATACTTACATTATTAAGTTCATTTTTAACTTATGAACATGGTAATAATTTAAAGAAACTTTATCAAAAAGAATATGAAGATATTATAGAAAATGAAAAAGTTTTAGAACGTCAAAAGTTTGAAGAACAAGTTAGAAGAGTTCAAAAACAAGTAGCAGAGAAAAAAGTAAGCTTCGAAGAATATATTATTTTATTAGAACAAAGAAATCGTTTGTTAGAAAAAGATAGTATTCAACTAGAAGAAGCAAAAAAAGAAATTAATGGTTTAAATCAAGAAATTAAAAATTTAAATAATGATTTAAAAATGGTTGACGAATTAAAAGAAGTAATTGAAGCTAATCGTCAAGAATTTATTAATGAATTAACAGATTTAAAATCACTTCATAATGATCAAATTACAGAACTAAACAGTTCTTGGAATACAAAATTAGAAGAAGTTGAAAATAAACATAAACAACAAAAAGAAGAACTTGTAACATCATACGATAATCAAATTAATAACTTAAGAAACCAAATCACTGAATCAGTGGAAGCTTTCCAAAAGAAAGATAGTGAACTTCGCGAAGCTAAAGAAAGTTATCAAAAATCAATTGATGAAAGATTAGTTTTACTTGCGGAACTTAATGGTATTCGTAAACGTTACAATTTACCGGAACTAAATGAAGATAACTTCACTAGTGAAGAAAGATTTAAAGAATTAGAAGAAGAACTTAAAGCATTTACGAAGTTCTTTAACGATGTATGGAAGAAAACAAAACCAAAAATTAAACAAAGAGTATTTAGAGATCATCCATACGTTCCTAAAATTAAAAAATAGAAAGGTGGTGAATAACTATGAAAAGGGGTAAAAAGAAAAAAGGCTTATTAGCCGTTCTAGCAGTGTTATTTATTATTATGACAGTTATTTTAGTTATCGCTTTATATAGTAATTCAAAAGTAGAATCACCTTTCAAACTTGTTAAGTCTGAAAGCACTTATATGCTAATTATCTTACTTTTATCACTTCCTGTTTTATTACTATTATTAGTAATAGCGTATAAGATAAAAGGTAGTGATGTAATAAAAGTAGATGGTGATGTTAAAGGTACAGTAAACAAAAGTAATTTAAATGTTGGTGTACCTATCTCTAGTAATGGAAGTACATTCCAAAAACTAGATTCTAAAAAGCCTAAAGGTGACAATAAAACAAGATTTTATATGTTATCAAATATTGACGCAAACCGTAGTAAATATCAAAGAGGAAGTTACAATAATACAATTACTTTAGAAGAATTATGTGATAACTTTAGAAATTTCGCGGCAAGCAGATTAAAGCTATACTATGACATTGAAGATATAAGAAAGTTTATAGCAGGTCTTGCAGTAACAAAACTAATTATCTTACAAGGGATGTCAGGTACAGGTAAAACATCACTTGCGTATGCATTTGGTGAATTCTTAGATAACACATCAACA
>JAZOLG010000019.1:0-1989 GCA_045652765.1 Bacilli bacterium
CAAATTTTGAAAGCTTGGTAAGTTTTTTTGCAGAAGAAATTTTCTCAAGTTTACATTTGTGAATATCACAAAAATCGATTACATAATTATCAATACTAATATACATATCATTACCTAACTCAATATCAGCTGTAGCTGCTAATAAAGATAAAGTATATAGACCATCTAATTCTATACTCGTTTCATTTTCTATATCATCATCTTTTTTTGATTTACAAGAACAAACAATAAAAATACTAACAAAAATTAGTATAATTAAAAATAATTTTTTCATATATCACCTATTTATTAAAACATACTCTATCTGCAATTTCCTTAATTATTTCAATAATTTCCGGTTCAATGCCATCAATTACATAACTATTATTAATTGGACTTTTTCCAGTTAGCATTGCGTAGTGACAACAAGCTGAAAGGTATGCACCATAGATTGATTGATGGTTCATATCTTGATATAGACTTGGTAAATCATATTCTTTTAAATAGATTTCAAATGCTTCACCACTTCTAGTTACGCTTGCGCCAGCAATTGACGCAGCTAAATCATAAGCTGATTGTAGCGCATCATACATTTCAAATTGTGTAATAATAACTGTTTCACCGTTAATTGATGCTGCCCACTTTTCTTTATCATAACCCCATGTTTGGTAGAAATGAAGTTTTGCAGATGTTTCTTTTACTCTTCTACTATACTTTAGCATATACTCTTCAAATTCAGCATAATTGCCAACTGCTTCAAAACTTTGACCTTGTAATATAACATCAGTATATGTGTATAGATCCATATTACGATTAAAATTATCTTCATGATCCTTAATATATGCACCACCAACAGTTTGTTGTACATATCCAAAATATCCGCCATCTGCTTCAACCATTGCTTTAATAATTGCAGGAATGTCATGGACATATGTCAAACTATTACCTACAAATAATACATGATATTCTTCTCGATTTGGATTTGGCACAATTTCAATTTCATAACTTTCTGTAAGATTTAATACACTTGAATAAACTTTGAATTCAAACGTGCCGGTATGATTAAATACAATTTCCATTGTGTCTTTATTAAAATCATAAAGTTCATTTTTAACAAACCCGTATTCATCACCAACATATTTATCAGGAAGTGCTTGGATATTAACATGATATGTTTCACCCATATAGTATGGTCCAGTCTCTTCAAGTGATACATTAAATCCAATAATTGGTGAATATTCTGGTGTATAGACTACATTAACACTAAGCTCAATGCTTTCTCCATATTTATTACTAACAACAATTGTGGCATTACCAGGACATACACCATAAAGAATCATATCGTCAGCTTGTTTTTTATCTACTTTAACGATTCCAAAATTACGACTTACAATTTTAATTTCATCGTTTTCATATGTTGAAGTTACTTTTAATTTACCATATTGTGTGTAAACAACTTCTTTATCGTATTCAATAAATAATTTATTTTTTTCAAAGTCTCCACAATTACAAATACCTTCTACATATTCATGTTGATGTTGGGGATCATTAGTATTATTACATCCTGGTAAAACTAATAATAAACTAACAATTAAAATCATTAATAACTTTTTCATAGTCACTCCTATTTAACAACGAAATTTTTACTTTTCTATTTCTTTTCCACAATAAGGACAATGTTTAGTTCTAATTATGTATCTAATAAATTTTCCACAGTAAGGACATCTATTATTATAAAAAATATAACCTAAATATATTCCACTACTTAAAACTAGTACTATAAAATATATTGTTGTAATAATTGGGTATTTATCATTATTAAATTTCATAAACAAAGTAACAAATAAGATAATACTTACAAAATATATAATTGATGAAATAATATATTTCTTCTTCATAAACATTCTCCTTTCTTATTTATATTAATTATACCATATATTTAATACTATCACAAGTTATCTATATATTTTATCCAATAAAAAACACCCCAAATACTTTATTGTATTTGGG
>JAZOLG010000020.1:0-135225 GCA_045652765.1 Bacilli bacterium
AAATTATTTATAATAATATTGAATTTGTGCATGCATGTGATTTATTATAAGGGCATAAATGATGTACTGGTGTTTTTTATAAATAGTGGTATTAGCGTATTACTATATATGTTTTTAGAAAAGAATTTAATTGAATCTTTAAATTCAAAAAACATATTTTATAATAATGCATATGTTGAAATAATAATATCGATAATTACAATTGTAGGAGCTGCTTCATTAGATATATATAATGTAAATGTAGGAGTAGTATTATCATTTTATTTTGCTATGTATTTTTCTAGTTCGTATAGAAATATATATTCTGTTTTATACAATTTTATTATTAGTTTTATTCTAATGTACATATATAAACAAACTGAAGCGGTATTGTTATTAGTGATTGCACCATTCTATTTTATGAAACAAAGTATACCTTTATTACTAACTAATATATTTTGTACAGCCTTTTTATTTATTGAAACAAATATTAATAGTAGATTAATAATTATGATAATGATAATAAGTGTATTTTTTGAAATTATAAAAAAATATGTTAGTAAAGAATCTATTAATAATAAAATTATTACAGATAATATATATTCGCAAATAACAACAAATATTAGTAACGAAGTCTTGGGATTTGCAGGATTCTTAGATAAATTCGTTGAAAACTTTAAAGAACCACTGGAATATAAAGCAGCTATTAATGATAGCATAAAAACATTGATGTCTAATAATTGTAATACGTGTCATATGAGAAAAGATTGTTATGCGTATTATAAAACAAATTTATATTTATATATGAAGAATCTATTGTTAAATAGAAATTCACAAACATCAGAATATTTATATTTTTTAAATAATTGTATTAAGATTAGAGAAATGCAAGATTTAGCTTTTAAGCTAAACCAGAGATTAAGTTTAAATAATTTGAATGATAATAATAATGCTTTAATTGTACAACTTGTAGGAGTTTCAAATGCAATAAGAAAGTATGCAATTGATATGGTTGTAAAACAAGAAATCAGCACAAGCACAATTTTAAAATTTAAAGAACAAATTTTAAACTATGGTTATGATTTAAGTTATTTTGAGGTTATTAAATCATTTAGTGAAGATTTTATATTTGAATTTGGAACTACAGAGAAAGATCAAAAAGAAATTATAAAAAATGTAACTATAATTGGTAATAATATATTTGATACCAATATTTCAGTTATATTTCAAAAAGCTGATCAAAACATTTTATATTTTAAAGTAATACCAGAATTAAAAATAGAAATACTTTATGGATATGGTTCAATTTCTGCTAACCAAAATAATATATGTGGTGATAATTACATTATCAAAGAAATGACTAATGGTAAATTTATATCAGCAATTTCTGATGGAATGGGTAATGGCTATGAAGCTTTTACAGAAAGTGAAAATATTTTAAAATTAGTATCAAACATAATAGAACAAAATATAGAATTATCAACAGCTTTAGAAATACTTAATACTTTTTATGCTATTAGGGAATATTTAGAAAAATATTCAACTCTAGATTTATTAGAAATTAATAGATATAGTAAAACAGCTAAATTTTATAAGTTGGGTGCAACAACATCGTATATCATAAAGAAGAACGGAACAATTGAAAAAATAATCAATCAAAACCTGCCATTTGGTATTGAAGATATTATTGATAATAAAGAATTAATGTTAGAAGAAGATGATTTGATTTTAATGAGTAGCGATGGTATTTTTGAAAATATTGTAGAAAGTGAAGACTTAGATATTTTTATTAAAAAAATAAGAGGGGAATCCCCTCAAAAAATAGTTTTTGAAATACTAAATTATACAATTAACAATGAAATAAAAACGAATGATGATGCGACATTAATTGCACTTAAAATTAAAATGATTTAAAATTTATATCTTTTCGTTCTAACAAATAATCCTGGCCAACGTTCTATACCGTCAATAATATTGGTTATATTATAATCTAGTTTGCTTAATGCTATAAAAGCGGTTTTACTTCTAGTACCATTTTTGCATATAACGTAATAATGGTACTTTTTATTTAGGAATAAATTATGTTTTTCCAATAATAAATTAAGTGGAATATTAACAGATCCATGAATATGATACTCATCATATTCAGATATATCGCGGACATCTATTAATCGAATGTTAGTTTCGATTTGATAAAACTTGTAAAAATTGCATGCTGATATTTCTTTCATCTTTTCACCTCATTTAATTCTACTAAATAAAAAATGAAAAAATACGAGTTATTTGTAAAAAGATTAATAAAAGGATTTAAAATAAATTAAATATATGTTATAATATGATAAAGATAAAAAAAAGAAATGTGGTGATTTTGTGAACCAAGAAATCTTTAAAATATATCAAGATAAAATTATTTCTGAGCCATCTGAATTTGACAACAATAAATATTATTATTTTTATGGTATAAATGGTCAAGTATTTGGTATTGAAAAAACAATATCATTAAATGAGTACAAACTTATTAAAACATTTTATTTAGAGAAAAACATTAAAAAACTTAATAAAAAGATGGAATCTATTTATAACTATATATATGAAGGCGGAGAATATCCTTTTGATAAAAAAGTAAACTTTTTACTTTATAAAGCAAAAGGTTATGAAGAACAAATTAATTCTTTGTTAAAAGATGTATTAGTAAATATAGTAGAATTTTCAATTGATGATATAAATGTTATATTTTATGAAGATGATAATAATATTAATATTGAAGAATTATTTCAAACAATGAGTGATGACTTCGGGTATTCGATTAATGTTCATAATGGGCTTAGAATTAACAAAAATGTAAAAGGAAGTCTTTTGGCACATTATATTAGTTGCATAATCAATTCACATTACTTTGGTAAAAGATATAGTAGCTTAGTTGATATTATATTTTCTAATGATCCAGCAAAAAATTATCCTTTGATTAAGGAAATTAAAACATTTATATTAGAACCGGTTTTAAAGAAGAATAATAATTTGGAAACATTAGATATATTCTTTAAAAATGATTTAAATGTATCACAAACCGCTAAAGAGTTATATTTAAATCGTAATAGTCTAATTAATCGACTTGATGTAATATCTAAAGAGATTGGAATTGATGTTCAAAGTTTTAAATACGCAGCATGTATTTTGATTATGATTAACCTTATTTAGACAAAAAGTTTAAAAAACAAAAAAAAGAATAGGCAATTTGCCTATTTTTATTTTTATTTTATTGTGTTATAATATTAGTGTGAAAAAATATAAAGGAGAATTAATATGGCAACTGTTGAATTAAAAAACATTAACAAAATTTACGATAATAACTATCATGCAGTTTACGATTTCAATTTAAAAATTCGTGACCGTGAATTTATCGTATTCGTAGGACCATCAGGATGTGGTAAAACTACTACACTTCGTATGGTTGCAGGTCTAGAAGAAATTACAAGTGGACAATTATTAATTGATGGCGAAATCATGAATGACGTTGCGCCAAAAGATCGTAATATTGCGATGGTATTCCAATCATACGCTCTTTATCCACATATGTCAGTTTATGACAATATGGCATTCGGTTTAAAATTACGTAAATTCTCTCGCGATGATATCGATCGTCGTGTTCAAGCTGCTGCTGAAACTTTAGGTTTAAAATCTTACTTAGATAGAAAACCTAAACAATTATCAGGGGGGCAAAGACAACGTGTAGCTTTAGGTCGTGCTATCGTTCGTGATGCTAAAGTATTCTTAATGGACGAACCTCTATCTAACCTAGATGCTAAACTTCGTGTTCAAATGCGTTCTGAATTAATCAAATTACATGAATCTTTAAAAACAACTACTATCTATGTAACACATGACCAAATTGAAGCCATGACAATGGCAACAAGAATCGTTGTTATGAAAGATGGTTGGATTCAACAAATTGGTGCACCAAAAGATATTTATGACTACCCAGATAACGTATTCGTAGGTGGATTCATCGGTACTCCTCCAATGAACTTCATTGAAGGTCGTGTTCGTGAAGACGGTTACTTCGAATGTGGATCTGTTCGTCATGGTGTATTCACATTTAAAGTTCCTGAAAAACAATTAAGTATTTTAAAAGCTCAAGGATACATTGGTGTTGAATTATTAATGGGTATTCGTCCTGAAGATTGTCATGATGAACCTGAATTCATCGAAGCTCACCCAGAATCAAGAGTTGAAGCTAAAGTTGAAGTAGCTGAATTATTAGGTGCTGAATCTCAAATTACTGTTAAATTCCCTGGACGTGATTCAATTGGTCAAAGATTAACAGCAAAAGTTAAAGCTCGTACAGATGTTCATACAAATGATTCATTCAAAATGGCTATTGATATGAGTAAATGTCACTTCTTTGATATGGAAGCTGAAGGTCAACCAAGAATCAAAGAAAAATTTGACAGACCTGCTCAAGCAGAAGCTGCTGAATAATTAAATAAAATAAGGTTGTAGTTTCTACAACCTTTTTATTTTCGAAAAATAATATAGTTTATTTATATAGTTAATATATGATAAAATAAAATCATGATTAACATAAATTATATTAAAGTTTACACAAATAAAATAATTATTGACGATAATATAAAATTAAATATTAGCGTGGAAAAATATTTAGATAAAATTTTGCTTGAACAATTAACAACATATGAGGGTAGAACAAAGGCTATTAAGTTAAAATACGGATTCGTTAAATTAACTCCTATTTATATAGATCAAACCAACATTCTGATCCCATTATATAATTTAAAAGATTATGAAAATATATATATAAATATGTGTAATATAGTTACTCTCAAATCAAAAGGATCTAAAACTATAATATTATTTAAAGATAGCAAAGAGATTACAGTTAATAAAAAAATAAACATCATATCTAAATATATTGTGCGTGCGAGAACAATAAATCATTATAGTTGATTTTTTTTGGATAAAGTGGTAAAATAAGAAATGTAAAAAAAGGAGATTTTTATTATGGCAAAGAAAAATATTAAAGATGTACAATTAAATGGAAAGAAAGTTTTAATGAGAGTTGACTTTAACGTTCCAATGAAAAATGGTGTTATTACTGACACAAACCGTATTGTTCAAGCATTACCAACTATCAATTATGCTTTAGAACAAGGCGCAAAAGTTATTTTATTCTCACACTTAGGACGTGTTAAAGAAGAAAAAGATTTAGCTAAAAATGATATTGCTCCTGTTGCGGCTAAACTTGCAGAACTTGTAAACGCTCCAGTTAAGTTTGTTAATGCAACACGTGGTGCTGAATTAGAAGAAGCAATTAACAACATGAATGCTGGTGAAATCGTAATGTTCCAAAACACACGTTATGAAGATTTAGAAGGCAAAAAAGAATCTAAAAATAATCCAGAACTTGGCGCATATTGGGCTAGTCTTGGGGATGTATTTGTAAATGATGCATTTGGTACTGCTCACCGTGATGCTGCATCTAATACTGGTATTGCTGCAAATGTTAAAGGTGAAAGTGTATCAGGTTTCTTACTAGAAAAAGAAATTAACTTCATTGGTGGGGCTGTTGATAATCCAGTTCATCCATTCATCGCTATCCTTGGTGGTGCAAAAGTTTCTGACAAAATTTCTGTTATTGAAAATTTACTTCAAAAAGCTGATAAGATCATGATCTGTGGTGCTATGGCTTATACATTCTTTAAAGCATTAGGATATGAAGTTGGTGAATCTAAATGTGAACTTGACTTCGTTGATTATGCAAAAGGATTATTAGAAAAAGCTCAAGGTAAAATTGTTTTACCAGTAGATATCGTAGTTGCAAATCCTAATAAAGAAAAAATGGCTGAAGACTTCTTTGGAGCAATCGCTGTTGCTGAAACTAAAGTTGTTAAAGCTACTGAAATTCCTGCTACATGGCAAGGTTTAGACTGCGGTCCTGAAACTATTAAATTCTACGCAGCACAACTTGAAGGTGCTAAAACAGTTGTATGGAATGGACCAGCTGGTGTATTCGAAGTAGAAAAATTTGCTGTTGGTACAAAATCAATTTGCGAAACATTAGCTAACCTTGAAGGTGCTACTACAATTATTGGTGGTGGTGACTCAGCAGCGGCTGCTATTTCTATGGGTTATGAAAAGAAATTCTCTCACATCTCAACAGGTGGTGGAGCAAGCTTAGAATACTTAGAAGGTAAGTCTCTACCTGGTGTAGCTTGCCTAGATGACAAATAAGAGGAGTTAAAAATGAGAAAACCTATTATTGCTGGTAACTGGAAAATGTTTAAAGTACGTGAAGAAGTTTTATCTTTCGTACTTGCTGTAAATAAAAATCTTCCATCTAATGAAGTAGTTGAAACAGTGATTTGCGCACCTGCTTTATATTTAAGAGATCTTGTTAAACGTCAAGGTGATAACTTAAGAATTGGTGCTCAAAATATGCACTTCGAAGAACAAGGTGCATTTACAGGAGAAATTGCTCCTAGCATGCTTGAAACAACTGGTGTTGAATATGTTATTATTGGACATAGCGAAAGACGTGCAATGTTTAATGAAACTGATGGATCTTGTAACAAAAAACTTCATGCTGCATTCAAACATAATTTAGTTCCAATTCTTTGTGTTGGTGAGTCTTTAGAAGAAAGAGAAAGTGCTAAAACTGAAGAAGTAATTAAAAATCAAGTAGAAAAAGATTTAGCTGGATTAACACTTGAACAAGTTAAAACATTAGTAATTGCTTATGAACCAATTTGGGCAATCGGTACTGGACGTACTGCAACACCTGAAATGGCTAATGAAACATGTGGTTTTATTAGACAAACAGTAGAAGCATTATTTGGTGCTGAAGCTGCCGAAGCAATTCGTATTCAATATGGTGGAAGCGTAAAAACTGGTAACATTAAAGAATTAATGGCACAACCTCATATCGATGGTGCATTAATTGGTGGAGCTAGCTTAATTGCTGAAGATTTTATCTATCTTGCTAAAGCTGCTGAATAATAATAAATGAGTGCCGTTTGGCACTCTTTCTTTATAAAGGATTAAATATGAAAGTAATTAAAAAACAAACAAATAGTAAAATGTGTATAATTTGTGGTATGGAAAATGATCTTGGATTAAAAGCTCCTTTTTATGAAATGGAAGATGGTTCTGTAATGAGTATTTTTGAATACAAAGATCATCATCAAAGCTACCCAGAAAGATGTCATGGTGGAATGATAACATGCATGTTGGATGAAATTATTGGACGTGCCATTTGGGTCATTGAACCTGATCAATGGGGAGTAACCACAAATATATCAGTAAAGTTTAGAAAACCCGTTCCATTGAATGAGAAAATTAAAGCGGTTGGTAGAATTGTTGTTAATAAAAGTCGAGTCTTCCAAGGAACCGGAGAGATTATGACGATGGATGGCGTAGTTTTAGCTGAGGCGGAAGTAACGTATTTAAAACTGCCACTGTCTAAAATTGCAACTGGGAACCACGAAGATGTAAATATATATATACCAGATGATGTTACGGAAATATAAAAACGAGTGAGATTATTTCTCACTCGTTTTATTTATAGAATGTAATTTATAATATAATTTACTTAAACCTATGATTAACAATAAAATAACTATTAGCCAATAAACGCTACCCATCTCTGGCTTATCAGAATATCTAAAACCAAACAATCCAACTTCTGAATAATAATTCATAAAGAAGTAGGGATATGTTTGTCCACGACCAAAATCAACTTTTAATATTGATAAAATGCTTCCAATAATAAAATATAGAAGTGGTGGTATTAGAGTATACCAAATATATTTTTTATGAATAGGTTTAATCGGCTCTTCAACAAAATAACTTACAATTGCTGTAATAGGTACTATTACATGTGTTAATACACTTGATAAAGTCCAAACATTAAAATCAGCGAATGGAGCTAATAATACACAGAAAATTAACCCAGTAATTGTTATTGAAACTGTAAATATATATTTTAAAATATATAAATAATTTTTTATTAATGATTTCTTAAGTGCAACTTCTATTATAGAAATAGTTGAAAGAATTAAACAGGTAATACCAATCCAAATATTTGACAGATTAGTAAAATATAAAAGTCTTTGTGCGGCAGAACTAAATCCATCTGCCTTAGCATTTATAAAACCTAGAGTAGTACCAATTGTTGCAGAAACACCAGCAATTAGATTTAGAATAATACCAATATATTTGCGGTTAAACATTTATTTTTTACTCACTAATATTTTTTTAAGTCTTGCAAATCTTGGTAAACCATTTTCATACTTTAGTTTGGTTTCACCTTGAATAAGTGGTAAAACGTATTCTAAATATTTGTCGGTAATATGATTGCCTTTATCATTAATAAATTCAGCAGGCATTTCTTTGACTTTTGCGGCTACGTTTTCTAGTGGTACATAACCAAATCTAGTTGAATTATCTAATCTTTCAATTGTGATCATTTGACCAGAAATGTTTTGTGTTGCATATTCAACACCTGCTTTACCACACATAAAAGCTTCTTCAATGTCTGTGTCAGATGCAAGGTGCGCAGCACATCTTTGTGGTAAGTTTAGTTCAATAGCACGAACTGGAAAACCAAAAGAATTTTGTACGTGTTCACATAACACGCTTGCAACACCGCCAAGTTGTAAATGGCCAAATGAATCATTATTATTATAATTGCGATAGTTTAATATGTATTCACCTTTAGCGTCACGAATACCTTCCCCAACTATAACAAATACTTTTTTCTTTTCGTTATATATATTTTTTACATCTTCTAAGAATTCACTTAAACTAAATTTAGATTCAGGTAAGTAGATCAAATCAGGGTTACATCCGTTAATACTAGCAATTTTTGATGCGGCTGTTAGCCACCCAGCATCACGCCCCATAATTTCAACAATTGTAACACGTCCTTTTTTATAGGCAGATATATCTAA
The DNA here is from genome assembly GCA_045652765.1 of Bacilli bacterium. Classification (GTDB taxonomy): domain Bacteria; phylum Bacillota_I; class Bacilli_A; order ML615J-28; family CAG-313; genus UBA1231. The sequence goes on from JAZOLG010000020.1 coordinate 8,946, forward strand.
ATATATTTCAGAAATAGTAGTAGCTATGTATTTACAAGCTGATCCATAACCTGGTGTATGGTCTGTTAAACATAAATCGTTATCAATAGTTTTTGGAATCCCATTAACAATACAATCATAACCAACTGATTTAAAGTATTTATTAATCTTCATACAACTATCCATTGAATCATTTCCTCCAATATAGAAGAAATAACGTATATTGTATTTCTTAAATACATTTAAAATTTTTTCATAAACACTAGTGTTTTTTTCAAATTCTTCTAAAAAGAAGCGAACAGAACCTAAAGCAGAACTTGGTGTATATTTTAATAATTCAATTTCATTAGTATCTTCCAATGAAAAATCAATAAAATTTTCATCAAGTACTCCTTGGATTCCATACATTGCACCATAAACATTTGTAATATTAGGATTGTTAAGTGCTGTAATAACAACTCCGGCTAAACTAGAATTAATTACTGCTGTAGGGCCGCCAGATTGGCCAATTAAACAAGCTCCGTTAATCATAGTAATTTATCCTCCATTATCATTTTAACGGAAAATTCAAAAAAACACAAGTAATAAAATTATGTAATCGTTATCAAAATATATATGTAAATATATCACTTGACTTTTAACAAAAAAAAGAGTATAATATAAAAGGTGCGATAAAGGCAGCATTCAGTTAGTTTTAGACATTAGATTATCACTGTAGGATGTTAGTAGCCTCGCTGCTTAGGTGAAACCAATAAGATAGTCTATTCTAGAAAAAGAATTGATTTTTTTATCCACTTAAAATTTATAAACATAAAGGAGAAAAAACATGGCACGTTACACAGGACCTTCTTGGAAACAATCAAGAAGATTAAAATTTTCAATTTTAGAAACAGGTAAAGAATTACAAAAACGCCCTTATGCTCCTGGTCAACACGGACAAAGAAGAGCAAAAATTTCTGAATACGGACTACAATTACAAGAAAAACAAAAAGTTCGTTTCTATTATGGCGTTAACGAAAAACAATTTAGAAACCTATTTGAAAAAGCTGCAAAAATTCCAGGTAAACAAGGGGATAACTTCTTATTCTTATTAGAATCAAGACTTGATAACTTAGTATATCGTTTAGGATTTGCTGCAACTAGAAGACAAGCTCGTCAATTAGTTAACCATGGTCATATCGTATTAGATGGTAAAAAAGCAGATATCCCATCATTACTTGTTAAACCAGGTCAAACTATTGCTTTAAAACCAGCTTCAAAATCTTTACAAATTGTTAAAGATGCTTTAGAAGCAACAGTTTCTCGTTTAGCTTTTGTAAGCTTCGATGAAAACACTCAAGTAGGAACATTTGTAAGATATCCTGAAAGAAGTGAAATCTTAACAGATATTCACGAAAACTTAATCGTTGAATTCTACAACAGATAATAAGACTTTAAGAGATGCTATTGCATCTCTTTTATTTTTTATTGCAAAATTTTTGAAAAAGTAAAAATATTATTATATAATAAATATGTAAAATAGTATTAAAATTGATGAAGGAGAATAATATGAAAGTAACTAAAGATATTATTTATGTTGGTGTAAATGACCATGAAGTCGATTTATTCGAAGGTCAATATGTAGTGTCAAATGGAATGGCATATAATTCATATGTAATACTTGATGATAAGATAGCTGTTATGGATACTGTAGATGCTCGTTTCACACATGAATGGCTTGATAATATTCAAAACGTATTAGGTAATAAATTACCTGATTATTTAATTGTTCAACACATGGAACCAGATCACTCTGCAAACATTATGAACTTTGTTAAAACATATCCTAATGCAAAGATTGTTGCATCTCAAAAAGCGTTTGTTATGATGAAAAATTTCTTTGGAGTGGATTTTACTGATAAACAAATAGTTGTTGGCGAAATGGATACACTTAATTTAGGAAAGCATAATTTAACATTTGTAACTGCACCAATGGTACATTGGCCTGAAGTAATTGTTACATATGATTCAACAGATAAAGTATTATTTTCTGCAGATGGCTTTGGCAAATTTGGAGCATTAGATGTAGAAGAAGATTGGGCTTGCGAAGCAAGACGTTATTATATTGGTATTGTTGGAAAATACGGAGCACAAGTGCAAAGCTTACTTAAAAAAGCAGCAACTTTAGATATTCAAATTATTTGTCCGCTACATGGTCCTGTATTAACTGAGAACTTGGGTTATTATTTAAATTTATATAACATTTGGTCTAGTTATCAAGTTGAGGAAGAAGGAATTGTAATTGCGTATACTTCTGTATATGGTAATACTAAAAAAGCTGTAATGTTACTTGCGGATAAACTTCGTGCAAAAGGTTGTCCTAAAGTTGTAGTAAATGATCTAGCTAGATGTGATATGGCAGAAGCAGTTGAAGACGCCTTTAGATATAGCAAATTAGTTCTTGCTACTACAACATATAATGCTGATATTTTTCCGTTTATGAAAGAGTTTATTCATCATTTAACAGAAAGAAACTATAGCAATAGAACAGTAGCATTTATTGAAAATGGAAGTTGGGCGCCTATGGCGACTAAAGTAATGAAAGGTATGCTAGAAGGTTCAAAGAACTTAATATATACTGAAAATACAGTTAAGATTTTATCGGCTTTAAATGAAGAAAGCTCTAATCAAGTTGAAGCTTTAGCAGAAGAATTATGTCAAGAATATTTAGCTATGCAAGATCAAACGGCTAATAAGAATGATTTAACTGCTTTATTTAATATTGGTTATGGATTATATGTTGTAACATCTAATGACGGTAAAAAAGATAATGGTTTAATAGTAAATACTGTTACTCAAGTAACAAATAATCCAAATAAAATTGCTGTCACAATTAATAAAGAAAATTATTCACATCATATTATTAATCAAACAGGTATAATGAATATTAACTGTTTATCAGTGGATGCACCATTTTCGATATTTGAAAAGTTTGGTTTTGTAAGCGGTAGAAACACTGATAAGTTTAAAGATGATAATGTACTTAGATCTGACAATGGATTAGTATTCTTACCAAAATATATTAATTCATTTATGTCACTAAAAGTTGAACAATATATTGATCTTGGTACTCATGGTATGTTTATTTGCACAATTACTGAATCACGTGTAATTAATCATTCAGAAACTATGACATATAGTTATTATCATGAAAATGTAAAACCAAAACCAGAAACTAAAGGTAAAAAAGGATATGTATGTAAAATTTGTGGATGGGTATATGAAGGGGAAGAACTACCAGAAGACATAATTTGTCCATTATGTAAACATGGTTATAATGATTTTGAAGAAATAAAATAAAGGAGAAAAATATATGAAAAAATATGTATGCCAAGCATGTGGCTGGATTTATGATGAAGAATTAGGTGCTCCTGAATTAGGAATCGCACCGGGAACAAAATTTGAAGATTTACCAGAAGATTTCGAATGCCCACTTTGCGGTGTTGGAAAAGATATGTTTGAAGAGGAATAAAAATTATGGAACAAAAATTCTATATTTGTGAGCACTGTGGAAATATTATCGCAATCGTAAAAGAAAGTGGTGTGCCCGTAGTATGCTGTGGTCAAAAAATGACTAAACTTGTGGCTGGAACTACTGAAGCTTCATTAGAAAAACATATCCCTGTTTATACTGTAGAAAATAATAAGGTTCATGTAGTTGTTGGATCTGTAGAACATCCAATGGCTCCAGAGCACTTTATTGAATGGGTTTCAATTCAAACAAAATATGGTAACCAAAGAAAAGCATTAGTTCCTGGTCAAAAACCAGAAGTATGTTTCTCAATTTGTGAAGGTGATGAAGTAGAAGCTGTTTACGCTTATTGTAATCTTCACAGCCTTTGGAAAGCTGAATAAAAGAAGTAGAAATTTCTACTTCTTTTTTTTATCCAATAATTGGTAATAATAAAAAATATATAAATGTACAAAATAATATAGAACAAAATAGGAGGTTAAAATGAAAACTACAAGATTGACATGGCCAATGATTTTAGGTATTATTGGATCAATTTGTTCAGTTGTTGTCGGTTTCGTAATTGCTTTTTTCGCAACAGGAGGAAGAGTATCTGGTATTCAAAATGTTGAATTCGGTAATATGTGGCTACTGACAACTGTCATGGCGATACTAGGTCCATTACTTGGATTAGTAGGAGCATCGATTGTTAAGTTTGCTCCAAGATCTGGCGGAGTGTTGATGTTGTTTGCAGTATTAGAATATATTGTTGTTTGTATGTTAATTGGTAGTCAATTTACTCCAGCGTTAGTATTTGGTGGTATTGGTTACTTATTTTTAACAGTAAGTGGTATGATGGCCTTAATTTATCCAAACATCCATTTTGAAGATACTTATTTATATAATAAAGATTACGCAAAAGATAACTGGACTCCTCATCATTCAAAAAGCAAAAGAACAGCTGAATAACAAATATTTTGTTTAACTAAGATTAAATTAAGATTACTTAATTTAATCTTTTAAATTTTATATTCATTCCACTTGACTAACATATTAAAATTTGATATAATTACATTGCAAATTTAGAAATGCAGGTATAGTATAACGGTTATTATGTCGCCTTGCCATGGCGAAGATGCCAGTTCGATTCTGGTTACCTGCTCCAAAAAGTAATTTATGTGTCTTCTGTATGAGGACTTTTTTTATTTTAATTGTATCTATAACGTGATATAATGATACAAAAATAATATATCTAATTAGTTAAATAAGAGGTTAAAAATGATATTTGAAAAACAAGTAGTTGAAATGTATAAGAAGATGATGCATACAAGATGTGATGATCAAGGAATTGCTTATTATTTTAGTCAAAAGGACTTTGTTTGTCTAAACAAAATTAGTCATACCTTTAAATCATCACTAGGACATAATTTACAAGGATATATATATTATTATGATAATTGTGTGGCAAACAAATTAGTAATTTTCGATCATGGTTTTGGTGGCGGACATGAATCATATATGAAAGAAATTGAAAAATTATGTCGAGCCGGCTTTAAAATATTTGCATATGATCATACAGGCTGTATGCAATCGGGTGGTGAAACACCAAATGGCGTGTCTCAGTCATTATGTGATTTAAATGATTGTATGGAATATATTAAAAACACTGAATATGCTAATCATGACATATATGTAGTTGGACATAGTTGGGGTGGTTTCTCCACATTAAATATTTCGGCGCTACATGATGAAGTGAAAAAAGTAGTAGTCATTTCGGGATTTGTATCTGTTGAATTATTAGTAAATGATTTTTATAGTGGATTATTAAAAGGCTATCGCAAGGCCATAATGAAATTAGAAAATGAATCTAATCCATATTTCGTTAGATTTAATGCTATTGACAGTTTAAAAAAATCGAACGCCGAGGTGTTATTAATATATTCAGATAATGATATGCTTTGTAAAAAAGAAACACATTATGATATTTTATATAATGAATTGAAAGATAAAACAAATATAAAATTCATGCTAGTAAACGATAAAGGACACAATCCTAATTATACAAAAGATGCAGTTCTTTATTTAAATGAATATTCTAAAAAGACAAAACGAATGTTGAAAAAGAAACAACTACAAACTAATAAACAAAAAGAAGACTTTGTTAATTCATTTGATTGGAACAAAATGACTGAACAAGATGATGCTGTATGGCAATTAATTATTAATCATTTAAAATAAAAAAGAAACTACTTTAGTAGTTTCTTTTAATTTTCATTTATTTGATAAGCAGTAACAACATATTTAGTAGGATCTTCTTTTAAGAAATGAACTTGAACGGTTCCTAAAACATTTGGATTTTCAATTAGAATTTTATCCTTTATTTTAGGTGAATCAAATGTATATTCTTGATTAGATATCTGATCACGATAAGTTGAATGAATTATTGCGTATTCAACATTTTTAGAATCTTCTATAATTTCAATATCAGAAATATTACAAATAACAGATTGACCTTCTTTGATGATTTCCATATTAATTGCATTGCGTCTTTTAATTACAAGATGAAGACCTAAACCGCCAACCGCGCAACCTAATGAAACAACACCAATGACTAATCCTAATTTGATTTGATCATAAATATAACATGATTCAGGATTGTTTTTATTATAGTATACTAATATTTTTCTGCCTTCTAATAGTTCGGATTTATATGGAGCATCAACCGTAATGTAATCTTTATATACACTAGTAAAGTAAGTGACTTGTCCATTTTTGTAATCACCTGTTATTTCAATTCCTGTGTTTGTCCAACGCATATGTATAATACAAAGTGTGATACAAGCTATAAAAGCGATTGAAGAACAGACTATAAGAAGAATCATCGCAAGATTTAGATGATTGTTCTGCTTAATTTTTTTCATTATATATCTCCAATAGTTTTAACAATATCTTCATTTTTTGAAATATATTTAAAAATGATGTATCCGACAGTCATTGCGATAGCCTCACCTAACATAACCCAAAGCGTATTGATTATTAATGCTTGGATATTAAAGGAATATATGTAAGCTAGTTCAAAACCAACTAATATATTACATACAGGTACAATGATAATAGAAAAGATTGGTTTCTTTGCTAAACTAACAAATATGCAAGAAAGCAAAGTAGCTATTCCACCAACTAAAGCATCTAATAATCCAAATGGGCCAATTAGATTGGCAATGAAACAACCGAGGGTAACACCAATTGTATATTTCTTATTAATCAAAACTAGTAATATTAATATTTCTGCGAGTCGTACTTGAATTGCATTATAGGACATAAATCCTAACGCAAATACCATTATTACATATAATGCACAAACAATTGCGTTATATGTAATTGATTTAATAGTTTTTTTAATATGCATAAAAACTCCTTGTTTTAATATTTTAGAAGGTGGTTAAGCAAGAAACACCTTCATTAGTATTATAGTACAATTTTCTATATTTGTCAATTTAAAAAATTAGTCTATTTAAATTTTAGTTCATAATGATTGCTAATTCATTGAAATATGATATAATATATTCTATAGTAAATATAGAAGTATACAGTATTAATTTATATAATTGTATTTAATATGAAGGAGCGTGGTGTAATATGATATTCGGAAAACATGTTAATAAATTCTATTTACGCTACTGGTATTTATTGATTGGTGGCATTATTTCACTACTTGCTGTTGACTATTTCCAACTATTAATACCAGATATAATTGGAAGTATTATAGATGGACTTAATGCAATAGGAAAAGAAAATCCACCTGTTGAACCATTAACTTTAGAGAAATTAAAGAGTTTTATGTTTGACATTATGGTTATAGCTGCTGTTATGTTTGCAGGTAGATTTTTGTGGAGAATTACTATTTTTACAATGGGTGTAAATGTCGAATCTAACCTTCGTGACGAGATGTTTGTACATAGCGAAAAACTTTCTAGGGAGTATTATAATACTCATAAAGTAGGCGAAGAAATGGCGCTTTATACAAATGATTTACAAACAATTAGACAAACATTTGGAAGTGGAATCATGATGATGATAGATGCCTTATTCCTTGGTACACTTGCTTTTGTTAAGATGGTTAAGATAGATTTTGTTCTAACGATTATTTCCTGCATACCTTTGATTGTAATTGTTTTCTTTAGTGGTCTTGTAGGACGAATCATGCGCAAGAAATTCCAAAAGCGTCAAGAGGCGTATGCAGAACTTACAGACTTCACTCAAGAAAATTTTGCAGGAATAACAGTTGTTAAAGCTTTTGTAAAAGAATTAAAAGAAATTGAAAGATTTGCAAAAATCAATAAGAAAAACAAAAAACGAAATATAGATTTTGTTAAATTTTCAATGTTATTAAACATCGCTATATCAGTACTGCTTAATAGTGTCATTTTAGTAATTATTTTATTTAGTGGTTATAAAGCATCACATGGTGGTAATTTTAGTATTGGTAATTTAACGAGATTTATTTCTTACTTTAACACATTAACTTGGCCGATGATGGCAATTGGACAATTAATTAATATTCGAAGTCAAGGTAAAGCAAGCTTAAACAGAATCAATGCACTGTTAGACTATCCTGTTGAAATCAAAGACGAAGAAGTTATAGATGTTGAAATAAAAGGGGAAATTAAATTTAAGAATTTAAACTTTTCATATCCTGGATCTAATAATTTAGCACTTGAAAATGTAGAACTTGATATCCCTCAAGGAACAAGTGTTGGAATCTTGGGTAAAACGGGAAGCGGAAAGACAACACTTGTTGATATGTTACTTAGAATTTATAATGTCGATAAAGGTACGATTTTTATAGATGGTGTCGATATTATGAATATCGGTTTAAAAAATCTAAGATCTAATATTGGATATGTTCCACAAGATAATTTCTTGTTTAGTAAAACGGTTCTAGATAATATTTGTTTTAGTGAAGAAGAAAATGATTTAGAAAAAGCAAAATTATATTCTAAGTACGCCAGTGTAGATACAAACATTGAAGATTTTCCAAATAAATATGATACTGTTTTGGGAGAGCGTGGTGTAACACTTTCTGGTGGTCAAAGACAAAGAGTATCAATCGCTAGAGCAATGTATAAAGATCCTGCAATCTTAATACTAGACGACTCTGTATCAGCAGTTGATACTGAAACAGAAAGAAAAATTCTTGGATTTTTAAAACAAACAAGAAAGAATAAAACAACAATATTAGTTGCCCACAGAATTTCAACAGTTAAAGATATGGATCTAATTGTTGTAATTGATGATGGCAAAGTCATTGCAAAAGGAAAGCATGAAGAATTACTGAAAACATCTGAAGCATACAAGGAAATGGTGTTACTACAACAACTTGATGAAGAGGAGGGAGTAAGTCATGAATAATAAGTTAGATAACGAAAGAACAATGACAAACAAAGAACTTTTCAAAAAGTTATTCCGATATTTAAAACCAGAACTTGGTAAATTTTTATTAGCTCTTTTAATGTTGATGACGTCTGTTGGATGTAATTTAGCAATACCTCTTTTAAATGGTGAAACAATTAAAATTATGGGTGAGGATATTGTTAATTACAGTTCTATTGTAAAAATTGCATTATTATTTGTTAGTATTTTAATTGTTTTAATAGGTGCAGAATATACACAAGCATTGTTACTACAACACGCAGGACAATCAATAATTTATCAAGTTCGTATGGATGTATTTAGACATTTGGAATATACATCAATTGAACAAATTAATCAAATTCCAATTGGTAAATTAGTTACAAGAGTAACGAACGATACTAACGCATTAAATGAACTATTTACAGATGTACTGGTAAATTTGTTAAAAAGTTTAGTTACATTAATTGGCGTAATAATATTCATGTTTATCACAAACGCAAAACTTGCAACATATATGGTTGCTTTAATGCCTTTTATTTTAGTTATGACATTCTTGTTTAATTTTTGGACAAGAAAAGCATATAGAAAAGTTCGAAAGAATTTATCTGAAATTAATGCTTCGCTTTCAGAAAATCTATCAGGAATGAAAATTACACAAGTATTTAATGCTGAAGAAAAACAATATCGTGAGTTTAAAGAACGAAATGAAAAATTGAGAAAAAGTAATTTAAAACAAATATTATTATTTGCGATATTTAGACCGACTATATATGTGTGTTATTTGGGAACAGTGATAATAGTCTTTTGGTTTGGTGGTAAAGATGCATTAATTGCCAAAGACTTACATGCAATAGCAGCCCTTGTAACTTTTGAAATGTATATTAATAGTTTCTTTAATCCAATTCAACAATTATCAGAACAACTAAATATTTTACAATCATCGCTTGCTTCAAGTGAAAGAATCTTTGAAATTTTAGATACAGAAAGTAATATTCAAGATTCTGAAGATGCAATTGAACTTGAAGAGTTAAAAGGTGAAATAGAATTTAAAAATGTATGGTTTGCATACGAAGAGAACAATTGGATATTAAAAGATGTATCGTTCCACATTAAGCCGAAAGAGGTTGTGGCATTTGTTGGCGCAACTGGATCTGGTAAAACAACGATTCTTTCGCTTATTGTTAGAAATTATGATATTCAAAAAGGTCAAATTTTAATTGATGGTATTGATGTTAAACATATCAAACTTGCATCTTTGAGAAAACATTTTGGTCAAATGTTACAAGATGTCTTCTTATTTAGCGGTGATATTATGGATAATATCAAAATGCAAGAAGAATCAATAACTGATGAAGAAGTGTATGCGGCATGTAAATATGTTGGTGCAGATCATTTCATCGAAAAATTAGACGAGAAATATCATGAAAAAGTTAGAGAACGAGGAAACAATTTCTCAAGCGGTCAAAGACAATTATTGTCTTTTGCTAGAACAATTGTTCATAAACCAAGTGTAATCATTCTAGATGAAGCAACAGCTAATATTGATACGGAAACAGAAGTATTGATTCAAGATTCGCTAGAGAAGATTATGAATATTGGTACTACTTTAATGGTAGCGCATAGACTTTCAACAATTCAACACTCTGATAAAATAATTGTACTATCAAAGGGTGTTATTATTGAAGAAGGTACCCATCAAGAATTATTAAAACAAAAAGGTCAGTACTACAAATTATATACATTGCAGTACGAAAAGAAACAATTTGAATAAAACATATAGCCTCCTGCATATAATTGTGGGAGGTTTTTAAATACCTTGTAAAAAATCATTTTTTAATTAGTTGAAAAAAAAACGTGTTTATGATAAAATAAATCGAAATAATTTGGGTCGTTTTGTGTTAAATACTCAAAAAACCAAAAAAATTCAAAAAGAAAGAGGTAAAAAAAATGGCAAAAATTAATTTAGAAAAATATGGAATTACTGGCGTTACAGAAATTGTACACAACCCTTCATATGAAGTATTATTCCAAGAAGAAACAAAACCAGAATTAGTTGGTTATGAAAAAGGTCAAGTAACAGAATTAGGTACTGTTAATGTTATGACAGGTATTTACACAGGTCGTTCGCCTAAAGACAAATACATTGTTATGGATGAAAATTCAAAGGACACTGTATGGTGGACTAGTGATGAATACAAAAATGACAATCATCCAATCTCAGAAGAAGTTTGGCATGAATTAAAAGATTTAGCAAAAAAACAATTATCTAACAAAAGATTATTCGTAATTGATGCTTTCTGTGGTGCTGATGCAGAAACTAGAATGGCTATTCGTTTCGTTATGGAAGTAGCATGGCAAGCTCATTTTGTAAAAAATATGTTTATTGTTCCAACTGAAGAAGAACTTGAAAACTTCGAACCAGATTTCGTAGTTTACAATGCTTCAAAAGCTAAAGTTGAAAACTATCAAGAATTAGGTTTAAATTCTGAAACAGCTGTTGCATTTAACATTACATCTAAAGAACAAGTTATTCTTAACACTTGGTATGGTGGTGAAATGAAAAAAGGTATGTTCTCAATGATGAACTATTTCTTACCACTTAAAGGTATTGCTTCAATGCACTGCTCAGCTAATACTGATATGAATGGTGAAAATACAGCTATTTTCTTTGGTTTATCAGGAACTGGTAAAACTACATTATCAACAGATCCTAAACGTTTATTAATCGGTGATGATGAACATGGTTGGGATGACAATGGTGTATTCAACTTCGAAGGTGGATGCTATGCAAAAGTAATTAACCTTGATGCTGAATCAGAACCAGATATTTATAGAGCTATCAAACGTAACGCATTACTTGAAAACGTTACAGTTGATGAAAATGGTAAAATTGATTTCAATGATAAGAGCGTAACTGAAAATACACGTGTTTCTTACCCAATCAATCACATTGAAAAAATTGTTCGTCCAGTATCTAAAGCACCTGCTGCTAAGAGTGTAATTTTCTTATCAGCTGATGCATTCGGAGTACTTCCTCCAGTTTCAATCTTAACTCCTGAACAAACTAAATACTATTTCTTATCAGGATTTACTGCAAAACTTGCTGGTACTGAACGTGGTATCACTGAACCTACTCCAACATTCTCAGCTTGCTTCGGTCAAGCATTCTTAGAATTACATCCAACAAAATATGCTGAAGAACTAGTTAAGAAAATGGAAGCTAATGGTTCTAAAGCTTACTTAGTTAACACTGGATGGAACGGAACAGGTAAACGTATTTCTATCAAAGATACTCGTGGTATCATCGATGCTATCTTAGATGGTTCAATTGAAAAAGTTGAAACAAAACAAGTTCCATTCTTTAATTTCACAGTTCCAACTGAATTACCAGGTGTAGATACAAATATCTTAGATCCTCGTAATACATATGCAGATGCAAAAATTTGGGAAGATAAAGCTAAAGACTTAGCATCTCGTTTCAATAAAAACTTTGCTAAATACGAAGGAAATGAAGCTGGTAAAGCTTTAGTTAAAGCTGGTCCACAATTAAACTAATTTAAAGGAGAATTAAAATGGGTGTTAAAATCGTCGATACTTGTTTAAGAGACGGTCATCAATCACTTATTGCAACTCGTTTAACAACAGAAGAAATCTTAACAATCGCTCCACTTCTAGATAAAGCAGGTTATCATGCTCTAGAAGTTTGGGGTGGTGCAACTTTTGATTCATGTCTTCGATTCTTGAATGAAGACCCATGGGAAAGATTAAGAGCAATTCGTAAAGCTTGTCCTAATACAAAACTTCAAATGTTATTTAGAGGTCAAAATATGTTAGGATATCGCCATTACTCAGATGATTTAGTTGAAAAATTTGTTCAAAAATCATTAGAAAATGGTATTGATATTATTCGTGTTTTTGATGCGTTAAACGATTTAAGAAATCTAAAAAGTAGTGTAGATGCAACAAACAAGTATAAAAAACAATATAATGGTCATTGTCAAATTGCATTATCATATACAACAAGTCCAGTTCATACAATTGAATATTACGTAGCGCTTGCAAAAGAAATTGAAGCAATGGGTGCTGATTCAATCTGTATTAAAGACATGGCAGGTGTATTATTACCAGATGCAGCATATGAACTTGTTTCTAGACTTAAAAAAGAAGTAAAACTACCACTTGAACTTCACACTCACTGCACAGGCGGTGTGGCTGAAATGACTATCATGAAAGCAATTCAAGCTGGTTGTGATATTGTTGATACAGCTTTATCACCATTTAGTGGTGGAACAAGTCAACCTTGCACAGAAGCATTGGAATATGTTTTACAAGGTACAGAATATGATCCACAACTTGATTTAAAAGCTTTAAAACAAGCTTGTGATAAATTAACTGTTATCAAAGATAAATATTTATCTAGTGGAACACTTAATCCAAAAGCTTTAACAACAAATCCAAATATTTTGAAATATCAAGTTCCTGGCGGAATGTTATCTAATCTAATGAGTCAATTAAAAGGTCAAGGAGCGATGGATAGATATGAAGAAGTTTTAAATGAAATTCCAAGAGTTCGTAAAGATCTTGGCTATCCTCCACTAGTAACACCACTTTCTCAAATGGTTGGTACACAAGCTGTAATGAACGTATTGAGCGGAGAACGTTACAAAATGTGTCCAGGAGAAATTAAAGCATATTTAAAAGGTGAATATGGACAAGCTCCAGCACCAGTAGATGAAGAAGTTAAACAAAAAATCATTGGTGATGCTGAAGTTATTACATATCGTCCAGCTGACAAAATTGCTCCTGAGTTTGAAGCAATGAAAGCTAAATACGGTCACATTTGTGATTCTGATGAAGATGTTTTATCTTGTGCTTTATTTGAAAATGTAGCAGTTAAATTCTTAGAAGGCAAAAAACAAAAAAGCCAAAATGAAGTTGTAGAATTTAACGTTCAAATTGGGTAGGAGGTAAATATGAAAAGATTATTTAAATTATTTACATTAATATTTGTTATATTATGTGCTACTCTTTTAACAGGCTGTTCAAAAGAAGATCAATTTAAAATTATTTCTAATCCAGGAACTGAAGCTGATCTTGAAGTGTTAGCTGATGTGCAAAAAGAATTAGATGAACTAAATGCTAAAAAAGCTGAAGGTGCAGAACTTGATGTAATGATTGGTTTATATCATATTGATTCAGATGTTCTTTATCTTGAATTAGTACCTGAACTTCCAGAAGGAAAATATTATGTTGTTACTGGTTTAAAAAGCACGTTACCTTCAATGATTAAAAAAGGTGCTAATTTCAGTGGATGGTATACAACTGAAGATTTTAAATCAGGCACAAAAGTAACTGCATCTGCAGAAAATACAGTGCTTTATGCAAAATATATGACATTTGCTGAAGCTGGTATCGTTGCTGTTGTATGTATGGCAATCGTATTTGGAATGTTAGCATTAATTGCTGGAATCATTTCATTATTTAAATTTGTTGCTCCAAAAGAAGAAGCAAAACCAGTTGCTAAACCAACTGCACCTCAAGTTCAAGCAGCTCGTCCTGCATTAAAACTTGAAGATATTAAAGACGAAGATATGATGGCTGCGGCTTTAGTTGCAACTATTGATTATCATGAAGAAACAAAAGAAGACGTTCGTGTTGTTTCAATTAAACAAATAGGATAGGAGAGTAATCATGAAAGTATATAAAGTAAAAGTTAATGGTAAACTTTTCGAAGTAGAACTTGAAAGTGTTTCTGAAAACAATCAAACTATTGCAGCTCCTGCTCAAGCTGCACCTGTTCAAGCTGCACCTGCTTTAGGTGGTGCTGGTGCTGAACTTAAAGCTCCAATGGCTGGAACAATCTTAGACGTTAAAGTAAGTGTTGGACAAACTGTTAACGTTGGTGATGTTGTATGTATTTTAGAAGCAATGAAATTAGAAAACGAAGTTGTAGCTGACGTTGCTGGTGTTGTTAAATCAATTGCTGTAACTAAAGGAACTAGTGTTTCTAATGGACAAGTAATTGCTGTAATAGGATAATATAAATGATTTATTCAAATTCAATGTTCGGACAATTATTTAAAAACTTCTTCGAACAAATGGGTTTTTTCACAGATGGTAAAATTGATACAATTAATTTAATCTTTAGAATTGCGATGATTGCGGTAGCTTGTTTATTAATATTCTTAGCTATTGCAAAAGGTTTTGAACCATACTTATTAATTCCAATTGGTGTTGGTATGTTACTTGCGAATCTAGCACCATCCCTTGTTGCGGCCCCTGTTGGTGATGCTGCACCAGGACTTTTATGGTCTTTCCAAAGAGGAATTGCATGGGAAATTTTCCCACCACTAATTTTCCTTGGAATTGGTGCAACTACAGATTTTGGTCCATTAATTTCTAGACCTAGTAGTTTATTACTTGGTGCTGCTGCTCAATTTGGAATTTTCATTACATTTGTTGGCGCTTTAGTTTTAGGATTTGATGCACTTCAAGCTGCATCAATCGGTATCATTGGTGGAGCTGATGGTCCAACTGCTATTTTCCTTTCAAATAAATTATTGAACGGAACTGTCGGTGGTGAACAATTAAAAGCATCAATTGCAATTGTTGCGTACTCATATATGGCACTTGTTCCAATTATTCAACCACCAATTATTAAAGCTTTAACAACAAAAGAAGAACGTAAGATTAAAATGGTTGAACCACGTAAAGTATCTAAACGTGAAAAAATCTTATTCCCAATTACTGTTATGATTGTTGTAATTATGTTAATTCCATCATGTGCACCATTAATTGGTATGCTTATGCTTGGTAACTTAATTAAAGAATCTGGTGTTGTACCAAATTTAGTGGATGCTGCATCTAAAACAATAATGTATATGGTGACAGTTTTATTAGGGCTTGCCGTAGGTGCTAAAGCAACATTTAATGATTTAAATCAAGTATTAGACTTTGTTAAAATCTTAGTTTTAGGTATGGTTGCGTTTGGTATGGCAACAGCAACAGGAGTTTTAGTTGGAAAACTTATGTGTAAACTTACTAAAGGTAAAGTTAACCCAATGATAGGTGCAGCCGGTGTATCAGCTGTTCCAATGGCTGCTCGTGTAGTTCACAAAATTGGTCTTGAAGAAGATAAATCTAATTACTTATTAATGCACGCAATGGGTCCAAACGTTGCAGGTGTTATCGGTAGTGCGGTTGCGGCCGGCTTACTACTTGGTATGTTAGGATAATTAAAAAAGGTAAGATTTTCTTACCTTTTTCTTTTTTTGTGATATAATTAATGTGGTGATAGAATGAACGAATACTTTGAAAACATTGAATATATTGATGTGATAGATTCAACAAATAAAGAATTAAAAAAAGATAAATATAATCTTTATGATAATTATGTTTTAATTGCTAATCAACAAACTAATGGAACGGGTCGTCTCACAAGAACATTTGTATCCAATAAAGATGCAGGGTTATATATGAGTATAAGAATTAAACCACAAGTTTCTATTAAACAACTCAATAATTTAACTTGCGTTGTTGCTGCTATTGTATCCCATTCTATAGAAAAACAAATTAAAAGATTAGTTGATATCAAATGGGTTAATGATATTTATATTAATAATTTTAAAATAGCAGGAATATTAGTGGAATCGAAAATCAATTTTAATACAAATAATTTTGAGTACTTAATTATTGGAATAGGTGTTAATTTATATCAACAAGAATTTGATGCGGATCTTAGTAAGACTGCATCTAACATAGAAAAAGAAACAAGAATTAAAATATCTAAAGAACAGTTAATTAAAGATATTTTATTTGATTTATCCATATACCTAAAGGATTATAACTCAGAAGAATATATGAAACAATACATCGCAAGATCTTTTTTAATTGGTAGAAAGATTAAATTACAAACATCTAATGAATTAATTGAATGTATAGTAGAAGACATTAATTACAATGGAGAATTAATAATAAAACATAATAATTGTATTAAAACTATTAATTCTGCTGAAGTAATAAAAACCTACCTTTAAAAACACCCTAAATTTCCCCATTTTGGCACTTTTCATATTATTTGTAAAGATATTAAGAAAATTCTTAAAAGTTTCGTATTCGTCAAATTTTGATATTATTTTTAAGTTTTAAAAGATGACTTTTCTAAAAACTGAAAAATTAGTGAACAATATTATTATTACTTGATTATTTAAAACAAATAGTTTATAATTTAGTTGAGGTGAAAACTATGGAAAAGAGAAAACATATTATAGCGTTAATGTATGACTTTGATAAAACACTATGTGCTAAAGATATGCAAGAATACAGTTTTATTCCAAACATCGGTATGAAAGCTGATGAATTTTGGAGTGAAGCTAATAAAATATCTGTTAAGAATGATATGGATAGAATTTTAGCATATATGTATCTTATGTTAAAACTTGCTAAAAAGAAAGACTTACCAATCACAAAAGAAGCTTTCCAAACATTAGGACAAGATGTTGTTTTATACAAAGGTGTAAAATCATGGTTTAAAAGAATTAATGATTATGGGAAATCATTAGGCGTAGAAATTGAACATTACATTTTATCAAGTGGCTTAAAAGAAATTATTGAAGGAACACCAATCGCAAAAGAATTTAAAAAAATTTATGCATGTGAATTCCATTATAATGAAAGAGGAAATGCGGACTGGCCACAACAAACTGTCAATTTCACAACTAAAACACAATTTTTATTCAGAATTTCTAAAGGTGTATTGGATGTTACTGATGATGTTAGACTTAACACAAAAATTAAAGACGAAGAACGTAGAATCCCATATTACAACATGATTTATTTTGGTGATGGATTAACAGATGTTCCATGTATGAAACTTGTAAAACAATATGGCGGACATTCGATTGCTATATACAACAAGAAAGAAAAGAAAAAAGTAGAACAACTATTAGTAGATGAACGTGTCAACTTTATATGCGAAGGTGATTATCAAAAAGATTCTGAACTAGAAATTATTGTAAAAAAATTAATTCAACAAGTTGCTGCATCGAATGATCTATTAGATTTATCAAAACAACAATATCAACAAATGAGGGATTAAAATGAATAAAGACCAAATACTTGATGATATTTTAAACAGATTTAGTGGTAATATTGATGAAGATTTTAAATTAGTATTACATTTTGCTGAACAATATCGTAAAGCTTCAAGATTTGATATTATGAAAGATGTAATCTATCTTTTAGAAAAACGTTATGGTGAGGCAGGAAAACAAAAATTAGTCGAAGCTGCAAAGGAAAATATTAAAAGAAGAAAAGATATGTATCAACAAATGATTAACTACGAAAAAAATAAAGAGTATATTAAAGCTCAAGAAATAGTAGTAAAATTAATTGATACATTTCCAATGGAAAGACCACTTAAAGACGATGAGATTGTTTATTCATTTAATAATTTATTTGAGCATATGTATTATATGTTAAATTATAACCAAGAACATAAAAACGTCATTAAGTATGAAGAACCTATTTCTAATTATTATTTTCATTTAGCTTATAATTTATTTAATTTAGAAGATTACGAAGAAACAATTGATATATTAGATAAATCTTTAGAACTTAATCCAATTAATGTTGATTCTGTTTTGTTACAATCTGAGGCATACTTAAAATTGGGTTATGTTAATAAATTTTTAGATAATATTGATAGAGCACTATTAGATGCAAATAATAAGTTTCAAGTAGCGAATGCATATTATTTACTTGCGAAATATTATTATGAATTAAACAATAAAGATGTCGCATATGCTTGTTGCATTTTATCCCGTAATTTTATTATTACGAAAGAAATTGATTATTTGTTTAATAATGTCAAACAAATGCCTGGAGAAAATATTGATTTTAGAGATATTCAAAAAATACAAGAAATCTTAAAAAATCAAAAGATTCAATTTGGACCAAGTCCTAAAGTATTAAGCACTTTAAAGAAACTTTTAGCTGATCCTAAAACAAAAGAATCTATACCAATCAACTATTATTTTATGAATGTTGCGTATGAATTAACTCATGATTACAAGTTGAAAGAACAACTTGATGAGTTAAAAAAGAAAGTTGAATCTTTAAAAGACAATAAGACTGAATAATATTTATTCAGTCTTTTTTTACATTTAAAAATTAATGTAATTTAGTAGATTAAAAATCAAAAATATGGTATAATAAGTTTAAGAAAAGGAGGAATAAATTATGCGTAAAATTCTTACACTTTTATTATTGATATTTTCAATTACATTAACTAGTTGTCGAAATAATGATAATGAATTACCAATTGTTGTTTGTACTATTTTTCCACAATACGATATTGTAAGAAGTTTAGCAGGAGATTATGTAGATCTACATATGGCAGTACTTCCGGGCGTTGACACGCATAATTATGATCCTTCTGTTGATGATATTATTTTGATTAAGAAAAGCTCATTATTTATTTATACTGGTGATTTTATGGAAAATTGGGCAAGTACAATTGGTGCATCAAACACACTAGATTTATCTAAAATAAGTGGAATAGAACTTGCACAAATCGAAGAAAAACACGAACACCATGAACATCATAGTCATGATATAGATCCACATATTTGGACAAGTTTAACACATTTAAAATATATGGTAATCTCGATTAGTGAAAAACTTCAAACCATTTTACCAGATAATATTGATGCTATTAAAATGAATGAACAAACCTATTTAAATAAAATTGATTCACTAATTTTAGAAATGAATCAAATAAAAGTTCAAGCAGTCAATAAGACATTCTACTTTGGAACACCATTTGCTTTTTATTATTTGTTTAAAGAATTTGGCTTAAATTATAAATCAGTATATGTAACATGTTCAATGGAAGTCGATCCTTCAATTGATGATATTATTGAGATGAATAATAATATCAAAAACAATAATGTTCCTGTGATTTTTGTGAAAGAACTTACATCAAGAGATGTTGCGGAGAGTATCGTAAATGGTACAACATGTCAAATTGTTGAATTACATTCCGGACATAATTTATCAAAAGAAGACTTTGAACAAGGCATTACTTTACTAAGTTTATTTGAAAAAAATATCAGTTCATTAAAGAGGGCTCTTGTATGGCATTAATTAAATGTGAGAATTTAAAGATAGGTTATTCAAATAGTAAAGTATTAAATAGTGTTAATTTGGAAATCAACAATGGTGAATTTATTTGCGTTGTTGGAAATAATGGTACTGGTAAATCGACATTGGTAAAAACTTTATTAAGACTTACTCCTGCGATTTCTGGTAAGATTGTATATGATCATACGATTAAAAATACAATGGGATATCTTCAACAAAATTTATCAATTAATGAAGAGTTTCCAGCTACAGTTTATGAAATAGTATTATCAGGTTGTCTTAGTAAACTAGGTTACCGTATGTTTTACGGAAAAAAAGAAAAAGAACTAGCTTTAAGCTATATGAAAGAGTTAGGAATTTTAGAATTAAAAAATCGACCATTTAAAAAACTTTCTGGTGGTCAACAACAAAGAGTTTTAATTGCAAGAGCTTTATGTTCAACTGAAAAAATACTGTTCCTAGATGAACCTTTAAAAGGATTAGATTTTAATGCGTCTAATCAATTATTTGAAATTATTTCACACATTAATAAAGAATATGGTGTAACAATTGTAATGATTACTCACAATATTGAAATAGCTTTAAAGTATATTAGTAAGGTTGTATATTTGGAAATTGGTGATAGTTTTGTAGGTACACCAAAAGAGTTCTTAGAAAGTAAATATGCTAGAACTTATATTGGAGGTGAAGATCATCATGATCATTACCAACAGTAATTTTATAGATATTTTAAAATATATGCAAGTACCGTTGCTAGTTGGATTATTACTTTCAATTAGTGCAGCTTTACTTGGAATTATTTTAGTTGTTAAAAAGTATTCTATGATAGGCGATGGATTATCACATGTTGGATTTGGATCTGTTGCGATTGCGTTAGCACTTGGTCAAACTCCATTATTAATTTCGATTCCAGTAGTAATGCTTGCAGCTTACATACTACTAAGACTTGGTGAAAGTAAAAAAGTTAATGGTGATGCCGCAATAGCATTAATTTCTTCTAGTGCTTTAGCTATTGGATACATTGTTGGAAACTTGACAAATGGTTTTTCAACCGATATTAATAGTTATATGTTTGGAAGTATCACAACAGCATCTACTAAAGATTTATACTATATTTTACCAATTACAATTTGTATTATTGTAATGTATATATTTATGTATAACCGAATTTTTGCTGTTACATTTGATGAATCTTTCGCAAAAGCAACCGGAATGAATACAAGATTATATAGTATTATTTTTGCCCTTGGAACTGCAATAGTAGTTGTAATTGGAATTAAAGTAATGGGAACATTATTAATCTCTAGTTTAATTATTTTTCCAGCACTTACATCAAAAAGATTATTTAGAAATTTTAAACGTGTTGTAATATCTTCAGTTATAGTTGCAGCACTAGCATTTACAACAGCGTTTTTCTTATTCTCAGAGTTTTCTTCCGCCGCATCAATTGTGGTTGTAAATTTAGTATTTTATTTAATTTCGGTAGTTGTATATTTAATTAAAAAAAGATTAGGTAAATAAAGTGATTTATTAATTTAAATCACTTTTTATTTTAATAAATATAAAATTGAAATGACAAAAAAATTGACATCAATTTTTATTTGATATATAATTTAGGTATCATTTAGATAAGGAGATAATGATATATGAAAACTTTAAAGAAATTTTTATTTGTATTTGCATTATTCACATGTGTACTTGCATTAACAGCTTGTGGTGCTAAACCAGAACTAGATTTTGATGATGCAGAAGACGCTTTAAAAGATAACAAATATACTGTAACCGTTGTTGATGATGAAGATGAATTAGAACCAAATATCGAAAGATATTTAAGAGCATATTCTTCTAATGAAGATTTTATTAGAATTACTGAATATAAAGATTTAAAATCTGCATATTTAGCGTATAAATTGATGAAATTAGAATATGATAATGAAATTGATTACATTAAGTTAGAACTTAAACAATATAAACATTATTTAGATAAATATGAAGATGAATTAGAAGATGAAGAATTAGATTATATTGAAGATAAAATCGAAGATTTAGAAGAAGAATTAGAAGAGTTGCAAACTGAGACAAAATTCGGAAGAAGTGGCAAAATTGTTTGGAATGCCACTGGAGACGCAATCGAAGATTCTAAAGATAAGTAATAATAAAAAAGTGATTGTAATTAACAATCACTTTTTTTATATACATTAGCTTTACCATCTTTTGCTATTAATTCAATAACACCAAGATGTCGAAACGCAAGAATACAACTCGAAAGTTTACGACCAGTTAGTTTAGATACTTTCTTAAAATCATTGATTTTGAAATTTCCCAAATCATCAGGAATAAGATTGATAAAATCATGATGATCATATATATCAACAATATTTAAGATTTCTTTAGGGTATTGATCAATTCTTGTGGATTTAAGTCTTTTATATTTGTCTAACCTAGTAGTTTGATATTCATCGCCTTTTATTAAGACTATTTTAAAAGATAAATTTTGATGTAATAAAAAATCTTTGATCTTATAAAGTTCAAATCCAATGGAAAGTATACTTGGCTTCTTTGGTGATTTTCTTTGGCTTAAAAGGATGCCTTCTTCATTAATTTTAAAAATGGTTTTGTCAATCATTATCGGATAAACAATGGTTACATGATATATTGGAAGAAGATGTTCCAATTTTTTCCGCATTTTATCAAAACCTTGAGTTTGAATTTCAAAAACATGATTATCTTTTAAAATATCGACAATGTGGTTATTAATTTTAATTTCATGAAAAGTAGGATCTTCACATATATAATATTTTAAAAACTGATGAACAGTTTTTTCATTTTTAGTACCAATACTTTCTTTAATTGAATCTTTATCAATTTTATCAAAAACTTGATTTATATTAGGCATTAAGGGCTTCTAGTAATGCAAGTGATAATTGGTCTGCACAACTTGTAGGACGCATACCACATGTATTACCTGCTAAGATGTTTTTAATGTTTTCCGCATTTTGACCTTCACAAAGTTTTGCGATTGCTTTTAAATTACCATTACAACCGCCTAAGAATGTAAGATTATGAATATTATTATTTTCATCTAGGTCAAAACTAATTTGTTTAGTACATACCATTTGTGATGGTTTAAATTCAATATGTTTCATATTATTCTCCTTTTTCAAAATTATACTTACATTATACATTTTTTTAATTTTCTTTGCAAAAAGTTTGCTTTTTAGATATAATAATATACTAGAGGTGACAACAATGATTTACTTAGATACAACAGCAACAACGAAACCAAGCGAAGAAGTGATTAGAACTTATCAAAAAGTATTAAGTGAATTTTGGTATAATCCAAGTAGCCCATATACGCTTGGCTTAAAAGCAAATAATTTGTTTCAAGACTCCATCAATCACATTAAAAAAATGATTAATACACCAAATCATAATTTGATATTTACACAATCTGCAACAATTGCAAATAATCTTGCAATATTTGGACTTACTAATAATTATCATAATAAACAAATGAAAGTTATTACAACTAAAATTGAACATCCATCAGTATATAATCCTTTTAAAAACTTGGAAGAAAAAGGATTTAATGTTGTATATTTAGATGTTGATAAGAATGGAATAATAAATATAGATTCATTGAAAAAAGAAATTAATCAAGATACATTATTAGTATCAATTATGTGGGTTAATAATATTATTGGAACGATCGAACCAATTGAAGAAGTAATTAAAGTGATTAAAGAGTATCCAAGATGTAAACTTCATGTTGATTTGGTTCAAGGTTTTACAAAGATCGAACCAAAATTTAAATTTAGTGATATCGATTTATTTACTGTTAGTATGCATAAGATTGAAGGACTAAAAGGCTGTGGAATACTTGGTTATAAAGAAAATATAAATTTAAGTAAACACTTAATTGGTTCAAGTCAACAAAATGGTATTAATCCAGGCACAATCGATTTAGCAAGCGCAGTCTCAGCTGCAAAAGCTATTCGTTTAGCATATGAATCTTCAAAAGACAGTTATGTTAAAGTATTAGAATTAAATCATTATTTAAGAAATCAATTATCAATTCTTGATGGTATATATATCAATAGCCCACAAGAAAATGTTTCACCATATATAGTAAATATTAGTATACCTAAATATAATGCGGAAACTATTATGCATTATTTAGAACAAAAAGAAATATATGTAGCGGTTGGTTCTGCATGCAATTCCAAAATAAAAAAACCAGAAAAAACGGTTTTGGAAGTAACGAAGGATGAACAAAGAGCTACAACATCAATTCGAATAAGTTTATCAAAATATATTAAAAAAACTGATGTAGATACTTTAGTACAAGAACTAAAGAATTTCATTAGTAGTAGGAGTTAACATGTACGATCATATTTTAATTAGATACGGTGAACTAAGTTTAAAAAAATCAAACCGTAATCAGTTTATCAAAACAATTACAACACATATTAAAAATGCTTTAAAAAAATATGAAAGACTTTCTTATGAAAGTCGTGGGATGCGATTTTATATTATTTTAAATGGAGAAAATCCTGAAAATATTATTCCGGTTTTACAAATGATCCCAGGATTATATTCATTTAGTCTAGTAGCAAGATGTGATTCAGTAATAGAAGACATTCAAAAACTTGCAGTAAAAGTTTTACAACAAACAGATTTAGAAAACAAAACAATTAAAGTAGAAACAAATCGTGCGAATAAATCTTTTACAATGTCTTCGCTAGAAATTTCTAAAGAAGTATCGCGTGAATTATTTAGAACAATTCCAAACTTAAAGGCCAATGTTCATAATCCAGATATTATTGTTAATATCGATGTAAGAGATGAAGGTACATTTATTTTTACTGAAATTTATTATGGAATGGGTGGTTTACCAAGTGGTTCACTTGGCCGCGCAATGTTAATGATAAGCGGTGGAATTGATAGTATTGTTTCAGGTATAGAAGCAATTAAAAAAGGAATGGATGTTGAAGCTATTCACTATGCTTCTCCCCCATATACAAGTGATATGGCTTTACAAAAAGTTGTGGACTTATTAGAAGTAGCAGCACATTATAAATATGATCAAAAGATTTTATTACACGTTGTTCCTTTCACAAAAATTCAAGAAGCTATTTATAAAAATGTTCGTGATGATTATGGTATTACAATAATGCGTAGAATGATGTATAGAATCGCCGAAAAAGTCGCAAAAAGACAAAAATCATTAGTAATAATTAATGGTGAAAATTTAGGTCAAGTTGCAAGCCAAACTTTAGAAAGCGTTAATGTAATTAATCAAGTAACAAATGTTCCAGTTATTAGACCACTTGCAACACTTGATAAGAGCGATATTATTGAAAAAGCAAGAGCTTTTGGAACATATGATATTTCTATTAGACCATATGAAGATTGCTGCACAGTTTTTGTACCAAAACATCCTCAAATTAAACCTAGACTTGATACAGCAATAGAATTGGAAAACAAATTTGATTTTGAGTCTTTAATTGAAGAAGCAATCCAAAATATTGAACACATTGTTATAAAAGCTAATGTTGGTTATCAAGTAATAAAGAGCGAAACTGATGATTTATTTTAATTGGTAAAATTTACATAAATATATATTCATAAAATTCCAATCTTGACAAATAATAAATTTGACAGGAGGTGCGAATCATGAATAGTACAACTTCAAAAAGCAGATCAAATGCTAACTACCAACAAAACCAAGCATCTGGTATGAAGTATGAAATTGCTAACGAATTAGGCGTTAACTTAGGTCCAGACGCAACTGCTCGTGAAAACGGTACAGTTGGTGGCGAAATGACAAAACGTTTAGTTTCTATGGCTAAATCAAACTTAACTTCAAAATAGTTAATATTAATTAAAAAAGTACTTGCTTAAGTACTTTTTTTCTTTACAAATAAATAGATTTATGGTATTATGATTTAGCATATAAGGAGAGATTTTATGGAAAATTTAGAATTAACAAAAAATCGTATGTTAGAGGTTGAAGAAAAATTATCAGAGTATAATAATCTAATTATTGAAAATGATCCTAAATCTTTAACTAAAGAATTTGAGGAAGAATATCGTGCATTACAAAAAGAATATGAAGAATTAAAACTAATTTTAAATGAAGAAAAAAATGAAATGAAAGAAAAAGTTGAATCTTTCTTTAATAAAGTTTCATTAGGTTTATTCTTTTATTTTGTAATAATGTTTATATTAGCTTTTCCATTAATCGAATATTTAATTGGATTTGAAAGTTCACTTGCAATTCTAGAAAGAATTGGTGAATCAACAAAAAGTTTTACTGAGTTACAAGTTAAAACACTTGCTGTAATTGGTTTTGTTGCATATCCATTTATTCTAACAATTATTAATACTATTGTTGGATTAATCTTTGTTCGCTCAAAAGAAAATAAAAAAGTATATTTTATTTGGAATATTATTTTTGCTTTACTTGTAGTAATTAGTGTAATTTGGGGTATTGTTTTTTTAAGTAATCAGGTGTTTGCATAATATGGAAATAATTAAGTCAACTACAAATCCTAAAATAAAATATTACTTAAGTCTTCGCAAAAGAAGCGAAAGATATAGTGAACAAAAATTTCTTGTTGAGGGCTTACATCTAACTGAAGAAGCGTATAAAAATAATTTATTAGAAGTTGTTTTGTCTACTGACGAAGCGGTATTAGAAAAATTTAATAATGCAAAACAAATTTTAGTTAATGAAATAGTCATTAACAAATTATCAACGACAACAACACCACAAAATATCATAGGTGTTGTTAAAATGAAAAATAATGAATTTAACAGTCAAGATAAATATGTTGTTTTAGATGACATCAATGATCCAGGAAATTTTGGAACAATCATTAGAACAGCTCTTGCACTTGGTGTTAAAGATATTATAGTTAGTCCTAATACAGTCGATGAATATAATGAAAAAACTTTACGAGCAACTCAAGGCGCTATTTTTAAAGCCAACATTTTAAGACTCGACTTAGAAGAAGCATATCAAAAATTAAAGGAAGAACATATTCCTATTATAACAACTAGTTTACAAGCAAAATACAAATTAAGTGAAATGCCAAAAATAAATCGTTTTGCGGTTGTTCTTGGTAATGAAGCAAGAGGTATAAGTGAAATATCAAAAACAAATAGCGATGAGTCAATCATTATACCTTTACAAAATGATATTGAATCACTTAATGTTGCGATTGCGTTTAGTATCGTTTTATATAGTTTAATCAACTAAAGAAAGGAGAAACCGATATGGGTAAATGGTATCCACTAGATAACGCTGCACAAATCTTTCCAGCCTTAATTAAGAAGAAAGATACCAATTCTTTTAGATTATCAGCTCTATTGTATGAAGACGTGGATCCTAATATTTTAAAAGATGCTATTTCTAAAACATTAGAAAGATATCCTACTTTTAAGGTATTACTTCGCAAAGGGTTATTTTGGTATTATTTAAATGAAAATCCATTTGAACCAGTGGTCAGAAAAGAAGACCCATATTTCTGTGAGTCTCAAAACTTTAGAAAACAAAATTATTATTTATTTAATGTAATGTATTGTGGCAGAAGAATTTCTATTGATGTTTTCCATGGTCTAACTGATGGTAATGGAGGAATGGAATTTTTAAAATCTTTGGTCTATAATTACTTATTGTTGAAAGGTTATAATATTCCTGATGAAGGTAAGGTTCTAACTAATGCCTTTGAACAATTATTAGATGAATCACAAGATAGTTTTGCATATAATTATCAAAAAGATGTAAAGCAAAAAAGTCAAGAATCAAAAGCTTTCCAAATGACTGGTAAAGTGCATAAAGACAATTGGACATCAGCCATTCAAGCAATTATGGAATTAGATAGTTTAAAAACTGCTTCAAAAAAATATAATGTGACTATTACAGAATACTTAGGTGCATTATTAGTATTTGCTATTCATCAAGAATATCAAATTAAAGAAAAAAATAAAAAGAATAAAAAAAGACCAATTAGATTGTTTGTTCCAGTCAATGTACGTAAGTATTTTAAATCAAAAACATTAAGAAATTTTGTATTATTTATTCGAACAACATCACAGTTCAAAGATGATGTTACATTTGATGAAGTATTAATGCATATCAAAGATACTTTTAAGAAAGAAATTAATCAAGAACAAATGCTTGCAAGACTTAAAACTAATATGAAACTGGAAAAGAATTTCTTTGTTCGTTTCATGCCTCTTGCAATTAAAGTATTAATTATTCGTGCTGTTTATAGTTTTATTGGAACTGGATCAAATACAATATCTTTTTCTAATTTGGGTTTAATGGAAGTTCCAAGCGAAATGATTAAATACGTAGAAAGATTTGATTTTGCAAATGGCGCATCAAGTCGTTCACCAATTAATGCGAGCCTAGTAACTTATAATAATCAAGCTGTTTTAACATTTGCAGGTGCAATCATTGAAAGAAAATTACAGAAGAAAGTCATTGAAATGCTTCAAAGTGATGGTGTTAAACTCCACGTTGAAACAAATGATCTAGAGGTGTAAGATGAAAAGATGTCCATCATGCAATATAAATTATGATACTGATCGAAAATCATGTCCATTTTGTCGCGAAATACTAGAAGAAATAAGTGAATCAAAATTTCAAGCATATCCTAAATACAAAGAAACCAAAACTAAGAAAAGAATGGTTGAAAAAATCTTTATATTCTTAAGTATTGTTTCTGTTGTTATTTGTGCGATTTCTAATTATTATGACTATAGAGCCGGACACACGTATTTATGGAGTGTAGTTGTACTAATTGGAATTATATTACTTTGGGTTTTCATTCGTGGAATTATTATTTCTAATCGATATTTTGCTGAAAGGTTTTTATTTGTAATACTATTACTTCAATTAATGATGATGTCAATAGAATTAATTGATATAAAATATTGGCATTTAGATTGGTCTTTAACATATATGTTACCAATACTTACTGTATGTTATCTTGGAACATTAGTATTATATTCAATGATTAAACCAATAAAATTTGCTGAATTCTTCATATATATTTTATTAATTTCCCTTGCTGCTGTTTCTCAAATATTATTAGTAATTTTTAATAAAGTGTCTATTGATTGGCCAATCTTAGCATCTTCATTAACCGGATTATTTGTAATTATAGGGATAATTTTATTTCCTACAAAAACAGCGAAAGAAGAACTTAAGAAAAGACTAAGAGCATAAGAGTTAAATAGATTTCTGTTTAACTCTTTTTAAATTATATGATTAGACTAAAATACAATGATATGATATAATATACTAACAAATAATGAGGATACACATATGAAACTATTTTACAAAATAATAGGCGTATTTATAGGTACAATGATTATGGGATTTGGAGTTGCGATGTTTGACCTATCTAGTTTAGGTTTTGATGCATTATCAGCTTTAGTTATTTCATTACAAAATCTCATTCATGTTACTTATTCTTTGGCTTATATTTTATTAAACTTAATTTTTTTGATATTTATGATCATTTTTTTAAGAAATCAAATTGGAATTGGTACAATCATTAACTATTTATTTACAGGCATATTTTGTGATATATTTATGTTCATATTTAAATTAGTTAACTTGAATCATTCACATTTATTAATTATTAATATAATTTATGGATTAATTGGAGTATTATTATTAGCACTTGGTATTGCGATATATGCTAACGCAAACCTAGGCCTAACACCGTATGATTCAATACCTATTATTATCACTAAGTACGTAAGACTATTTAATAAACCGATTAAATTCCATTTTGCGAGAAAAATAATTGATGGAGTTTGTTTATCTTTAGCATTAGTTATTGGCATATTAATTCTTAAACAAACAAATATTATTGGAATTAATACAATCATTCCTTTAATAGTTATAGGATATTTAGTAAGTTTCTTTAGTAAAATAGTAAATAAATATATATATAAAACAAAAAATGATATGTTTAATTAAAAAAAGGAAAGATTTAATCTTTCCTTTTTTATTACACATTAAAGCAACTTCCACCAATAAATTCACGAATTAGTGAATTACATGGTATTGAATCTTCTTCAATTTCTGTGAAATATTTTAAATATTTAATTAAACGATTAGCAGTAATATAAAATTCACTTTCATTAGATATTTCTTTTAATAAAGGCATGGCGTATTTTTTAAGAACACAAAGTTCATATGAAAGAGCAGAGTTATAAACATAATTAGATTGTTCTTGATGAGGATAAATCCATTTAAATTCACCATTTCTTACAGACTTCCACATATCCATAGTTTTTTCAGCGCTAGCATTTCTAAATTCTTTATCCCGAACGATACGACGTAATAGTCTTAAATCTGTTGTAGAAATAGGTGTATGATTATCCATATTCACCTGAATTTGTGGTGAAATAAAGATTTTAAATTTTTGATGTTTAGGAATAGAAGAACTCATTTGTTCATTTAAAGCATGAATACCCTCAATAATAATTGGTGAATTTTGCGGTACTTTAACTTTATGTCCCTTTACTCGTCTAGCAATAGTAAAATCAAATCTTGGCACATCAACTTCTTCACCATTGATTAGTTTATACATATGTTCGTTAAATAATTCAATATCTAAAGTATTAATATCTTCCAAATCTAATTTACCATCAGGACCTGGTAGAATCTTATCTCGATCAATATAATAGTCATCCATTGAAATAGTATATGGTGTAATGCCTCTTGACATTAACGCAATTCTTAAACGATTGGAAAATGTTGTTTTACCACTACTACTTGGTCCAGCAATTAAAATCAAACGAATATTTTCAATGTCTTTCGCAATCATATCACTAAGTTCAGCTAACATATTATTATGTTTTGTTTCGCAAATTTGCACGAAATCTCTTGTGTTTTCCTTGACACGATCATTAATTTTGTCAACTGTTTCAGCATTAACAGTATGGGCCCATTTAGATGCGGCTTTTAAAGTTTTACCATAGATAATCGATTCTTCAAATGGTGGAATTTCACCATTATATTCTGATCTAGGATATTGAATTATTAAACCTGGAGAATATGGTTTAATTTCAAACTTATTAATATATCCTGTACTTGGAGCCATATATGCATGCATATAGTTATAGTAATTTCCACATTTATATAGGTGAACTAACGTTTCAGGGCGATATGCTAATATGTCTAATTTATCATGAAGATTGAACTCTTTATATATTCTTTCAGCTTCATCCAAGTCAACAGTAACACGTTCAATTGGTAAGTCTTCTAAAACTAATTTTTGAATATAGTTTTTAATATTGTTTGAAACAGTCATATCAATAATAAAATTTGGTGTTTCTGATTTAACAAAGATCGAACGAGATACATTATAGCTGAAACGGACAATAACATTTGGATATAAATCGTGAAAAGCTTTCGCAAGCATATAACGTAATGTTGCTTCATAAGTCTTCATTGATTCAGTATTATCAATGCCTAAAAACTCAATTTCAGCACTTTTATTAAGAACGTATGTAAGTTCTCTAAGTCTTCCGTTTACTTTACATGTGTAATAATTTTTTTGAACACTTGGATCTAATAATTCTAATAGACGTGTTCCTTTTTTAATTGTTTTTGTTGTTTCATTTAATTTAACTTTTATCATATAATCACCACTTATATTTTAACCGAAAAATAAATTTCAATCAAGTATTTTGCAATTAGCAAATTTCAACATAATATGAATTAATATTATGATAGACTATTTAATAATATGATGCTTTACTTGACTATTTATTAATTTTATGGTATTATTATATTACCTGATTAATCATGCTAATTCGAGTGAGCTTCTGCTCACTCTTTAATTTGGAAAGTGAGGTTTTAAAAATGACCGAATTAGAAAAGAAAATTTGGGATATGACATTACCAATATGTGAAAAAAACAATGTCGAACTAGTAGAGGTAAATTTTAAGAAAGTTCATAATGAATATATTTTAGAAGTTTTAATTGATAACGAAGAAGGCATTACTTTAGATGATGCGACAAACGTTAATCAAGAATTAAGTGATTTATTAGATGTAGTAGATCCAATTGACACTAGTTATTGTTTAGAAGTGTCATCGGTAGGTGCAGAACGTGAACTTAAAAATGATGCACATCTTACAAAGGCGATAGGTAAATATGTAAATGTTAAAACTTATGAAAAGATTCAAATTGATAAATATTTAGTAAAAGAATTTGAAGGTGATCTTGTTTCATTTAATGAAGAAGAATATGTAATTGAAACAATGGTAAAAACTAGAAAAATAACAGTTAATGTAAAAAGACAGTTAGTTGCGAAAATCAGACTAGCAATAAAATTTTAGAGGTGAATTATGACAAGCAAAGTTTTATATGAAATGATAGAATTAGTTGCACAAGAAAGAAATCTAGTTGTAGAAGATGTTATGGAAAAAGTAGCAGTTGCTCTAAAAAAAGCTTGTGCACTTGAAGGATTTAGTGGTGATGTTCAAATTGAGTTTTTTCCAGATAAGAAAAAAATTCGTGCAATTGAATATAAATATGTAGTTGCTGAAATCGATCCAGAAGGACAACCTGGTCAAATCTTATTAGAAGATGCAAAATTAATTAAAGATCGTGTAAGAGTTGGTTCAACAATTAGACATGAAATTAGTATTGAAAAGAATATTGGTCGTAAAGGCGCAACTCAATTTAAACAATTATTCACTCAAGGCTTAAAAGAACTTGGTAGAAAACGTGCATATGAATTCTTTAAAGATCGCGAAAATGAAATGATTACTGCGAAAGTTCATAAAGTATTAGAAGATGCTTATATTTTAGGTATTGGTTTAGATTATGACGCATATATGCCTAAACAAGAAGCACTACCAAATGAAACATTATCACTAGGTGATGAAGTTAAAGTATACATTGTAAAAGTTGAAGAAACTGGAAAAGGTCCAAAAGTTTTTGTCTCAAGAAAACATGTTGGTATCGTAAAAAGATTATTCGAAACATATATTCCAGAAGTATCTGATGGAACTATTGAAATAGTTAACATCGCAAGAGACGCTGGTTCTAGAACAAAAATTGGTATTCGTACTGATGATGTTAACTTAGAACCTAAAGGTGCTTGTGTTGGTTTACAAGGTTCAAGAATTAGACAAGTTAATAATGCATTAAACGGAGAAAGAATTGACATCTTTGTATGGCAAAACGATCCAGTACAATTAATTGCTCAAGCCTTAACACCAGCAAGAGCAATGAGTGTACTAGTAACACCTGAAACTCGTCAAGCATTAGTAATTGTTCCTGATATGCAATATTCACTTGCGATTGGTAAGGCTGGTCAAAATGCTCGTCTTGCATCACAAGTTACTGGATGGAAAATTGACATTAAAGATGAATCAACTGCATATCGTGAAAAATTAAAATTTAAGATTAATGTTCTTTAATAAGGTGATCTAATGAAAGAGAAAAAGATCCCTCTAAGAAAGTGTGTAATAACAGGTGAACAACACCCAAAAAGTGAAATGTTTCGCGTTGTTAGAACGCCAGATGGTGATGTTGTCATTGATTTGATTGGTAAAGTCAAAGGACATGGAGCTTATGTTTCCAAAGACAAAAAAGTAATCGAAATGGCAAGAAAGAAAAAAACATTAAATCGTGCATTGGAAATTGAAGTTCCAGAAACTATATATGATGAACTTATAGAAAAACTATAGGTGAAACATGGATAAAAGATTAAATTATTTAGGGCTTGCAAGAAGAAGTAGACACTTAATTGCAGGTACTGATTCTACAATCACAGCCCTACAAAATAATAAATTACATCTAATTGTTCTAGCAAGTGATGCATCTTTGAGTACTAAAGACAAAGTAATAAAAAAAGCTTTTTTCTACAAAGTACCAGTATTAGATATATATAATATATCATCAATAAGCCAAGCAACTGGAATCAAAAACCCCGTTGTATGCGGAATTGATGATTTAGGACTTGCAAAAGCAATCTTAGAAATAAAAGAAAGCTAATAATTGAAAGAAGGTGGCCCGATGAAAGTCAAAGACTTAGCCGTAATTTTTAAAGTAGAAGTATCTGAATTACTAGCAATGTTATCAAATGTTGGTGTTAATTTAGATAAACAAGAAGAAACAAATATTGATTCTTCTATGGAAAAGAAACTAGCTAAAAGATATGGAGTTCCTTATCCATTTAAAGCTGTTGTTCCAACAAAAAAACCAGTAAATAAGGTGGAAATACCTAATGTTAAAGAAACAAAACAAGCTCCAAAACAAAATCCAACAACAAGACCTCAAACTTCTTCAACAAAGAAAGTTGATCCAAAAGGAGTTAATAAAGAAACAAATAACAAAAAGGTTTCAAACAATAATGGCAGAAATGAAGCTCCAAAACAAGCTCCAACAAAAAAACCAGAAGCTCCAAAACAAGAAGTTAAAGAAACAAAACAACCAAAACCACAAACAATAATTTTACAAAAAGATGAAATTCTTGCGCCTCGTGTTGATGAAGAAACTTTAAATAAGTATTCTCATTTCTTGGATGACGATGAATATAATATTACAAGAGAAAATAGACCTAAGAAAAACACTTATGGTAACAAAGAATCTGATTCAAGTCGTCGTAAGAAAAATGTAAAAAATAACAAAAACATTAAGCAAACTGAAAATAGAAAAAGCAATCTTCCAAAGAAACAAGAAAATGAAGAAAAAGTTTTATATTATGAAAATGGTATGAGCTGTTTAGAAATCAGTGAAGCTATGAATGTATCAGTAACAGATTTAGTAAAAAAATTATTTGTATCAATGGGTATGATGGTATCAGCTAACTCTTCAATGGATAGAGAAACAGCTGAACTTTTAGCACTTGAATATGGATATGAATTAAAAGACAAACAAATTACTGATATGACTAGATTTGATGAAATGGAATTTGTAGACGATGAAAAAGATTTAGTTTCTCGCCCACCAATTGTAACAGTAATGGGTCACGTTGACCATGGTAAAACAACTCTTATTGATACAATCAGATCAACTCATGTAACAGCAGGTGAAGCTGGTGGTATTACTCAACATATTGGTGCTTATCAAGTTGAAAAGAATGGTAGACTTATTACATTTATTGATACTCCAGGACATGCTGCATTTACAGAAATGCGTGCTCGTGGTGCTCAAGTGACTGATATTGTTGTATTAATTGTTGCAGCTGACGATGGAATTATGCCACAAACAAAAGAAGCAATTCAACATGCTAAAGCTGCTGATGTTCCAATTATTGTCGCAATTAACAAAATGGATAAACCAACTGCTAATCCTGATCGTATTAAACAAGAACTTACTGAATTTGGACTTCTACCTGAAGAATGGGGAGGAGATACAATCGTTGTACCAATTTCAGCATTAAAAGGTGACGGTATTCCAGAACTTCTTGAAATGATTTTATTAGTTGCAGATATTAAAGAATATAAAGCAAATCCAAACAGACTTGGTATGGGTACTGTTATAGAAGCAAGACTTGATAAAAATAGAGGACCTCTTGCAAGTTTACTTGTAAGTAATGGAACAATTAAAGTAGGTGATATTTTAGTTGTTGGTAATACTTATGGTAAAATTCGTACAATGACTGACGAAAAAGGTAAACCAGTACAAGCGGCTGGTCCAGCTAAACCAGT
The DNA here is from genome assembly GCA_045652765.1 of Bacilli bacterium. Lineage (GTDB taxonomy): Bacteria > Bacillota_I > Bacilli_A > ML615J-28 > CAG-313 > UBA1231. Next base: position 44,672 of record JAZOLG010000020.1, read on the forward strand.
TGAAGTAACAGGTATTGAAGAAGTACCATTTGCTGGTGAAAAATTTATGATCTACAATAATGAAAAGAAAGCTAGAGAAGTTGCAGAAACTAGAGCATTTAATAAGTTCCAACTTGAAAAAGGAATTGGTAAAAATGTTTCACTTAGTGAAATGCTTAAAAACAAAAAAGATGATAGCGTAAAACAACTTAACTTAATTTTAAAATGTGATGTTCAAGGTTCAATTGAAGCAGTAAAAGGATTATTACAAAAAATTGAAATTGAAGGTACACAAATTAATATTATTGCATCAAGTGTTGGTGGAGTTGTTGAATCTGATGTTAACTTAGCTATTGCGTCTAACGCTATTATTATTTGTTTCAATGTTCGTCCAATTGCATATGTTGCTGACATGGCAAAAGAACATGGTATTGAAATTAGATTATATTCAATTATTTATAAATTACAAGAAGATATTGAAAAAGCTGTTAAAGGTTTACTTGATCCAGTATTTGAAGAAAAGAATACAGGTCAAGCTGAAGTTAGAGAAACTTATAAAGTGTCAAAAATTGGGACAATTGCCGGATGCTATGTTACTAGTGGATATATCCCACGTGGAGCTGGTGTAAGATTAATTCGTGATAGTATTGTAATTTATACTGGTAAACTTTCTTCACTTAAGAGATTTAAAGACGATGTTAAAGAAGTTAAACAAGGTTATGACTGTGGTTTAACAATTGAAAACTTTAATGATATTAAGATTGGTGACGTAATTGAATGCTTCATTATGGAAGAGGTTGAACGTTAATGGCATATCATGTAGAACGTGTCGCAAAAATAATTGAAAGAGAACTTTCTCAAATAATTTTGTTTGAAGCAAAAAACCAATTATTAAAATACGTTTCAATAACAAAAGTTGCTCTTACTAACGACTTAAGTTTAGCTACAATTTGGTTTACAGTAATTGGAAATCAAAATGAAATTTCTGCTACTTCAAAAGCCTTAGAAGATGCTAAAGGTTTTTTAAGATCAGTTCTTTCAAAAAGAATTGATACAAAAAAAGCACCGGAGTTAAAATTCAAATATGATGAATCTTTAGAATATGGTAAACGTATTGAAGAGCTATTAAAACAAACAAAATAAGGTCATTTACATGACCTTATTTTTTTGACATCTAACTAACTTTATGTTATAATAATTAAAAAATTTAAAAAAACAATAATAATTTTTGTTATGTTATATGAAAGGGCAAATAATGAAACTCGAAAAGAAATTAAAAAATGCTCTTAAGTCGAAAGATAAAATAATTATTGATGATATATATGAAGAAATTTATAATGAATATTATAAGTTAGTATATTATATAATTATTCAAATAATTAAAAATAAAGATGAGACTGAAGAGTTAGTAAATGACACATTTTTAAAAGCATTTAATAATATTACTAAATTTAAAGAAGATACAAGTTTAAAATCTTGGATTGTACAGATTGCGAAAAACACCGCAATAAATCAATTTAATAAAAATAAGAAATCAAGTACTATATTAGATTTTGATTATATTATGAATATAGAAAGTACAACAAAAACGGATTATGATGAACTAGTATCTGAATTTAGACAATACTTATCAATTGAAGAAACAAATATTATAATTTTTCGAGTTTATTATGATATGAAATTAAAAGATATTGCAGAATATTATGAAACAAGTATTAATGATATATATGCTAAATATCAAAAAGCCATTAAAACCCTAAAAAAACACTACAAGAAGGGAGATTTTTAATGAAGAAGTTAAAAGCCTCAATTATTGAAAAAATAGATAAAAAACAACCTAATATTGGTGATTTTAAACAAATTAAAAGAAAACTAACATATACTTGGGTAGCACCAAAATACCAAATGTTAAAGCCATGGCATAAATTGACTTTTGGATTTGTTTCAATAATAATAGTTTTTATTTGTATAGGTGCTTATTTCCGAAATAGTTGGTATACGGAACCTATTATTACTGATCAAATAAAAGAAATGAAACTAGTATCATGGGATGATGATGTGTATTTACTTGGAGAAACAATTTATATCGATTATCCGATGTTAACAACAAAATGTAATATTGAAAGTAAACTTACATTTACTGATACATACTGGGAAGTTTATTCAGATAACATACAAATTGATAAAGCAAACATCCCACTTTCATTTGGCGTAAATAACTTTACAATTTATGAAAAAACTGTTGGTGATGATAAAAGGCTATATAATTTGAATATTTTAGTTGGTCGTGACATTGAAAACTTTGATATCAACTCTGTTCATAAGTTTACAAAGATTGATAGCAAAATATTAACAGAACAAATTATATTTTTTAACTCATTTCAAAAGTTTGAAAGTGTGATTTTAGAAAATAATCTTGATGTTGATTTACTAAATGAATATAACGAATATTTCTTTGAACAAAATAGTTTATTGTTTGTAATAGCTAAGAATGAATTAAATGAACTTACGTATCAACCAGTTGATAATGAATTAAATGTTACAATGATTGGTGATGAAACAAACGTTAATAATGGTTATTTAATTCCAATTAATGAAATTGAGAATGTTGTGACTTATAATATTGAATCATTTAATTTTAAAACTGAATAAATGAAGTCTCTTTTTTAAAGAGACTTTTTTATATTTTTCTTTTAAAATAAATCTCTTTATGGTATAATATATTAGAAATATATATGGTGAATAATATGAAAGATTTTAAAGAAAAGTTATCCCTTGTCCCTAAAAAACCTGGTTGTTATCAGATGAAGGATGTCAATGGTCAAATAATATATGTTGGTAAAGCAAAAGTTTTACAAAACCGCTTAAAAAGCTATTTTACTGGTCATCACAATGCTAAAACAGCTAAACTTGTTGAAAACATTGATGACTTTGAATATATTATTACTAATTCAGAAATAGAAGCTTTTTTACTTGAACTTAATCTAATTAAAGAACATCGACCAAAATATAATATAATGTTGATGGATGATAAAACATACCCATATATATATTTAACTGGTGAAAAAGATCCAAGACTGATTTTAACAAGAGATCCCGCCAAATTTCAAAAAAGACAAAAAGGTAAGCTTTATGGACCATATCCTAACGTTAAAGCATGTAAAGATACAGTTCAATTCTTAAACAAAATCTTTCCATTGAGAAAATGTGTTAATATACCTAAAAAAGAATGTTTGTATTATTCATTAGGTCAATGCTTAGCACCATGTGTAAATAAAATTGAAGAAGAAACATATCAAAAAATTAGCACACAAATTCATAAGTTTTTAACATCTTCAGATAGTGAATTGTTTAAAACTATTGAAGGGTGGATGTATCAAGCATCTGACAATATGGAATTTGAAAAAGCTATAATGTTTCGTGATATGCTAGAAAGCATTAAAACACTGCATAACCATCAAAAAATTACATCAACTGACCTTGGAAATAGAGATATATTTGGTTATTATGAAGAGAATGGTATTATCAATATTCAAGTATTCCATATTCGTTTTGGTAAAGTAATTATGCGTAGCGGAGAAGTATTTGATATATATGATTCTTTAGAAGACGCAATAGTTACATATATTATGCAGTTTTATCAAATGCCTTCTAATATTATTCCTGATGAAGTTGTCATACCATTTATTGAAAATGTTAGTTTGTTAGAAGAAGCACTTAAATGTAAAATTACGATTCCAGTTATTGGCGATAAAAAGAAGTTATTAGATTTGGTTTGTGAAAATGCCAAGACAACTATTGAAAATAGAAAAAAAGAAAAATTAATTAAAATCAGTAAAACCCAAGATACTATTAAAGAGCTAGGAGAATTACTGAATATTGCATATCCTAAACGTATTGAAATATTTGATAATTCCAATATTCAAGGAACAAGTTCTGTTAGTGCCATGGTTACATATATTGATGGTATTTCAACACCAAAAGAATATCGTAAATATAAAGTAAAAACAGTAGTAGGTGCTGACGATTACCACACAATGCAAGAAGTGATTACTAGAAGATATAAAAGAGTAATTGAAGAAAATTTAACTAAACCTAATTTAATTATCGTGGATGGTGGTGAACCACAAGTCAAAGCAGCAAATATTGCGTTAAAAGCAATTAATGCCAATATACCAGTAATTGGTCTTGCGAAAGACGATAAACATAAAACACGTGCTATAATAACAAGTAGTTTAAAAGAAATTAATATTGATAAAAAAAGTAATTTATTTTTACTCTTAGAAGCAATGCAAGAAGAAGTCCATCGTTTTGCGATTACTTTTTTTAGAAAAGTACAATCAGAGAATATGATTGCGTCAAGTCTTGATAAGATTGATGGTATAGGTAAAATGCGAAAGATGAAACTTTTATCAACATTTGATAATGTAGAAGAAATTAAAAATGCCTCTTTCGAAAAATTAAAATCACTCGGTATTCCAAACGATATAATAACAAAGTTAAAAGAACAATTGTAGTCACATAATGAAAGCTCACTACATAATATAAAATGATGTGGGGGAATAAAGTGAAACAAGTAAGTTTTTTAACTAGTAGAGAAAAACAAATTTTTCTGTTATTAGTTCAAAATCAAGATACAGAACAAATAGCAGAACAACTAGAAATTAGCAGTAAAACTGTTAGAAATCATATATCTAATGTAATTCAAAAACTAGGTGTAAAAAGTAGAAGCCAAGCTCTATTAGAATTAATTAGAATGAATGAAATAAAATTAAAGTGAGAATAACTATGGAAAAAATATGTGGTAGAATTCGGAACCTAGATATAGAAAATCGCACTTTCGAAATTGTAAAAAGAAAGAAAGTTGAATTTTTCTATTTAACGCGTTCCCAAATGAAAAAATTTAAAGCATACTTACAAGAAGATTTGCTTGTAGAACTAGAGTATAAAAAAGAATTAATTAAACGTGGTAATATTAAAGCATATGATGTAATTGGATTTACTAAACTTATCGCAATGACTAAACTTAAAAGAATTGTATACTTTGATATGGACACTATAAAAAGAGGTGTTCAAAAAGTTTTGAATCGTGAAGGGTATAAACTATTTATTGATTTAGAATTTACAATGCCACCATATGATTATGCTGGAGGAACTTATCCAAGTGAAATTGTTCAATATGGTTTTATCTTAGAAGATAATGATGGGCAAATCGTTTATGAAGACTCTTCTTTAGTTTCAGTTGATGATAAGAATGGTATTAATAATCGTACGCTAGATTTCTTAAATCGTAAAAAAGAAGATTTTAAAAATGCTGAAACACCATTACAATTTTATGAAACATTACAAAAATGCTTAGAAAAATATGACCCGATTATAATGGTATGGGGTAAGAATGATATAAGTATGCTTGATCATTTTTATGAAAGACACAATCTACCACCACTGACAACAAGAGCATCTTTTATTAATTTGATGCAATTGTTAAAAAATTACTATGGTTTAAAATCTGATATAGGTTTATTTAATGCACTTAATTATTTTCAAGATGATTTCAATCAAGAACAAGAACACGATGCTTTAGCTGATGCTATTGTTACTAGTATGGTATATCATTATTTTAAAGAATATGCTAATAAACAATAAAAAACACATTAGGAATAACCTAATGTGTTTTATTTTAGATAATATTGACAGTTGCAATAATAAACGGATTTCTTTCTGTTAATTCATAAATATAAGCAGCTAATGCAGTAGTAATATTACTGCGAATCATTTTAATATTTAAAACTTTGTTTTTGTGTAAGATTTGAGCAAATAAAGATGTTGCGCGATTAATAATATCTTTTTTAAGTTTTGATTCTTTAGTAAAATCAATAAAACCTTTTGCGTCTAATCTAACAGGAGCTAGTATTTCTTTTTGTTTATTAATTGTAAAAACTAAAGAAAGTAAACCTTCATCAGCTAAATGTTTTCTTTCTTTTAAAATATTACTATTAACATCACTAAAATTAGAATCTAAGAATACATCAGCCGCATAAATTTCATTTTCAACAACTTTTGCGCCTCGCTCATTAAAATGCAAGACATCACCAGAATTTAAACAGAAACAGTTATTTCTGTTAATACCTAAATCAATTGCGATATTAGCGTGTTGTTTTAACATGTTATATTCACCATGAACAGGCATGAAATATTTTGGTTTCATAAATTGCAACATTAACTTCATTTCTTCACGGCTTGCATGTCCGGTAGTATGGGTATCTGTAAGTGGATTATTTAGAATGATTGTTGCTCCATTACGAATTAATTTATTGATGTTACGATTAATAAATTGTTCGTTTCCTGGTATTGGTTTACTAGAATATACAATAGTATCATTTTCTAATAATTTGATTTGTTTATGTGTTCCATTTGCAATTCTAGAAAGTGCCGCTAAAGGTTCACCTTGCGAACCTGTACATAAAATTGTTATTTCGTGTGGTTCATAGTTGTGAATATCACGTTGGGAAATAAGCAAGTCTTTACTAATATTAATATATTTTAAACGCATAGCAGCTTCAATATTTTTTTCCATGCTATGGCCAAATATCGCAACCTTTCTGCCACATTCTTGACATGCTTCTAAAATATGTTGTACACGATATACATTAGATGCGAAAGTTGCAACAATAATTCTTCCCTTAACTTGAGCAAAAGTGTGTCTTATGTTTTCTGCAATTTTCTTTTCTGATTGAGAAAAAGTTTTAATGTCAGCATTTGTACTATCAGCCATTAAACATAAAACTCCTTCATGACCAAGTTTAGTCATTTTGTAATAATCACTGGCAGGCCCTACTGGTGTAAAGTCAAATTTAAAATCACCAGTATTTACAATATACCCTAGTCTTGTTTTAATTGCAATTCCAAATGAATCAGGAATACTATGGTTTGTTCTAAAGAATGTTACTGTAAAATTCGCGAATTCAAATTCAGAATCATCATAATAGTTTTTAAGATTGTATGTAAGATTTGGATATTCATACATTTTATTTTTAATTAAGTTGTACGCAATTCCACTAGCATAAATTACAGGGATATTGACTTTTTCAAGTAAAAAAGGTAATCCACCAATATGATCTTCATGACCATGTGTAATAAAAAGTGCTTTAATTTTTTCTTGGTTTTCTATAAGGTATGTAAAATCGGGTATAATATAATCTACTCCTGGTGTTTCACCACCAGCGAAAAGAACACCGGCATCCATAATTAAAATTTCATCAAGACACTGAACAGCATACATATTCATACCTACTGCGCCAAGTCCGCCTAAAGAGAATACTAAAATATCATTGGTATTTTTCTTTTTCTTTTTCATTTAGTCCTCCTTTCTTAATAATTTAATTTATTATATTATACCAATTATTTCAAAAAAAGTAAAGTACTTAATATAGTCAAATAAATTATTTGTAAAAGAGTTTTAAAAAAATCAAATTTGTGATACAATAGATATAAATGTAAGAGGAACAGTTATGAAGAAAGCAGTATTTATCGATGTTGATGGGACATTATATAAAGCCCATGATTTAAGTATATCTGAAACAATTAAAATAAAATTAAAAGAAGCTTCAAACTATGTTGATTTGTATATAGCAACAGGAAGAGCTTATAATGTACTTACTTGTTTAAATGATGTTAAACATTTATTTAAAGGGTTTGTTGTTTCTAATGGTTCCATAGTAATTGTAGATAATGAAATTATTTTTGAATCAGTAATTGAAAATGAATTGAAAGATAAATTAATAAATGTTGCAGAAAGATTAAATGCAACTTTATCGATGTTAACACATGAACATATATATACAAATACAATAAATGAATATGTTGATAGAGCATTAACTCCAAGAGATGAAGGATCACTTATTAATTTAAATGGTTATAATTATTTAAATATTAAATATAATATGGCATGGACTTTTGAAGAAACTGATCTTATTGATCAAATGGAAAAAGAACTTCCAGAATTTGATTTCTTTAAATGGGGAAAACGTGGTGCAGATATTATTGTAAAAAGCATTACTAAAGCAAAAGGTATCCAAAAAGTTTTAGATAAAGTAGGATATAACTTAAGTGATACATATGCTATTGGTGATTCATCCAATGATGTGCCAATGTTTAAACTAGTTAACACTCCAATTGCGATGGGTAATGCAACAGATAATGCTAAAGCTAATGCTAAATATATTACTTTGACACAAGATGAAGGTGGCTTAGAAAAAGCATTAGATAATATTATAAAAGGTAAATGGTAGACAATATGATTTTAATGAAAGATATAATTAAAGAAGGTAATCCAATTTTAAAACAAAAATCAAAAGATGTAGAACTTCCTATTAATGAAGAAGATGCTGAAACACTTAACGCAATGATTGAATATATATTTAATTCCATTGATCCAGATATTTCTGAAAAATATAATTTGAGACCTGCTGTTGGAATTGCGGCCCCTCAAATTGGTATTTTAAAGAAAATGATTGTTATAAACGCTTTTGATGAAGATGGAATTGAACACTTTTACGCAATCGTAAACCCTAAACTTATGAGTTATTCTGATGAACTAACATACTTACAAGGTGGGGAAGGTTGCTTATCAGTAGAACGAGAAACACAAGGTTTGATTCACAGACATAAAAGAGTTACAGTAAAAGGATATTTTCTAGAAGATGGAAAACTTGTTAATAAAACAATTAAACTAAAAGGCTATCTTGCAGTTGTATTTCAACATGAATATGACCATTTATTTGGTACGCTTTTTGTTGATAGAATTAATTCGATAAATCCATTCGAAGTTCCAGATAACTCAAAACCAATTGTCTTTAAAGACTTTGAGGAAGAAGAATAAAAAAGGGAAGATTTTCTTCCCTTTTTAATTTACCATCTAGCTGTTCCAATAATAACTAATAGGATGAATAACACAAGAATTAGTGCATATCCATAACCGCCAAAACTACCTGTATTGCATGTGTTAGTTGGTTGGCAGCAGTTATATCCATAATTAGGTTGATACATTCTTTTTCCCCCCATTCTGTAAAGAGTAGCTCTTTAACTACTTTATATTATGTTATAGTAATAAACTTTGCATAAACATAAACCTAATTATAATAATTATCTTTATTAACACCTAAGTAACTTTCTAGACGAGATACTCTTTTTGATAAGTCACTAATTAAACGTTTAGATTCATTTAATTCTGTTTCTAATCTTTGAATATCATAGTTTGGCATAAAATAATTTGGATTATTATTAAAGTTAGGATTTGGATTTTGATTGAAAAATCTCTTGAACATAATTTCACCTCAATATAGAATATGGATAAATTAAAAAAAGGTGATTAATTTGTCACATTATTTAAAAATAATAATAAATTATAATGAGGTGATTAAATGGCAAGTAGAATGGATGAGTTCAGACAATTTGTTTCAAAATATCCCAAAATTAGAGATGATGTAACAAGTGGAAAAAAGACCTGGCAAAATATATATGAAGATTGGGTAATACTAGGAGAACAAAGTGATGTGTGGAATATATATAAAGAACAAAAAAAAGAAACTATTGACTTTTTATCAAGTGATAATTTAAAAAATATTATGTCATATGTAAAAAAGATTAATCCAGATTCTATTAGTAAAACGTTAAACACAATACAAAAGGTTTTACAAATTTCACAAAGTTTTGGTGGCAGAACAAGTATTTATAATGCAAATTACAATAGTTGGTGGGACTAATGGATCAAAACATTTTAAGAGTACTATATCAAAATCCTACATACTTAAATTATTTGCGGTATCATCCTAAATGGTATATGATCCTAGAAAAGAATCCAAACTATTATAAAGAATTCGAAAATGAGCTAAAAAAAGACCTAAAAATAACAACCTACGATAAAATAGAAAACTTAAAAAAACAAATCAATTTTGTTAATGGTATAATAAAATATCTCAACTCTAATTAATGTCAAGATATTTTACTTGACAGTATCAACAAAATATGATATAATATCAAAGTAAAAGAAATAGGAGGACATATAATATGGTAAAATTAAGAGCTCAAAGATTTGGTAGTGCTAAAAAACCTTTCTATCGTATTGTTGCAACTGACTCACACAACCCACGTGATGGTCGTTTTATTGAAATTGTAGGTACTTACAATCCTTTAACAACTCCTGCAACTGTAAAATTTGATGAAGAAAAAGTTTTAAAATGGTTAGCAAATGGTGCTAAACCAACTGACACTGTTAAATCATTATTATCTAAAGAAGGTATCATTGCAAAATTCGCTGAAAGCAAAGCTAAATAGGTGAAGCAATGGGCCAAGTTAATTATGAAAATCTTCTTGCTGAATTAATTAAGCCACTTGTTGCGCATCCAGAGGATGTAGAAACTATAGCAGTTGAATCAAGTGAAAAATATTGTAAAATTGCTGTAAAAGTAAATAAAGAAGATCTTGGTCGTATTATTGGTCGTAAAGGTCGTATTGCTAACGCAATTAGAACAATTGCTCATGCAGCAGCAGTTCGTGAGAACGTAAGACTAGAAATAGATCTAGGTTCAGAAGAAGACGAAGAAAACTAAACCCCATTTCAAATGGGGTTTATTTACATATAGAGGTAATTTATGAAGAAAATATTAAGTTATACTATCATTAAATTATGTAGTATAGATGTTATATATTTTCAAACAGATTTATTGTGTTAAATGAAAAAAATAGAAAGTTATTAAAGGCGTGTAGTCATTAATTGATTCATGAATTTTAATTTAACAGTTTAGATTTTTTTACAATTTAAAATTAGTTAAATATTCACTATTGAATTTGATAATTCATATTTTTAAAATTTTCTACTTTTATATAATAACTAAGACAAATAGATTTCTATTTGTCTTTTTTATTATATTTGATTAACGTTTATCATATTATTTGATATATATAATATTTAGTGATATAATATATGAAGAATTTTTCATATGTTCATATATGGAGGTAAAAAATATGGAAGAAAGTGTTAAATTAGAACGATTAGCCAATATGTTTGACATGTTAAGCGATCCTAATAGATTACACATTGTTGTCTATTTGATGGGTGGTAAACAAACTGTATCAAAAATAACAGCACACATTGGTATGAGTCAATCAGCCGTATCACATCAATTAAGAATACTAAGAGATGCACATATTTTAAAAGCAACAAAAATTGGTAAATGTGTATATTATAGTTTAAATGATGAACATGTTGAAACGATTGTAAACAATGGTTTAGTACATATGGGTCATGAGGAGTAATTATGAAAATAACATATCAAGTATTAAAGTTAAGTAATAAGAATAATTACCGTAGAATCTTAGGAGATATTCGAAAGATTCAAGGTATTCAAAACGTAAGTTTAAATAAAGAAAGAAATATTATTCACATTGAATACAACAATATTGATGATTTAAAAGAACGCTTATTAAAATGTTTTAATTATTATGAAAAACAAGTTGATTTAGAAGAAGTAGTTCAAACCGAAGTATTTAGAAAAGTATTAAGACTTAAAGGTCTTGATTGTGGGCACTGTGCATCTAGAATTGAGAATCTTGCTCAAAAGACATTTGATCATGAAAAGATTGTTGTAGACTTTTCGACAGAAAGATTTATATTAGAAACTAAAGATCAAAAACTATATAATAATGCAATTAAAGAAGTGACACAGATTGCAAGAAAAATTGATCCAAATATTGAAGTTATGGATAATGCTACTAGTCATAAAACGGCAAGCATTGAAACTAAACCAATGGATAAAGTTCAACTTATATTATTTATAGTGGGATTAGCTTTAGCACTTGGTTTTATAGTTTATAAATCAATAATGCAAGGAAGAATACTTTGGTTATTTGAACATGATAGTTTAAATCTAGTAGATAAAATTGTTTTAACTATATCGTTTGTATTAGTTGGATATAAGGTAATTTTAGATTTCTTTAAAAATATTGTTAAACGTCATGAAATGGATGAAAAGTTCTTGATGACAATTGCGACTGTTGGGGCTATTGCGACTGGACATAATATTGAAGCAGTTGCAGTAATGGCTTTTTATCAAATTGGACAATATTTACAAGAAATCGCTGTTAATCATTCAAGAAAATCGATATCTGAATTATTAACTTTTGATGTTGCAAACGCACGACTTAAGGTTGATGAAGAAGAAATGGAAATTGAAGTTGAGAGTGTCCTTCCAGGCGATATTTTAATTGTTAAAACTGGTGAAATGATCCCAGTTGATGGAATAATAAGAAATGGTAAAACATATTTAGATTTAAAAGCATTAACAGGAGAGGCAGATTATCAAAACGCAAAACCTGGTGATAAAGTTAGATCTGGTGCTATTAATATGGGTAGCGTTATAGAAGTTGAAGCTAAAAAACTTTATAAAGAATCTACAATGTCACAAATTTTAGATATGGTTGAAAATGCTTCTGCAACTAAAGCAAAAAGTGAAAACTTCATAACAAAGTTTGCAAAAATCTACACTCCAGTAATTGTTGGTATTGCACTTGTTGTAATAATGGCTTGGCCTTTTGTCGCAAAACTTATTGGTTCAACTTCATCTATTCGTGATTTGTTTTTAGGCAATGAAAGTATGCAAGGTTCGGTATATCACGGAATGGTATTCTTGGTTATATCTTGTCCTTGTGCTTTAGTTATTTCAATACCACTTGCATTCTTTGGTGGAATTGGTCTTGCAAGTAAACGTGGAATTTTAGTAAAAGGTAGTAACTATCTAGAAACTTTAAATAATGTGGAAAATGTTATTTTTGATAAAACCGGAACTCTTACTAAAGGAGAATTTGGCGTAAAAGAAATCATTTCTTTAAATGAAGAAGTGTATAGTAAAGAAGAAATTCATAAGCTTTTAGCTTATGTTGAATATCACTCTACACATCCAATTGGAGTGTCAATTACTGACTCATACGGTAGAGATCAAATATTTACAGAGATTATTGAAGACTTTGTACAAGTTCCTGGTCGTGGCGTACGTGCTGAAATTAATGGTTATCGATATATTGCTTGTAATTATAGACAGCTTTCAGAAAATAAAATTACATTAGAACAAGTAGTTAATGACGATTTAGTAATTTATTTGGTTAAAGAAAAACAAGTTATTGGGTATGCTATTATTGGTGATACTATTCGTGAAGAAGCACCAACTACTTTATTAAAATTAAGAAAACAAGGTGCGAAAAAGATTGTCATGTTAACTGGTGACAATGCACAAACTAGTACAAAGGTTGGTAAAATCTTAAAACTGGAAGAAGTTCATGCAGAACTTTTACCAAATGAAAAAGTTGAACACTTACAAAAAATAAAAGAAGAATCACAAAATAAAAAAGGAGCTACTATATATGTAGGTGACGGAATTAACGATGCACCTGTTATTAGTGCAGCAGACGTTGGTATTGCGATGGGAGCAACAGGATCTGAAGGTTCAATTGCGATTGCTGATGTAGTTGTTATGGGTGATAATTTAGAAAAAGTAAGTGATGCGATAACAATATCTCACGCAACAAGAAGAATTGTAAAACAAAATATAGTTCTTGCTTTAGGTATAAAATTTATAGTATTTGTGTTAAACTTTATTAATATTCCATCAATGATTTGGTTCGCAATCTTTTCTGATGTTGGTGTAAGTCTACTTGCGATTATTAACTCTTTAAGAATAACTGGTATTTTCAAAAAAGAATATAAAGTTACAAATAGTGAGGAATCTAAAAATGAGTAAATACTTAGAAACAGGAAAAATAGTTGGGGTATTTGGATTAAAAGGAGAACTTAAAGTTTTAAGCGAATCTACAACTAATCGCTTTGTTAAAGATAATTATTTGTATCTTGGGAAAAATGAAAAAAGATTAAACAAAGTTAAAATATCATCAAGTAGATTTCATAAAGGAATGTACTTAGTTACTATTGACGATTTATTTGACATAAATTTAGTAGAAAAGTATGTTGGCTGTAATTTCTATATTGATCGAGATGAATTAGATGATTTAAATGAAAATGAATATTATTTTACTGATTTAATAGGTTTAAAAGTAATTAATCAAAATAATGAAGAACTAGGAACTGTTATTGATGTTTTAGATTTACCTACATCAGCGGTTATAGAAATTAAACTAAAGAATGATAAAAAATGTATGATTCCCTTTGTCAAAGAATATATAATTGATGTTACGAATGAAGTAATTTTGATTAATGAGATTGAGGGATTTAGATGATTAGATTTGATATACTAACACTTTTTCCAAACATGTTTAAAGGTTTGATTGAAGATTCGATTATTAAAAGAGCTATTGAAAAGAAATTAATTGAAGTTAATTTAATAGATTTTAGAGAATTTTCAACTAATAAACATCATACGGTTGATGATTATTCATATGGTGGTGGTGCGGGAATGTTAATAAGTGTCGAACCAGTTCATCTTGCGATGAAAACTATACCAAATTTAGATAACGCAAAAAAACTTTTAATGAGTCCAAGTGGGAAAACATTTAATCAAGCAAAAGCAATCGAATTTTCACAAGAAGAACATATCGTAATGATTTGTGGCCACTATGAAGGTATTGACGCAAGAATTCTTAATTTTATTGATGAAGAAGTTTCTATTGGTGATTATGTTTTAATGGGTGGTGAAGTACCTGCAATGACTATCCTAGAAGCAGTATCTAGACTTGTTCCTGGAGTTATTAGTGAAGATTCACCAGTAAATGAATCTTTTAGTGATAGTCTACTTGAACATCCTCAGTATACTAGACCTGCAGTATATGAAAATTTAAGTGTTCCAGACATTTTACTTAGTGGACATCACGCCAATATCAAAAAATGGCAAAGAGAAAAAGCCTTAGAAAAAACTTTAAAAGTTAGACCTGACTTATTGAAAAAAGCAAATCTAAGCTTAACAGATTACAAATATTTATGGGAGCTAAAAAATGAAAAAAATTAGTTTACTATTTATATTTTTATTGATAATAACTTTAACAAGTTGTTCTAAGATTAAAACAACAAATGATGCTAAAGAATTTTGTGAATATATATATGATATTTCACGAGGAGAAATCAAAAGAGGCGTAGTAATCGATTTAAGAAATCTAGAAACAGAATATGCAGCTGGTCATATCCATGGATCACTTAGTTATGATTTTACGCATCAAGAAGAACATCATTTTATAACTTGGATTACAGGATTAAAAAGCACAGATACACAAGTGTTATTAATTGATAGTGGAAACAATGAACATCAAGTTATCATGAATTATTTAGAAAAAGCTGGTTATAAAAAAATACTTGCTTATTCTTTAGGATATAATAATTTAAAAGAAACAAGCGAATTTAAACAAAAAGTCGAAGTAAAAACTGGTACTGATGACTGTGGATGTTAAAGGAGATATATATATGAAATGGAAATTAGATAATTTATTTAAAACAATAGAAGATTTCAAAATTGAATTACAAGAAGTATTTACATATATTGATAAAGCTAAAAAATATGAAGGTAAATTACATAAAAAAGAAAGCTTTAAAGAATACTTTTTATTACAAAAAGAATTTGAAATAAAAGCATCTAAAGTATATTTATACGCTCATTTATCAAGTGATTTAAATAAAAAGGATGTTGAAAAAGCAAGCCTTGTAAGTAGTTGTATGGTTTTATTTAATAATTACAGTGAAGCTGTTTCTTTTGAAGAGCCAGAACTTATTAATCTTGGTAAAGAAAAAGTGTTTGAATTATTAGATATGTGTCCTGAAATTGAAGAATTTAGATTTAAGTTTGAAAAACTATTCCATGTAGCAAGTCATATTTTATCTAAAGATATTGAAAAAGTAATCTCACAATTAAGTCCAGCAGCGTCAACTGGTTCTAATACTTATAGTATGCTAGCTGTTGCTGACGGAGTATCAGAGGAAGTTACCCTTTCTAATGGAAATAAACAACTAGTAACTCAAGGTAATTGGCAAACGCTAATTGAATCTTTAGATAATGAAGAAGATCGAAAGGTAGTTTTTGAATCTATTTTTAAACCATATGAACAAAGAAAAAATACTTTTGCTGCTATATATGAATCAATTCAAAAGTCTAATAAGGCTTTTATGAAAGTAAGAGGATTCAGTAGCATTTTAGAATCATACTTATTTAATAATAATATTCCAACTAAAGTATATGAAACATTAGTAGAAGTAGCCGGAAATTGTAACGATTCACTTAAAAAATATATTCAACTTCGTAAAGATTATCTAGGTCTTAAAGAATATCATACGTATGATAGATTCCAAAGTCTAGCTACTTCAAATAAAAAATATTCATATGAATCAGCAAAAAAATTATTTTTTGAATCAATCGAAAAATATCCAGAAGCATTTAGACAAAATGCCTATGATGCATTAGCTGAGGGATACGTTGATGTATATGAACAAAGTGGTAAAAGAACAGGAGCATATTCATCAGGTGTTGCAAATATTCATCCATATATTTTGCTTAATTATAGTGATTCATTAGAAGATGTGTTTACAGTTGCACATGAAGCAGGACACTCAATTCATACTTTATTCGCATCACAAACCCAACCTGTTATGCTACAAGACTACACAATCTTTGTTGCAGAAATTGCATCAACATTTAATGAGCATAATTTACTTGATTATTTAATGACATCAAAAGAACTTTCTAATGATGAAAAAATTATGTTATTACAAAAATCTATTGATTCAATTATTTCTACATTCTATAGACAAACATTATTTGCTGAATATGAACTTATTGCGTCTAAAAAAGCTGAGGCTGAAGAACCTATTAATCATGAAGTATTATCACAAATTATGATTGATTTGTACAAAAAGTATTATGGTATTGATATTAGTAAAGAATTAGTTAAACAATATGTTTGGGCATATATTCCGCATTTATTCTATACACCATTTTATGTTTATCAATATGCAACAAGTTTTGCAGCAAGTTTTAAAATTTATCAAAGTGTAAAAAATAATGAACCTAATGCTTTTGAAAACTATATTAATTTATTGAAATCAGGTGGTTCTAAATATCCAATCGAACAAGCAAAAGAAGCAGGTGTCGATTTCACAAAACGTGAAACATTTGAAGCAGTTACAAATAGAATGACAGAACTTGTTAATCAATTAGAACAATTAATTAAAAAATAAAAAAGCAACCCATTAAAAATGGGTTGCTTTTAATCATTTAATGTAATTAAATAATCTTCAATAGTAATTAGTTTTAATTTATATAAGTGTCCAACAGCTCTTTTAAAAGCACTTTTACTAATATGTAGTTTTTTATAGATTTCTTCTGGTGTAGAAAGATTACCAAGTGGTAAACTTCCTCCCATATTTCTTAAGTAGTTTAAAATAACTTCACTATCACTAAGTCTGGCTTTTTCTTTGTTTGCGCCTGTTGAACCATATAATAAGTTACCTTTAATGCTTATAATATGAAAGTCAATAATTTGACCTACTTTATATGATTCTCTTAAAAGATTCTTATTAATAAAACAAACTTTAAAATCACTTGTACAAACTTGAATGCCATTTTGATTAACAGAGACTACAGTACCGGTTAATTTATCTTTAACATTTGGTAGTTCTTTATTAAAATGATCTTCAGTAGAAAGTGGTTTAGCTACTAACTGATTTGTTTTAACTTTAATGATACAAGGCAATTCATCATCCACATTTGGCCATAAACCTTTATTATCTGGTAAGAAATCTTTTGATACCAAAATGTCTTTCGCAATCCCGATATTAACAAAAACACCGGCATCACATATATCTACAACTTTTACAAAACCAGGTTTTGTTGATGTAATAAATGGTTTTTCTAAGGTTGCACAAAGACGCTTCTTTTGATCGAAATAAAGGAATGCTTTAACTTTATCACCAATTTTTAATTTTCTAGGTGTTTGATTAAAATGTAAGAATACAGTATCAATACCATTACTTAATGTATAACTAATATCTGTTTCTTTAATTACTTGTAAATTGTTAATATTTCCATATATTAAGTTCATATATATCACCAAAATTATTATATCAAAAAAGCAAATATTTTTCTATTAAATAACAAATAAGTTTATAAATGTGTTATAATAGCTTAAATTATGGAGGTAAGTATGAAAAAAATATTATCAATTTTGTTTACATTAATCTTTATATTTTGTTTAGTATCTTGTGATTCTCCAAGTGATGATTTGGATGATAAAGAAACTAAAAAGACTTATGTTGTACAGTTTGTTGATCCTGATGGATTAGTTTTAGGAACTAAAAAGGTCGAAGAAGGAGATATAGTTGATGAACCAGATTTTGATTTATCGGACTATAATGTAATCGCTTGGCTTAATGATGGAAAAGAATGGGATTTTCATATTGATAAAGTATATTCAGATATTACTTTAAAATTACATGCTACAAAACATGAACATATATATGTAAATGGAAAATGTGAATGTGGTAAAGTAGAATTAATCAACGGACTTCCTGTTTATTCTGAAGATGAATTAAATAATTTAACAGCTAATATTTCTTTTTGGCACGTATTTGGTTCAAAAGGTCAAGAAGTGCTTGTTGAAATTATAAAAGAGTTTAACAAAATATATCCTAACATTCAAGTAACTCATGAATCAAAAGGAAGTTACGAGAAATTACAATATAATATTGCTAAATTCTATAATACAAATCAACTACCAACGATTGCACAAGCAACATCTGAAGATATTTCATTTTATCTTGAATTAAATCGTTCTAAACCTACTTTAGGTTTAACGTCTATGAATAATTTTATTTCTCATCCATTGTATGGATTATCAGATTCTCAAATGCAAGATTTCGAAATTAATTATTTAGAACAATGCAAAATGTTTGATTCTTCTAAAACATATTATTCTTTACCATTTACTAGACAAACAGAAGTTTTATATTTTAATGCTTCATGGTTTGAAGAAAAAGGTTTACTAGAAAAATACAATTTAGGCACTATAGATTATGTCGATGGTACTATGACATTTATTCCAAAGGAGAATGCATCATTAACTTGGGATGAAATTGAAGAAATTGGTAAGTTATTTATAGAACAACCGGAATATAAAAATTTATCATCATCTGAGAAAAATTTGAACTTTGCTTTTTCATATGACGAAGAAGATAATTTATTTATTAATCTAACTAAACAATGGGGCGGCGAATATATTAGTCCAAATGAAAGTCATTTTAATGAAATACTATTTAACAATGCTCAATCTAAATCTATGCTAGAATGGTATAAAAAAGGATATAATAATGGTTATTTTGTAACTGGTTCTGCTTGGGGTGATCATGATGGAAATTCATCAGAAGGATTTATTAACGGTCAAATTAAGATGGTTGTTGGTTCATCAGGATCGGCAAGATATAAAAATCCTGAAAATAAATTTGTAGTTGGTGTTCTTCCATATCCACAAAAGGATGTTGAAAATAAAGCTGTTATATCTAGTGGTAGTGATTTAATTATTTTTAACACAAAAGAAGCTGATGAACAATTGGCAGGTTGGTTATTTATTAAATTTTTAACTACATGGCAAAATGGACTTGACATAGAAAAACAACCAACATATATGTTAACTAAAGAAAATTATACTTTGCCGATTATTTCTAGTGTTAAAAATTCATTAGAATATAATCAATTTTTAGTTGAGAACAATTATTTAGGGTTAGTACAAAAAGTTGCGGCTAAACAACTAGAATATTCTTATACTGTACCTGTTATCCCACTTTCATCACGTTGTAGAGAGGCTGTTGAAAACCTTGTGGAGTCCGTATTATATGCAGGTGCTTTATTAGAAAACGCATATAGAGACGCACTAGACGAACTACAATAAAATATAATTAAATTACTTGATAAAAAACATAAAATATGTTATAATAAATAAGCTGCGTAAAGCGTAGTGATATTCCGCTACTATTGTTATGATAGGAATGAATATAAGTTTGAAAAATTTCAAATGAGAAAAGGAGTGTTAATATGAGTCAAGCATTAATTGATGCAGTAACTAAAGGTTACTTAAGATCAGACATCCCAGCATTTAGAGCTGGTGATAATGTTAAAGTTCATGTTAGAATTAAAGAAGGAGATCGCGAAAGAATCCAAGTATTCGAAGGATTAGTTATCGCTCGCCGTGGTGGTGGAATTAGCGAAACTTATACTGTACGTAAGATTTCTTCAGGTGTTGGTGTAGAAAGAACTTTCCCAGTTCATACTCCAATGGTTGCAAAAATCGAAGTATTACGTCATGGTAAAGTACGTCGTGCTAAATTACATTACATCAGAACTTTATCTGCAAGAGCTGCAAGAATTAAAGAACGTCGATAAAAGAATACCCGCATGGGTATTTTTTTTATTTAGCATAAATGTTGCGCGCGCAATAAAAAAGTTGTATAATATTGTCTATATATAGGAGGTGTTAGTTATGGGCCGTTTTAAATCCATTAAATGGTTTCTAAAGAAAAGCTGGTATAAATATGTAATCGCAATAATTCTTACTATTTTATCAGTAGTATTAGATGTAGTAAAACCAAAACTTGTTGGTCAAGTTATAGACTTAATTGGCTTATCGGAAATTACTTTTGTTAATTTTAAGACATTGATGATTATTATTGCAATTGTATTTATAAGTCGTTTCGTTGTAAGTATATTTAAAAGAATTATTTCAGGACATTTATTTCATTCAATCTACTATGAATTAAAGATTAGATTTATGAATAAAGTTCTTATCCAAGATTCAACTTTTTTTACAAAACACCATTCAGGAGATTTAATGAATCGCGCAACTGCCGATACATTCCAAATGGCAAATAATAGTACACAATTTATACTAAGTATTTTTGAAGTAATCTTAATGATTGGTATTTCTGCAGTAATGATGTTTACCATTCACCCATTGCTTTCAATATATTCAATTATACCTCTTCCATTTATCTTTTTAGTAGTTTACAAAATCAGACCATATATATCTAAAAACTGGCGTTTAGTTCGAAAAAAGAATAGTGAATTATCTGATATTACAATGGAAAGTGTTCAACATGTGAAATTAATTAGATCTTTTGTTAATGAAGAAAAAGATTATAATAGATTAGATAAAGTTGCGAAAGAATGTTATGACATTGAAAAGAAAGCAGTTTATCTAAGATCTGTATTTGGTCCAACATTTAGATTATGTACAATCATCAGCCAGATGGTTGCATTCATTTTTGGTTCATTTTGTGTAATGAATCAAGAAATAACTGTTGGTGAATTAATAACATTTAACTTATATTTAGCACAATTCTCAAATCCAATGATTCAACTTGGAAACCAAATGGCAACGTTTGTTCAAAGTAAGGTTGCGTTTGATAGAATCAATGAAATAATGGATTCATTGCCTGATGTACAAGATAGAAAGAATGCTAAAGAAATTAACACATTTGAAAGTATTAAATTTAATAATTTTACATTTAGATATCCAGAAACTGATATTGATATTTTAAATAACTTTAATTTAACAATTAATAAGGGTGAAACTATTGGTATAGTTGGTAAAACTGGATGTGGTAAAACTACTTTAATTAAACAGTTTTTAAGACAATACCCAGTTAGTGATAATTTAACAATTGATAATAAATCAATTAATGATATATCTAAAGCTAGTATTAGAAGTTTAGTATGTTACGTTCCACAAGAACATGCGTTATTCTCAAGAACAATTGAACAAAACCTAGAAATTGGTAAAAGTAAAAATACAACACTTTCTTTACAAGAAGCAGTATTGATGGCAGATTTTAAAAAAGATTTAGATTTTTTACCAGATGGTCTTAATACAATTGTTGGTGAATACGGTGTTACTTTATCTGGTGGTCAAAAACAAAGGTTGTCTATCGCAAGAGCTTTATATAAAGATTCAGAAATTTTAATTTTAGATGATTCATTAAGTGCTGTTGATGGAACAACAGAATCAAACATTATCGCAAACTTAAAGAAAATTAGAAGTAATAAAACAAACTTAATTGTCGCACATAGACTTAGTGCTGTAGAGCATGCTGATAAAATAATTGTTATTGACAATGGTAGTGTCAAAGAAATTGGAACACACCAAGAACTTATGGCAAATAAAGGGTGGTATTTTGAACAATACCAAAAACAATTAATGGGAGGTGAAGGTAATGAGTAAGAATGATCGTTATCAAAATTATCCACCAGAAGTTGTTTTAAAACGCGTTGTGAAATACGCATGGAAGAGTAGAGTATTAATTGGTCTTTCTCTTCTATTCTTAACTGTTTTTACGGTTTTAGAACTTTTCCAACCTAAACTAGTTAGTAAATTACTTGATGATTATTTATTAAGTGTTCAAACAACTTGGGAAAAAGCTGGAAGTGAAGTTTTATTTGAAAATGAATATTATCAAAAGAAAACCGAAAATAGCGATCCAAGCAAACTTTATACAATTGTATATTATGATTCAAAATATATATTAGTAGATGGTGAAATTCAAAAAGATAATATTGATAGTCTTGAATTAACGGATACTGAAAATAGAGTTGTTATAAATATGGATAGCTTAAAAACAAATGGTCGAATTTTAAACAAAGATGAACTTAGATGTTTCTTTAGTCCAGTAATACCATTAATTATAAAAGTAATCATAATTTACGCAATTCTAACTGTGTTAATTACGATATTAAGATTTTTCCAAAATATCTTCTTTGAAAATGCATCTATGAGATTAACATTAGATATGCGAAGAAGTGCATTTGATAAACTTAATCGTCTTCCGATGAATTACTTTGTTCAAGAACCTAGTGGTAAAGTTGTTACAAAGATTATATCTGATTCAGAAGGTGTACGTGGTTTATACTCTGTTATATTCCAAATTATTGCGGCGGTTATATCGCTTGTAATGGTATTAATAGCACTATTTATGGCAGAATGGAAACTTGCATTAATTTGTATTTGTGTTGCACCAATTATATTGATTTGGATGACAGTATATCGAAAAGTCAATAATAAATATAATCACAAGATTAGAGAAATGAATTCTATTATTAATGCTAATATGGCACAATATGTTGGTGGGATGGAAATTATACAACAATTTGAAAAAGAAGAACAAATGCATGACGAATATGATGACCTTCTTAAAACAAATTATAGAAATAAAATGAATTCGTTAAAAATTAATTCAGTATTTGGTTCAGAATTACTAGGCTTAATTAGAAATGGTTTAACTGCTTTAGTTATTTTCTATTTTGGTAGAAACATCTTAACAGGTAGTGCCGCCATTAGTGCTGGTTTGTTGTATTTATATGTTACATATATTGAAAGAATTGTTGATCCGATTATGATGATTTTCTTCAACCTAAATGCTTTAGAAGATTCATTTGTTGCATCGGCTAGAATATTTGATTTATTAGATCAACCAGAAGATTTATATTTAGGATTTAATGAAAAACCTAATTTTTCAGGGGATATAGAATTTAAAAATATAACATTTAGTTATGATGGTGAAAATCCTGTACTAAAAAATATTTCGTTTAATGTTAAAAGCGGAGATTTCATTGGACTTGCAGGACATACAGGTTCTGGAAAAACAACGATTATGACATTGCTTCAAAGATTTTATGATTTACAAGTTGGTCAAATTATAATTGATGGTGTCGATTTTATGGAATACACTAAACAAGAAGTTAGAAGTAATATTGGTTATGTAATTCAGGAACCTGCAATTTTCTCAGGAACTATTAAATCTAATATTACAATGAATGAAGAATTTAGTGATGAAGAAGTAGAAAAAGTATTGATGATGATAGGTGCAGAAAAGTTTGTTAATGGATTTACTAAAGGAATTCATACTGAACTTGATCACTTAGGTTCAAATCTTTCAACGGGTGAAAAACAATTATTATCATTTGCGAGAATTTTGCTTCGTGATCCTAAGATCATTATTCTTGATGAAGCAACAGCTAATATAGATACGCAAACAGAATCAATTATTCAAAAAGCTTTAGCGGTACTTGCGAAAGGAAGAACAACATTTGTGGTTGCTCACCGTTTATCAACAATTCAACATGCAGACCAAATATATGTATTGAATGCTGGTGAAATTGCAGAACATGGAACACATGATGAACTATATAACGCCAATGGATACTATAGAAGTATGTATGATGCACAGTTTCAAAAATAAGGAGTATATATATGAATCATCAAATAAGATATGCTAATCAATTTGATATTGATAAAATATTGTACTTTATAACAGAACTTGCAATTTATGAAAAAATGTTAGATGAAGTTGTTGTTACAAAAGATTTAATTCACAAATGGTTATTTGAAGAAAAGATTGCAGAAGTACTTTTTGTAATGGAAAATGATAAAGAAGTTGGCTTTGCCTTATTTTTCCATAATTACTCTACATTTGTTGGAAGAGCAGGTATATACTTAGAAGATTTATATGTTTTACCAGAATATCGTAATAAAGGGTATGGTAAAGCATTAATAAAAAAACTTGCTAGTATTTGTCTAGAAAGACAATGTGGTAGATTTGAGTGGTGTTGTCTTAATTGGAATAAACCAAGTATCGATTTTTATTTATCACTAGGAGCTAAACCGATGAATGAATGGACAACATACCGAGTAGACGGAGAAGCTTTAATAAATCTAGCTAAAGAAAAATAAAGTGCATATTTTGCACTTTATTTTTTTTGTTAAATATGTTATAATATATATGCTTTAAAAAAATACTTAGGTGAATGATATGAACAATAAAGAATATTTAGGGAAAGAGAAAATAGGTAAATTACTCGTTAAATTAGCAATTCCATCCGTTATAGCACAACTAGTAAATATGCTTTATAATATAATTGATAGAGTATATATCGGTCATATGCCAAATGTTGGAAGTCAGGCGTTAACTGGTGTTGGTGTATGCTTGCCTTTAATATTAATTGTATCAGCTTTTGCGGCATTAGTTTCATCTGGTGGAGCTCCACGCGCTTCAATTAAACTAGGAGAAAAAGACTATCAAGGTGCTGAAGAAATTCTTGGTAATTGTTTTTCATTACAAATTATCATTTCAATAATATTAACAGCACTTTTGTTGATTTTTGGTAGACCATTACTACTTGCTTTTGGTGGAAGTAGTAACACGATTGAATATGCAACAAGTTATATGAATATATATGCTATAGGTACAATATTTGTTCAACTTACGCTTGGGATGAATGGATTTATTTCATGTCAAGGTTTTACTAAATATAGTATGATCAGTGTTGCAATCGGTGCAGTAACAAATATTATTCTAGATCCCATTTTTATATATGGATTAAATATGGGGGTTTCAGGAGCGGCACTTGCGACTATTATCGCACAAGCTATATCTACAGTTTGGGTATTAAGTTTTTTAAGAAGCAAAAAAACATTTATTAAACTAAAAACAAGTTATATGAAACTACATGCAAATGTTATTGTTCCTTGTGTATTACTTGGACTTGCGACATTT
Organism: Bacilli bacterium; assembly: GCA_045652765.1. Taxonomy (GTDB): domain Bacteria; phylum Bacillota_I; class Bacilli_A; order ML615J-28; family CAG-313; genus UBA1231. The sequence goes on from JAZOLG010000020.1 coordinate 70,233, forward strand.
ATTATGCAAGCTAGTGAAAGTGCGATTGCAATTTGTTTTAACTCATCACTTCAAAAATATGGAGGAGATTTGGAAGTAGGCACAATGACTATTCTTACTAGTGTAATGCAATTTGCAATGATGCCAATGCAAGGTGTAGCTCAAGGCGCACAACCAATAATTAGTTACAATTTTGGCGCGAAAAATAAATCAAGAGTCATCTCAATCTTTAAGTTGTTATTAACTGTTTGTTTGACTTATTCTTTAGTTTTGTTTACAAGCATCATGTTATTTCCAAAAGGATTTGCAGGAATCTTTACTGACAACCAAGAACTTGTAAATTTTGCGTCTAGGATGCTTAGAGTATATTGTGCAGGTATTGGAATATTTGGAATACAAATCGCATGTCAAATGACATTTGTTTCTATAGGCAATTCTTTGAGTTCAATATTAGTTGCAGTATTTAGAAAAATAATTGTATTGATTCCGTTAATATATATCATACCATTATTAATAGATAATAAAATACTTGGTGTATATTTAGCAGAACCGATTGCAGATGTATCTGCTGTCATTTTTACAATTATTTTGTTTAGTTTCAAATTTAAAAAATCGATAAAGTTAATAACTGAATAAAATGGAGGAATAAAATGGAAAAACAAAAAAATATAATGGATCAAATTTTAGATGAAAATAACAATGATAATATAATCTTGTATAATGAAAACGGTGAAGAAGTGGAATTTGAACAAATAGCCATCATTCCATTAAATGATAATGTATATCTTATTTTAAAACCAGTTGTTTTATTTGAAGGAATGCAAGAAAACGAAGGATTAGTATTCCTTATCGAAGAATATGAAGATGATACAAAATTCAAATTATGTGTTGAAGAAGATATAATTGATGAAGTGTTTAAAATATATGATTCATTATGTATGAATAATGAAAAATAAAACTATCACTTACTATTAAAGTAAGTGGTTTTTACTTATAGATAAAATAATAACATCAATTATTAACTTTAGTTAGGGTGTATATGCTATCTATGTTTGTGTATATAAAAATAATTTATGATATAATGTTTTTAATAAATCAATTAAAACTACAAAAAATATTTTTAAGATTTTTTTAAAAGATATCATTGAATAGTTGGTTCAAATAAAACTGGATATTAGAAAGTATAAATTTTATTTAATTAAATATAAAAATCATCATTTGCATATAATGCAAGTGGTGATTTTTTTATGAAGTATTATTTAGTTGGTATTAAAGGTAGTGGTATGGCAGCACTGGCTTGCTTTTTAAAATCTATTGGGCATGATGTTATAGGCAGTGACACAATAAATGATTATGGTTTTGAAAGTAAGTTGCAAACTATAGGGATTAATATTTTGCCATTTTCAAAAGATAATATTAAAAGTGATTATATATATATAATTAGTAATGCTTACCAAAAAGATTTTATTGAAGTAAAAGAAATTATTAAACAAAATTATTCTTATTTTTACTATCATGAATTTATTAGTACTTTGAAAGGAATTCATATTGCAGTTAGTGGTACACATGGTAAAACAACTACAACTACCTTTTTAAAAGATTTGTTAATAGATCAGTCAATTGCATATATTATTGGTGATGGGACTGGTGGAGGAAAGCCAAATTATAAATATTTGATCTATGAAGCATGTGAATATCAAGATCATTTTTTAGCTTATAATCCTGATATTTTAGTAATAACAAATATTGACTTTGATCATCCGGATTACTTTAAAGATATATATGATGTTCAAAAGTCATTTGATAAATTAAAGACAAAATCCAAATCTGTTATTGAACTAAACAAAAATGATTATGAAATACTTGAAACATCAAATCAAAAAACAATGTTTAAATATTTAGAAAATATATATATTACTAATTTAGTTGGTAAACATTTAATCGAAGATTTGGTACTATGTTTAAAGGTCTTAACGATGCTTGGTTTTAATTTTGAATATATCCAAACACGCTTAGAAAAGTTACGTTTACCCAAAAGAAGAAGCGAGGAAACTAAAATTAAAAATACAATTATTATTGAAGATTATGGCCATCACCCAAACGAAATTAAGGCATTAGAAGAAATGATTAGAACAAAGTATCCTAGATATTTTATAACTTGTATTTTCCAACCACACACCTATTCCAGAACGTTAAAATTCTATAAAGAGTTTATAGAAAGTTTAGAAAAGTTTGATAAAGTATATATAGATGATGTTTTTTCATCTAAAAGAGAACCCTACGATTTAACTAAACAAAATCAAATAAATTATTTATTTAATATGTTCGAAAAATATGAAGATTTAAATGTTTATAATATCGACTTTCATGAAGAACAAATAATAGTTTTGTTAGGTGCAGGCAACGTGCACACTAGATTTAAAGAAAAACTTAAAAATGAAAAAGAATGAAAATATTTTCATTTCTATTGAAAAAATAATATATTAATAGTATAATAAGACGTAAAATAATTTAGGAGGTGCTCAATGAACCAAATCAAGATTTATGATGTAGCAGGTGCAGCTGGTGTTTCTTTAGCAACAGTATCTAGAGTTTTAAATCATCCAGAAAAAGTTAAACCAGCAACAAGAGAAAAGATTGAACGTATTATTAAAGAATTGGGATACAAGCCTAACTTAAATGCAAAAGGACTAGCTAGTTCTAAATCAACTACAGTTGCGGTTGTTGTTCCTGAACTTACTAGAAGTAGTATTGCTGAAATGATTAATGGTATTGCCGATTGTGCAAGACGCCGTGGTTACTTATTAAGATTATTTGTAAATAATAAAAATATTCGTGATAATGATGCATTAGAAAAAGAACATGAATTATGGCAAGATGTTGTAGCATCTGGTGTTGATGGCGTTTTATATATCAATGATGAAATTACAGAAGAACATGAAAAAATGTTATTAAATATCCCAATGGATGTTGTATTAACAAATACAGTATGTTCTAATCCTCGTATTGCGATGGCTTCACTTGATTATAAGAAAGCCGCATACGAAATTACTAAAGATATGATTAGACGTGGTAATACAAAAATTTGGATGATCACAACACTTCGTAAATATGTGATGAATGATTTAAAGGTTGATGGTTATTTAGAAGCAATGAAAGAAGCTAACCTTGAACCACGCGTCATTTCTGTATCAGGTAAAACTGAGCTTAATGAAGTAGATTATAATGAAATATTACAAAATGAACATCCTGAAGTTGCGATCGTTGTTCGTGATTCAATGGCTGTATCGTTTATAAATGTAGCAAGACTTTTACATATCCATATTCCGGATGATATGCAAGTAATTGGATTCCAAAATACAAGATATGCTGAACTTTCAAGACCAAAGTTGACATGTGTTGAAACTCCAATTTATGATATTGGTGAAAAAGCTATGGACTTACTTACAAATCTAATGGAAAGAGAAGAAGAAACAGAAGATATGCCAGACTTAAAACAATATGTAGATTATAGTGTAGTATGGCGTGATAGTACGAAAAAGGAGAACTAGAAAATGAATTTGTTTGAAGAATTAAAATGGCGTGGACTAATCCACTCAGTTACAGATGAAGCAGTAATTGAAAAGATTAATAATGGAGAAGTTACATTCTATTTAGGCGCTGACCCAACTGGAGATAGTTTACATGTTGGACACTTACTTGTATATTTATTTGCAAAAAGACTTGAATCTGTAGGTAATAAACCAATTTTCTTAATTGGTGGAGCAACAGCTTCAATTGGTGACCCAAAACCAGGTGCAGAACGTCAATTATTATCAAGAGAAACAATTGATCATAATGCAAATTGTTTATTTAATCAAGTATCTAATTTATTCCCAGCAGAAATGGTTAACAACTACAACTGGACAAAAGATTTAGATATTTTAACATTCTTAAGAACATATGGTAAGTTCTTTAATGTAAACTATATGATTAATAAAGAAACAGTTAAAGCAAGACTTGATTCAGGAATTTCTTATGCTGAATTCTCATACCAAATTCTTCAAGCTTTAGACTTTGAACATTTATATAGAACTAAAGGATGTACATTACAAGTTGGTGGACAAGACCAATGGGGTAACATTACATCTGGACTAGAATTAATTAGAAAAATGAATGGTTCAGACGCAATAGCGTATGGTGTAACAGTTCCACTAGTATTAAAATCTGATGGTACTAAATTTGGTAAATCAGAATCAGGTGCAGTTTGGGTAGATCCAAAGAAAACTAGCCCATATCACTTCTATCAATTCTGGATTAATACACCAGATAGTGATGTAGTAATGCGTTTAAAACAATTCACATTCTTATCTGTTGAAGAAATTATGGAACTTGAAGAATCACTAAAAAATGAAGCGCATTTAAGAAAAGCTCAAAAGGCATTAGCAGCTGATATTACAAAATTAATTCATGGTGAAGAAGGCCTTGAAAGTGCATTAAAAATAACTAATGCATTATTTAGCGGCAAAGTTAATGAATTAACTTCAGAAGAAATTGAAATGGCATTTGATGGTATGCCTCAAGTAGAAGTAGAAGATGGAACACTTTTAATTGATGCACTTGTTCAATGCAAAGCAGCAGGATCTAAACGTGAAGCAAGAGAATTTATTAACAATGGTGCAGTACTAGTTAACGGTGAACAACAAAAGAACCTAGAATTTACTGTCTTAAAAGAAAATGCTATAGGTAATAAATATACTGTCGTTAGACGTGGAAAGAAAAATTACTATTTATTAAAACACTAAGGTACAAGTTTTGTACCTTTTTTCTTTTGACATATTAATACATTTTTTTCATATATTGTAATAGGTGATTAAATGATATATGAAAACCCCTTAGAACTTATTGGTAATACACCAGTAGTAAAATATAAAAACATATATATTAAGTTGGAGGGTTATAGCTTAACCAATTCATTAAAAGATAGATCTGCTTTATCAATTGTATTAAATAATCTAGATAGACAGAAAACACTAGTAACATCAACTAGTGGTAACTTTGGTATATCTTTATCTTGTATTTGTGCATATCTTAAACAAAAATTAATTGTTATTATGCCAGAAGGGTTTCAAAACAAAAAACAAATTATGGAATCTTTTGGAACTATGGTTATTGAAACAAATAAAAATGATGGAATGAATGGTACAATAAGGAAACTAAAAGAATTTAATACAAATGATTATGTTGTAATTAATCAATTTACAAGTTTATATAATCCACTAGGATATATATCTTTAGTAAAAGAAATACAGAAAGATTTCAAAAAGTTAGATTATGTAGTAGTAGGCATTGGAAGTAGTGGCACATATTATACACTTTCTAGATGTTTAAAGAAAATATATCCTAATATTAAAATAGTTGGAGTTGAACCAGTAGATAATAATAAAATTGACGGAATCGGTAGTAATACTAAGTGGGGCATAAAGCAAAGAATTAAAGATTTGAATATATATAAAGTAAGCGAAATAGATGCATTTAACAAAACAAAAGAGCTGTTAAGAAATGGTTATAATGTAGGTCTTTCAACAGGTGCGAATATATATGTTGGTGAGATGATTGAAAAAGAAAATCCTAGTTCTACAATCCTTGTAATATCAGCTGATAATAGTTTTAAGTATAGTGATCGGCTTGTTTAGATATCTGAAATACATTAAATCAATTGATCCTGCTATGAAATCATATTTACAAATACTATTATTTAATGATGGATTTTGGGCATTTGTTTGGTATAAAGTTTCACACTGGTTATATACGCATCATTTAAAAATAATTGCGTTATTTATCATGCATAGAGTAAAGATAAAAAGAGGGATTGAAATTCATCCTGCGTGTTTAATTGGTAAGAATCTACTTATAGATCACGGTGTAGGAGTTGTAATTGGCGAAACAACAATTATTGGTGATAACTGTTTAATCTATCAAGGTGTAACATTAGGTGGAACCGGAAAAGAAAATGGAAAACGTCATCCTACAATTGGTAAAAATGTAATGATAGGCGCAGGAGCAAAAGTTCTTGGAAATATATATATCGGTGATAATGTAAAAATAGGTGCGAATGCAACTGTTTTAGATAATATAGACTCATTAAATACTGTAGTTGGGTGTAAAGGAAAAATTGTTCAAAAGTAATTACTATGTATTATTTAAGTTAAAAAAGAAAGTGTCAGAAAAAAATCTGACATTTTTTAATATTATTTATTGAAATCATATCATAAAAGTGATATAATATATAAAATGGAGAAAAATATGAAACTTAAAGAACTAGAAAAATTAATTCAAAGCGGGGTTGAAAATGGTGCATTTCCGGGTGCAACCTTCGCTATTGTTTTTAAAGACATGATATATACCAACTTTGTTGGTAATAAAGCACTTTATCCAAATGTTGAGCCAAATAGCCTTGATACCATTTATGATATGGCATCATGTTCTAAAGTTATTTCAACTGCAAGTGGTATATTAAAACTAATTGAAACAGGCAAAATTAGACTTTTTACAAAAGTATCTGAAATTATACCTGAGTTTATTCATAAAGATTTAACTGTATGGAATTTAGTAACACACACATCAGGACTTGTTGAATGTGTTCCAAACCATGCTAATATTAAAGACAGCAATGAGATATGGGAAAAGGTAATGAATGCTGATAAACCATATCCATCTAATGAACATATAAAGTACTCTGATTTAAACTTTATTTTATTAGGTGAAATCATAAAAAGAGTAAGTGGAAAACCACTTGATGAATTTGTTAAATGTGAAATTTTCGATAAACTAGAAATGTATGATACTGGATATAATCCAGAAGATATCAACAGATGTGCACCAACTGAAGAAAGAAACGATTTGGTTGTGCAAGGAATAGTGCGTGGTAAAGTACACGATGAAACAGCATACACATTGGGTGGTGTTGCAGGTCATGCCGGACTTTTCTCAACCGCTAATGATACAGCAAAATTTATTCAAATGATTTTAAACAATGGAACATATAAAAACACTCAGGTATTTCCAAAGTGCATTGTTGATATGATGTATACTCCGCTTGTTAAAGAACAAGTTGGGTTATCAGTTTTACCACTTCAAAGAAGTGTTGGTTGGATTATTAAAGATTACAATCCAGCGAGTGGAGATTTAGTAAGCAACAATACAATTCAACATACTGGATTTACCGGAACTAATCTTTGGATTGACCGTGATAATGAGGTTGGATTCTGTTTATTAACAAATAGAGTACATCCAACAAGAAGTAATCTTAAACATATGGAACTTAGACCTAAGGTCGCAAATTATTTAATTGCCAATTTAAAAGAAATAAGGGAGGAAATAAAAAATGCAAATTAAACAATTTAAATTAGCTGAACATAGTGATGTAGTATTAAACTTATGGAATGAAGTAGTTAGTGAAAAAGATTTTTATTATCAATTCGATAAAGCTGGATTTGAATCTATGCTTTATAAAAATCCACACTTCAAAGAAGAAGGTGCATTTGTAGCCTATGAAGGGGAAACATTAATTGGTTTTGCGGTTGGATTTATTCGTAATGAAGATATTGACAATCCTAATGCACCAGGATATTTTAATACAATTGTTGTAAAAAAAGAATTTAGAAGACAAGGAGTTGGAACAGCTCTTTTAAATAGTGTTGAAGGATATTTTAAAGCTATGGGAAAAACTGCTTCTCGTTCAGTATTCTTAAGCCCTGTAAATTGGCCATGGTATATTCCTGGAACTAATCATCATAATCATCCAGGTGCACCTGCAATTCCTGTAAATAAACCTGAGTATTTCTTCTTACTTCATAATGGCTATCACATGCAAGGTCAAATTGATGCTTTCCATTTAGACTTAGCAAAATTTGAAATGCCAGAAAATGTTTTAGCAAAAATGAAAGAAAATGAAGAAAAAGGTTTAACTATTGAAGTTTTTGATCCAAATAAACACTATGGTGTTGACGAATTCTGTGAAGCAATTCAAAACCCAGGTTTTGCAAGATCAATCAAATATAATTTACAAAGAGAAGAACCAAGACCATTCTTAATTGTATCTGACAATAATAGAATGGCAGGATGGACTGGTCCAATGTATACTGAATCAACTGGTCGTGGACATTTAGATGGAATTGCCGTTGATCCAAATGTACGTGGTGGTGGACTTGGTAAAGCATTATTCTGTAAACTTTGTGAATATTCTAAAAATCAAGGTTCAAGTTTCATGACTTTCTTTACAGGTTTAGAAAACAAAGCTAGATATATATATTTAGCAGCCGGATTTGATATTATTCAAACATTCGGTATTCTTAGAAAGGAATTAAAATAATATGGCAAAAACTATTCTTGCGATTGGTGGTCACATCGGTGATGCCGAACTTACTGCAGGAGGTGTAATGGCCACAAATGCTGTCCAAGGTGGAAAGAATTATACTTTAGCTTTAACAGCAGGTGAACGTGGTAATCCTGCCCACTTAACAGTAGCGGAATACAGAGAACAAAAAATCAAAGAAGCAAATGAATTTGCTGAAATGATGAATGGTAAAGCTTATGTATTAAGATATCAAGATGGTGAACTTCCTAATAATGAAGAAGTTAGATATGAAGTAGCTAATATAATTAGAGAAGTAAGACCAGATGTAATTATTACACACTGGAAATCTACAATGCATAAAGATCACAACAATACACACTTAATTGTACCTGATGCACAATTTTTAGCAAGTGTAGTTGAATGTGACAAGATCAAAGGTAAACGCCATTATGCTCCTGTATACTTCGCAGAAAACTGGGAAGATGATTTAGATTTTGATCCATATATATATGTAGATATTACTCCTGGATATGATCTTTGGTGTAAAGCATTAGAAAAACATTGGTTTGTTATGAATAGTAAAGATTTTAAATATTTTGACTATTATACTTCTTTAGCAAGATGTAGAGGTTGTTTAAATAAAACAATGTATGCTGAAACATTCAATATACAACAAAGACAAAAAGTTAAAAAAGGAGGAATACTATAATGAAAAAAGCAATATTTGCAATACTAATTACTTTAACTTTAGTGTTTACATTAGGTGTTAAAGGTACATCAGCTGGAGCAACAGAAGATGTAATTATTAATGGTAGTAAAGTATATTATAATTACACAGGCAATACTGTTAAGGTTCCAGTAGAATATGTTGTTGACTCTTCAGAAATGCGTGGTGCTTGGGTTGCTACTGTTTGGAATAACGACGTTCCAAAACAAAAAGGTACAACTGAAGCTGCAATTGCTGAATATAAAGCATTTTATTTAGATATATTAGATACTCTAGAAAGTTATAATATGAATACAATTTTCTTCCAAGTTCGTCCAAATAATGATGCATTCTATGAATCAGAATATAACGATTGGAGTGAATTTTTAGTTGCACGTGGAGTTAATCCTGGTTGGGATCCACTTGAATGGATGATTGAAGTAACTCATGAAAGAGACATGTATTTCCAATGTTGGATGAATGCATTCCGTGTTACTGTTGAAGAACAATGCTCTAATGATGCAATTGCTTATTCAGATGATGAATTAATTGCTAAAAAAGCAGCAGCAATTCAAAATTTAAGTGCAAAGAATTTCGCAAAACAACACCCTGAATATGTATTAATGGGTGACTATGATTCTAAATTAATTTTAAATCCAGCAGAACTTGCTGTACATGATCACTTACTTAATACAATTGGTGAGTTAATCACAAAATATGATGTTGATGGATTCCATTTTGATGATTATTTCTATCTAGATGCAAGATCAGCAGATAGAATTGATCCACAAACACAAAACCTAGCATTTGCTGGTGGTATTGAATATAAAGAAAAATTAACTGGTGTTAATATTTTAAATGACTTACCAACTTATAAAGATTATCAAGAAAATCCAAGCAAATATAATTTACCTGAAGGTTTAACTCTTGGTGAATTTAGAAGAAAGAGCCTTAATAATTTAATGGCTAAAATTAGAGAACTTGTTGATTCAGTAAATGAAGAATATGGAAAAGATGTTGAATTCGGATCTAAACCAGCTGCTGTATGGCAATCAAATTCAGAAAACTGTGCAGACAGTAGTCAAAAAGGTGCAGTAGGCGGATCTAATACACATTGCGGTGCGTATAGCTCAAACTATGATTTATTTGCTGACACAAAATATTGGGTTGAAGCAGGATATGTAGACTGGATTAGTCCACAAGTTTATTACGATTTAGCTAACCGTATTGTACCATATGCTGACATTGTTTCATGGTGGGCTGATGTCGTTGTTAAGACTAATGAAAAAAGAGCACAAGAAGGTTTAGAACCTATTAAGATGTATGTTGCACATGGTATTTATAAATATCACGCATCAAGTAGTGAATATAATGATGTAAATGAAGTAACTTATCAAATGCGATATAACCAACAATTTGATGTAATTAAAGGTTCTGCAATTTATGCATATAGTGATTTATACAAATTCCAAAATGACATTCAAAAATTTGGTGTTGGTACGCACTTTAGATCATTATGGGTAACACATCCAGTATTACCACTTCCAAAAGGAGAAGTTGATTTTACAGATTTAATGATTGATACATATAATGTCAAAGATACTGCAACTAAAAATAAATTTGATGTAAGTTTCCCTAAAATTGAAAATGCTAGTATGTATGCAATTTATCGTATTAACAAGGGTGAAACATTAGATTTAAATGACACTAGAAATCGTATTTTAATTGTAAAAGATTATAAGTTCGATCAAAATATTGAATTTACAGTTTTATGCAATGAAAATCAAGAAGTATATGTTCAAGCTGTTTCTGACAACTATATTCCACAATCATCTGCTGTAAAAATCGATTTTGAAAAAGCAAGCATTAACCAAGCTCCAAATCCGGTTGAGATTGTAATTAACAATGGCGAAGATGTTTTGGACGCAAGTGGCGTTTATACATTTACTTTCCCATACGCATTTGATGTTGATGGAGATGAACTTAAATATAGTGTTAAAGTTGGATTTGAAGGTAAAAACGGACCAATTAGAACTCCTGCCAACAGCATTGAATATTTAGATGATAAAATTGTTGTAACATTTGAAGCATTTGGTATTGAAACTGAAAACTTTGTTGTTCAATTAACAATTGATGATGGAAGAGAACAAACAATTGTTTATAGTAAAGAAGTAAAACTTGTCGATGACGGTGGTAAGGATCCAGTTGAACCAGATACTCCAGAACAACCTGAAACTCCGGAAAACCCATCTAAACCAGGTAACTCTGGTGGCGGTTGTCCAATGGGTGTTATGTATTTAACACCACTTCTTGGAGCTTTCACAATTTTGGTTGTTAAAAGACGTAAATAATAATAATATAAGCTTTTAAAGAATAAAATGTCTTTAAAGGCTTTTTTTATTTTGTATTTTATTCTTGAAAAAAACCTAAACTTATGCTATACTAATATGAAGAAAGGAAGATAATATGCCTATATACGATACACATAGTGATATATTTTACAATTTAGCATTTAAAAATGTAGAAGACCCATTTAAACAATACCATTTAGATGACTTGACTAAAGGAAATGTCAAAGGTGGAATATGGGTAGTTTATTCTGATGAAGATTTTGATGTTGTCAAAGCTTATGAAATTGCCATTGATAAATTTAAAAACTACGAAAAAGATTTTGATGTTATCAAAGGATTAGAAGGTCTAAGAAATGTACCTGATTTAAAAACATTAGAACTTTTATATCAAATGGGAATTCGTCATGCTAGTTTAACATGGAACGAAGAAAATCATCTTGCAACTGGTGTCAGAGGAAATCCTGAAAGAGGACTAACTGAACTTGGAAAAGAATTTATCAAATACATGAATGAACATGATATGATTGTTGACGTTTCACATTTAAATGAAAAAAGTTTTTATGACGTTTTAAAAGAACAACCAAAGATCCTAATTGCGTCTCATTCCAATGCTTATGCATTATCTGATCATATACGTAATTTAAAAGATGAACAACTAGTTGCTCTTCGTGAAGCTGGTGGAATGGTTGGCTGTGTTGCAGCAAGAAATTTTGTTTCTAAAAAGAAAGAAGATCAAAATATAAATGGTTTAGTAAAACAAATTAAATATTTAGTAGAAATTATGGGAATTGATAAAGTAATGTTAGGATTAGATATGATGAACTATTTATCGGATTTTCCAAATTCGAACTTAGATGATTTACAAACACATGCTGATTGTTCAAAGTTAGAAGAGGCTTTACTAAAAAATGGTTTTAACAAAGAAGATGTTGAAAAAATAACTTACAAAAATTATGAAAATTTAAAAAGAAAGGTAAAAATGTAAAATGAAAAGAATAGTAACTGTATTGTTATTAGTTTTTACGATTATGTTTTTCGTAAAAAAACCAAGTGTCAATGCTTTAGTAATTAATGATAGCTTGGAAGAATTAAGGGGAGTATGGGTATCTACTGTATCTAACATTGATATTAGTAGACAAAATGGTGTTACAGAAAAAGCAATTAATGATTATAAAAATCAATTATTAGATATATTAAGTAAGGCAGAACATTATGGAATTAATGCAATCTTTTTCCAAGTTCGTCCTTCAAATGATGCATTCTATGAATCAGAATATAATCCATGGAGTCAATATTTTTTCCAACATGGTGTGAATCCGGGATGGGATATGCTTTCATGGTTAGCTGATGAATGCCATTCGAGAGGTATTGAACTACACGCTTGGTTAAACCCATATCGTGTAACTGCATCTCGTGTTGCAAGTTTTAGTGATGGCGAAGAAAAAATTAATCAAATTAAATTTAGTTTAAGAGCTCAAGCTCAAAGCTTATACCCAAATATTAATAATCCATTAAATATTCAAGATGATGAAGAGTTTTTATCAACTGTTGTTTTAGGTGCTGAAGGACAAATGGTATTAAATCCTGCAAAGCAAGCAACAATTGATCATGTAACAAATACTATTGTTGAATTAATTGAAAATTATAATATTGATGGTGTTCACTTTGATGACTATTTCTATCCATCAGGTGGTATTGAATCAAAATACGATTCAGCTGACTATCAAGCGTATAAACAAAATGGTGGTAACTTAGGCGTTGAAGATTGGCGTCGTAATAATGTTGATAGAATGGTAAAAGCGGTAAGTGATGCAGTTCAAGCTTACAACCAAAAGAATCCAGATCAATATACTGCATTTGGTATTTCTCCGGCTCCTGTTTGGGCGCCATCTGCAGAAAGATGTCCAGATGGTCGTGGTCAAGAAGGCGGTATGGATGTAATTTGTGGAAGTTATAGTACATATAATACTTTATATGCCGATACAAAGAAATGGGTTGAAGAAGAATGGTTAGATTATATTCTTCCTCAATCATATTCATCACTTGCTGAAAACTACAAAGAAATTGTTAGATGGTGGTCAAAAATTTGTGCACCAACTAAAGTAAAATTATATATTGGAACAGGTTATTACAAATTAGCTGAATCAAATGCTGATACATTTGGTAGTGCTTACGAAGTTGATAATCAATTTAAATATGTTAAAGATAACAATTATACAGAAGTTGATGGATTTGTATTATTCTCTTATAAGAATTTAGAAACATCAACTGGAAATTTAGGATCTGCTAATGTACTTTTAAAGAAAGCATGGAATAGTGGAGCATTACTTCCATCATATGAAGAAGTAAAACCAATTACAGAACTTCCAACTGTTGAATTAATTAAACTTGGAAACAAATATTATATGAGTTTTAATGAAGTTGAAAATGCTAACGGATATGCATTATATGCTGTTCCAAAAGGACAAGATGCCAACTTTAAAGCAGAAGGCGTTGTTGTACAAAAAATCTTTAATAAACTAGGAACTGGCGCTAAACAACAATATAATGCATTAACTGATTATAGTATTAGTAACTATGATTTCTATATCAGAATTTTTGATAATTCAAATAAACCTATTGAACAAAGTGTTAAAATTGATTTTAACACTGCAATAGTTAACGAAGGCGCACAAATTGAAATCTTAGATTTTGTTGAAAAAGATTATAAAGTTGGCGAAACTATTAAAGTTCGTGCTCAAATTACATCTGATTTAGATTTACCATTAACTGTTACTATTAAAGTTCGTTATAATGGTGCTAAATATTCTACAACATTTAATATGACTGAGGTTGAAGATGGCATTTATGAATATGAATTCCAAACTTTGATCGAAGCAACAACTCAATTAAAAATTGTTGTAAACGACACTGATACTGAAAAAGAATTAGAACTTCCTGCCGTTGAAGTTTTAGAAAAAGTAGTAGAACACGTTCATGAATTTATTGATGGTGTGTGTGATTGTGGTGAAAAAGATCCAAATAGAGAACCGGAAGATAAACCATCAAATGGTGGTGGATCAAATTGTCCAATGGGATTTGTTTCTGTTTTACCATTAATGGCTGCGGCTACATTATTATTAATAAGAAAGAAAAGATAGGATATGAAATTAAATAAATTTAATAGTGAAGAATTAGTTTGTTATTATAAATCTACTAAGCCTGTAGATTTACCGAATTATGAGTATAATGAAAAATACGTTCGTGGTATTTGGGTTTCAAATGTTGTTAACATTGATACACCAATTATGAAAGATGTTGATAGTTATAAAGAATACTTAGTAAAAATGATTGAAAACATTGCGTCATATAATATCAATTTAATGATCTTTCAAGTAAGACCAACAAGTGATGCATATTATGAATCTAAATTAAATCCATGGTCTAGATTTATTACTGGAACTGAAGGCAAAAATCCTGGATTTGACGTATTAAAATTTGTTATTGAAGAAGCTAAAAAACACAATATTGAAGTTCATGCATGGATGAATCCATATCGTGTCTCAATGAAATCTGTTACTGATGGAACTATTACAAAAGAAGAATATCTTAATAATTTAGATGATTTAAACTTTGCGAAACGTTATCCTGAAGATACAATTTTAGATGGAAATGGAAAGATAATTTTAAAACCTTCATCTGAAAGAGTTGTTAAATTTGTGACTGATACTATTATGGAAGTTATCGAAAATTATGATGTTACAGGTGTTCATATTGATGACTATTTCTATCCATATGCTAAAGTTCCAGAATCAGAAGAACTAGCTGATTATGAAGCAAGTGGGAAAGAAAAATCATTTGATGATTGGCGTAGAGAAAATGTTGATAAATTAATTGAAAGTGTTCACCATGCTATGAAAAAATCGCTTAGCAAAGAAAACCGCACAGTTCACTTTGGAATTAGTCCGTTTGCAATTTACAGAACAAATTCAAGCATTAAAGAAGGCGGATGGGAAAAAGGTTCATATCATTCAGCTGGTGTTACAGAATGCTATACTGACCTATACTCAGACATTTACAAATGGATGAAAGAAGGATGGATCGATTATGTTGTTCCTCAAATTTATTGGCCATTTGAAAGAAAAGATGTTAACTACCATGACTTAACAAAATGGTGGAGTGAAATAGCACAAGAAACAAATACTATTCTTTACATTGGACATGGCCTATATCAAATGGGTGTAAATGAAGTATGGGCAAATCCTTTAGAAATTGATAATCAATTAAGATTTAATCAACAATATCCTAAAGTAGCTGGTTCAATTTTCTTTACATACAAAGATTTAGTTCCTGGCCAAAATGCTACTAAAGATGCGGCGATTGCTCTTATGAAATGCCGTTTTAATCAAGAAAAAATCTTAAAATTTGAAAAATAAAGTAAAAAATAAGTAGTCTTTTTAAGACTACTTTTTTATTTTATTGCCAAAAATGAAAGCGCTTGAAAAATAATATTACATTCTACTTGAAAAAAATATGCGTTTTTGGTATAATAAGTCTATATAATCGGCTTATTATG
Organism: Bacilli bacterium; assembly: GCA_045652765.1. Classification (GTDB taxonomy): domain Bacteria; phylum Bacillota_I; class Bacilli_A; order ML615J-28; family CAG-313; genus UBA1231. The sequence continues at coordinate 86,162 of JAZOLG010000020.1, forward strand.
TGAACAGGAGGAGCAAACTATGGATTATTTAACACCAATGTTTAAAAAAATTAAATATTTTGAAAATTTAAATAACAAATTTCTTAATGTTGGTTCGTTAAAAACAATCGATTTTCGCTCTTTTTTTGATGAACGATTAGATATGTTTGTAGAACAGTTAATTGAAAAATATCCTACGGATCTAGAAAATGGGTTAATTACAATTAAAAATGGTAAAGTCCCATTTGAAGGATATAAATTACAAATATCTAATCGACGTGCTAATATTACTGCATCTTCTAAAGAAGGTTGTTATTATGCTCTTGTAACGCTAGAAGAATTAGCAAGAAAATACAATGGTATGATTCCTCCTTTAGAAATTGAAGATTATCCAGACCTTGCAGTTCGCGGCTTTATGCTTGATATTAGTAGATCAAAAGTAGCCAATGTTGAGACAATTTATAAATATATTGATATTTTAAGCAAATTAAAATATAACCATTTTGAATTATATGTTGAAGGATTTTCTTTTGAATATAAGAGCATGCCTTTTGTAAACAAAGATGGTAATTTTATAAGTGTTGAAGAATATCAAAAGGTTGAGAAGTATTGTTACGAACATTTTATTGATTTTGTGCCAAATCAAAATGGATTTGGACATATGACTGAATGGTTAAAGTTAGATGAGTTTAAACATTTATCAAACGTTGATGGACTATTTAATATTTGGGGAAGTAATAGAGTATCATCAACATTAGACCCAACAAATGATGAAAGTTATGAACTTGTTAAAAAGATGTATGGAGATATGTTGCCTTATAATAAGTCAAAATTCTTTAATATGAATTTTGATGAACCGTATGAACTTGGTTATGGTAGATCAAAAGAATTGTGTGATAAAACAAGTAGAGAAGATGTCTTTGCAGGATTTTTTAACAAGCTGGCAAGTGTTACAAAATCTTTTGGCAAAACACCGATGCTATGGGGCGATGTTATTATTCATAAACCAGATGCAATCAACAAAATTGATAAAGATGCGATTTTGATTGATTGGGGTTATAATGAAAATTACCCATTCTTGAAAAATGCACAAATGTTAAAAAAACTTAAACGACCATATATCTTAGCACCTGGCACATCAACTTGGGGAGTTGTGACATCTAAATACTATGAAATGTTATGGTCAATAAAAAATGCAGCTGAAGCTGCTTATCATAATGATGGTTTAGGAATAATTTTAACTGACTGGGGTGATTTTGGACATCTCCAATACCCACTCTATAGTTTACCAGGTATTGCGTATGCAGGATTACTTGCTTGGAACTATCAATCAGTTAGCCATAAACACATTAAAGAATATTTGGATTTACTAGTAAAAAATCATATTATTGTTGATTTAATTGTTGATGTTTCGATGTATCCTGAGTGTGAAGAATATTATCGTGGTTACTCAACAAAATTGTTTGCACCGATCGTGCAAGCAGAACTTTGTAAGACAGAAGAAAAAGAACTTGAAGTTTTTAAAACAAAACTTAAGTATCAATTATTGACTGATTATGAAGTACAAAATTATAAAACATATTTTAATTCACTAAAGATTAAAATTTCTAGTGTGGACGCTATTAATGCAGAACAATCTTTATTAAAAGATGAAATTGCTAATAGTTTACTTTTACTAGAAACTTTAGTCGATGTTAACATTTTTCTAAAAAATTATCTGAATGATTTGGTAGACGAACAACTACTAAATAAAATTGAAGATAATTTATGTAAATATCTTAATTCCCATTACAACTTGTGGATATCTCGAAACAAAGAACAAGGATATTCATCAAGCGCTTGTCGTATAGAACGACTTTTATATTGTTTAAAAAATTTAAAGAAAGAGGCAACAAATTATGAGTAAGAAGAAAAAACTCTTAATATTTTCAATTGCTGCACTTTTGGTAATTGCTGCAATCGTACTGATTGGACAACTAACAAAAGAAAAACCACTTGAATATACTTACAATCATAGTGCTAACACAGTTGCAAGTATTGAAAATGGTGACTACGCAACATATTTAAGCCAATTGAAAAAACATTTAGGCTTAAAAGATACTGATGATATTGAGACTCCTCAAAACAAAGCAAAGATTAATGGTGTTGATTATTTCGAAAACGCAAGTGAAATAATTTCAACAACTGCTAATCATGAGGCAAAAGTAATTACGGCTTATACTACTGCTGGAGATAGTTTTATTTATGAAGATGGCAAAAAAGTTTCATTGGAAAATATTAACACTCTTATGGTAGGTAATACAAATGACTTAGTTTACAAAGTAAATATTGATAAAGCTGGTAATTACAACATTGTTGTTAACTATGTAACAACAGATGGTTTAAACACAATTTATAGTAGTTTCTCATCTTCTATTGAAAGAAAATTAACTTTAATTACTGGTGATGAAGCTATCAATAAAATCTTTGAAGAAAACATGGGTAATCAAAGTTATGTATTCTCAAGAGTTTGGAAAAGAGATCCAGGACAAGATAAAACTACAGATATTACAGTTTCTGAATTATCAAAATATGACACTAAACATTCATATTTAAGTTTAGCAGCAGATACTAAAGGTAATGATGTTAAACCATCTCAAAAAGAAGAAAATAACATTTATGTTTCAGCATATTTATCTGACTACATGGGATATGTAACTGAACCATATCAATATTATTTTACTCAAGGTGAAAATACATTAGTGTTCTCAGCTATAAAAGAAAGTATTCAAATTGTAAGTGTAGAAATCCTACCTGTTGAAGATACTCCTTCATACAAAGAATATTTAGATGAACATCAAAACGCTGTTAATTCTGCACCTAGCAATTATAGCTACCGTGTAGAAGGTGAAGCATCTAAATATACTTCATCTCCAACATTAAATCCTATTACAGATAGAACTAGCTCAAACACTTATCCATTCAGTATTAAAAATACTAAATTAAATTCAATAGGTGGAGATAGCTGGAAAGTTCTTGGCGACTGGATTATTTGGGAATTTGAAGTTCCTGCTGATGGTTGGTATAATATTTCTTTAAGAGCACGTCAAAATCTTGTTCGTGGTATGTACTCTCATAGAAAAGTTTATATTGACAATCAAATTCCATTTGAAGAATTAAAACAAACAGTTTTCCAATTCTCTTCTGATTGGCAAAATGTTACTTTAGGTTCAAATGATACTGGTGAACCTTTTAAATTCTATCTAAAAGCTGGTAAACACCAAGTTAAGATGGAAGTTACTCTTGGAGTTTATGGTGAACTTGTTGAAGAACTTGAAAATATCACAGGTGATTTAAATAAATTATACTTAGATATTATCAAATATACAACAGCTTCTCCAGATACAAACCGTGACTACAACTTACACAACATGGAAAGCTTCGGAGATTTAAATCTTATGAAGAGACTTGAAGATGCGTCTTTAAGACTTCAAGTTGTTTCAAAAGAAATTGCAAGAATCTCAAGTAAGAATGCTGACAAAGAAGATACAGTTGGTGATGGTGAAATTTACGAAGATGGTAAGAGTGACAAAACAGGGGTTATCGATACTCTTGTTGAACAATTAAATTTATTCTTAGAAAATCCAAATAAATTAACAAAACAATTAAGTTCATTTAGTACAAACGTATCAAGCTTAGGTACATTACTTTCAACTTTACAAGAGTTCCCATTAACTGTTGACTATCTTGCGGTATATGCGGCTGATGGAGACTACAAAATGCAAAAACCTAATGAAGGATTCTTCAAAAGAATTTGGAATTCTATCGTTAGTTTCTTCTACTCATTCATTATTGACTATTCTGAAATCGGTTCATTAAGTGCTGATAAAATAGAAGGTGTTCAAGAAGTTGAAATTGAAGTTTGGATGACAATGGGTCGTGACCAAGCGAACGTAATTAGAAAATTAATTGACACACAATTCTTAAAAAATGAAGAAGATTTACCAATTATTAATGGTAAGAAAACTCACATCTCTGTTAATTTAAAATTAACTGGTGCTGACGTATTATTAAGAGCATCACTTGCTGGAGTTGGTCCTGAAGTAGCAATCAACGTAGATTCTAGTTTACCTGTTAACTACGGTCTTCGTGGAGCAGCTTTAGACTTACAAGAAGCATTCGGTGATGACTTTACACAACATGTAAATGCTAACTTTAAACCAAGTTCTATCAGACAATTTACATTTAATGGTGGAACTTATGCATTGCCAGAAAAACAATTATTTATGATGATGTTCGTAAGAACAGACATTATGGAAGAATTATATGGTGAGTCTTGGGAAAGTCATATTCCACAAACTTGGGATGAAGTACTTTCTATGATGACAGACTTACAAACTGATGCATTACAATTCTATCTACCAGTTAACGAAGCGGGTGCTTCAGCTCTTAACCCAGCATTTGTAAGTATGTTATATCAACGTGGTGGTAGACTTTATTCAACAGATGCAAAAGAAAGTGGATTATTAAGTAATGAAAAAATTGACGAAAATGGTCAAACATTAAGTCAAATTGGTATGGATACATTTGAGTATTGGACAGACTTCTATACTAAATATTCATTCCCACTATCTGCTTCATTCCTTAACCGTTTCCGTTCAGGGGAAATGCCTATCGGTATTTCATACTATGAAATGTACAATACTTTAGCGGTATTCGCTCCAGAAATTCGTGGTGACTGGGCATTCTATCCAGTTCCTGGAACATTAACTCAAGTAACTGATGATGAAGGTAACATTCATGAAGTTATCAATCATACATCTGTAGCATCTGGTTCAGGTGCAATCATTACAGCTAAAAATGCTGAAAGAGATGAACTTAAAAAATATGCTGCATGGGAGTTCTTAAAATGGTGGACATCAACAGATATTCAAAGTAACTTCGGTAAAGAAATGGAAGGTATCTTAGGTATCTCTGCTCGTCATGCTACTGCTAACTTTAATGCGTTCCGTAAATTAGCTTGGCCTCAAGCTGATATGGAAATCTTATTAAAACAATGGGGTGTTGTTACTGATCGTAATAATCAATTAACAATGACTATTGATGGTGAAGAATACTTATATGAAATTATTGACGGTGTTAAACATTTATATGGTGTTCGTGAAATTCCACAAATCGCCGGAAGTTATATCACTGGTCGTGAAATCGAAAATGCTTATCGTACTGTAATTAACAAAAACGTTAATGCTAAAGAAACATTATATAAATTTGCACAAAATATTAATAACGAAATTGACCGTAAACGTGAAGAATTCGGTTTACCACTAAAAGACGATAAATAGAAATAGGAGGAAATAAATATGAAAATCTTTTTATATGTTGCATTCTCATTAATATTTGCTCTTATTACTTATAAATTCGTAAAAGTTATTCTAAAGAATCAAAAATTGAACAAAAATAAAGTTCAATTAACTCGTGCAGAAAAACAAAAAATTGCGATTGAAAAGAAAGAAAATCGTTCTGAAGAAAAACGTTTATTACGTGAAGCAATGGCACAAAAGAAAGCTGAATGGAAAGCTGAAGATGCCGCTGCTGATGCTGAAGCAAAGCAAAATATTATTGATTTGAAACAACAAATTGAAGAAGCAAAACCAATCTGGGAAGAGTATCATAAACGCTATAAAGAAAACCCAGAAGATGAAAAAGCTGTTGAAGAATATTTCGAATATAATAAGTTCTACAACCGCTTATTACAAAAATTACGTATTGAAAAAGAACGTGTATCTCTAACTCGTAAAATGGAACGTTGGAGTAAACGTGGAGGTAGATTACGTAGGGAAATTTTCATTAAGAGACAATACTACTATTTAGTAGCTCCTTATGTAATTTTATTCTTTGTATTTACAGTTTTACCTGTAGTAATCTCATTAGTATTGAGTTTTACAAACTTTAACCTATTAGAGTTCCCAGACTTTGTAGGTTGGACAAACTACATGCGTTTGTTCGTAGATGATGAAAACTTTATGACAGCTATTAAAAATACATTAATCTTAGCTGTTGTAACAGGTCCATTAAGTTATTTAATGGCTTTCGTATTTGCGTGGTTAATTAATGAACTTCGTCCAAGACTTCGTTCATTCATGACATTAATTTTCTATGCACCATCTATTTCAGGTTCTGCATACTTAGTATGGAAATTAATCTTCTCAAGTGATAGTTATGGTTACGCAAATGCATACTTAATTAAATTTGGTATTTTAAATGAACCAGTTCAATGGTTACAAAATGAAACGTACATAATTTGGATCATCATGATCGTACAATTATGGTTAAGTTTAGGTGTAAGTTTCTTATCATTCATTGCCGGTTTACAAGGTGTTGATAAAACATTATACGAAGCAGGTGCAATTGATGGTATTAGAAACCGTTGGCAAGAGTTATGGTTTATAACTTTACCACAAATGAAATCACAATTAATGTTCGGGGCCGTAATGCAAATTACATCAAGTTTATCTATTGCTGATGTATCAGTTCAGATGGCAGGTTTCCCATCAGTCAACTACGCCGGACATACAATTATCACTCACTTGATGGACTATGGTAACATCCGTATGGAAATGGGTTACGCATCAGCCATCGCAACAGTACTATTCCTAATCATGATACTTGCAAATATGTTAGTACGTAAAATTTTAAGAAGGGTAGGTAGCTAATAATGGCAGATAAATTTGATGATGCAATTGGCGGTGCGGAGTTATCCAAAGCCGAGTTAAAAAGTATTAAACGTCAACAAAAATTAGCCAAAAAATATGGTATTCGTGATGAAGCTACCATGGGCAAAGTTGAACGATTCTTCTATTTACGTGCTAAGAAAAGAAGAATTAAGAAAAAGAAAAGAATGAGCAGAAGTTTAGGTGGAGACATTGCTTTATTCATGATGTTGTTATTCTTTGGTTTATTTAGTGCTTACCCACTAGTTTACTCAATCAATGCTGCATTTAAACCTTTAAATGAATTATTCATTTTCCCACCAAGATTATTCGTACAAAACCCTACAACAGATAACTTTACAGACCTTGCAATGTTGATGCAAGACTCTTGGGTTCCTTTCTCAAGATATTTCTTTAATACAATCTTCATTACATTAATGGGTACAATTGGTCACGTAATCATTGCTTCAATGGCTGCGTATCCTCTTGCAAAACATAGATTCCCAGGTAGTAAAGTAATTTTCGGTTTAGTAGTTTATTCTTTAATGTTCGCTGCACAAGTTACAGCAACACCTAAATACATTATCTTTAGTGTTTTAGGACTTGTAGATACTCAATGGGCTATTATTATTCCAGCCTTTGCTTATTCATTAGGTCTATACTTGATGAAACAGTTTATGGATGATATTCCAATGGAATTAATTGAATCAGCAAAAATTGATGGTGCAAACGAATTCCAAATTTACTGGCGTATAGTTATGCCACTAGTAAAACCAGCATGGTTAACACTTATTATTCTATTATTCCAACAATTATGGAATAACGATGGTGGAACATTCATTTATAGTGAACAATTAAAACCATTAAGTTACTCACTACACCAAATCGTTGCCGGTGGTGTTGCGAGAACAGGTAGTGCCTCTGCCGTTATCTTAATTATGATGATTGTGCCAATTACTGTCTTTGTATTATCACAAAGTCAAATCATTGAAACAATGGCGCATTCAGGTATGAAGTAGGAGGTACAAAAAATGAAAAAGAAAATATTATTTTTAACAATTTTATTAACATTCTTACTTGTACCAACATTCGTAATTGGTGCATACTCTTACAACTATGATTTCTTTAAAAATCCAATTTATTCAAGTGAAGGTTTAACTTTCAAAGATGCAATTGACTTTAATGAAATCTTTAAAAATGGTGATTCATTTACAGATTCTGAAAACTTTATCGGTGGTACAGTAATTGATCACTTCATTGATTTATCTGACTTAGCTGTTTACGAAGATGAAATATATGTACTTGATGGTGCATCTACAGCATCTAAAAAAGATGTAATTGAGTTTACAGTTAATGCAAGAAAACAAGAAGATGTAGATAAAAATCCTGAAGCTTCTGCAAGTGAACAAAAAGTTCAAGTTTACAAAAATAGTGGAATCTATTTATTAAATCCAGATTACACAATTAAAGACAGAATGAACGTATTTGAAATTACAGATGAAGCTGCAAAAGCATTAGCAGAATCTTATTACTATGAACTAAAAGATGGTAAGAGAGAATACTTATTTGATTCAGAACATCCTGAAAAGGTTACAATTGAACAAATTCAAGCAGCTACAATTTTAATTGACAAAAACAATAAAGTTATTCGTGCTCCATTCTTTGCATATGATATTAATCCTAGTGAAGACGGATACGAAACATGTGTAATGTTAAACTCTGCAAATGGTTTATACGTTACAAAAGATTATATTTATGTAGCAGATTCTGGTAATGCAAGAATTCTTGGTATTCGTAAGTCTGACTACGTTGTAGATAAAGTGTACACTACACCTAATGATGAAGGTACATTCTACATGTTCGATTATGCTGATGAAGCAACAACAAAAATTTTATATCAACCTTCAAAAATTGTTGTAGACGATTCTGGTCGTTTATATACAATCGCAACTAATACATACCAAGGTATTATTGAATACAATCAAGATTCTGAATTCAATCGTTTCTTAGGTAAAAACTTAGTTACAAAACGTTCTTGGTGGTCATTCTTATTAAGTGAAGAACAATATGCTAAACTATCACTTAACTTACCATCAGAATTTACAAATTTAACACTTGACGATCGTCAATTAATTTATGCTACTGCTCAACCAGACCCATCTGCAACAACAGCAGCAGAAATGATTAAACTTATTAATACATCTGGTAAAGACGTATTAAAACGTAATGGATATGTTACACCTGATGGTGATATTAAATATGCATCATACGTTAAACCAGCCGTTGAAGGATCTTCTAAGTTTACAGCAATCGATGTAAATAAAGACCGTATCTATTCAGTAGCTGATAGAACAAGAGGTCGTATTTTCACATATGATGAAGAAGGTAACTTACTTTATGTATCTGGTGAAAAAGGTGATCTAGAAAGTAATATTAAAAATCCAGTAGCTTTAAGATATTTCAATGTATCTGATTCAACTGGTGAAAACACTTTAGAATATGTATTGTTACTTGACCAAGGCGCAGGTACAGTTATGGTTTACGAAACTACTCAGTTTGGTAAATTAGTAAATGAAGCTACAAGCTTATATTTAAGAAATGATATTCATGGTGCCAAAGCTAAGTGGGAAGAAGTTTCTAAGATGAATAGTAACTATGAACTTGCTTATGTTGGTATCGGTAAGAGCTTATTAAGAAATGGCGATTACAAAGAAGCTATGGTAAACTTTGAATTAGGTCACAATGCTGAATATTATTCAGACGCATTCAAACTTTATCGTAATGATTTAATTAAAGAACACTTTGGAATTCTTATGACAGGAATTGTTATTATTTGTGTAGCAGGTGTTGCATTAACAGTTTCTAAAAAGATTTACAAAAGAAATCTAGAAAGATCACAAAGGGAGGAAGCGTAAATGAAAGTATTAAATTACATTAAAAAGTTATTAAGTGCTTTTTATGAAAACTTCGTTAAAGTTCCTCTAAGATTATTATCACATCCAGTACTTGGATATACAGAATTTAAAGAAGATAAAAAAGGCAAATTAAGTGTTGGTATCGGAATGGTATTAATTTATGCATTACTAACAATTATTCGTTATAATACTGATGGTATCATTATCAACAAAAACGACCCTACAAAATTTAATAGTATTCTATTAATAGTTTATGCAGTAATGCCACTTGTAATTTTATCAGTTGCTAACTGGAGTATTTCAACTCTTATGGATGGTAAAGCAACTATGAAACAAATCTTTACAATGGGTGGTTATTCTTATTTTCCATTAATTATTTTTGGAATTATCAACTTAGTATTAAGTAATGTATTAACTGTTGATGAAGCAGACATGATCGTTTTATTTACAGTTTTAGGTTTTGCGTTAACTGTTTATATGATTTTTATGGGACTAGTAGTATTACAAGAATATGGTGTTGCGAAAGCTGTTTGGACTGTAATCCTTACAATTGTTGCAACTGCTGTTATTCTATTTATTGCACTTCTTGTCTTCGACTTATCACAACAAATATACGGTTTCTTCTACTCATTGTATAAAGAAATTGTATCGAGATTCTTATAGGAGGTAGTCGAGATGAAATTAAGATGGCCTAAATTTTTAACAGTTAAAAGAACAATTTTATTTGCATTGTTATTATTTGTAATAATCTTTGCATTAGTTTATTTCTTCGGTGGTTATAAAGCTTCTGCTTTAAGTAGTGATTTGATGGAATTTAATCCTGATGGATTTAAGCACATTGATCAATATATCAAAGATGAAGAAGCAGATAATCAAGCAGAATTTGATAAATTATTAAATGAGTTAACTGTAGCAAATTATGATGAAAAAATTGATGCTGTTATTGCAGCATGTACTACAGTAACTTATTTAAACCAATTAAATGCTAAACTTTCTGAATTGCAAAAAGCTGATGATGATAATGATGATAAATATCAACACAATCTTGATTCTAATTCATTAATCACAACAGAAGAGTTTGCAAAACAAACAATGAATGAATTCCGTCCATGTTTAGAAAAATTAGATGCAAATGGAACAGGTTATAAATTAGAATTGAATTACTTTACAACTCAATTTAAAATTATTCGTTTTGAAAAAGGCGAAAAAGTAAATGAATGGTATTCAAACCCTCAAAATACTGATTACACTGCTAGTGTTGGTTCAACACTTGCTAACCAAAAAAGTCCATTGATTCTTTATTACTACACACCAAATGGAGCTACTCTTCCATATAGTGCTTTTGAATATTCAATCAATGATAACCAAGGATCAGCGGAGGCTCCTACATACGTTGATCAAACATTTAGTTATGACATAGATCCAACAAATGGAACTCTACAAGTATATTATGAGTTACAATCTAAAGGACATAAGTATTATGACTATCCAAAATATTTAACTCCTGAACGTGTTAATGAATTAATTCAACGTAACAAGGATTATGTTGCAGCTGAACTTGCTGCTTTTGATACAAAAAATATGAGTGAATTACAAGAATATTTTAATGATCATTACGCAGTAAGATATATTAAAAGACCAAATGAAATTGGTTCAAAACGTCAAGGACTTATTGGACCTGAATCATATAAATATTTTGTAGAAAAATTTAAATACAATGATTCTGATTACAAAAATGTAAACATTGATAACATTGTTTCACGTTTTAAAAGTATGGTAGATGCTAATAAAATTGAAGATGTCAGAAATTTATGTAAAATTATGTTTAGATTAGAATATGAATATACAGATTCTAAACATGAATTTGTTAAAGATGGAAATATCTTAAAGACTTCAGATGCTTCTGAATTCTTAAAAAACCAATATAAATTGGATGATACATTAAGTGACTCTGCTCATCCATTCCCATTCTATGAAATCGTAGATAATTATGATGAAACTATGGGTTACAGATCTAGCCAATTTATTTCTCAAACATTAAAGAAATTCCAATATTCTGAAGAAGATTTAAAAGCTGATCAAGAATTATTTGGAGTTGAAATTGTTTCAAATAAACCTTCATTTAAAGTTGGTGTACAATATTCATTAACAGATAAAGGATTTGAAGCAAAAGTTATTAACAACTCACTTTCTGAGTCATTACCTGAAAAGTATCCAATCTATAAGATTGAAATACTTCCATATTTCTCAGCAATTAGTGCTGATTATGCTCCTTATCAATATGCCGATGGTAAAAAACAAATTGATAAAATTAACACATTAGAATCTAATGGGTATATGGTTATTCCTGATGGTAGCGGTGGTATCATTAATTTAAATAATGGTAAATTTGCTTATCAAAAACGTGTATATTCAACTGATTTAGCGTTTGTTGATGAAGTTAAAAAGACTGCTTCTGAAGATGTATTATTACCAATGTTTGGTTTAACTTATGACTCTGTAGACTTCTCAAGTGTTGCTCCTGGAAAAGAAGGAGGCTTTAGAGGAAGCAGCGTTATCGCAAGAGCTACTCAAGGTGCTTCTCAAATGATTCTAACAGCTGGTGTTAGTGCAGCAAGTGATGCTTATAACAGAATTTGCTTCGCTGCAACATATAGAGAATCACAAACAGTAACAATTGGTACTGGTTACTATGCTAACCCAGTTACTCAAGTTACTCCAACAAATGTAAAAACTGACTTTACTGTTGAGTATTCACTAATTAATGAACAAGGTTTAACATATTCTGATATCGCAAAACGTTATCAAGAAATGTTATATGGTGATGTTTTAGAACAAAATGCTCAAGACAAAACTAATACTCCAGTTCTTAATGCTGAATATTTAGGTTTATATGACTATAAAACAAACTTCTTAGGTATTGTATATAATGGTCATGATAGTTTAACAACTTATTCACAAGCTATTGACGTAACTAAAAAATTACAAGAATGGGGCGCTGAAAAGATTAACGTAATGTATCTTGGATGGCAAGATTCTGGTTTAGTTAACGAAACATTTAATGATATGAAGTTTACAAAAGACTTAGGTAATAAGAAAGAACTTCAATCAATGTTAAATTATTTCAAAGAAAATGATGTAACACTTTATCCAAATGTTAGCTTCCTTGAAGTAAACAAAATAAACGAATCATTTGGTAAGATTAGATATGCATCTCGTGACATTTCTAATGAATTTACTGAAAAATATCCATATGATTTAGCAAGTGGTGTTTTTGATAAAAAACAACGTGCAATCTATACTATTTCTCCAAAATTCTTCGATGTATTCTCAAGTAATTTAGTGGAAAATTTCAAAAAGAATAATCCTGAACTTGAAAGTATGGCATTCGAAAAATTAGGATCAAAAATTGTAGGTGACTACAAGAAAAAGAATGAATTCTTTAGATTCAATTCTGTTGTTGAACAAATTAATGTATTTGAAAAATTAAATGCTAACAACATTAAAAATTTAACATTAACTGCTCCTTATGAATTTGCAGTTAAATATGCTAATAACATTGTTGAATTACCTTATGAATCAACATTATTAGACATCTTTGATTATTCTATTCCTTTCTATCAATTAGTATTCTCTGGATACCGTGATTATAGTGGTATGAATATTAATGCTAATGACGAAAAAGGATTAAATTATCATATTATGAAAATTCTTGAAACTGGTTCAAATATTGAGTTTACATTCAGTTATGACGATTCAAATGAATTAATTCAAACTGATTATAACTATTATTACTATACTCATTATTTAGACTGGGCTAAAGAAGTAAGTTCATTATTAACAGTATTAAATAAATTAGAATTACACAAATATTACTTAGCTTCTCACGAATGTGTAGCTGGTAATACTTCAGTATTTAAAGTTACTTATAAAGTTAAAGATGAATGCAAAGCACAAGTTAGTGATCCTGAATTCTCAATCTATTTGAATTACTCAGATATGAATGTTAATTTAAGTGATACATTAACATACATTGACATCGAAAATAGTGATGCTCAATATAATCCGTTTAAAAATCAAACAACTGGTGGTATTTTAGATCCATGGAGTTGTGCAACAGATAAGGAGGTAGCTTAAGATGGAAGAAAAAGATCTACTAGAAGAAGTTCAAACAGCTGAATCTACTGAAAATGAATCTGTTCATAAATTAATGGATATTAACAAAGATGAAAAAGAAGTAAAAGGATTTGCGAAAATCAAAGAAAAAGTTTCTCGCGGTTTTAGAAATTTATTAAATAAAATTTCAAGTTTCTTAAACAGTAATAAATTTGGACGTGGATTAAAGAAAGTGTTCAAATATATTGGTTTATTCTTCTACTACTTAGCTTATCCATTCGTATTATTTAAACGTAAATGTTATGATAAATGGACTAGTAAAGGTCAAAAATTATTCGTAGCTATTTTATTCTTAACACCTGTAGTTCTTGGGTTCTTAATTTTCTATTTGTACCCAATGATAATGTCATTAATTTATTCATTTAGTGGAGTTGTTTCTGACAATGGTGTTCATGTTTCTTTTGGACAATTTATTCATCCTGAAACAAAAATTGAAACAAAAGATTTCTTTGGAAATTATAAGTATGCATTTACTGAATTAATGTTCCCTACTCGTGGAGCTGACTTCGGTAGTGATGAAAAAATCAGTTTTATTCAAGCATTGACTGAAACTGGTTTCCAAACTATTTTAGATGCAATCGTTATTACAATCTTTAGTTTATTAATTGCTGTTATGTTAAATGGTAACTTTAAAGGAAGAGCAGTTGCTAGAGCAATTTTCTTCTTACCAGTTATCTTAAACTCTGAAGCTATCACAGCTGCAACAGATTCAACAGCAGCTATTGACTCTGTACTTAACTCGATTGGTCAAAATGCCCTCAGTCAAATCTTTGACATGAAAGCATTCTTTACTCAAATTGGTATACCTGCTAAGATTGTTACATTTTTAAGTGATATTACTTCGACTATCTATAGTACAATTTCTTATGCCGGTGTTCAAATCTTAATCTTCTTAGCAGCCATTCAATCTGTTCCTGGTCATTTATATGAAGCAGCAAAAATTGAAGGTGCTACTAAGTATGAATCATTCTGGAAAATTACTTTACCAATGGTTTCTCCAATGATTTTAACAGTTGTAGTATATACAATCGTTGACTCATTCTTAAGAAGTGACTTAAGTTACTACTTGAAATCATTATGTCAAAACTACAAGTATGGTCTACATGCGGCTGTATCTTGGTGTTATATCTTATTATCATTATTGATTTTAGGTATCGCATTATTATTCTTGAAGAAGGTGGTGTTCTATCATGATGAACGAAAATAAAGTACCATCAAAAGCAAAGTTAAAATACGAACAAATTCTTAGGGATTTAAGAAATCCGGTTAAGAAAGCCGTAAGAACACAAAAAGTTGCTGATAAACTATCATCATTATTCAGAGCAATAATTCTTCTTGGGTTATCATTCGTTATTATTTTCCCAATTTTCCAACAAATTTCATTAGCGTTTAGACACCCTGCGGATATTCAAAATAAACTTGTTATTTGGATTCCTGAAACATGGTCTGTTTTAAACTTTAAAATTGCTTATAGAATACTTGATTATTTGAACGCATTGTTCAATAATATTCGTGTATCATTAATCGTTATGATCGGACAAGTTGCATGTTCAGTACTTGCTGGTTATGCACTTGCAAGATTAAAATTTAAAGGAAGTAATGTAATTTTCTTAGTTTTACTTGCTACATTCATTATTCCACCTCAAGCCGTTTCTGTATCAAGAATGTTATATTTCTCTGACTTTGATATTCTTGGTATTATTGGTTTATTCAATGGTGGAAAAGGACTTGTTTTATCTGGTTCAAGATTTATTCTATATATTATGGCATTTACTGGACAAGGTATTAACAACGCAATCTTCATTTTCTTATTCAGACAATTCTTTAGAGGCGTTCCAGTTGAACTTGAAGAATCTGCAGAAATTGATGGAGCTGGTGTATTTAGAACATTCTGGAGTATCATGCTTCCAAATGCTCGTGGTGTAATGGTTACAGTTATGTTATTCTCATTCGTATGGCAATGGAATGATGTATACTATACAAGTTTATTAGAACTTTCTACTAATGATTTCCCATTACTTACAATGAAACTTTTAAATACAGCTGAAAGACTTCCTAACTTTATGAAGATCTATAAATTAGACCAATTAGTTGACCCGGAAATCCGTGGTAACTCGATGTTTATTTCGCTTATTGCAAATACTGCTGGTTTCTTGATGATGCTTCCACTTTTAGTTGGTTATCTATTCGTACAAAAATTATTTGTTGAAGGTATTGAAAGAACTGGTATTGTAGGTTAATCAATGCTAAAATAAATCGAGGATGAATTATGAAAAGCAAAATATTGAATAGTAAAGCATATCAAGTATTTGATTACATATGTCGTTTAGTTATTCTGAATTTATTGCTGGTCATAATATCATTCTCGATTTTTCTTATTATGATCAACATATTTCCGAATATGAAAAATATTTATCGAATACTTTGTTTAATACCAACAGCACTAAATTTCTTGCCATGTGTTGTGGCTATTGCTGATGTTATTAAAGGATATGAAATAGAAAAAAATACAGGTATTTTTAAAGAATTTTTTACAGGTTTTAAAAAATATTTTTCTAAAGCATCATTACTAAGTGTGCTTTTAATTGGATGTATATTATTGATTACAAATAGTGTAACTTTCTTTAGTACAATGCAATCAACAGGTGTTATATACACGATTGGCTTTGGACTATCATTATCATTAATTGTTGTTTTGATAATAGGATTTATTCATCTACCACTAGTAATGATTTATTTCGATGATTTGAAGTTGGTTCATTATATTAAACTAAGTTTAATATTCGGATTTAAAGATCTTGGATTAACTTTATTATTAACATTATTTGTTATTGGGACTATTGTCCTTTGTTACTTAATGAGTTTTTATTTAGTAGTTTTAGCATTTAGCTTAGCAATATATTTAATAATTAAATTAACAAAAAATAAATATTTTAAAATTTCTGAAAGGAATAAATAATATGAAAAAGAGTTTATTATGTAAAAGACTAGTTGCGGTTATTATCGGACTATTTCTAGTATGTACTCTAACTTTTAAAATTAACTCTGCAAATGTAACTGATAGTGTTGCACTTGTTGGCGATATTAAAACTGAAAGATTATGGGACGGCATTGATATGGAAAGAATGCACGTTCAATCAAAACTTCATGGTGTTCCAACAAATGGTAATAGTTATGATTGGGATGCAGTAGCAATTTCTGCTGAAAACAATCCAGCTATTAGAATTGTTACTTGGGGTTTAACTGCTGCTGATGGTGTTGGCTATAAAGCCGGAACAACTATGGATATCGCAAAAAATTATGAAAAAGAAAATCCTGGATATACTGTTATTGCAGCTATCAACGGAGATTTCTTTGCTAACGCTCCATTTACTACTTCTGCAGGTGTTAGCAATAGTAAAGGAACTTTTGAACCAATTAATACATGGGTTGCAGACGGTGGTAAAGTATATAAACCAGTTACAATTGCGCACCCTCATCATAACGTTATTGGTTTATTTGAAGACAGATCATATCTATATCACTTAGGTACTTGGTATGATCAATTAGGAAATGTAAGTTTTGCAGATGGTGCATATGCTGGAACATCTGCTCAATATGGACAAAATTTACCAACATTTACTGAACAAGCAGTTTTCTCAGTAGGAGATTATCAAACTACTGCATGGTCATATAAACAAAAAGCTTCTCTAAATGAAGAAGCGGTTAATATTTTCTGGGAAGGTCAATACCTTAATATTGATGTTACAGGATATACAGTATGGAAAGCAAAAACTGACCGTTTAAGTATTCCAACAGATGGATTCCAAACAAAATATTTTGTTGAACAATCATTAGCTGGATGGCAATATAATTTAGAATATACTAAATATTATATGGAAGGTCGTTTTACTGAAGTTCAAAACTTAACATCTATTAGTGAAGTTGAAGATGGTTGGTGTTATATTGTAACAAAAGATCAAGAAGTAATTAGCAGATTAGGTCGTGCTGTTGAATTTACAGCTCAATATGAAATGACAGGCGTTTGGGAAAATGTTAATTCAGCAATCGGTACAGTTTTACCTATTATTATTCAAGGTAAGAGAACTGCGTATGTTGGTGTTAACGAACATTATTTAAATACTTTCAAACCTAAAACAGTTTTAGCATTTAAAGAAGACGGAACATGTTTATTCTTCTTTATGGGTCCTGGACCACTTGGTGGTTCTAGTGAAGGTGGACCTTCATCAATTGAACTTGCTGAATTATTAGAAAGACTAGGCGTAGTTGATGCCTTCTGTTTAGATGGCGGCGGATCTTCATCAATTATTTGTAGAAGAGGTGATGACTTCGTTGAATTAAATACTCCTACAGATGGTCAAACAAGATCTATTGGTAATGCCGTATTAATGGTTGTAGAAAACAGCAATCTTGAAGTATTAGAAGCACATGCTACAAAAGCTACATTTGGTCAATCAAAACCAATGGTAGAAAGTGAATTAAAAGAAGCTGTTCTTCACTTTAATGGTAAAGATTATGTATATAATGGCGAAGAAATTTTAATTGAAGGGTTAAAACCTAATACAACTTATGAATATTATTTTGATTATTCATTTGAAAGAGATGGAAAATTATTACATTCAAAAACAAATATTCAAACATTCACAACTGGAAACGATGATCCTATACATGTTCATGAATTTGTAGATGGTGTTTGTGAATGTGGAGAAAAAGATCCAAACTGGAAAGAACCAGTTCATGAACATGAATTTGTAGATGGTGTTTGCGAATGCGGAGAAAAAGATCCAAACTGGAAAGAACCAGTTCATGAACACGTATTTGTAGATGGCGTTTGTGAATGTGGAGAAAAAGAACAAAATGAAGATGAAAAACCATCAAATGGTGGTGGAGGAATGAACTGTGCTATGGGATTTGTTTCA
The DNA here is from genome assembly GCA_045652765.1 of Bacilli bacterium. Classification (GTDB taxonomy): domain Bacteria; phylum Bacillota_I; class Bacilli_A; order ML615J-28; family CAG-313; genus UBA1231. The sequence continues at coordinate 104,840 of JAZOLG010000020.1, forward strand.
GTTCTACCTTTAATTGGTGCAGGAGCCTTATTAATAATTAAAAAACGCAAATAAAAATAAGAGGTCAACATGAAAATAAAAGTTTTTAAAAATTTGTTGATGCTTATTGTAAGCGTGAGCTTAGTTACTGTTTTATCAATAAACGTTAATGCTGCAAAACTAACTGAAAATGTAGAACTTGTTGGCGATATACATTCTCAACAAATATGGGATGGTGTAATGCTTGAGCGTATGCATATTAAAGCAAAAAGAGTTGGATCAACTAGTGCAGATCCAAGTATTTATGACTGGGATACAGTAGCAATTAGTGCTGAGAATAATCCTGCTATTCGTATTGTAACTTGGGGTATGGATACCCAATTAAATGGTAAAGATTACAAAGCTGGTACAACTTTACAAATTGCACAAAACTATGAAGCAACTCATCCAGGATATACAGTTATTGCTGGAGTAAATGGAGACTTTTTTGCCAATCGTGGTTTTACAACGAGCGGAGGTAAGGTTTATTCATCGGCTACAAATGAACCTCTTAATACATGGATTGCTGATGGAGATGCGTTTAAATCTGTAGTAATGGCTAATCCTGACCATGTGGTTCTAGGCTTTAGTGAAGACCGTAGTTATCAATATCACATCGGTACAATCTATGGTAAAAATTATGAAATTATCTATAATGATAATATATATGATGGAACTGGCGCAGTTAGAGGTGAAAATGTTCCAACATTTACAGATACACCAATTTTTAATATAAATGATACAAAAAAAGAAGCTAACGTTTATTTTCAAACGAAAGAAGTAAAAGACGATGCAGTTAATATCTTCTGGGAAGGTAACTATGATAATATAGATGTATCTGGTTATACTGTTTGGAAAGGTTATGTTGATAGATTTAGCATTCCACAAGATGGATTTAATAAAACATTTATTGGTAGACATCCAAGTGATTCTAGTCAACATGCAATGACTTATGGATATGATTATACGCATTATTATTTGCGTGGTCGACTATTAGAAGAAGTTGAAATAGATACTATTTCAACTGTGGATGAAAACTATTTTTATGTTGTAACTAAGGATGATGCAGTAACTAGCCAATTTGTTAAAGCTGCAACAATTAAAGTACAATATGAATTAACAGGTAATTGGGCCGGTGTAACATCTACAATGGGCGTATTATTTCCATTCTTAATTAATGGTAAGAGAACAGCTTATGTTTCAGTTAAAGGCGATCAACATAATAATAATTATTTAAATGACAATAAACCTAAACCTGCAATTGGATTCAAAGCAGATGGTACTTGTGTGTTCTTCTTTATGGGACCAGGACCACTTAGCAAATCTAGTCAAGGTGGACCTTCTTCAATTGAAATGGTTGAAGTAATGGAAAAAATGGGAATTGTTGATGCATTCTGCTTAGATGGCGGCGGATCGGCTTCAATTGTTTATCGTAACGATAAAGGGAAACTTGAAGAATTAAATTCACCGACTGATGGGCAAACAAGAAGTGTTGCAAATGCAATATTAATGGTAGTTGAAGATAGTAATTTAGAAATGATTGAAACTTTATCAACAAGTGCAACATTTGGACAAACAAAACCTATGGTTGATAGTGAATTATTATCTGCTACTTTACATATTGATGGCAAAACATATGAATTAAAGAATGAAAATATAACTGTAACAGGACTAAAACCTAATACTGAATATGAATACTATTTTGAATATACTTATAAAGATAATCTTCTTGAAAGAACAACAAAAACTAATTTGATGAAGTTTGTAACAAGTTCCTTAGATGAGCATGAACATGAATTTATTGATGGAAAATGTGAATGTGGAGAACTTGATCCAAATTATGAACCTCCACTTGATGAACACGAACATGAATTTATAAATGGTGAATGTTCATGCGGTGAAAAAGAATCTACTACTAATGAACCTGATAAAAACAATAATGGTACATCAGGATGTAATATCGGCAGTTTGGCAACTATTCTGCCTATGATTGCAGCATTTAGTTTGATACTAATAAGAAAAAGAAAATAACTAGAAAATGAGTGATATAATGATTGACATTAATAAATTGACTTTAAAAGAAAAAATTGGACAAATGATAGGACTAGCATTTAGCGGTACAAGTTATAGTGAAGAACTTAGAATGCAAGTAGAAGAAATTGGTGCAGGTCTTATTATTTACTTTAAAGATAATTGCAATAATCCAAAACAAATATTTGATCTAAACAAAACAATTTATAAGAATAGTAAAATTCCACCATTTATTGCATTAGACCAAGAAGGTGGCATGGTCGCGCGTGTTACTGAAGGTGTCGTTCAGTCTCCTGGCGCAATGGCAATTAGTGCTTGTCAAAATCCTAAGTATGCTTATAATTTAGCATATAATATGGGTAAAGATTTAAGAAAGTTAGGTTTTAACTTTAATTTTGCACCTGTTGGTGATATAAATAACAATGCATTAAATCCAGTTATAAATGTTAGAAGTTATTCAGAAAATCCAGAAGTAGTTTGCGAATATGTAAAAGAAGCTGTTCTTGGTTATCAAGATGCAGGTCTCATGACTTCAATTAAACATTTTCCAGGACATGGTGATACCGCTGTAGATTCGCATTTAGGTTTACCAAAAGTTGATTTTGATAAAGAACGCCTATATAATATGGAACTTAAACCATTTATTATGGCTAAAGAAGAAAACTTACCAGGTATTATGGCATCACATGTCATGTTTACTAAGTTTGACTCTGAATTTCCAACAACTTTGTCTAAGAAAATTATTAATGGTTTATTAAGAGATGAAATCGGTTATAATGGACTTGTTGTTACAGATTCATTAACAATGAAAGCTGTTTTTAATAATTATAGTTTAGAAGAAATCGTATATAACTCAATGAATTCTGGTTGTGACATTTTATTGTTATGTGGAGCACGTGATATTAAAATGCAAAAAGAATTTGCGGATATCGCACTTCGTTTAGCAGAATGTGGCAAAATACCAATGGAAACAATCGATGCTGCTGTTACAAGAATTCTTATATATAAGGAAATGTTTACAGCAGGTCAAATGAATGACTGTTTTGAAGATGTAAAAGACGAAATTAACAACATTAAAGAAGTAGAATTTTCACAAAAAGTTAGTGAAGAAAGTATAACAGAAATTATAAATAGTAATCATTTATATCCTGTTTGTAAGGATGAAAAAATTCTTGTTGTTTTCCCATTAATTAAAGTTGTCACTTTAGTTGAAGATGAAAACAATAACTTGATGTCACTTTGTGATTTTATGGATATTCCAACTGATCGATTATATATGTCAATCGATCCAACAGAAGATGAACAAAACAAACTTTTAGAAATTGTAGATAATTATGATAAGATAATTTATTGCAGTTATAATGCATGTTTCAATGAGACACAAAGTGAATTAATAAATAAAATTGATCAAAATAAATTAATTGTTTGTGCAATTAGAACTCCATATGATTTAAGAGTTTTACCAAATGTACAAGCATATTTATGTAGCTATGAAGCAACACCACTTAGTCTTGCTTCTTTAGCAAAGGTATTAACTGGAAAGATTAAACCAAGAGGTATTCTTCCGGTAACTATTAAATAGGAGGGAAAATATGAAAGTAATAGTTGTAAAAAACTACGATGAAATGAGTAAAAAAGCAGCTGAGATTTTTATTGAACAATTAAAAAATAAACCAAATTCAATCTTAGGGCTTGCTACTGGAGGTAGCCCAGTAGGTACTTACAAAGAACTAATTAAAGCATATAATGATGGTCAAATTTCATTTAAAGATGTTCAAACTTACAACTTAGATGAATACTGTGGAATTGATATTAACCATCCACAAAGCTATTATTATTTCATGCATGATAATCTATTTAACCATGTAGATATCAAAGAAGAAAATGTACATATTCCAAGTGCAAGAGGGGAAAATATTGCTAAGCAATGTGATGATTATAACAAAGCATTACATAGCGTTGAAATTGATATTCAACTACTTGGTATTGGTTCAAATGGTCATATTGCATTCAATGAACCAGGAACATCATTTGAACAAGAAACATTCATTGTTGAGTTAACTGATAAAACTAGACAAGATAATAAACGTTTCTTCAATAGTATCGATGAAGTTCCAACACATGCTATGACAATGGGTATTAAAAACATTATGCAAGCTAAATCAATCGTTATGTTAATTAGTGGCGCAAGCAAAAAAGAAACTGTTGAAAAACTTTTAAAAGGTCCAATTACAGAAAGTTTCCCAGCTAGTATCTTACATAATCACCAAGATGTAACAGTAATTATTGATGAAGATGCTTATCAAAATATGAAATAATTACAATTTTTAAGGGTCTTTAGGCATTAATTTGTATGCCAAAAAAGACCCTTTTTATTTACTTTTTAATGCCTTATAAACTAATTATTGGAAATGTATGTAAAAAAAGATAAAAACGCTTGCAAAAAAAAGAGTACAATGTTATAATATAATCGCAAACGCTTTCAAAAATAATATATAGGAGGAAAAAATATATGAAAAAAGTTTTTGCTTGCTTAAGTGCTTTAACACTTATGTTAGTAGCGTTTGGTGTTGCAATGAAACCTGCTACTGTTTCAGCTGCTGGTGTTGCTGATGGTAAATTCATTGTTGACCCAACTCTTGAAGAGGGAGATATCCCAATGTATATAATGAATAGTATTTATACTACATTCCCTACTCTTTATGATAATGATGCTCAAGCTGACCCAGATCATTCAACTGGTCGTTTGTTCTACTGGAATGAAGTTAAATTAATTATTCCTCAATTTAGTGCTGAAGGTCCTACTGGACAAAGATATACTGTATACTCACAAGGTGCTTATGATGAAACATTAGAATCTGCTGCAGGTACTAAAATTTATCTTTGGACATTAGATGAAAACGGTAACCCTGTTACTTCTACAAAAACTCGTAGTGGAAACCCTGACTACACAAGTTTATATGGTCCACAATTTGGTGACGTATCACTTTCTGGTATCCGTTACAATGTAACTGGTCAAGAAGTAATTATCAACGACCTTCATAATGAAAAAGGTATTACTAATGGTGACGGTGGTACTGACCCATTCTTCATTATTTTCAATGGTGAAGGTAAAGCTGTTCGTGGTCATAACCATGGTAACTATGTTGATGCTGCAAATATTGAAGCTTATGGATACACTCCATTATTAGGTTATAAAGATGGTCAAATCGTTGTAATCGAAGACGTAGCTGGTGCTGCTGATGTTAATGGTAACTCTGCTGCTGAAGCTGATTTAGACGTTAAGAAAGTTACAGTTGATGATTTAGACAATCCATTATTAGACCCTGTTACTGGTGAACAATTAACAGACGATGAAGGAAATCCTCTTTACAATCAAAAAGAAGAAGATGATCCAACTGGTGCTAAACAAATTTTAACTGGTAAACGTTATATTTGGCAATGGTATTCTGAAGAAGAATTTGCTAACGTTAAAGTTAACACTGTTCCTTACATGGCTGAAGGTTGGTTAGCTGATCGTTGGGATTATGCATACCCAGATCAAAATGGTGGTTATGTATGTATCGCTATTACTTCATCTTTAGGTAACAATGCTAAAATCTCTGCTGAAGAATCAGCAATCCACAATGCATCTGTAGACGCATTAGTAGCTGCTGGTGAAGAAGCTCCTGCTAAGATTGAAGAAACTGAAACTCCAAATGAAGATGGTACTGTAACAGTTACTTATGCTGCTTACCGTCGTCCTATCGTTATCAGTGTTGTAATCCCTGTTGATGGTATTATGTATCGTTTCGGTTACTTAGATTACACTGGTAAACCAGCTGTTCCTCTATACATGGAAAAATTCAACCCATTATGGGAACAAGCTATGTTATATGGTCGTAACCCTGAATATCAAGCTTACGCTCGTACATATAACTTCTCTGGTCAAGGTTTAGTTGAAACTAATGCTGTTGTTAATGGTGAATCATTTATCGTTAGAAACGAAAATGGTAAATTAGTTGTTGAAGTTAAAGCTGGTGCTACTATCGATGTATCTGAATTAATCGAAATTTCTGGTATGTTAGGTGGTTACGCAACTGCTGGTAAACCTGCTAAAGAAGCTGGTTCTAACGTTGCTGCTGTTTTAACTTATAAAAATGCTGACGTTTCTGAATTAAGTTACGTTTTAGACATTGATGGACAACACATCATGTGGGCTGAAAAGTTCAAATATGAAAGTGCTGCTCAAGCTGCTGCTGAATTCAAAGTTGCTATGGAAGCTGCATTCGGTGGTGCATTCTCTAACTGGTCTGGTAATGCTAACATCTTCAAACTATTCACAGAATCTGATGAATGGGATTGGGTATTAGATTATTGGACAGCTGTAAATGCTAATGAATATGAAGGCAAGAAAAATGCTGATATGTTCCAAGCATTAAAGAATGGCGATACATCTATCGATCCATACTTTATCGCTGTTGAAGCTAACTCATTTGCTAAATTAACTGAATCTTCAGTTTATGCAAGTTCATTAAAATCTGCTAACTATGGTAACGCTGATGTTCAAGAAGCTATCTGGGACTTCATGCCTGCACCAGATCCATACAAATTTGAATCATTCGATTTATTCGTTGAAGAATTTATTAAAGATTATGGAACATGGGCTGCTGAATTCTGTGCTGCTAATGGTAAAACATTCGTTACATTAGTTGACGGTGTTCCTACATTCTCTGGTGATGGTAAACCTATCAACAAAACTACATGGTCAGGTGCTATGGAAAACGTTGTAGGTAATGCTAACTGGAAATACACTACATTCTTCGAAGATGAAAGATTCGCTGAAAAATGGGGTTGGTTCATTGATTTCTTCAATGAACAAATCACTTCTACTCCAAAAGCTGACGGTACTGCATATGCTTACACAATCGATAATAAATATGCATGGCGTCAAGCTTTACAAGCTTACTTCACAGCTGAATATTGGGGTTCATGGCCATATTCTCCAGACTTCTCTGGTAGATCAGAAACTCCTTACTGGGTTGGTATTAATGAAGTATGTCCAACTTGGGCTGAAGCTCAATTCGTTTTAGGTGAAGCTTACGATGTTCATGACAGAATTCCTCTAGCTCTTGAAGTTACTAACAAAGCTACTGGATTTGTTGATACATTAGCTATGGAATTTGTAATCGTTGAAGATTACACTCCATTATTAAAAGTTGACACTGCTGCTTTAGAAGCAATGCAAAGTGAAATCTATGGTGGTGCTACATCAATCGATTTATCAAAAGCTCTTCTTGCTTATGATGGATACTATGATGCAAGATTAGATAACGTTTATGGTCATAACATTTCTAGACACATTGAATGGGATTTACCAGAAGGATTTGATCCTGCTCAATTAACAGCTGGTCAATGGGTTATCAAAGCTCGTATCGAATCTCAAGTAAATGGTGCTAACAAATCTGCTGAAGCTCAATTCACAGTTTATGTACCAGATAATACAGCTCCTGTATTTAAAACTTTAAATAACGGTGTTATTTATGTACCTGTTGGTACTCCTATCACAGCTGAAATGGTATTACAATTTGCTTATGACAACGTTGATGGTGATTACTTAAATAACTGTCAAGTATACCATAACTGGTTCTCAGTTAAAACTGATTATGATCCATTAATGGCTGCTGTATATGATGAATATGACGCTGAAATTACTGTTGCTGACTCTAACGGTATGAAATCAACTGAAAAAGTTACAATTATCGTAACTGGTACTTATGTTGATTTAGAAGGTATTGAATTCCCTGAATTCCCTACTCCAGAACAACCTGGTCAAAATAATGGAACTGATGGTGGTGAAAACAACGGTGGTGAACAAGCTGGTTGTGTAAGCTTTGCTTATGTTTCAAGCTTCATTGCTGCTGCTGGTTTAGCATTATTAGTTTTCAAAAAAAGACACTAATTAGTAGTTAAATAAGGGGGGCTTGCCTCCCTTATTGCAAGTATAATATATGACTAATAGTATCTACTACAAAACATTTAAAGATTATTCGAAAGAAAAATCTTTAATGTTATACAAATTATGGAATGATGAACTTGGTTTTATTTTTCCAATTAATGAAGAACTAATGCAAAGAAATACTTACGATACTAAAGGATTTCTTGAAGAATATTCATATGTTGCCATTGTTGATGATGAACCTGTTGGATTTGTTGTTAATAAAATATGGGCAAATGAGTATCAAATTGAAGCTTATTTAAATACTGGTTGGATAAGTTTAATATATGTAAAAAAAGATTTTCGAAACCAAGGAATTGGTTCTGAACTTCTTAACAAAAGTTTAAGTGCTTTTAAATACTTTGATTGTAACAAAGTTTTCCTTGGCAAAGATTATCAAAACTTCTTTCCAGGGCTACCAGTAGATCTAAAAGCACATGTTAAGTGGTTTACTAAACGAGGATTTAGTGGACTATATGACACTAATGATTTAGTAAACTACAATCTTAATTCCAAATACGAATTAAGAAATTATTTAGATAATCTAAATTATACAATTCGTTTAGGAAGTGAATTTGATTTACCGAAAATTGATGCATTTTTTCAAAAAAATTTTCCTGGCCGTTGGCATAAGGAATATTTAGATTATGTATCAAATGGAGGTAATGGATCTGAATATTTAATATGTTTGGATTCACAAAACAATGTTTGTGGTTTTTGTAAAATACAAACATTTGACACACCAATTAATCTAATTGGATATAGTCTAACATGGCGTAATCGCTTTGATAGAATAGGAGGAGTAGGACCTCTTGGAGTTGATAGAGATTATCGACACAAAAATATTGCGTATAATTTGCTTGTTAGTGCTATCAATGAGCTAATTGATCAAAATTGTCAGAAAGCAATAATTGATTGGACTAATTTAATGGAGCTTTATCGCAAATTCGGATTTGAAATCTGGAAATCCTACACTTATTTACAACTCAATTTATAAAAAGGAGAACACAAAAAATGAAAAAATTTTGGCAATTAATATTAGTTGTTATGTTCGCATTTGTTCTTGTAGGTTGCAAGGGCGGCGGTGATGAAACAGACCCTGAACCAACTCCAACTCCTACACCTACACCAGGACCAGGAGTATCTGGCGATGATTTTGAACCATTCCCAGAAGGAATGTCTTGTGCTGAAATGCCAGAACTTGAAAGATGCGGATATATTGAAGGTTGGGCTTGGAATTACAACCGTTTAGGTTTTGATGGTAAAGGTATGGAAATTGTACTTTTAAGTGGTGCTTCTGAAGAAGTTGACCCATACAATGACAACTTTACTGGTGAAAGAAAAGCTGACAAACAAAAACAACTTATTCAAATCGAACAAGCTTATAACATTGACTTAGTTATTAAAAACTATCCAGACTCAGCTGCATGGGGTCCAAGCCGTGTTCAATGGTTAAATGACAATGCTGCTAGTGGAACATTATTACAACAAGGTCATATCTATACAATTTCTTCTGACTGGGTTCCAACATTAAAACAAGGTAACTCAATCGCTGAACTTGAAAACACAGTTAAAAAAGCTGGTATTTTCACTGATTTAAATTATGAACAATCAAAAGAAAAGAATCAACAATACTCAGTTGGTACTAAAGTTTATGGATATTCAGCTGGTGAAGCTCATGCTGACTACTTCTTATACTACAACCAACAATTAGTTAAAGACTATGGTCTAGAAGATCCTGCAACACTTTGGAACCAAGGTCGTTGGGATTGGTCTGATTTCTATTCTTACATCACTGCTGCTCAAGCTGCTTTCGATGCTAAATCAGAAGAAAAGATTTATGCATTCGGTGGATTCATCAATGATATCGCACGTGGTATGTTAGCTGCTCGTGGTCACAAATTAATCGACAACGAATCTGGTACAGTATTATTTACTAACCCTAATACAGTTCAACTTTACAACGATTTAAGAGAAATCCACGCTGCTGGTATGTGGGCTATCGATTCTTATTCAGCTGACGTTTCTCAAAGCTTCGTTAAAGGATTACAATTATTCGCTCATGGACAATTATGGTTCTTATCAAGTGAAATGAGATTTAAAGATCAAACTGGATTTAACATTGGTTTAGTTCCTTATCCAACTGCTGAAGGTGCTGCAAAAGCTAATGGTGAAGTTGTTCCTGGTTACTTAGTACCAATGGGTGCTGACTCTGGTTATGCATTCCCTAACGTAACTAATGGTGAAAATGGTTTATCAACAGCTGTTCTTGTTAACATCGCTGATGACTTTACTCGTGGTTTAGTTCCTGAATTCGATTCAACTGAAATGGATGCACGTGACCAATACATTGCATTCTTAAGTAAGAGAATCAAAGGTGAAGAAGCTGTAGTTGAAGAAATCTTAGCTGCTGTTATGAGTGTTGAAGATAACGTTAAAGTTTACGGTTACACTGATTACATGGACATCGTTTCTAAATCAGTAGGTGGTGGTTCTGACTGGAACTTAGAAGGATTCGCTACTTGGGGTATGTCACTTGTTACAAAACAAGATGTTAACCCATCTGCAACATTACAATCTAAGAAAGACATCTATCAAAAAGCATTAGATGAAATCTTAAATAGCTAATTTGCTTTTTAAAAAGAAACACTATGTGAGAAATCACATAGTGTTTTTTATTTTAAATAAAATACCTAAATACTTTAAAAATTCATAAAAATTTGGTAAAATATATAATGAGGTGATATTATGAGTTTAGATAAAAAATTAAATTCTAAAACATATCGTTTTTTTGATTATTTATTTGGACTAGTAGTTGTAAATTTATTTACAATTATATTATCAATTTTTATTATTACATTATTGCCTGCACTTACTGCTGCATACCAAACTGTTGCGGATTTTAAGGAAGTTGGCCCTAGCAAAGTACTTAGAATGTATTTTAGTAATTTTAAAAAGCATTTGGAAAAGTCATTTGTTATAGGATTATTTATAATAATAATAATAGTCTTAGCAAGTTTTTCAATGTATTTTTATAGTCATAGATTTGAAGCTGATAATTTTGTTGGTCAAGCAGGATATTGGGCAATGCTTGTTGTAATGTTGCTACTGCTTTTGTTTAGTTTGCATTTACCGCTTGTTATGATAAATTTTCAGACACTTGGAATACTTGATACAATAAGAATATCGATATTTATTTGTTTTAGATACTTTATATCAAGTTTAATCATTTTAGGTATGAATATTGTTATGTTAATAGGTGTACTTGCACTGCCAATATGGGTAGTAATTGGTATTAGTTTACCAGTGTTTTTAAGTATTAAGTTTACAGATGCAACTTATTACTATTTAAGAAAAATCGATTTAGAAAAAATAATACAAAGAGCAAAGGAGATTGAAGATGAAGAAGACGATTTTGGGAATTGAGAGAGTAGATGAATTTAAGGAATTTTTTGGAAACAAAAGAGTGGGATTAATTACTAATCCAACAGGAATTGATTCTAATTTTAAATCAAGTATTGATATCTTACTTGAAAAAACAAATTTAGTAGCATTATTTTCACCAGAACATGGTGTGCGTGCAAGTATTCAAGCAGGTATGCATTTACCAACATATATTGATGAAGAAACTGGTTTAACAGTTTATAGTTTATATGGTAAATCTAAAAAACCAACTGAAGAAATGATGAATGCTATTGATGTAATGACAATCGATGTACAAGATTGTGGTTCAAGATATTATACTTTTATTTATACAATGGCATATTGCATGATGGCTTGTGCAGATTATAAAAAACCATTTGTTGTATTTGATCGTCCAAATCCAATTGGACTTGAAAAAGTAGAAGGTAATATTTTAGATATTAAATATCGTTCATTTGTTGGATATTATCCAATTCCTCAACGTCATGGTATGACAATGGGTGAACTTGCTAAATTATTCAATGAGGAATTTGGTATCGGCTGCGAACTACATGTAATTGAAATGAAAAATTACGAAGCTTGGATGAGCTTTGAAGATACAAAATTACCTTGGGTAATCCCAACACCAAATATGCCAACTATTAATACATGTTATGCATATAATACAACTTGTGTTTTCGAAGGAACTAATGTTGCAGAAGGACGTGGTACTACAACACCATTCGAAATTGTTGGTGCGCCATGGATTAAGAGTGAAGAATTCGCTAGACAACTTAATGCCTATAATTTAGAAGGTGTATACTTTAGACCACAATATTTTACACCAACATTCTCTAAATATCAAGGCGAACTTTGTGGTGGTGTTTATGTACATATAACTGATCGTGAAAAATTTAACACAATGAAAGCAAGTTGGGTTATGTTACATGTTATTAGAACTGAATATGCTGAACATTTCAAAGTAAATAAACCTTATGTTGAAGGACGTCCATCTTTATTTGAATTTGAAGTTGGTTGTGATTATATGATTGAAAATAGTTATTCACTAGAAAAACAACTTGAAATCTTAGATCAAGATGCGGAAACATTTAAGAAAATAAGAAAACCTTACATGATTTATAAATAGGAGTTTTTATGGAAAAACTAAAAGGCATTTCGGTATACGTAGGTCTTGATGACTACCCTATCGAAGAAACGCTTAAATATTTAGAACTAGCAAAAGAATTTGGGGTTGATTTTGTTTTTACATCAGCTCATATTCCTGAGGCTGATATCGAAACTTCATTTCAAAAATTACTAGATAAAGCAGATGAATTAGAATTACCTTTAGTAGTTGATGTTTCAAAAAAAGTAATGGATAAATTCAAACTACCTAAATCAATTGGTGCTTTAAGATTAGATTATGGTTTTACTATTGAAGAAGTTGTTGAATATTCAAATACTTTACCATACTTAATTGAACTAAATGCTAGTAATTTAACTAGAAATTATTTAGAAAGATTGAAAGCTTTAAATGCTAATTTTAATAATATTCGTTTAAGTTATAACTTCTATCCTAAACGTTATACAGGAATGGATATATTAAATGTTAAAAGACTTAATGAGTTATATAGAGAATATGGTTTAAAAGTATTAGCATATATTCCATCTAATAGTAGTAAGAGACCTCCGTTATACGATGGTCTCCCAAGTGTTGAAACGCATCGTGATTTAGATATATGTAAAGCGTCTTACGAGTTATTTGCTGTTGGATGTGATGGTGTTTGTATAGGGGATGCATATATTAATCAAAGTGATTTTGAAAAATTAAATTCACTTAGTGATATATATGAAATACCAATCAAAATATATAATAATTTATCCCATGAAGAATTGGAAATTTTAAATGTGGTACACACATTTAGAATTGATGAAAGCAGTTATTTAAAACGTTCATCAAAATCAAGAGGAGTAAAAATTACTCCAAATAATACAACTTGTATTAAACCATATATGGTAACTATTGATAATGAATTATATAAGCGTTATACAGGTGAAGTTAGTATAGCGCTAAAAGAAATGAATAATAAAGGGTTTGTAAATGTCGTTGGTGTTGTGTGTGATGATGTACATACATTGATTGATTTGATTAAACCAGGTAGTAAATTTAAATTTAAAATTTGTGGATTTATAGGAGAATAATATGAAACCATATTTTTTGTGTATGGAATCAGGTGGAACAAAAACGTTAACTTGTGGTATTGATTTAGATGGTAATATTATTTATGAATATCATAATGGTGTTGGAAGTCCTGCTGTTGATTATGATTTAGCTCTTAAAAATATTTTTGAAGGTATTGAAAATGTTTATAATACTTTAAAAAACCAATATGAACTTGTTTTTATTGAACTTGGCATTTCAGGGCTTGGTAGAGTTGATAACGTTGAATCTTTAAAAAATGACATACACAATAAATATGGTGTTTCGGTTGATATTGTGACTGATGCTGAGATGAGTCTTCATTCAATATTAAAAAATGAAATTGATTATGGTATTTTAGTTGTCAGTGGGACGGGTAATGCGACTTGTGCAATCAACAATAATAAATTTATGATTGTTGGTGGTGGTGGCCAGTTACTAGATGAAGAAGGATCAGGATATTCATTAATTCATAAATCCGTTTTAGAAATTAAAAGAAAATATGAACATGGTATAGAATATGATGAATATGATTTAGCCTTATTAAATTGGACTAAGTGTGTTGATTTCCCGAATCTGAAAACATACTTTTATGCTCATACTAAATCAGAAATGGCATCTTTAGTATACAATGTTATGGATATTGTAAATAATCAAGATAACAATACAAAACTTTACAAAATAGCCAAAAGCAATGTTCAAAAACAAGGCTTTTATTTAGCTACCCAAGTAACTACAATAACTAATACTCTAAAAATCCCTAATGGCGCGATTTTGGGCCTTGTTGGCGGTTTTTGGCGTAATAATTCGGTTTTACTGGAAAGTTTTGAAATTAACTTAAAAAATAATAATAAAGATTTTAAAATCGTAAATGTTGATTCTAATGCAGTAATGGGTTGTTATTATCTTGCAATTAGAAATTGGAGAAAAACATGTTAATTAATGTACAAGATAAAGTATATAGTATTGGTTTAATGAGTGGAACATCACTTGATGGTATTGATGTTTGTCTTGCGAGTCATCAAAACAATCATCATGAATTAATCGAATTCAGAAGTTATTCTTATAGTGAGTCGCTAAAAGAAAAGATCTTAAAAGCTTCAAAGTTAGATACATCAAATGTTAGACTTATTTGTTCTTTAAATAAAGAACTCGGAATGGCATATGTTGATGCTATTAACAAATTTTTAAAAGATACAAATACTAACATCGATGATATATCATTTATTGCGAATCATGGACAAACTATTTGGCATAATCCAGATATGTTGGATGGAACATTTCCATCAACACTCCAAATTGGTGATGCATCATATATAAGTTATACTTTTAATAAAACAGTGGTTTTTGATTTTAGAAGTCTTGATATATCTGCAGGAGGCTGCGGAGCACCACTCGTACCAGTTATTGATTATTTGTTATTTAAAGATAAAGCACCAGCTATACTTTTAAATATTGGTGGTATTAGTAATATTACATATATACCAAAATCAAAAAAACAAGAAGATGTTGTGGCTTTTGACACAGGACCTGGTAATATGTTAATTGATGGCTTAATGATGAGACTTTACAATATTCCATATGATGAAGATGGCCGAGTTGCGTTAAAAGGAAAAGTGTCACAAGAGTTACTTAATATTTTAATGCAAGATGAATATTACGATTTAGACTATCCAAAGTCAACTGGAAGAGAAAAGTATAATGAAGCATATATAGACAATATTATAAATTTATCCAATGAATTAAAACTAAAAAAAGAAGATATTATTAGAACTGTTACTATGTTGACAGCGTCTGCTATTAAATATCAAATAAAGAAATTTTTCAAAGATTTTGATGGAGTTTTAATCCCAGCTGGTGGTGGATGTAATAATCCAGTTATAATGAAAGATTTAGAATCAAATGATTATCAATTACAAAAGATCGATGATTATAATATATCTGCTGATGGAAAAGAAGCATATGCTTTTTCGATATTAGGATATCTTCGACTTACTAATCAAGCTAGTAACTTAAGAAGTGTTACTGGAAGTAAAGATAACTTATCACTTGGTAGTATAATTTTACCGCCAGTTATTAAATAGGAGAATAAAATGAGTATTAATATAAAAAATATTACAACAGAAGGAAGAAACGAACTAACAAGAGGAATTGATCAATTAAATTCTTTAGAAATTGTTCGTTTGATTAATAATGAAGATAAAACAGTACCACTAAGTGTAGAATGTGCACTTGAACAAATTGCGGCTTTAGTAGATGCAATTGTGGAAAAATTAAGAGTTGGTGGAAGACTTATTTATATGGGTGCTGGAACAAGCGGAAGAATTGGTCTTTTAGATGCTGTTGAGTGCCCTCCAACTTATGGTGTATCGGATGAGCAAGTAATGTGTTTACTAGCAGGAGGACGCGATGCATTCTCAAAAGCAGTAGAAGGTGCCGAAGATAGTAAAACATTAGCAGTTGAAGATTTAGATTTTGTTAATGTTAACGAAAAAGACGTGATTGTTGGTATTGCAGCTAGCGGAAGAACACCATATGTTATTTCTGGTATTGAATATGCTAAAAGTAAAGGTTGTATAACTGGCTGTATTGTTAATGCAAAAAACAGCGTTATGGCAACACTTGTTGATTTTCCAGTAGAGGCTGTAACAGGCTCTGAAGTAATAAGTGGATCTACGCGTATGAAATCAGGAACTGCCCAAAAGCTTATTTGTAATATGATTTCAACAGCAACAATGGTTAGACTTGGACACGTATATAAAAATTTAATGATTGATTTAAAAGCAACAAATGAAAAATTAGTTGCTCGTCAACTTGGAATAATTGCTGAAGTATGTGAATGTGAAACAGATAAAGCTAATGAACTATTACAAAAATATGGAACTGTTAAAAAAGCAATTTTTGCATATCTTGCAAATATTGATTGTCCAAAACAAGCTGAAGAAATTTTAGCAAGAAATGATAATCACATTCAAAAAGCATTAAAGGAGATTAAATAATGATTAAACTTGTTGAACTTAAAAAAGAATATACATTACGTGGTATCTATAATGAAGTAGATAATTCAAGAGGTTTAGTAGTAATGTTCCATGGTTTTACTGGACATTTAAATGAAAATGGATATTTATTTAAAGTATTATCAGATGAACTTGCAAAAAATGGTTTTAGTTCACTTCGCTTTGACTTTATGGGAAGTGGAATGAGTGATGGATACTTCAAAGATATGACATTTAGAACAGAACTAACTGATGCAATTAATATTATAGAATATGCAATAGAAATTAAAAAAGATCAACCATTAATCGTACTAGGATTCTCAATGGGTGGCGCAGTAGCTGGATGTATGAGTAGTCATTTCCAAAATAGAATTGACAAACTAATTCTTTGTGCACCAGCAGGATGTATGGATGAACATGCAAGAGCATATTTTGAAAGATCTACAAGATGGGTAGATGACAGAAATATTGATATGGGTGGATATTTAATGTGCTTAGATTTCGCCGATTCATTTAATGGATTAGATTTATTTGGTGGCATTGAAAACTTTACAAATCCGGTATGTATTATTCATGGTGAAGCAGACCAATCCGTTCCAATTGAATATGGTAGAAAATATGCATCAATCTATAAGAATGCTGAATTCCATCAAATTGATGGTGCATCACACTGTTATACAGATGTAAAACATAGAAAACAATTTAATGAACATGTTATTAATTTCTTAAACAAATAGAGTACAGCACATTAATAATAATAAAGTTCTGGTGAAAAATGAAAAAATTATTTCTTATTATTATCATTTTATTATTTAGTTTTACTCTAATTGCATGTGATACTAACAAGTCAATAGAACAAGCAGACATCGATAATAGTGATTTAGGTTTGGTTATCGAAAAGGAAATTGAATTAGGTGAAGAACGAGAATCAGTTATTTTAAATATCGATGGTACAGAAGTTTTAGTTGATGATAATTATTCATTTAGAGAACTATATCGTATTATACCTGAATTTAATAACAATAATTCTGGATTATATTCATATGATATTGAATATAGAATAGATGATGAAATTCCTAATTACACCAATGTAAATGTCTATAATTATAATGAATATCAAGATAATTATCAAATAGAAAGAACATATGAAGTAGCAAGATCAAAAGATCAAAATTCAAAACACATTTATAAAGCTGAAACTTATTATTTTAATCAAGTTGACACTGCCAATCTTTATCAATTTATCAAACACACTTTTGAAAAAAGACTTTACAAAAATGAAATGTCTTTTTGTGGAACTGTGGTTAATACATTTAAATCAAATCCACATACTCTTTATTCTAATAAAAATATTCCTACAAGTCCAGAAAGGGAAACTGATTTGTTGTCTATGACACTAAAGTCTCAAAGAGCTCAAAAGTTAAAAATATTGATGCTATTTGAACAGTTTGATTCGTTTGAATTCGAAGGAAATACATATGAATTCAATAGTTATATTACATCAAATTTTAAAATATACGATAATTATATTGTTTTCAAAGAAATAACACCATTTTACAAAGGTGAGTGGATCGCAAAATCTGAGTGGTACTATTGGTACCAAAGTTGTTTGAATAATGATTTATTGGTTACGCAAGAAGCATATTACAATATTTCGACTGGAAAAATTGATCATGTCAGAGTATATGGTAAAATAGTTGATTTTTTCCATTATTCTAGATTCGAGCCTTCTACGATTGAAATTGATATAAAATTATACATTCATAATTTTAAAATAGATGAATACGATAAGAAAGTTTCTCGTTTAGTTAGATACATTAAATTGAAGTCAAATAATTTATAATAAAAACAACCTCATTCATTTGAATGAGGTTTTTGTTTTAAGATTCAATTGATATTTTAATATCACCAGTATCAGTAGTAATTGTGCATAATCCACCACTCATAACATCAGGTAAATCAACATCACCAGTATCAGTATCATACTTAAATAATTTATCACTAAGAAGCGTACCACATACATCGCCAGTATCAGTTTTAATATATAGTTCTTGTGCATCTGATTTATTAAATAAAATATCACCAGTTGAGCGTTCTATTACAAATTTTGAACCGATTACATTATTAAGAACAATATCGCCAGTTGATGCATTTGATATTAATTCACTTGTTAAAACATTAGTTAAAGTAGTTTTTCCTGTAGATGAATTTAATTTAATGTTTGAACTTATAATGTCATTTAAAGTAACATTACCAGTTGATGTATTAAGTTCAATAATATTACTGTTAATACCAGTTAATTGAATATTACCAGTTGATAAATCAATTTTAGTATATTCGCATCCACTAGCATGACAGCTAATATCTCCAGTAGAAGCAGAAATGTTAATAGTTTTAAAACTAAATTCTTTTGGTAATTTTATGTCTCCCGTATCTTCGTTAATAATGATTGAATCATATGTATTTTTATTAAGATATACTTTAATTATTGGTGTTTTAAAATTAAAACCAATATAATCAAACCATTTACGTTCATTTGTAACATCAATAGTTAATTTGCCATTCAATACTTTTACTTCGTGAATTTCCTTTGTTGATTCAAAACATTCTACTTTATTTAATTCATCACTAAATATAAATTCAATGTCCGCAGTATTTGTATTAATTACTATTTCATTAAATGAGTCATTTAATTGATGAGTATTAGTTGTATATGAAGAATTATCTAATTTTGAAAAATCGAATTTATTATTGATTAGGACAATTAGAGCTAAAATTAAACCTATTAGAATTAATATTCCACCAACAATAAATAAACAATTTCTTTTCTTTGTCATTATTCCTTCTCCTTTCTAATAAATATTTTTTTGATTGATAATATTACATATTTACCAAACTTTAAAAGAAGTTTTGTTAATGAAAGAATGCCATAATAACAGAATATAGCTAGACCACTACAAACTAAACTTAGTGCTATTAGAAAAAGTCCAGCAGCATTATTTGGTGTAAATAAAGATATAATTCCCAATATCGTACCAGCAAATCCACAACAAATTAAAGTACCAAAGATTGCCCATAACGAGATGACAACAGACCAAAAACTGATATATAATGAAAATATCACAGATAATAGAGAAACTAACAGTGTAAACCAAATTGGAAAACCTAATATGATTAAAATATATACCCATGGTTTAAATTTATTTTTTGGTTTAAATTTTATTTTCGCAAGCTTAATAAGAGATGTATCTTTTAGTATTTCATTAACTACATTATCAATGCTGCCGAGTTTAGATACAGCATCTTCCTCAGGTAAACCATCTTCAATGTAGTCATCAATAATTTCACTATAAAAATTTATTCTATCACTTAATTCTTGGGCCGGAAGAAGTGAAAGCTTTTGTTTTAAAGATTCTATAAATTCATTCTTATTCATTGTCACTATCTCCTTTTGTAATAAATTTATATATTGACATTACTTCATGCCATTCTTTTTTAAATTCATCAATTTTTACTAAACCAGCACTAGTAATACGGTAATACTTTCTAAGCCTTCCATTGTGTTCTACGTTATATACAGTTAACATCTTAGCACTTTCTAATCTTTTTAAAATGGTATATAATGTTGATTCGGTCATTTCAATATATGGTTTGACATCTTTAATTATTTGATAACCATATGAATCATGATCTTTGATAGAAGCTAACACACAAACATCTAAAATACCACGTTTTAAT
This sequence comes from Bacilli bacterium, assembly GCA_045652765.1. GTDB lineage: Bacteria > Bacillota_I > Bacilli_A > ML615J-28 > CAG-313 > UBA1231. The sequence goes on from JAZOLG010000020.1 coordinate 125,202, forward strand.
TGAGTATCCATATATACTCCTCCTTACATAATACATCATATCACGAAGTATTAATAAACGTCAAATCAAAAGATAAGATTAAATACTTTAAAGATTAGTTGAATTAATCAAGAAAATAGTGTATAATAAATAAGTAAAGAATCTAAGGAGTACCTTATGTTAGATGTAATTAAAGAAATTTTAACAGACAATAATTTCATAGGTGCAATTTTTTCTGCACTAGCATTTATCTTTATTGGCTTTATTTTAAGACATAAAAATATTATTACTAAAGATACAAAAAAAGCCTTAACTTTCATATTATTAAATATTACTTTACCAGCAATGGCATTTTGTGCTTTTATGACTGATTTTAGTAAAGAATCATTTAAAGAGAATATTTTGGTCTTTTTGTTATCTTTTGTATTTTATGTTTTATTAGTATTTATTGGTAAAATAATATATATTAAAAAACCAAAAGAAGATCGTAATATATATGCTTTATTTGTTTCGATTGGTCAAATTACTTTCTTTACGATACCAATTCTACATGCAATTTATAACGGTATTTCAGAATTTTTAATTCCAGCTAATATGATGACTTTATCATTCAGAATAATGTTATATATATATTGTTACATGAAAATGGCTAGACTTAAACTAAATAAAGAGAGCTTAAAAGAGTCTTTAAAAAAGATTGCATTAAATCCAATTATGATTTGTATGATAGTTGGTTTGATTATATGGGTAACTCAAGGTATAATGCCGAAAGTTACAATTAATTTAAAAGAATATTCAATCTTTAGAATTGATCAAACACTGTCTAGTATATATATGTTTATTAAAATGGCATCTAATCTAACAACACCACTTGCGATGATCGTAATTGGATCTATTTTAGGAGATGCTCAAATCAAAGATGCATTACTTGATAAAAATGCTTGGATTAGTGCGGTATTAAAAACTTTAGTTTTACCACTATTAGTTTTACTAATTATAACAGGGTTACAAGCATTAAAATTAATTCATTTTAATGAATATAGTTTAGCTGTATTAGTGTTAGGGTATAGCGCACCTGTATCGGCAGTACTTAGTACATACGCAACAAGATTTAAAAATCATGATCAAATGGCAGGAAGAGTTTGCCTATTATCGATTATTTTAAGTGTAATAGCCTTCCCACTATTATTTATCTTAGTTAAATATTTTTCAACGTTTAGTATATTTATGTAAAAAAAGAACGCTGACAGTTATTCTGTCGACGTTCTTTTTATTTTATAAAAGTTAGGTAAAATAATTATAAAATTTACTTTAATATTTACTTCTTCAATACTTTCTTACACCAAGATCGTTTATTGCATTTAGGGCACTTCAAATATCTTGTAGTTCCTCTGTGCATTGCGTTAAGCACTTGTTTATATGTTGGCACTATTTCGTAACCACAGTGTTTACATTTATAGGCGCCTACACTAACTTCAAGTTTTAATGCATAAAAACATGGTATTAAAAAAACTACACAAAGCGAAAGTATTGCGACAAGCATCCAAGGACCTTCTTCCATAAAACATGCAATAAGTGCTAAACCTCCAATTAATCCAACAATACTAACGCTCATGATTATCCACATTGCATTCCAGATAATTTTATTTTTCTTTTCTATTTCTTTGGCCATATCAAGTAATAGTAATTCATTATTTGTTTCGTTGTTTTCCATATTGTTTTTCTCTCCTGTTAATAATTCATTTACGGTGATTCCAAGAATATCACAAAGTTCTAGCATAATCGATGTATCAGGCATAGCAATCCCACGTTCCCATTTTGATATTGCTTTATCAGTGATACCAAGTTTTTCTGAAAGTTGTAGTTGTGTTATATTTATTTTTTTTCTTCTTTCAGCAATAAATTTTCCAATCTTAATTTGATCCATAGTTACCCTCCTTCGTATATATTATAGCCTGTTTATTTAAAAATGTACACCTACCGGTGGTTTAGTAGTGAAAAATTTTTCATTAATTGTCTGTGTAGTTAGATATATTTTCTGATATTATGTTCCTCACATTAATTATAACATAAAATGGCAGAGATATACTTTACTCTGCCATTCATATAAACCAATTTTTATATTTCATTGATACCATTAGAAGGAAGTTTATTATTTTCTACCAATACCCATTTTTCTTTTCATTTTACTTAAAGTCTTTTGAGCTAAGTATGAAGCTTTAGTAGCACCTTCTGTTAATATTTCATCAAGTTCTTTGCTATTTAAAATTTGATAATATCTTTCTTGAATAGGTTTTAAATGTTCAACTAACATATCAGCAAGATCTTTTTTAAATACACCATATCCAACACCGTTATAGGCTTTTTCAATTCCTTCCATGGAAAGACCACTTATACATGACATAATTGTCATAAGGTTAGATATACCTGGTTTATTAACTAAATCATATTTAATAATTCCATCACTATCTGTTACTGCGCTAGCAATTTTCTTTCTAATTACATTTTCTTCATCTAGTAAGAAAATTGAAGCTTTTTCAAGTGGATCTGATTTTGACATTTTCTTAGTTGGATCTTGAAGTGACATAATACGTGCACCAACTTTTTGAATTAATGGTTCAGGCACTTTAAATGTATCACTATATCTTGAATTAAAACGTTCAGCAAGATTTCTTGAAAGTTCTAAATGTTGTTTTTGGTCTTCACCAACAGGAACATAATCACTGTTATAAAGTAAAATATCTCCTGCCATAAGTACAGGGTAAGTTAGTAGAGCACTTGATACACCTGTTGTTTGTTTTTGCATTTTGTCTTTGTATTGAGTCATTCTTTCAAGTTCGCCAATATATGTCATTGTTTGAAGAAGATATCCAATTTCCGCATGTTCTCTTACTTCGGATTGAATAAATAAAGTTGTCTTTTCTCTTTCTAATCCACAAGCTAAATAGATTGCGGCTAATTGTTTTATTGAATCTCTTAAATGTTTTGGTTCTTGATAAACAGTTATTGCGTGTAAGTCCGCAATAAATACTAAAATATTTGTGTCATCATCAGCTTGATTTTGAAGTTGCACAAAATTCTTAATTGCACCTAAGTAATTACCTAATGTAATTTTACCTGATGGTTGAATTCCTGATAATATTGTTTTCATATATACCTCCTAATAAAAAAAGTCCTTAGGTCAAAAAAACCTAAGGACGAATATCTCGTGGTGCCACCTTAATTTAGCTTAAAAAATTTAAGCCCTCAATCTGTTAACGCCAGAGTACGGAATTACTTCACATCATAAGTCCCATTCATTAAAGACGCCTTATAGCATTCCCACTATCTGCTACTCACTTTTAATTAAATCTTTAATTACTATTCTTAATCTTTTGCTTTAGTATATTATATATTTAATTTTATAAAAAGTCAAGATTTACGCTAAACCAGATTTTTGTCGATACCAATTTTTTAAATAGATTCCCCATTCTCTTAAATTATCATCTGATACATCATCCATAATAGAGCTATATTTCTTAAATATTGAAGAAGAACATGCACTATTTGATATGTTCCAAGCTACATAACTTATGTTTCTAGAATCTAAAACTGTTTTCCAAGCATCACCATTAGTTGTACTTATTGGACCATCACCATCAGAATTCATAAAGCCAAATTCACTAATAAACACTGGAAAACCAGCATCATAGGCGTTTTCTACTTGGGTAGTACGTCGATGATCTCTTGCGTAAAAATGATATGTGTACATAATATTATCATATCCTACAAGTGGATCTTTCATAACAGAATTTAAATCGGCAGTCCAACGTGGATTTCCGACTAATATTATTCCATCTGAATTCGAACGAATACATGGAATGATTTCATTTGCATATTTTTTACAGTCTGCCCAAGTTGTTGATCCGTTTGGTTCATTCATAATTTCAAATAAAATATTATCTTGATCTTTGTAATAGTTAGATATATAACTAAAAAACTCTTTTGATTCTTCTAAATATGTTAATGGGTTTTTATCTAATGGATCGATTGCTCCAACCATATGCCAGTCAACAATAACATATAAACCGAGTTTTGTTGCGGCATCGATTCCTTCATGTAAATCTTCAAGCATTTGTTTTTTCACAATTTCTCCACCAGTACAATAACCAGCCTCAGACGTAGTTAAAGCAAAACGCACTATATTAATACCAAATTCACTTGTGATAGCCGCAAGCGTATTAAGATTACAATATTGTCCAAACCATTGTATACCATGGGTACTTAATCCATACAATTGAAACTTTTCGCCATATTGATTAACAAGATCAGGTCCAACAACACTTAATTTGCCATTATAATGATAATTATTAGAAAGGTATGTATAACTTTTAATAACTTCATCACATCTGCCACAGTGTAAATCTCTTGATCCAATTGTTGATGCGCTAGGTAAAGCAGTTATATTTAGTTTACCATTGATGTGACCGAGTGAATTAGTAGTTGTCTCATAACTATAAGCACACTTTTTACAAGTATGTTTTTCTAAACCATTTTCAGTACAAGTTGGCTCAGATAAAACTTGAATATCATATTCATGGTAATTCATATAAGTTTCTTCAGTCAAAATTGAATTACAAATTAAACACATTTGAACGCGCTTATTTCTCCCACAAACAATTGGTTCTACATCTTGCCAATCAGAAACATTTTGTTCACAAATATGTTTGCTATCATCTGGAACATTTGGTTCATTACAACCAATTAACAAACATCCAAAATAAAATAAAAAACAAATAATAAAAAATTTTTTCAATTTAGTTTATATCCTTTCCAGAATTTTCCCTCATATATATAATTAGTATAACAAATAAAAGAAACATTGTCAAAATATTTTTTTTAAAAAATAAAAAAAATTACTAAAGTTTAGTAAATTTCAAAAAAACTCTTGCTATTTGTTGAAAAATATGATAAAATAGAAAAGTAAGAAGATATATATAGTATTGGAGGCGAATTCAGTGATTCAAATATACACAACACCAAGCTGCGCATCATGTAGAAAAGCCAAAAAATGGTTTGATCAATATAAAATACCATATTCAGAAAAAAATATATTTAGCATCAAACTTAGTAAAGAAGATATTTTTAAAATGTTAGCTAATAGTGAAAATGGCTTTGAAGATATTATTTCTACAAGATCTAAAGTTTTTAAAGAAAAACATTTAGAACCAGATAATATGTCTATTCATGAGTTAGTAAACTTCATTATTGAAAATCCTAGTGTTTTAAAAAGACCAATCATAATTAATGAAAATGAATTACAAGTAGGCTATAACAATGAAGATATCACAATATTCTTACCAAAAGAATTAAGAAATCGTGAATGCTTCAGTGGATTTGATAATAACTCATTAGAAGATGAATAAAAAAGAAAAGAGCTTATTGACGCTTTAAAGCGTTGTAAGCTCTTTTAATTTTAGTTTCACCTTTTTTATAAATAATACCAAGTTCTTTAACTGTTTCAACAAAATCTTTTTTACCAAGATCTCTTGTTGATGCTTGGAATTCAAGTTCATAATCTGTTTCTCCAAGGTATTCGCATTTATCAATCGCAAGAACACCATGCTTGTGCGGGAAGAAAATTCTAAATGTTGATAAACTCATATAGTTAACAATTTTCTGTCCTTTTATAAGTTCACCAATTTCTGCTTGAATTTCAAGAGATGGAATAACACCTTCAGTAACAAATTTATTAAATTCTTCTTCAGTAATAAAATTTGTAAGTTCTACTTTTGTATATCCTTTTTTTCTTCTTAAAGTAATTTCATAACGTTCACGTTTTCTAACACGAAGAACAACTTCAGCTGCTTTTAATGTAAAACGTGAAGTATCAAAGTAGTAATTAATTTGTAAGTTTGAAGGTTTATCATTATACATTTCTGCAAGTTTATTATATTCATTTTTTGACAATAATGTTCTAAATGAAACTTCTAATTCTTTCGCCATAAGTGCCTCCATTTTTAACTACTTGTATTATACACGAAAACTTTTAAAAATCAAGTATATGTATAAAAAAACCAAAAAATGTCAAAAAGTGATATAATATTAGTGGTGATAGAATGATATTAAAATATAACATAGAAAACGATATAACAATTAAAGAATATTTAGATAAAAGAATAACTCAAAGGCTTTTTAAAGTTTTAAGCAATAATCCCAATAGTTTTATTGTTAATAATCAAATTGTAAAAAACTATTACTTATTAAAAGCGGGTGATACTTTAGAAATAGTTATACCTGTTATTGATTCTTCCCATATTATACCTACTAATAAAAAATTCGAAATACTTTATGAAGATGAATATTTATTAATAATTGATAAAGAAAAGGATATTGCAAGTATTCCTACTAGAAATCATTATACTAATTCACTTGCTAATTATGTACGTAGTTATTATTTACAAAAAGGAATTTCATCAGGAATTCATTTTGTTAATAGACTAGATATGGCAACATCTGGTATTATTGTGGTTGCGAAAAACATATATATAGCAGAGATAATGAAAGAAGCTATCTTAACTAAAAAATATATATTACTAGTTCATGGAAATATTCAAGAAAATGGTAAGATTATAACTGGTATTGAAAAAGAAGAAGGAAGTATTATTAAAAGAACTATAAGTAGTAAAAATAATGCCATTACAACATATGAAGTTATTCAAGAATTTAGTGATAAAACATTAATTAACGCAACACTTGTAACTGGCAAGACTCATCAACTAAGAGTACATTTTTCATCTATTGATCATCCTATTGTTGGTGATAAATTATATGGAAACGATGATGAAAGTTTTTTACATCTTCATAGTGCATTTTTGGAATTTATCCATCCAATAACAAAAAAAAGAGTAGAAATTACTTCTACTCCTTCATGGAACTTTTTAGAATCTGATCGATAATTCCATATGATTTTGCTTCCGAGGCTGTCATATAGAAATCGCGTTCAGAATCAGCTTCAATTTTGTCTATAGATTGTTTTGTCTTAAAGGCTAATATTTCATTTAGCCTTTTTTTCGTTTTAATAATTTCTTCAGCAACAATCATAATATCACTTGCCTGACCTTCACTTTTGCCAAGTGGTTGATGAATCATTATTTTAGTATTTTCAAGAGCATAACGTTTATTACCAGTAGCAAGTAAAAAAGCACCTAGGCTTGCGCATAAACCCATGCCAATAGTAATAACTTCACATTTAATATAATTGATGACATCATAAATTGCAAGGCCTGCAGTAACTGAACCACCTGGTGAGTTAATGTAAATATAGATAGCATCAGTCGATGTACTTTCTAAATATAGCATTTGTGCAATCACACTAGCAGATGTTAAATCATTGATTTCACCAAAAATTAAAATAATTCGATCTTGTAAAAGTCTAGAATAAATATCATAGCTTCTTTCACCACGCGATGTTTTTTCAATAACATAAGGTGTTAAGTTCATATATATACCTCCACATAAATTATATATATATTAAGTGTAAAAAAATATCATAATTTGGTAATAACACAAACAAATTATAAATACAAGAATAGATTAATATAGGAGGTGAAAAAATGAATAATCAATTTGGCTTTCCAAATTTCATGAACAATCAAAATAACAACAACAATCAATGTTGTAAACCAGAATGTCCTACAATCTATAAAGAATGTCCACCAATTATGACATGTTCTAAACAAGTAATTGATCAATATCATGTTACAAAACAACCATATATTCATACATATCATACTGAAGTTGTACATCATCATGTTGTAGAAAATGAATTTATTCCTAAATTCACATGTAGTGAAGTTCATGTTAATGAACCAACTGTTTGTCGTAATCAAGGGTAATAGAAAAGGTCCAGAAAATGGACCTTTTTTCTACAATTATAAAGCTACGGTTTAATTTCTAGACATATAACTACGGCTTTTTTACACTATTAGTTGTAAAACTTATAAAAAAATAGTATAATAAGTAAGAAAAGAGATGTAAAAAAAGGTATACCTTTTTATACTAAATTGGAGGAAAATATGAAAAGAATTAAACTAGTTGTCTTTTTTATTCTTGGTTTATTCATGCTAACATCATGTGGCAGTTTAAATCATGAAAGCTTCCCAAGTGGACCTCAAATTGAGGAGCCAGGAAATCCTGAAAATCCAGGTGGGGAAGTATCTAGTTATTTAATTACTTATTATGAAAACGGCTTAAAAGTACATCAAGAAAAACTTGAAAGTGGTAAGGCGCTTCCACAAGTGAACGCAACAAAAATGCCACTTGGTCAAGAATTCAAAGGGTGGTCTTTATCTAAAGAAGAATATATACCTGTTGATTTTGATGTAATGCCAGATGCTGATGTAGATCTATATGCATTTTACCAAAATGTAAAATATACAATTACATTTAATGCAAATATTGATTTACCAGATGGAATTATAACAACAAATCAATTTGAATATAATGAAAGACTTGGTGAATTTGTTCCTAGTGATTTACAAGAATTAATCGAATCACAAACTGAATATGTATTTGTTGGATGGTTTTTAGATTCAGATTTTGAAAACGAATTTGTTGAAGTATCTATGCCAGCTAATGATATTACTTTATACGCAAAATGGCAATTTAGTGGTATTCGTTTCATGTTTGGATTAGATGTATTCTATGAAGTCAAAGATGATGAAGGAACATTAGTAAATGCTCCACTTTCAACTCCAGTTAAACCTGGTTATGATTTTACAGGATGGAAAGATGCAGAAGGAAATGATGTACAATTCCCTCTAACTATTACTGATGAAGTTCAATATGTTTATGCATCATTTACTCCTAAATCAGGAATTACATATAAAGTTGAACATTATTTAGAAAACTTAAATGGAACATATCTTCGTCATGAAGTAGAAGAATTAGTAGGTATAACAGATACTGAAGTTGAAGCTTTATGGAAATCTTATAAAGGTTTTACAAAAGATGAAGATAATGAAAACAATGTATTAAAAGGTGTTGTAAGTTATAATGGCGCTTTAGTATTAAAACTTTATTATTCTAGAAATAGTTATGAAGTATCATTCAATACTAATGGCGGTTCAACAATTGATTCTGCAACATATAAGTATGAACAAATGGTTGTTGCACCTTCATCACCAAACAAAGTTGGTTATACATTTGCTGGATGGGAATTAAATGGTGAATCTTATAGCTTCACTAATATGCCTGCAAATGATATTGAATTAACTGCAAAATGGCAAATTGTTGAATATACTGTAACGTTTGTTGCGACTGAAGTAGTTGGTAAAGTTACATATACAGTTGAAAACAAAGAAATCGTAGAACCAGCTGTTCCACAAATTGAACACTTTACAGGTGTTTGGGAAGACTACGAATTAACAACTGGTAATATTACTGTTAATGCTGTATACACTCCAGTAACTTATACTGTAACATTTATGGCAGAAGGCAATATTGTTGATACTGAAAACTATACAGTAGTTAATACAAATATCCAAGAACCAGCTGTTCCAACAAAAGCAGATTATACAGGTATTTGGGAATCATATAGCTTAGTTGGTGGAAATGTTGTAGTTAATGCAATTTATACTCCAGTTACATACTATGTAACATTTATGGCTGAAGGCGTAGAAGTAGCTAAACTTCCATATAATGTAGAAAACAAAACAGTTGTTGAACCAGCTGTTCCAGCACAAGCACACTATGAAGCTGCTTGGGAATCATATACATTAACAAGTGGAAATGTTGTAGTTAATGCAATCTATACTCCAGTTACATACTACGTAACATTTATGGCAGAAGGTGTAGAAGTAGCTAAACTTCCATATAATGTAGAAAATAAAACAGTTGTTGAACCAGTTGTTCCAACAAAAGCAGATTATACTGGTGTTTGGGAATCATATAACTTAGTTGGTGGAAATGTTGTAGTTAATGCAATCTATACTCCAGTTACATACTATGTAACATTTATAGCAGAAGGCGTAGAAGTAGCTAAACTTCCATATAATGTAGAAAA
>JAZOLG010000021.1:0-23339 GCA_045652765.1 Bacilli bacterium
TATTGATCCCTATTATCCCTCCTATAATGGATGATATTAGATATATAATGTATTTTATAAAAGTATTCATTGCTATACTGGTTTTAGTTATTATTTTAATAATAATTATTATTGAAATTAAAATAATTCCTAGTAATAATCCATGTAATATACCATTTTTTGATTTCGTTTTCGTATAAAATAGACTAATTAACATAAATAAAAATGAACCTATAAAAATTGAAAAAATTCTATTGCTTTTAATTGTTAATGTGAGAATATTTTTATAACCTAATATTGTATAAAATAATGAAATTATGAGAAAGATAAGTATAATTAAGATATATTTTTTTAATTTTGAAAGTAATTTTAGCATATTATCACCAATAAATAATATGCTAATAAGATAAAAAATATAAGAGGTCATATGGATTATTTTTTAATTATTTTTCGAACTTTTTTAAGTTATAGCGTATTAGTTTTATCTTTGAGAATAATGGGAAAAAGAGAAATTGGACAATTAAGTCTATTTGATTTAATTATTCTCTTATCTATTGCTGACATTATTGTAATTGGTGTTCAAAACTTTCATGACAATTATTTATATGTTTTAATACCGGTAATAATTCTTACTCTTTTACAAAAAATTGTTGCGTTTATAATGTTAAAATCAGCAAACGTACGTAGAATAATGGATGGATCACCTTCAATAATTATTTTAAATGGTATAATACAAAAAGATGAAATGAAAAAACAAGCTTATAACATAGATGATTTGTTATTACAATTACGTACACAAGGTATATTTAATGTGGAAGAAGTGAATTTTGCTATTTTAGAAACAAATGGTAAATTAAGTATTTTAAAAAAACAAGATAGTAATGATTTATTTCCTTTGCCTGTGATAATATCTGGTAAAATTGATTATAAAGTATTAGAAATTACAGGAAAAAATGAGATATGGTTAACTCATCAAATAGGAAATAATCATCTAGTAAAGGAAGAAATTTTATGTGCTTTTGTAAGCTCTACTGGCTTTGTTTGGTTTTAAATTTATTATTTTAAATTTAAAAATAAGCCAAAAATATACAATAAATAATATAATTGATTTTAAAATAAAACTTTCTAGAAATTTATTTATTAGCAAAGCTAAAATAAAACAAAAGAATGAAACTAAAATTAAATTAATTAAGACATTAATATTAGGGTAAAAATTTGTGATTTTATAAATAAATAACCAAATTGTAAGACTTTCGAATATAACTACTATTATTATTGCGTACAACAAAGTATAAGTTCCTATGTATGGTATAAAGGCTAATAAAATAATTAAAATCAATTTCAAAATATTATAAAAAGAACAAATTCTAAAAACTTGTTTTGATTTACCTAAAGCTTGTAATATAGCGATTCCAGGGCTTTGAATATAATGTAATAGAAAAATTAAAGAAAACCTTTTTACAAATAAATATCCATTGGAAGTTGAGAAGAATAAAATTAGATATTCTTGTGGATAAAGATACAGTAAAATTGTTATAATAATTCCTGGAACGATTGATAAAAAAAAGATTTTATTTATTAAATTGTTTGTTTTTTGTTTATTTTCATTTGATGCATTTTCTGATATTGCGGGAACTGCAGTTGTTGCTAGAGCATTTGAAAGAAATACACTAATAGTCAATAACGGAATTATGTAAGCATTAATAACGGTATAATCATAATCGATGGATGATTTACCGTATCCTAAACGAAGAAGAATGAAAGTATTTAAAATAGGTTCTAAAAAATATGTTACACTACCGATCAATCTTGATAAGGTTGTTGGAAATGCCATTTTCCATACAACCTTTTTTTCATTGTTGTCAGTATCAAAATTGTCAATTTTGATTTTTCTAATCTTAATGATTAAATAAAATAATGAAGATAATTCGCCAATAGTTAAGGCTAATATTGTTAAACTAACTGCTTGAATTATTCCAAATTTGGAGAAAATTATTATTCCCATTATTGAAAATCCCATTCTAGAAATTTGTTCAATTATATTTACACAAGCTACAACATTCATTTTTTGATATCCGGCAAATGTTCCTCTTAAAGTATCAGTTACTCCAACTATTGGTATTAAAAATAATGTCATTAGTAATGGATAATATAAGTCAGGTTTGTTTAGTAGATTATTAACTAAAAATGACAAAAATACAGCAAAAATAATTTCCATAATTATGGCTGTTTTAATTGCTAATGCAATAGAAGCTGTAATAATTTTTTTAGGAGAATATTTTTTATTTACAAGAGATTCGGAAATTAGTTTACTTGTAGTTACGTTTAAACTAAAACTTGATAAACTAATAAATAAAATGATTGTAGGAAAAGCTAAAACATAAAGAGACATTCCTTCAGTTCCTAATAGTCTAGTGATGAAAATTTTATTTATTAGTCCTAATAATTTAATTATAAATCCACTAATAATTATTAATAGTGTGTTATATAAAAAGATATTTTGTTTTAAATTTATTTTTTTAAACAATTGCATATAATCACCTAGTTAAATTTTATGCAATTATAAAATAAGATATTTCGCAAAAATGAATACTTTTATTAACGAATAATTTGGTAATAAATTAAAAAAATGTTATAATATAATATAAAGTATAATAAAATGGAGGATTTTATGGATTTAAAAAAATATATTGCTGATGTGCCTAACTTTCCAGTAGAAGGTATATTATTTAGAGATATTACACCATTGTTAGCTGATGGTGAAGCATTTAAGGAAACTGTCAATCGTATTACTGATTTTGCAAAAAATGTTAATGCAGATGTAGTATGTGGACCTGAATCTAGAGGATTTATTTTTGGTTGTCCAGTTGCTGCTAATATGAATGTTGGTTTTGTTCCTATCCGTAAACCAAATAAATTACCAAGAGAACAAGTTACACTATCATATGATTTAGAATATGGTAGTAATGTTTTATGCATGCACAAAGATGCGATTAAACCTGGACAAAGAGTAATAATTGTTGATGATTTACTTGCTACTGGTGGAACTATGAAAGCGGCTATTGAACTTATTGAATCATTAGGCGGAATTGTAGCAGGAGTTGCTTTCGTAATTGAATTAGAAGATTTACAAGGAAGAAAAAATTTTGAAGGTTATAATTTGTTTACAATATTAAAATACTAATAAATAGAAAGGAGGGCCATTATGGGAAAAACACTTGATGATATCTTAAATGTTGCCTCATCATATATTACTAGCGAAGAAAGTTTAAAAACAATAAAAACAGCACACGATGTCGCTGCAAAAATGCATGAAGGACAATTCCGTAAATCTGGCGATCCTTATGTACAACACCCTATAGAAGTTGCGTATATTTTAGCAACTTTACATACTGGTCCTAATACGATTGCTGCAGCTTTAGTACACGATGTATTAGAAGATACAGAAATGTCAATTGATGAAATGGAACAATTACTTGGAAAAGATGTTGTTAGCATAGTTGATGGAGTAACTAAAATTTCAAAATTAAAGTATATGACTGCCGATAAAGCTCTCGCAAAAGATCATCAAAAAATATTACTTGCTATGGCTAATGACATGCGTGTAATTTTAGTTAAAATTGCTGATAGATTACACAATATGCGTACTTTAGAATTCCATTCAAATAAAGATAAACAAGTCAAGATAGCTAAAGAAACAATTGAATTGTATGCGCCATTAGCTCATAAACTAGGGATGTATAGAATTAAGGCTGAACTTGAGGATTTGAGTTTAAAGTTTATATCTAATGAAGAATATGTTGAAATTGCCTCATCTATTAAAGAAAAGAAGAGTGAACGTGAAGAAGACATTGCCTTAATGTCCGTTAAAATTAATGAATTGTTGGAAGCTCATGGTGTTAAAAATTATGAGTTGAAAGGTCGTATAAAAAATATTTATAGTATTTATAAAAAAATCGTATCTAAGGGCAAGACAATGGATGAAATCTATGATTTGCTTGCTCTAAGAATTATTGTAAATTCAATCGAAGATTGTTATCGAGTATTGGGTATTGTTCATGGAGAATGGACTCCATTACCGATGAGATTTAAAGATTATATAGCTGTGCCAAAATCTAACATGTACCAATCTCTTCATACAACAATTGTTGGTTTAGGTGGAAAGATTTTTGAAATTCAAATTCGTACATATGAAATGGATGAAATTGCTGAATTAGGTGTTGCTGCTCATTGGGCATACAAAGAAGGAACTAATTATAATCCAGAAGATCAACAATTGGAAATCGTTAACAAACTAAAATGGTATAAAGATTTAACAACTTATGTTGAAATGAGTGGAAATAATGATCCGGTTAATAATTTAGCTGAAGATTTATTTAGTACTAATGTTTATGTTTTTACTCCAAAAGGTCAAGTTATCGATTTACCTAGCGGAGCTATGCCATTAGACTTTGCATATCGCATTCACTCTCATGTTGGTGAAAAAACGGTTGGAGCTATAGTCAATGGTAAAATTGTACCTCTTAATTATAAGCTTAAAACGGCTGATGTAGTAGAAATCAAAACAAACAAAAATTCTGCTGGACCAACAAAGGAATGGCTTAAAAATGCTAAAACATCGCATGCAAGACATAAAATTAAATCTTTTATTAATAAAAAGAATCGTGATGAACAAATTGAAAAAGGTCGTTTGGAGTTAGAAAAAGCAATTAAATCTTTTGAAGTAGAAGTACCTGTTATTGATGATAAGTTAGTTGCAGAGTTCTTTTCAAAAAATAATATTAAAACCTTAGAAGAATTACATTATGAAATTGGTAAAGCTAATTTTAGTGCTGTAATGGTATTAAATCGTATTTGTGGTTTAAGTGACGCAAAACTTGACGATGCTACTGCTTTAAAACAATATGGTGAAGATAGTATTAAAAGACGTCGTCAAATCACAAATTGTAATGGAATTATCGTTGAAGGTTTAGATCGAGCACAAGTAAAACTAGCCAATTGTTGCCAACCGATTCATGGTGATGTGATTTATGGATATGTTGTAAAAACAAAAGGAATAGTTGTTCATCGTGAAGGATGTCCTAATGTTTCTAAAGATGACAATGAAAGAGCGATTGAAGTTAAATGGGATCCTGAATTCAAAGGATGTTATTTTGATACTACATTAAAAATTACTTCATTTGATAAGAGAAATTCAGTAGCAGAAATGATTAATATTATCAATGCTACTCCTACAACAATTAGTTCTGTAACATCAACTAAAAATAGTGCTAATGAATGTGTTACTAAATTTAAATTACAAGTTTCAAATTTAGAAGACTTGAATCATGTAATTGTTGCTTTAGGAAATTTAAGTGAAATTTTAAAAATAGAACGGGTTGTAAAATAATGAAAGTTACATTACAAAGAGTAAGCTATGCAAACTGTATAGTTGATAATATAAAAGTTAGTGAAATTAGTAAAGGATTAATGCTTTTGGTTGGATTTACACATAATGATACAATTGAAAATGTAAAGAAAATGGCCAAAAAAATAGCTAATCTTCGCATATTTGAAGATGAAAACGGAAAAATGAATCTTTCGATTAAAGATGTTAAAGGCGAAATTCTAGCTATTAGTCAATTTACTTTATATGCCGATACAACTTCTGGCAATAGACCTTCATTTGTAAACAGTATGAAACCAGATTCAGCTTTAGAATTGTATAAAGAATTTGTTGCTATATTAAATAATGAATATAATATTTCGACAAAAATGGGAGTTTTTGGTGCTCACATGTATTTAAATCCAATATGCGATGGACCTGTAACAATTAATATGGAGTTTTAAATGACTTATCGTAATTTATTTCTTGAATTTATGTATGAATATCGTGAATATTTTGCTGATTACATTCAACTTGTTATTTTAGAAAATAACAAAACTGATGATTTGGTAAATTTTTTTGCTGAAATGGAAGAAGTACATGTATTTCATTCTAGAGATATTCAAGTTTTCTATAAAAAAAGGAACTTTAATGATGTTCCCAATACTTTAATAGAATTATCTCTTATTAATGATACACCACAAACTTATGAATTAGAATCGTTAGATGGATTAATTGATATATACAATGATGAACCATTAGCAAGTAAACATAGTCGTTATGTTTTTGTTAAACCTATTATTCTTGATGATACTATGAAAGCTGTATTAATTGTTTATTCAAATTATCAAACAGAATGGATGGTTAATGATAAAAAGCTTATTAAACTTTGTAATGGATTACAACTTGCATTAAGTAATGAAATATATAATGATGTCGAAGGCAAAGCATCAAGTAAGTATTGGCTATTAAAAAACAATAGTTCTTATTACTTATCAAAAGAATTATCGCTATTGACTAATTTACCAAAAATTATTGTTGATATTAATTTAAAAGGATTATGTTTGAAAGAAACAGATAAAAGAGAATATTTAAATTCCACTTTAATGTCTTATGAACATAACTGTTTGCCGATTCTTGAGAGTCAATATGAACTTGTAAAATTATCTTTGAACGATTGGACGTTTATGTATTTAGAAAGCGCAGAAGATGAGGGATTTTCAAACTTTTATGATCGTTTAGCTGAAAAACTTGCTTTAATCGATGGTCAATTAGGTAAATATCACTTATATCAAATTGATAATCAACATATTGTTTTGATATTTTTAAAAGTTTATTCTAAAAAAATGATTGAAGATTTATTTAATGAATTTTCTTTCGTTCTAATAAGAAGCGGTAATGAAATTAAACAAAGAATAAATTTTGAAGAATTGATAGAATATTTAAAATTGTCACCTATTGAAACATTTAATTATGAATATTTTAAATATTTTGTTGAAAAGTTTAATTCTGAAAAAATAAACAAAGTTCTTATTAAAACGTCAAAATCAAAAATTAAAATTATACCAATATTTGATAGCTTTTATTCGAATAAAAAAGGTTATCTGATCAAAGATTCTGCAAATATTAAACTATTTGATAAAAATGCTAAACAAAAAAGTCTTTTATCAATTCTAAAAATTGCAGAAGAATATAAAAATGATACACTATTTTTAGAAATCCCTGGTGATTATTTATTTGAAGGAAATAAGCTTTCTTTGTCTAGGCTTAATAAAATTCATAAATATGTTGATGATAATAAAGATAGAGTATTTATAATTACAAATTATCAAACAAATTTAAATAAAATATATGCTCATTGGCCTGAATTTAATAAATATGTTTACTTTTATGATATCCCATATAATTTATATCAGTCTATATTGTCGATAAAAAACAGCAACGGATTATATATAAATAGTAATGAGTATAGAGAATTTTTTGATACTAGTAATATTGTTGCATCTGAATTTATTAAGTATATTCTTCAAGATGCTAAAAATATATTAATAAATGTTAAGAAAACCGATATAATCAAATATCAACAAGAGAATTTGTTATTGGTTTGTGAATAGGAGAAATTATGAAAAATTTTATTTTGTCTTTTATTCTACCTCGTAGAATGGAAGAACATCGAGATATGAATCTGTTTATAGCAATAATTCTATTTTTCTTATCGATGATAATTTGTGCTGGTATTCCACCAAAAAGAATGGAAAAAGTTATAAAGAAAAACTATATTTCTGATGCATTAGTTTTTGATGGAACATATGAAGCGACTTTTGAAAAACAAAGTTTACCAGTTTATACTGTTGTAAATGGTGAAGTTGAGGATTATACATTAATAGATAATAAAAAAGTATATGATATACAATATAAATTGGCTGATGAATCAGTTATAAATTTAAAAATAGTTTATCAATTTGACGTTGATAACAAAAATGGAATTGATAAAGATGTATTTTCAATTGATGAATATTTAAAAATAAATCCGTTCAATACAGATCATTCATTAAAACAAAAAGATATTTTAGCTGTTTTTACTAAAACAGGTATTTACTATATTTATAATCATGGATATTTACATGCTTATACTGCAAGTTTAGAAACAAAATTAGAAGAAGCTAGATATTTAAATCCTCAAGTATGGGCATCAACAAATTTGTGGTCCATGTATGAACATGAATTAATTATTGATAATGGTAAAGCTGAATTTACTGAAAACTATTATCATCCAGCTAGTCTGGAAGAATATGAAAGTGATCCGACAGGTAAAAATTGGAAAACATCTACTCCTACTAGTAATAAAATTCATGATTTTGATTACACACCTGTAAAACGATATAATAATAATTTATATGAATTGTTTAATTTTAATGGTGGAACAAATTACGGATATTTTTCTTATAAGAATTTAGAACTAATGGGCAAAGAACAATTAACTTTATCTGAAAATCCATTAGTTGAATTATCCGATTTGATGGTTAACACAAAAGCTTCTGATGTACGTACACAAAGTTATATTTTAAGTTTTTTCTTTGTAATTATTTTGCCAATTATTTGGGTATTAATTATATGGTTAATAATGCATAAAAATGGTGAATTAGTAAGATTTAGGGAATATTATGCAGTTGCTTCAGTGTCATTTTTAATTCCTTCTATTATAATTGGAATAGTAGGTCTTTTTGTACCTTATTATACAATTTCACGATTTGCCATGTTGTTGCATGCTGCATATTACTTTATATGTATTACTAGAATTAACAGTATGTCAAATGGATCAAAAAAATCAAATAATAAGAAGATTATTGAAGCTGAAGTAGAAACTAATAATACAAATAGTAATTCAAATATTTCTACTAAACCAATTGATACAATTGATTATAATAATACTGAAATAAAAAAAGAAGAAAATCGTTCACATGTTAGTCAAGTAGAGTAATAATTTTGTATACTCTCTCATATATTATATTGATATATGAGGAGGGAAATATGATTAAAAGAAATCAATTTGTTTTGATTTTTCTGACAATTGTAACTATTTTAGCTGTCTGGTATATTAAAACGCCTCTTGATGCACAAACTAGTGGTAATGTTGATAATGGCGTAGTAGATGAAACAGTGAGTGTATTTAATGAATATCGTGATAATATTCGTGCTGAAAGAAGTGCACAAACTGCTAAGTATGATGAAATAATTGCCAGTAGTGATGCTTCTATAGAAGAAAAAGAACAAGCTTTAAATGCAAAAAAACAATTATCTGCGTTAACTGAAAAAGAAGTTATTCTGGAATTAGATGTTATCAATATGGGATTCCAAGATGCTTTTGTTCATGCGGGTGCTTATGGTATAGAAGTAACTGTTATTTCAACAGATGTAAGCGCAAATAAAGCTAATGAAATTATATTGCTGGCATTAAATACATTTGATAGTAGTTATGATTCAGTGGTAGTTAATTTTACTACAATGGAAGAAATACAAAAAGATTAATCATATGAACTTGTTCATATGATTTCTTTTTTTAGGAGAAGAATATGTATCAATATATAATTAATTCAAAATTTAATAATCTAACAATTAGAGAATTTCTTGAATATTTTAAAGTAAGTCAAAAGAAGATTAATTGGATAGTTAATGATAAAAAATATTCTGTTAATGGTCTAAAAAAAGAGATTTTGGAAACTAATGATGTATTACTATTCAATGATGAGTGTTTTAATGAAAATTATGTTGAACCGATATTTTGTGAACTTGAAGTTTTATATCAAGACCAATATATACTAATTGTTAATAAACCAAATGATTTAATTATCCATGGTGATAATAAAATTACACTCGATAGAATAGTTGCGGGATATTTGAAAAATAATGGATACGAACCTGTTCCTAGACATTTATATCGATTAGATAAAGATACAACTGGTTGCATGGTTTATGCATTAGATCCGTTAACTTTAGCTAAATTGTCGTACGACTTGGAAAATAAAAAACTAACAAAAACTTATTTAGCTCTTGTTAGTGGACAAATTAAAGAAAAAAATGGTATAATTAATAGTAAGATAGCAACAGATCGTCATGTTAATGGTAAAATGGTAATTGCGAGAAATGGTAAAACTGCGATTACTAATTATGATGTGCTTAAAAGTAATGAAAAAAGTAGTTTATTAAGGGTTAAAATTGAAACGGGACGTACACACCAAATTCGTGTTCATTTAAGTTCAATTGGCCATGCTATTGTTGGTGACGATATTTACGGAAAAAAATCTGATATTAAATTGCAATTGCAAGCTGAGACGGTTACTTTTTATCATCCATTTATGAAAAAAAGTCTAACTATAAAAGTTAGACTTCCAATTCAAATGTAATGGAGGCTCCGATCGGATTTGAACCGATGATCAGGGAGTTGCAGTCCCACGCCTTACCGCTTGGCTACAGAGCCATTACTGTGATAGTATATTACATTTTATAAAAAAAGTCAAGTTATATGCTATTTAAATTATTTTAGGAGTTGAGAAAATGAAAAAAATTTTTGTTGTTTTTGTATTAATGTTTGGACTATTAATTACTGCATGTAATAAAAATAATCATGAACATGCATTTGTAAATGGAATATGTGATTGTGGAGAAAAAGATCCAAATTATGAAGTTCCACATGTACATGAATATATAAATGGTGAATGTGTATGTGGAGATAAAGAAGTATTATTAACTGAACAAGAAGTTATTGAAAGAGCTATTCAATCAATTAATTTGCCAACTACTACAGAAGACCATATTACTTTAAATAAAAAATATGAAGAAGCTGGATTGATAGTTTATATTGAATGGTTTAGTAATAATCCAAGTGCTATTAATAATTACGGATATATAAAAAGAAAGAATTTTGAACAAAGTGCAGAACTTACAGCAACTTTTGAATGTGGTAAAACTGTTAAAGAAGTAACATATAAAGTTATTGTGCTTGGATACAGTGATGAATATCGTGTTCAAACTGAACTTGATAAAATAACAGTAGATTCTGTATTAACTTTAGATACTAAATTACAGACTCAATGTATAGATAGTGAAATTAAAATAAAATGGAATTTCAGTCATCCAGATATTTTTGACAATAATGGTAATTATAATTTTCCTGATACACCTACTGTAATGACTTTGACTGCGATTCTTAATTTAAATGATATTGAAATGATAAAGGAGTTCGAAATGGTTGCTTATAAAGATAATAGTATTGAAAAATTAAATATGCAAAATATTATAGATAGTTATGATGATTTTGATGATGGCATTATGATTAATATTGAAAAAAATGATGCTGATTATTTAGTGTTAAAAAATGGTTGCAATACAGGTACATATGTATCACCAATCGTTAATACTAGTGAATTTACAATGTTAGTAGGTTCATGGTCTGCTATCGCTAATCAAAATACTGGAGCTGTAGAAGTTAGCTTTCGTGTGCTTGTTGATGGCGTGTGGAGCGACTATTTTACTTATGGAATGTGGCGTTTAGGCGATCAAAATAAAGGTATTTCGGAAACATCTTCCAATGGTGTTGCTAAAATGGACGAAGATACTATTTTTATATCTAATAATAAAACGGCTAGTGCTTATCAATATAAAGTTGATTTTAAAAGATTAGAAGATAATTTAGATAGCCCTAAAATGAGACTTGTTGCATGCTGTGTAGAAGTAGTTGGATATGAGCATATGAAACTTGATTATGATAAAATTAAACAAGAAGTTATTTATGATGTACCAAAATTGAATCAAAATATCGTTCCTATTATAGGTAATAGCATTTGTAGCCCTACATCAACAACAATGCTTTTAAAATATTATGGTCATTCTTTTGTTGTTGATGGATATGCATATGAACATCAATATGTAGCAAGCATTGCAAAAGACTATGGTCATAATATGTATGGTAACTGGGTATATAATGTCGCTGTAATGGGTGCCTATGGTGAATATGCATATGTTAAAATTTTTAGTAACAATGATGAACTAATGTGGCATTTGGAAAATATTGGTCCTGTTGCTTTAAGTGTAAAAGGTAATATGCAAGGCTATTATACAACGGCAGGTCACTTGTTAGTGTGCAAAGGTTATAAAATTGTCGATGGAAATGTAATTTTCATTTGTAATGATCCTAACATTAAAGACGTTGAAGTTGAATATACATATGAAACCATTGAAAATGTTTGGCGAGAAATAGCATATGTAATTGAACCTAACAAATAAATTTAAGAGCAGACAAATGTCTGCTTTTTTTGTCATATGAAAGTTGACTAAATTTGCTAAAAATGGTATAATAATATTAAAGATGTCTAAGGAGGTTTTTTTATGTCAGAACAACAAAATAGATGGAAATTAATATTAGAATCGGCTGATGCTATTACAGAAAATGACATTATCAATAATGGATCTATATTATTTGTTGACTTACTTGAAGAACGATCTGTGTGGCATTTACATGTAGAATTAGATAAAATTGTATCAAGTACTGAAATTTTTAATGTTATGGAAAAAGTAGCCAATTACTTTTATTCTCAGGTTAACATTGACTTAATGAAGTTTACGTGGCACTATAAAGATAAAGAATTACCTAAAGATATTATTGAAGAATATTTTTATAAAGCAATTGGTTTAATAGGACAAAATAATCGTACTGTGAATGTTTTAAGTAAATATTCTAAGGAATTCGTTAATAATAAAGTAACTTACTATGTTGCGTCTGAAAATGATAAATTAATTGTTTTGGATGCAATCAAATTAATGAAACCATTTTTAAATAATTTTGGGTTTGAACATTTATTAATTGATGTTGTTATTTCTAAAAATGAGATAGATTATGCTGAACAACGCAATAAAGAAATTAACATTCATGATCAACAAGCTGATGCACGTTCTTATGAACAACAGTTAAAAGCTGTTGAAACTAGAAAGTATGAAAGAGAAAAAAAACAAAATAAAGAATATCGTAATAGTAAAGCTGTCAAGTTAGAATTAGAAGAACTTCCATCTACTTCAATGGGAGTTCAAGAATTCAGACAAAAAAATAGTACTGATATAGTAATCTTTGAAGGTGTTTTGGTTTCTAAAGAAATTCGTAAAGCTGGTAAATATGAATTGTTTATAGGTGTTGTAACAAATCATAAAGATTCAATTACAATCAAACACTTTTTGAATGATCACGATAAGAAGTTCTATCGTGATGATTTAATTGTTTCACAAAAATTGTCTATTAAAGGTTCTTTGCAATATGACAACTTCGCTAATGATGTTGTTGTTATGTCAAGGGAGGTTACAACTTTAGGACTTGATGAACGTGAAATTCGAATTGATGGCGCTCAAGTTAAGAGGGTTGAACTACATGCTCATACTAAAATGTCTACACTAGATAGTGTTATGGATGTAGATAAGTATGTAAAAGTTGCTAAGAGTTTTGGCCATAAAGCTGTTGCAGTTACCGACCATGCTAATTGTCATGTGTTGCCAGAATTTTTTGATGCTTGCAAAAAGAATGGTATTAAAGCTATTGCAGGGGTTGAAGGATATTTCATTGATGATTACAAATATCCAATTGCCTTAACTGAACATGATATTGATTTGCATGACGCGACTTTTGTTGTTTTTGACTTAGAAACAACTGGATTTAGTACAAATTATAATGAAATTATTGAAATTGGTGCTGTAAAAATATACAAAGGTATGCCTATTGAAGAGTTTAGCACTTTTGTAAAACCAAATGATCCAATTACTCCAGTAATAACTTCTATTACTGGTATTACTAATGCCGATGTTATTGATGCTCCAAAAATTGAAGAAGTAATGCCAAAATTTATTGAGTTTGTTGGTGATTCAATTTTGGTCGCGCATAACGCAACTTTTGATACTGAATTTATTTACGCTAATATGAAAAAACTAAATCTTTTTAAAGAAAAATTCCCTTGTATTGATACACTGCAATTAGCTAAGGCGATGTACAATTCTATTTTGAAAAGATTTAATTTAAAAGATGTTGCTAAAGGATTAAAAGTTGAAGTTGAACAACAACACCGTGCTTTATCTGACTCTCATACTACAACGAACATATTTATGCGCATGTTGGGTGATTTATCTGATTTAAACGTTACTAACTACAATCAAATTAATGATATTACAAATAAAGAAGAAGCTTTTAAATATATTATCCCTAGTCATATTAATCTATTAGTAAAGAATCGTGAAGGACTAAAAAACTTTTACAAAATAATTTCTGATAGTCATACAACTCATTTTCATAAAGAACCTCGTATTTTAAAAACTGTTCTTGATAAATATCGAGAAGGAATTTTGGTAGGAAGCGGCTGTGTAAATGGAGAGATTTTTAAGGCTGCTCATGAAGGTAGTTTAGAGACTTTGAAACGCAAAATGGCTTATTATGATTATATAGAAGTTCAACCATTAGAGTGTTATTCACATTTAGTAGAATCAAGTGGAACACCAATAATGAATGAATACTTGAAAAAAACTGTAAAATTGATTATTGATACAGCAAAAGAGATGAATAAATTAGTTATTGCAACTGGTGATGTTCATCAAATTAATCCTGAAGATTCAATGTATCGTAAAATATACATGTCAGTAGCAAGACCAGGTGGAGGTCTACATGAACTTGCACGTATTAAAGAAGCCCCTAAGATGTATTACCGTACTACATCTGAAATGTTAGATGCATTTAATTTTATTAATGAAAAAGATGCGTTTGATATTGTTGTAACTAATACCAATATCATTAATGATATGATAGAAGAATATGAATTATTCCCTAAAAAATTATTTGTTCCAAGAGATGACTTTATGGCTAAGTATGGAGTCCCTTCTATGTCTGGTGCCGTTAGTGATATTTCATGGTTTAATGCTAAGAAAATTTACGGTGAAAATTTACCACAATACATAGTAAATAGATTAAATAAAGAGTTGGATAGCATTATCGGTAATGGATTCTCTGCTGTATATTATATTTCTCATATGCTTGTGAAAAATTCGAACGAGAATGGATATATTGTTGGTAGTCGTGGTTCGGTTGGTAGTAGTTTTGTTGCATCAATGATGAACATTACTGAAGTTAATCCATTAAAACCACACTATGTTTGTAAACATTGTCATTATTCTGCATTTAAAGGTGAATGTGAGGAAAAAATTCCTGAACATATTCTAAAGAATTTACAACAATATGCAACTGGTTATGACCTTCCGGAATGTGATTGTCCTGTGTGTGGCTCAAAAATGATGAAAGATGGCGTTGACATTCCTTTCGAGACATTCCTTGGATTTAAAGGCGATAAAGTTCCGGATATTGATCTAAACTTTTCGGGTGATTATCAAGATAAAGCTCATTTGTTCTGCCGAGAAGTGTTTGGGTATGATAATGCTTTTAGAGCTGGTACTATAGGAACTGTAGCGGAAAAAACTGCTTATGGATTTGTAAAAAATTATTTGGAAGAAAATGGCTTAACTGCAAGAGAAGCTGAAATAAGAAGAATCGCAAATGGTATAACTGGTTCAAAAAGAACAACTGGTCAACATCCAGGTGGAATTGTAGTTATACCTGATGATATAGAATATACTGATTTGATTCCTGTACAATATCCTGCTGATTCTGTTGATTCTACATGGCGTACGACTCATTATGATTATCATCGTTTTGAAAGTAATTTATTAAAACTTGACATTTTAGGGCATGATGATCCAACTGTTATTAAAAGATTAATGGATTATGTTGCAAAGTACCCTGAAGAATTTCCATTTAAATTAGTAGAAGAAATTCCTTTATCTGATGAAAAAGTGATTTCATTATTCTCATCAAAAGATGCGCTAAATCTTATTGGTGATGATAACGATGAACTAAAGAGTGGTACAATTGGTATTCCTGAATTTGGTACACGTTTTGTTCGTGACTTACTAAATGATGTTAGCCCGAAAACTGTATCTGATATTTTAAAAGTTTCTGGTTTGTCACATGGTACAGATGTTTGGCTTGGAAATGCAAGGGATTTAGTATTTGCACTTAGCATGACCGATGAACCGATTCCATTTAATAAAGTAATTGGATGTCGTGACGATATTATGGTTGATTTGATGTATTATGGTTTAGAAGATTCAGATGCTTTTAGTATAATGGAACATGTTCGTAAAGGAAAAGGATTGACAACAGCTGAAAAAGATCTTATGTCAGAACATAATGTACCTGAATGGTATCAATTATCTTGCCAAAAAATCAAATACATGTTCCCTAAAGCACATGCAACAGCATATGTCATTATGGCACTTCGTATCGGTTGGTTTAAAGTTCACCGACCAATATATTATTATGCAGCATATTTCTCTTGTCGCGCTAGTGCATTTGATGTTGATGTATTGGCTAGTGGCAAAAATGCGATTAGAAATCGTATAAATGAAATTAATGAAAAGATTGTTACTAAAACAGCTTCAACAAAAGAAATTGATTTACTTGATGAGTTACAAATTGCATTAGAAATGCATTTAAGAGGTTATTCTATCAAACAAGTAAATATAGAAAAATCAGAAGCAACAGATTTTGTGATTTCAGAAGATAAGAAGTCGTTGTACCTTCCATTTTCTGCTGTTGATGCCTTAGGTATTGCTGCTGCTGAATCAGTAGTAGAAGCTAGAAATGAACGTCCGTTCACTTCTAAAAAAGATGTTGAAAAAAGAACTAAACTTAATAAAACAACATTTAATAAATTATTACGTTTAGGAGTTTTAGATTCACTCGTTGATGATGAATCGAATTCATTATTATAATACCTTTATTTTGTTGTAAATATAGTAAAAAAAGCGTATAATAATAATGTATATAAAAATTAAAGGAGTTTGTAAAAATGAGAATTGGACAAAATACTGTGTTTGAACGTGCAGCAAGTTTTGAATGTTCAAACAGAGCTACTATGGGTGGAGTTGCAAGAAAAACAATTGCAATGCTACTGACTGCTTTGATAAGTGCTTTAATATGCATGCGCTTTGTTGAAAGTTTAAGCAGCCTTGCAGATGAAATTGTAATTTTTGGTTATTTAATTTCACCAATTTTGACTTTTGTTTTATCAATGATTATGAGTTTTAATCCAAATGCAGCTAAAACATTGGCTATACCTTATGCAATTTTAGAAGGAGTGAGCATAGGTTCTTTGGCTGGTTTATTAACAGCACTTTTAGGCGCTCTTGGAGGTATGATTATTGGTTTAGCATTAGTAATTACTTTATCATTTTTCCTAGGTTCAGCTGTATTGTACTGTACAGGAATAGTTAAAGTAGGTTTAGGATTAAGAAAATTTGCATTTTCAGCTTTATTTGGATTATGCATTAGTTCACTAATGATATGGATAATGGGAATTTTCAATAATGATATATATTCATTTTTCTATGGAGATAATAACATATCATTAATTATAGCAATAGTTTACGTGATAATTGCTGTTGTATATAGTTTGATTTCTTTGGACAATGCCAAAAAATTAGTTGATTCAGGACTAGATCAAGTGTATGAATGGTATGCAGCCTTTGGTATTGTTTTGAATGTTATTTGGCTATTCTGGGAAGTATTAAGATTAATTTTAATTCTTATTTCTCGTTCTGAAAAGTAATATTGAGTATTTTTCTTGCTTAAAATTGATTAATATGGTATAATAGCTTGTAAAAAATTAGGAGGAATAAAAAAATGGCTGTAAAAATTGCAATTAATGGATTTGGACGTATTGGTCGTTTAGCTTTCAGACAAATGTTTGATGCAGAAGGTTACGAAGTAGTAGCTATTAACGATTTAACAAGCCCAAAAATGTTAGCACACTTATTAAAATATGATTCAGCTCAAGGTAGATAGCACTTAGCTGATCAAGTTGCTTGCTCAGAAGAAGGAGCAGAACAAGGATGGATTTCAGTTGCTGGTAAACACATCAGAATTTATGCTGAAAAAGATGCAAATAATTGTCCTTGGAAAGAATTAGACGTAGATGTAGTATTAGAATGTACTGGTTTCTACTGCTCTAAAGAAAAATCAATGGCACACATCAATGCTGGTGCTAAAAAAGTTATCATTTCTGCACCTGCTGGTAAAGATTTAAAAACTATCGTTTACAATGTAAACCATGAAACTTTAACAGCTGAAGATCAAGTTATCTCTGCTGCTTCATGTACAACTAACTGTATAGCTCCAATGGCATTTGCTTTAAATAACTATGCACCTATCCAAAGCGGTATCATGACAACTGTTCATGCTTATACAGGTGACCAAATGGTATTAGACGGACCTCATAGAAAAGGTGACTTAAGAAGAGCTAGAGCTGCTGCTTGCAGTATTGTTCCTAACTCAACTGGTGCTGCAAAAGCTATCGGTTTAGTAATTCCAGAATTAAATGGTAAATTAATCGGTTCTGCACAACGTGTACCTGTTCCTACAGGATCATCTACTATTTTAGTAGCTGTTGTTAAATCAGAAGAAGAAGTTACTGCTGCTACTGTTAATGCTGCTATGAAAGCTGCTTCAAACGAATCATTTGGATATACTGAAGAACAATTAGTTTCTTCTGACATTATCGGTATTTCTGAAGGTTCATTATTCGATGCTACTCAAACAATGGTAGCTCCATTAGGTAATGGTTTATATCAAGTTCAAGTTGTTGCTTGGTACGATAATGAAAATTCTTATACATCTCAAATGGTACGTACTGCTAAATACCTTATTGAAAATGTAAAATAGTATTTAAAGAAACGGATTTTATCCGTTTCTTTTTTTGTTTAAAAAATTCACATAGACATAAAATATAATGTGAGGTTTTTATGAAACAAAAAGAAAGAAAAATTGTTTGTATTTGCTTGATAATTATAGCTATATATTTTGGAATAAAATTAGTTGATGAGCTTTTGATGATAACCAAATTTTTATTTAAATTGGTTTTTCCAATTTTATTAGGTTTTTTTATAGCATTCATTTTGTACCCTTTTAAAAGATTTCTACGTAGTAAAAAACTATCTAACACTTTGTCTTCGATACTTTCAATTGTTTTATTAGCAATTATAATTGGGCTTTTATTCGTTATAATATTACCAAAATTAATTAAAGAATTAAGTCAATTTTTGGAACAAATACCAGCCTATATGCTTTACGTTGAAGGAATTTTAGATAATTTATCGAAGAAGATGTTAGGAAACATTAATATAAATCAATATATAAAAAAAATATTTTTTGATTCACTAGGGAATTTTTCATTAAAAATAATTGCTATTTTTCAAACAATTATTTCCTATTCTATATCTATAATTATAGCCGTTTTTATATCAATATATTTGTTATTTGACTATGAAGATATAATTAAAAAAATAAAAGAATTAATAAATAAAACGAAATCACATAAATTGTATAGTTTTGTTTGGGAAGTGAAAGATTCTATATATACTTACCTTAAAGGTTTATTAAAAGCAAATACTATTTTATTTATAGTCTCGTCATTATTATTTTGGTTTATAGGATTAGAATATTTTTATATAATTGCTTTAATTTTTGCTATTACAAATGTTATTCCGTATTTGGGGCCATATATAGGTGGTGGATTTGCTGTTGTAATTTCATTAAATTATTCAACTAACAAAGCGCTTTTGACTTTTTTTGCAGTTATTCTTCTTCAATTTATTGATAATTACATAGTAAGTCCCAAAATTCAATCTTCTAACATGAATGTAAACCCAGTTAAAATTATAATTTCAATATTCATTATGGGATCGTTGTTTGGTATTTTTGGAATGATTTTGGCAGTTCCAATAGTATCAATTATAGATAATTTAATAAAACATTTTATTGTAAAAAATGATAAATCGTAAAATGTTTAATTACTTAAGGATAATTACCAAAATTTACTAAGGAAAAAATCAAAAAAATTATGCTATTTTTAACATAAAAATAATTTCTATGATATAATATGTATAGGTTTATATATAAAATTTAATATATAATTATTTTTTGTTAAGGAGAGATGTATATGTTAACTACAAGAAGTCAAAAGTTTATAATGTTTTGCATTGGCTTTTTAGCATTAGTGCTTGGTGCTGTCGTACTTGTACCTTTTAAATCAATATACAAAGGCGATGATGTCTTACTAATTGAGGCCTTGTCAAAACTTATTGCAATCCCAATTCTAATCATTTTACTATCAATTTATCCAAATAAATTAAAATATATTCAAGTAAAGGGATATCGTGAACAATCTCGCATTGTAAGTGTATTAAGCTATTTCCCAGCAGTTGTATATTTAGGATCAATCATGATTGAATCTTTATACTTACTTACTCAAGGTTATGTATTAAGAGATGCTGCGCCTTTTGGTTTATCATCATGGAATCTTTGGTTTGTTGCATTATTAGTATCGTTTGTGTTAATTATATGTGCTTATAGTGTTCTTCCTAAATATGAAATGCAATTAAATGTATCTGAACATGTTATTCTTGACGTATGTATTTTTATCGTTGTATTATGTTTTGGATTCATGTATTATATTATTTTATCTAATACTAATGAAATATTCTTAGAAGCAGGAACTGTTGGTGATAAATTCTTATTGGTTGTATATCTAGCTGGTATTATTGGATTTGTTGGATTATGTGGTTTCTTAAGAAACACTATTCAAAGAGATGAAGTTAATATCAATATACGTATGAATGACTTAGATGCAAAATCTTTTGTTGCACGTGTTGCAGAATACAATAGAGCTTATAATGATATTATGGATAACTTTGAAAACTATTTTTCAGAATCTGGTTCTTTAAGCGTTAACATTGAAGAAGAAGTTCAAGAAGAATTGCAAGAAACTGCAGTTGAAGCTGAATTAATAGAAGCTCCTGTAGAAGAACAATTGGTTGAAGAAACTCCAGTTGAAGAAAATCCAGTTGAAGAAGCTCCAGTTGAGGAAACTCCAGTTGAAGAAACTCCAGTTGAAGAAGCTCCAGCTGAGGAAAATCAAGTTGAAGAAGCTCCAGTTGAGGAAACTGCTTCTAATGAACAACTTGAACCTGAAATTGTCGTAGTTCAAACTGAAGAACTTGAAGAAATCTTAACTCAAATTGTTGAAAAATCTGCGCAAGCTGCTTTATTAGAAGCCGAAATTGAACAAATTAAACAAGAAAAGATTGAAGCTGAACAAGAAAGATTAGCAGAAGAAGCTGCAAAACAACAAGAAAGAGAAATTGCTGCTAGATTAGCTGAAGAAAAAGCATTAAAGAATAAAGCTGAAATGCAACCATCTTTCAAAAAGTTAGTTTCTCACGCAAAATCATTATCTGATATTAATGTAATTGAAGATGATGCTAAAAATCAATTTAGATTCTTATATGGTAAAAAAGCATTCCTTGTATTAACAGATACACCTAAAGATTATAGACTAGTATTCATGGTTGATCCTGCTAAAGTTGTAGAATGGTGGAATTTAAATCCTGAAATAAGACCTCGTTCTAACAAAAAAGATAATTGGTTTAAATTAACTAATAAAGGATCATTTACTGAAGAAATGTTATTTGATATTATTGAATCTTCAAGAGCATTTGTTATAGCTGAAACTGAAAGACTTGCTGCTGAAAAAGCTAAAGCTAAAGAAGAAGCTAAAGCAAAAGCTAAAGCTGAACGTGAAAATAAAAAAGCTGTAGAAGCTGAGAAAGCTAACGAAGAGAAGTAGGAGGTGAATAATTATGTTATCTAAAGGTGAAAAGATTTTTACAATTATAACTAATTTATTGACATTTGCTTTATGTTTGTTAGTTGTTATTCCATTTGGTCAAACTGGTGTAAGTGAAAAAGAATTATTATTTAAAGTTCTTATTGCACCAATTGCTGCATGTGTATTATTCTTATTAAATTCATATGTTAAATATGTAGTTAATGCTGCTGATAATAAATATCTATCATTCTCTGTATATATTACATTATTTGGATATGCTATTTCAATTTTAGCGTATTCTGTAATTTTAATGATTAGAACAGGTGCTATTTCTGAAGGTAATATTGGCGCTGTTTATAATATTACTCCTTGGATTGTTTTAACATCTATTTTAGTTGTTTCTACTGTAGTATTGTCTATTCTAGCATTAGCAATTCATAAATTTGTATTGTTACTATCTACAAAAGAAAATTTATTCTTTGATATTGTATTATTTATTTTAATGATTGTATTTACAGCTGTAATGAAAAGCTTCTTATACAAACATTTAAATATAGAATTAGATGGTAGTGCATTACAATTTATTGTGGCTCCAGCATTAATCGTTCTTGCTATTGAAACGTTCTTAGGTTATTCAATGCATAACTTCTTAAAATATAATGAAAAATATGTTTATGTATCAAGAGAAGAATTAATCGAAAAATGGAAAGCAGGACGTGATGAAGTATATCGTCAAGCTCAGTTAGATATTTTATATAATTTATATAAGTTTTCTAAAAACGAACTTGGCATTGAAGATTTAATTTCAACAGTAGAACCAACTCAAGAAGTTGTTGAAGAAACTGAACCAGTTGTTGTTGAGGAAGCTGAACCAGTTGTTATTGAAGAACCAACTCAAGAAGTTGTTGAAGAACAAATTTTAGAAGTTGTTGAAGAATCTGAACCTGAATCTCTTGAAAAACCTGTTCCTGCAGTTATTGAAGTTAAAGAAGAAGTATCTGAAGAACATGTTGAAAAATTGTCAGAAATTGAATCAAAGATTAATGAACTTATGAAAGCTAAAGAAGAATTAGCTGAAATTGAAGATGAAGAAGTAGTAGTTGAAGAACCAAAAACTTCTTATCCTCCAAAAGAATTTAAACCTTCTTTTGCTGAAATGGTAAAATATGCTCAAAGTTTTGACGGCGTAACTTATCAAGGTAATGCAGAAGGAACTAATTATAAATTTTATGTTGGTAAAAAAGTATTCTTGATTTTAGTTGATAATCCTAAAGATTATCGTTTGACTTTCTTAATGGATATACCACAAGCTTCAGATTATGCTCAAATTACTGCATTCTCAAAAGCAAAGAGTCCAAAAAGTATTTATGCGTTTAAACTTGTAAGTAAAGGTGAATTTGGTGAAGAAGAAATTAAATCTATCATCAAAGGATCATACGAAATGCTTGATACTATTAAAGAAAGAGAATTAGCTGCTAAAGAAGCTGAAAAGGCTCGTAAAGCTCAAGAAAAACTTGAACAAAAATTAGCTTCTATGTCTGAAGAACAAAGAGTTAAATATCTTGAAAGATTAGCAAAAAAAGAAGCTGAAGCAAAATTAACTCCTGAAGAAAAGGCACAAGCTGAAGCCGAAAAAGCTGCTGCTAAAGCAAAAGCTGAGGAAGAAAAAGCTGCTGCTAAAGCTCAAGCTGAAGCCGAAAAAGCTGCTGCTAAAGCAAAAGCTGAGGAAGAAAAAGCTGCTGCGAAAGCAC
>JAZOLG010000022.1:0-9553 GCA_045652765.1 Bacilli bacterium
AATTACATATATTATATCATAATTGAAAATTTGTGTGGTAATTTTTAATGATAGTGTAGCTTTTTAGCTACACTATCATTTAATTTTAATTAAATAACTGCATTGCATGTTACTTTCATTGTTTTAGTCATTCCAAATGAAATCTTATAATTAATAATATATTGAATTTTTATTTGATTTGAATTAATTTCACTTGTTTGTACTAATTGAGCAATATTTCCACTTTCACCATTTAGTTTTTGTCTGTGACCAGAGCGATCAAAATAAAATCCTTCAATGCTTTTAATCTTATAACCTTTTGGATTTTTAATCTTAAGTGATGTAATAAAACTAAAATATTTCTTTTTATTCATTATACCTTTTGTTACTAAGCCATGATGTCTCATAATATCTAAACTTACTAACATATTTTCATCTTTCATTATTACACTATTTGCCATATTTATAAATTTCCTCCTAATTGTATAGTTTTACTATCTATTGTGTTATAATAACTTTGTTTGCTTTGTTTTGGGACCATTACAACTTTTGTCTTTTTAAATAATTTACCTTCAGTAACATAAGTTCTTTCATAAGTTGTATTGATTTGAGTTGTTTTGCTGACTAATTGTAAGTCAACATTAAGTTCTATTTTACTAATATTGTTAAGTTCATTAAATTTAAGTGTTACAGGTATATCGACATTAGAGTTTGATTCTAATGAGATAGTTTTTTCTGCTAGGACACGTCCATTACCATTGTTATGTCTTATAATATATTTAACAAATTTATTAGCCTTTTTAGTTGATTCACAGGCTAAATTTACTTTAAATTTTACTTGTTTACTAAATTTATCAATTTCTGTAAAGTTTAATAAACTTACCTTTGTTTTTACATTTGAAAGCATTAAATACTGTTCACGAATGTTTTCACGAATTTGATCTTTTAAACATGGTTTTGATTTTGTTTTTGTTTTAGTTGTTGCATTATTTACATTATTAACATTAAGTTTCGCATTCTTTAAAACCGGCATATTTAATTCTGTTACTAAAGAATCACATAATTGATTATAAATCATTGTAATAATTTCAATGTCAACATCTTTTAATGCTTTTAATGTATGTTTGTTGTTGTTACCATTCACATTAATATCTAAAGCAATTAGAACATTCTTAAGTGATGGTTTACCTAAAATACGATCAGTTAAATAATGAATACCTGTGATACAATTATTATTGTTTAGTTTTGGATATTCCATTATTTCTGAAACAATTAATGCAAGTTTAGTTATTAATACTTGCATGTTACTAATAAAAATTGTTTTGTAACCATTTTTGGCTTGTTCTTCTGTTGAAAGTTTGTAAGCCATGAATTCCTTTTGAACTAGATATTTATTTGCTATTGAACTTGCATTTTGTTTTAATGCCTTTTTCTCTTTTTTATTTGTCATTTTAATTTACCTCTTTCTATTTATGTGTGTGTATATCATAAACCCCCCAGTTTATACTGGAGGTAATTATGTGTGTGTATACCAAAATACAATATTAAGAACAAAAAAAGATGGAAGTTTCCTTCCATCTTTTTTATTTTTTAGCCATTTTTTCAAGAGCTGATGCAGCTACTTGTTGCTTGGCATCTTTTTTTGATTTTCCAATACCTTGACCAAGTTTAATGCCATCAAGTAAAACACTCATTGTGAATGTTCTATCATGTGGTGGAGATTATATTATCAAGTTAACACAAGAAATAATTTATCTATATTTCAAAACAAATTCAGTAGAGTTAATAATAAACTGAAATTTTAAAACAAAATCATTATAATTAGATCCTCTAGGTACTTCAAAAGTCATAACAAATTTTTCTGTAATATGAGCTGGACAATTTCTTGCAGTATCGAAATTATCGGGTGATAATAAATTTGTATGCTCATAAACTATGTTTCCTTTTTGTGCTGTTACATACGATGCATAAAAAGTGTCTTCTTTATTTCCAATATTTGTAGCATAAAAAGTAACTATAAAATATGTTGATTCACTTGTATCGGAATATACATCGCGTTTTTCTATAGAATCGAGTTTTATCCTCCAATTAGAACATTCAACTTCGTCAGAAATATAATTTAAATTATCATTTTTTATTTCATCGTATTGACTATTATTGTTTTCATTAAGTGTATCATCTTCAATTGATTGGCCAAATAAAATATAACTCAAAACAATTAATATTGTAGGTATAATCAAATAAAGTGACGCTTTATTAAATTTTTTCTTTTCATTATTTTCATTCATTCTATCACCGCAAAAATATGTTTCAACTAAATTGTTTATTTTTTGGCCATTTTTTCAAGAGCCGATGCAGCTGCTTGTTGTTCTGCATCTTTTTTTGATTTACCAATACCTTGACCAAGTTTAATGCCATCAAGTAAAACACTCATTGTGAATGTTCTATCATGTGGTGGTCCTTCAACATTGTCTAAACGATATTGAAGAATTGATCTACTTTCAGCTTGAATATATTCTTGTAGATGACTTTTATAGTCAACAAATGGTTTTACAATATCTTTACCAATATGTGGGAAAACCACATCTTCTAAAATTAATCTGACCTTTTCAAGTCCTGCTTCTAAATAAACTGCTCCTAAAAATGCTTCAAATGCATCATTTAGTACTGCAGGTCTTGTTCTTCCACCAGATTGTTCTTCACCATGTCCTAAATATAAAACATCACCTATACCAAGTTCTTTAGCATATTCATAGTTAGCATCTTCACAAACATAGGTTGCGCGAAGTTTAGTCATTTTACCCTCAGGTAAATCTGGATTATTTTTAAAGATGTATTCAGCGACTAAAAGTCCAAGCACAGCATCACCTAAATATTCTAATCGCTCATTACTTTTCAAACTATGTTCATTGGCGTATGACGAATGAGTTAATGCTTCTTTCACGAGATTTAGATTTTTAACTTTAATATCATACTTTTGTAATAATTCTTGAAGTTTAGTCACTTTTTCACATCCTTTCTAGTCAATTTCTTCTTGTTTTTTATTATAATTTGTTACTGCATGTTTATACAGTGTTTCAAATTCTTTTGATTCAAAGAATTCTTTTGATTTAATTATTTCTTCCGAATCTTCATTAGCTTTTAAAAGAACTTCATTATCACTTCTAAGATCTGCAAATTTAAAATTCATAGAACCTGATTGTTTTTCACCAAAGAATTCTCCAGGGCCTCTATTCATTAAATCGTATTCAGCAAGTTGGAAACCGTCAGTTGTATTTTCTAACATTTGAAGACGTTTTTCTGAATTTTCCGTTTTCTTTTCCGCAATCAAGAAACAATATGGTTGATAAATACTACGCATTACACGACCTCTTAATTGGTGAAGTGTCGCAACACCAAAACGTTCTGCGCCTAACACTAAGATTGTTGTTGCATTTTGTACGTTTACACCTACTTCAATAACTGAAGTCGCAACTAGTATATCAATCTTTTTATCTAAGAAATTTTTCATAACTTCTTCTTTTTCCGGTGCTTTTAGTCTACCATGAATTAATCCAATAGTTGCTTTTCCTTCAAAGTATTTAACCATGTTTTCATAAATTTCAGTTGCATTTGCTGTATCTAGTACTTCGGATTCATTAATTAAAGGTGTTACAACATAAATTTGTCTACCATCTTTAATTTCTTTTTTTATATGATCCATTACTTTACGTTTATCTTTTTGTTCAACGTATTTAGTAATTACTGGTTTTCGATTTTTTGGCATTTCTTTAATAATCGAAATATCCATATCACCATATGCAGATATTGAAAGAGTTCTTGGAATTGGTGTTGCACTCATCTTTAAATAGTTAACATCATTTCCTTTATTTCTAATTAATACTCTTTGACGAACACCAAAACGATGCTCTTCATCCGCAATTACTATTCCTAACTTTTCATATTCAACATCTTTTTGGAATAGGGCATGTGTTCCAATTATAACATTAATCGTTCCATTTTGTAAACCATCTAGAATAATTTTTCTTTGTTTTTGTGGTGTCGAACCAGTTAATAGTGCTATATTTAAGTTATATGGTTTTAATATGTCTGTAATTGTATCAAAATGTTGATTAGAAAGAATTTCTGTTGGACACATTAATGCCGCTTGATAACCACCACTAACAACAGCTAAAATAGCCATAATCGCCACAATTGTTTTACCGCTTCCAACTTCTCCTTGAAGCAAACGGTTCATTACATATGATGATTTCAAATCTTTCAAAATATCATTAATTACTTGTTTTTGGTCATTAGTTAATTCATATGGTAACTTGCATTCTAAATCTTTTAATAATTCTTCTTTATATTCAATAATCGGCGAAGTATTTGAGTTTTCTCTCATATAATGTAAATACTTCATAGATACTTGATATTTAAGAAGTTCTTCATATTTTAGACGATCAAGACCAATTTTTATTTGTTCTAAATTTTCAGGGACATGTAAATATTTAGTTGCTGTTTTAAGACTAACAAGATTGTGTTTTTGAAGATATTTTTCTGGTAAAGTTTCTTCAATAAATTCACCATATCTTCTAAAACATTTATCCATTATTTCAAGATATTTTGATTCACTTATATCTTTATTTTTATAAATTGGTACAATTTCACGATTAATCTCATCACAAAGAATTAATTCACTTATCGTAAAATTATTAAGTGATTTCATAAATTTACCACTTGCTTTAATAACTGTACCATAGTCTAATTTATTCTTTAAGAATACACGATTAAAAATAGTTGCTTTAACAATTTGTCCTTCAACATCAAGTAAAAAATTTAAAGCTGTTAACTTTGATTTTAAGTAACTAACAGTAATTTTACTAGCAATACTTCCTTCTAAAACAATCGGAGTTTCTAATTTAGCTTCTTTTATACTTGAAACATGATAGTTTTCATATCGCGTCGGAAAATCATTAAATAAATCGTTAATTGTTTCTATACCATTTTTTTTAAATGCCGTCTTCGTACGAGCTACAATGAATTCGGCTTGATCTAGTAATATTGTTTTCATATGTCCCTCATTACAAATTAAGAAGTGAAGTATAAAACTTCACTTCTTTTATTCTATTGATAAAATAAAACTGTAAACGTCTTGACTTCCATCTACAACATCTGTTTCGATGTCTGGATAAGATTCACTAATAAATTCTACAACTGCTTCAACTTCTTCGTCAGTTGCTTCTTTCCCTCTAATAATTGTAATAATTTCTTTTTCAGATAAATCTGTACTGTTTAACATTATTTTAACAGTTTCAACTTTATCTTGTGTACTTGCGATCATTTTTTTATTTACTATACCGATATAATCGCCTTTTTTAATATCAATACCATCGATGTTAGCATCACGAATTGAATAAGTAACTTCTCCAGTTGTAACATTAGAAATTACATCTTCAAGTTCATTTACAATTTCTTCAACATCATCCATAGATGAATCATACATTGTAAGAGCTGAGTAACCTTGTGCAAGTGATTTTGAGTTTACAACAACAACATTTGCTTTGTCGTAATATTTTCCAGCTTGTTTTGCAGCCATAACAATATTTCCATTATTTGGGAATACTAAGATATTTTCTGCATTTAAGCTATCAAATGCTTTTACAAAATCTTCAGCTGATGGATTCATTGTTTGACCACCAGATACAACATAATCAACACCCATTGATTTAAATAAGTTTACAAGTCCATCACCAGAAGCAACAGCTACAACTGCAATCTTTTTCTTTTCAAGATTTGCACGCATTTCTACACATTGTTCACAATCACATTGTTCTTCTTGTGCATTTGCTTCAGTATGTTGTACTGACATATTTTCAATCTTTAATGTTAAGAATTCACCATATTGTTGTCCAATTCCAAGAACTACACCAGGTGTTTTAGTATGTACGTGAACTTTAACAATATCTTCATCTTTAATACATACAATTGAATCACCAAGTTTTTCTAATTGTTCAATAATTACTTTTTCATCGAATTTCGCAATATCAACTTTTTTATGTTGAAGTTGTAAAATAAATTCAGTACAATAACCAAATGTTAATTCACTATGTGCATTAAATGATCCACGGTGAACTGTAGCAGTTTGAACTTTTTCAGTATCAATTCTTTCTAAAATTTCACCATTAATAGCTTTTTGCATACCTTCAACAACTTTTATAAATCCAGCAGCTCCACTGTCAACTACACCAGCATCTTTTAATACTGGTAAAAGTTCTGGAGTTCTTTCTAAAGAAGCGTAAGCTTCTTCCATATAATATTTAAAGAAATCATCAATTGTTGATTTTTTGCTAACTTTTTTATTTACATAATCACATGCTTCTCTGGCAACTGTAAGGATTGTTCCTTCTACTGGTTTCATAACAGCTTTATAAGCTTGTTCAACACCAGCTTTAAAGGCTTTCGCAAGTTCTTTTGCGCCGACTTCATCAAAACCTGATAGACCTTTATAAATACCTCTAAAAAGTTGTGATAAAATAACGCCTGAGTTACCACGAGCACCCATTAACATTCCACGTGAGAATTTTTTTGACATTTCATAGATAGATAAGCCAGATTCATTTTCAATCGCTTGAACACCTGCTTCAATTGTCATACTCATATTTGTTCCAGTGTCACCATCAGGTACAGGGAACACGTTAAGTGCATCAATTTCTTTATAAGCATTTCTTAATGAGACAGCACCATTTATTACAATTACTTTATACAAATCCCCATTGATTTTAATTGTATTCATAGATTACCTCCTAAATGACAATATATAATACCATATTTTTATGATTTTTGCAAGTGATTAAGTCATAGCCACCTTTCTATTAAACATTTTTTGTTAATTTCTTGCAATTATAGAAATTATATGATATAATATACGAGATTTTTAGAGTAATACTAAGGAGGAATTAAGATTATGGCTCGTAAATGTTATGTAACTGGTTTAGGTTCAAAAGCTGGGAATAATCGTTCACACTCTTTACAAGCAACTCGTCGTACTTTTAAAGCAAACCTTCAAAAGGTTAGAATTGTAGATGAAAACGGACGCGTTAAAAGAGTATATGTATCAACACGCGCTTTACGTTCTGGATTAGTAGAAAGAGCATAAACCAAATAAAAAAAATACAAGGCATTTGCCTTGTTTTTTATTTTTTAAACTTGTTTTTAAAAAACAGTACTACTTTTGATAATACTTTAGGAAGCTCAATAACTATAAATTTCATAGTCTTCTCCTTTCCCTTATATCTTATTAAGAAGTCATAACAATTATGACTCTTTTTTTATTTTCTTTAACACTTCTTGAATAATATCACTAATATTATCTACTAAGTATTCAACAAGATGCGTATTGTTATCTAAGTGTAACATTTTAACATCTTGTTCACTTGCTACAATTATCGCGATAGGCGTCAGAGAAACTGTTCCAGCATTGCCAATCATAACTGGTGAACTAATATTTTCTTTTCCTCCTGATATAAAACCATATTTAACTTTCGAAATAGGTATTATTTTTAAATTATCCATAATTATTGGATTACCTACTACTACACCCACATTAATTAAATTTTTTATTGCATCAAGGGATGATGATATAAACTCATTAATTTGATTTGTCATAACGTACCTTCTTTTTCTTTATTAAGTTTATAATAAAATATTCTACTAGTTTGTAAACTCTTATACTCATATCAATTTCAAACTTTAGTTTATAAGATCCTATTGTTGTATATTCAATACTATAATATTTATTATTTACTTTTTTAAAGTTTTTTGTTAATGTTTGATCTAAATATCTATTAAATATTTGATATGAAATAGGAATATAAACATTCCAAAGATTATTTAAAATATTATTTTGATTAATTACTGTTATTTTATTAATTGTAATATATTTAAATAATTCATTTATTTGTTGTTTATTTTGATTTGTTTTTAATAATGTAATATCATATTTAGATATTCTTTGACATGTTTCGATTATTTTCTTATTATTTAGTTTAAAACATAATATTTGACCTATTTTAACTCTAATATCAGTGTTTTCATCTTGTTTTAGATAAATACCTATCCTAAACAGAAAAAGTGATATTAAGAGTATTACTAAAGGTATAAAGTATAAGTATTTCATATTATTAGTATGTAACATAATATCTTATTTTATGTATTAATTTACAAGAATAATTTATTTTAGTATAATAGTTATAGGTGAAGTATATGAAAAATCAACTAGCAATTAAGCTAATAAAAAGTTATCAAAAGAATAAACAAATTATTGGTGTTGGTCATTGTAAATTCTATCCAACTTGTAGTGAATATGCCCTTAAAACTTATGAAAAGTTTAATTTCTTTTATGCTACTCTTTTAGTAGGCATAAGAATTCTAAGATGCAATCCTCTTTCAAGACGTAGACCATATCCTGTAAAATTAACTAAAAAAGAAAAAGCAAATATTAAGTATATTGAAACATTAAAAAAAGACTTTGACAATGATTTTATCGAATACGTTTTAGGCATTAATGAACTAGACAATTTAACAGAAGAAACTTTTTATAATTATCTTTATGACTATTACTATTTACCACCTCATCCAACATCTTTAGTTGATACAAAAGAAGATTTAGTGTTTGGATCAAGATATTTAATTTCTAAAAATAAACATCCTAAAAGTTTCAATGAAACACATACAAAAACATTCAAAGAATATTTAAAATATGTTGATTTACTTTATAGCCATGGACTTTTAAAAGTAAAGCCCAAAGAAAATAATGGCCAAAACAATTCTTTAAATCTTATTCCTATTGATTCACTAACTATTGAAGAAATTTTATTAGATCAAAGTGATAAAAACAAAATCATCGTAAATAACTATAACAAAGATCTTGCAATTTTGGGATACGAGGTAATTGAATTAGTTAATAATAAAGATTTTTTAAACATAATTAAAGACAAAAATAAAGTTATCGTAAAAACAAAAAACTTTGATATTTTTAAATATTTACCTTATATTGATTATAGTATCAATTTTTTTGAAGACTCCAACAATATTAATTATTTCTATAATTTAAATAAAAAGAAGTTCTAATTTTAGAACTTCTTTTATTTTTTACTAAATGATTATTTCCTATATTAATTATGAAATTAATCTAAATTTTAACATTACTGGGTTATGATCACTATACATAAAGTCTGCATCAATTGTTTCAACTAATAAAACTTCAACATTACTAGATGTAATAAATCCATCAATTACAACTGTATAATTAACCCCTTTTTCATAAGGCATATCGGTACTTCTACATGTCGGTGCATTCGTCGAAGTTTTAAAAGATAGACCTAAATTTTGGATTAAATCACCATCATTTAATTCATAAACCCACTCTGGTTTTTCTTGTTTTGTTGGAAAGCCATCAAAGTTTGGATCGTTAGAAATATCATGATTGAAGTCGCCACCACACACAATATAATTACCTTTATCTACTTCTTCTTTAAAGAAATTGTTTAATTGTTTCCATTGTTTTGCGCGATAAATACCGCCTTCATCATAA
>JAZOLG010000023.1:0-11408 GCA_045652765.1 Bacilli bacterium
ATTTCATACAAATCATTTTCCTTTTTATAAAAAAAAGTATATAATATTATATATATATAACAAAAGGAGATACTATGAAACATTTTTACATACTTTGTATTCTATTATGTTTATTTATACTAACTAGTTGTAATCCCTCAAAAAGTATTGATTTTACATTTGACACATCAGCATTACCTAAAGAAATTACTAAAGACAATTTTAATATTTCTGATATTATATTAGTTGTTGTTGATGAAAATGGCCAAACTACAAGAGTAGCTTTAGATCCATCAATGATTAATGATACTGATTTAGCAAAATTACAAACAGGTGGTACTCATCAAATTAGTGTTACTTATCAAAACGTTACAAAGAATTTGGAAATATCAATCACAAGACAACAATATAAAGTTACTTTTTTAAATCGTTTTGGACGTATTCTAGACGAACAATATGTTTATGAAGGTGATAACGCAGTATTACCAAAATATGGTGAAATTACGGGTTATACACTAGTTGGATATTCAAGTGATGATTATTTAAATGTTTCTAAAGATTGTACTATTTATCCAATATATGAAAAAAACATTTATACGGTAAAATTTATTATTAACGGTTCTATTATTGAAGAACGCCAAATTGAAGAAGGTTATCAATTAAATGAATTTCCTGAAATACCTTATTTGGAAGGTTATGTAGGTGTTTGGGATAACGTTGAAGGTATTGAAATTATGAATGATTTAACTATAAATGCAACTTATCGAGAAGGAAATGTATATGGATTATTAGATAAAACTCACAATGCTATTATTGAGACCTATGGTAATAAAGTTATTACTTCTAGTATAGACTTAATTACTACATTAAATGATACTAAAATTACATGGGAAACTAACTCTAAATATTTATCTAATACCGGAAAATTAAATAGACCTTACGAAAAAACAGAGTTATCTATTTCATATAAAATTGAACTAAATGGCAAATCAATTAGTAGTAGTTTACCGGTTATTTTAGAAGGATACAAAGATTTAACAGAAAATATTGCTTCGGGATACGTATATAGAAATTATTATTCTTTAACCGATCAATTTTTTGAAACAATGGACATCATCTATTGTGCATTTATTTTATTTAATGCAGATGGAACTTTAAAAAGTAATGCTTCTGTATTAGGAAGCGTACAAGACTACATAATGCCAAAGGCAAAGGAAAATGGTGTATATGTTGTATTATCACTAGGTGGTGGTGGTTCAGAGCCAAGAGACGCTTATGTGGCGATGACAAAAAACCCAGAAAGTAGAAAAAGAATGATTGATAACATCATTGCGTTAATAAATGAAT
The DNA here is from genome assembly GCA_045652765.1 of Bacilli bacterium. Lineage (GTDB taxonomy): Bacteria > Bacillota_I > Bacilli_A > ML615J-28 > CAG-313 > UBA1231. The sequence continues at coordinate 1,327 of JAZOLG010000023.1, forward strand.
ACGGATTTGATGGTGTAGACATTGACTGGGAAACACCATCTTCTAGCCAAGCTCCATATTTTACAACATTTGTAAAAGAATTAAATGCAGCTATTAAAAAGAATAATCCACATCATTTAGTTACAGCCGCCATCACTGGTGGCAGATGGCAACCTCCTCAATATGATTTAAAAAATTCAGGACAATATCTTGATTATATCAACGTGATGACATACGGCATGAGTAGTTCTTCTGGAAACTATCAAAATGCATTATACACAAGAAATGGATACCATAATACATCATTAAAAGTAGGTGGTGGTTTATCATCTTGTTCTATTGAAGAAAGTGTTACAATATTTAATAATTATGGCATTCCTAATAATAAATTAATCTTTGGACTTGCTTTTTATGGTGTAAGACAATACTATAGTAATGGTCGATGGACTAGTAACGGCAGTATATCTTATACTGATATAAAAAACAAATACTTAAACGATTCTAATTATACTTATTACTACGATGAAGCCGCTGGTGTGCCATATTTAATTAGTAACGATCATACATATTTCATTTCTTTTGATGATCCAAGATCAATTATTGAAAAATGTCAGTTCGTTAAGAATAATAACTGTGCTGGTGTCATGTACTGGGAATACGGTTGTGATACAACTGGTGATTTAATTCAAGCAATTCATGATGGATTAAAAAAATAAAAAGTTTGATATTTATCAAACTTTTTTTATTTAAGTCTTTGTATCATTATTATTAATCTTTGTTCTAAACACTATTATAACACTTAATATCATTTGCAATTAAATTAAAATTATCATATAATATTACTATAATTATTTGGAGGATGCTATGATTGTAAACAAAGAGATTATTGATTATTGTAAAATTAAACTCAGTTTTAAACTAGAAAAAGAACGTTTTAATAAAGCCTTAGATGAATCTTTCAAACAATATATTCAGAATAATGTAATACCAGGTTTTAGAAAAGGCGCTGTGCCTTTTAATCATTTTATAAAACATTACGGAATAGAAGTGTTATATGATGATACAATTCAAAAAATGATTCAAGAAGCTTTCGATGAATATGACAAAACTAGAGATTTTAATATATATAAAATTAGTGAACCTATTGTCAACAACGAAACCATCGGCAGTGATAAAGAATTAGAATTTTCTATTATTATTGATTCAACTCCAGATATCGAATTAAAACAATATAAAGGTTTAGAAGTAGAAGCTGAACTTCCTGTTATTACAAATAAAGAATTTGATGATTACGTAAACAATATTCTTGATGAAAATCCAATTTGGGAACTTGTGAAAAATACAACTTTAGAACGTGGAGATATTGGAGTATTCTTTCTTGCAGGATTTATTAATGCTAACATAATTCCTGAATTAACAATAAATCAATTAGAAATTAATACATTAACCGAATCTGTTCATCCTGAAATTGTAGATCAAATAATCGGTATGTCTTATAATCAAATACAAAGAGTAGACATTAAAATGAATGACCAGGAATATACAAAAAAAGGTCAAATACCAGAATATTACGTAAAACTATTAGAGGTATATCAACCAACAAGACCTACTCTTGATGACGATTTTATTCAAAATGTTTTACAAATTGAAGGTATTAATAACGTAAACGATTTTTCAAAATTTGTTATTGAAATCCTTCAAAATAAAAAACAAAAAGAAATCGATAATAAAATTAATGATGACTTAATTGAAAAATTGTTAATTAAAAATCCTTTTATAGTTCCTAAAGCATATATTGATGATCAAATTAATACATATACTAATCAAATCAAAATAAAAGCTGATAATAATGGAAAAAGTCTTGATGAATATATTTTGTCATTAGGATATAACTCATTAGATGACTTAGTTAAAAGTCAAGAAAATAATTTTTACAAAAAAGCCAAGACTACGATTTTATTTCCTTATATTGCGGCTTATGAAAATTTAGAAGTATCTAATGAAGAATGTGACTTAGAATATCAAAAACTTGCTAAGGAAACAAATCATTCAGTTGAAGAAATCAAAAAGTTAATTCATTTCAATCAAATTTATGATATGTTAATGGATATTAAAGTTTTTAACGTTATTCGTTCAAATGCTATTATTAAAACAAAAAGATCTTAATACAATATTGTATTAAGATCTTTTTTTATTATTCAAGAATTCCTGGAAGAATTGTAGATAATGTAACAGTTTTAGTAGTTGTACCTTCAGTATAAGTAACTGTGTAAGTTACACATTCATTATAATCAGGTAATTCACTTACTCTACCATTATCTTTTAAATATTGGCTTGTAGATTCAAATGATAATTTATAGTTACTATAATTTTCATATAAATCCATTTGTTGTCTTGTAAGTTCAACAAATTCCTTCCAAATTTCTAAATCATGTTCTAACATTGGTTGTGGACACCACTTACCTGAGAAGAAATGATGGCCAACTAATCTTTCGATTGGTAAATTATATTTTAAAAGAAGTTTTGCACAAAGTTGCGCTGTATATTGCCATGTTAACCAAAGGTCAGAACCTTCTCTTACTGATGTTTCCATACCAATTGAGTTATTGTTACCACCTGTTGATGAAATGTAACCATAACTTGTATTATAATAATGTCCGCCTAAATATACTTTGTTACCTTCAATTTTAACAGCTAATCCCATACCATTTAGTTTAGTACCAGATGTAGTATTCTTAACATTAGTTCTTAAACCTTTAATATAGAAATATCCATCACTACCTAATGTAACATCTGTTGTATATAGTTCTTCACCAAGTTGGGCAGTTGTTAATCCACTATCAGTCCATGTCATAGTTTTACTAGAACCAGCATGCCATGCACCATAAGCTTCATTTTGTGATGCCCAAATACCATCATTACCAACACTATAATGCCATGATGCTTGAGTACCATTTTCGTTACAAGACTTATTATATGATGCTAAGTTTTTACCACCATTGAACATTGCTGATTGAGAATAAGGCATATCAGCAGCATAGTGAACTGTAATAAATTGGATTCCTCCAGATGATAAAGTTGATTTGTTATTTGGATTTGCCAAATAATAATCATCATGAACAACATAATCTTCAAATAATAATTTAGAAACACTACCTACTATATCAGAATAATAAGCTCCATCTGAACCAATTTTAATACCAATTAATAAATCTTTTTCTGTATATACTTCAGAATTATTACTTTCAACAATTAATTTTAAGATATCTGATGGATCTTCATCAAATACTGTTACATAGAAAGTAAATGAAATATTTTCGTTATCTACACATGATACAACAATTTCAGCTAATCCTTCTTTAACACCAGTTACAACACCTTCACTATCAACTGTTGCGATTTCTGGAGTTTTAGATGCCCATACTAATTTTTCTGTTGTTGCACCAACAAGTGTTCCACGTAATTGAATAGTTTTACCAGCAACGACATATGATTGAGTTACAAATTCACCACGAATATATGGATCAACGTATACTTCAATTTCAAGTTCCATATTTAATGCAGTATTACCATGAACAGTAATTAATACTTTCGCAACACCTTCGCTAACAGCATTAATTAAACCTGTTTCAGAAACTGTTAATACTTTTGGATTACTTGATTCAAATGTAACTTTCTTGAAAGTAGCATTAGAAGGACCAATATTCCACTTTAATTGATGAGTAGAAAGTTTTAATAATTTATCAATTTGATTTGTGATTTCAAATGATTCAACAGGAGTTGCTTCACTCCATCTTGCTGTTAATACTAAATCGCCTTGAGTATTAGCTGCAATTTTTTCTACTTTATTTCCTTCTTGATCATACCATCCAAGGAATGTACGACCATCATTTATTACTAATTCTGGAATTGTAAATTCATCACCTAGTTTATATTCAGTAGGTAGTGGAATTTTAATCTTAGTTGCATTAATTAATGCTTGGTTCATTGAATCTTTCCAAGTAATTGGAGCAGATCCACTTAACCATTGACCAAGTCTTAGAATACCAACATAACTATTCCATGCATTTTGAGCTCCATTTGCAGCAGTAACTTGTGCATCGAATACTGTAAACCATGCATTCCATTCTTCAAAGTTTTCAGATGCATTACAGAAATAACTTTCATCAATTGTATCTTTTCCACCTTGTTTATAGAATTTATAATTACCTTGTGATTGATTACCTTTCCATTGATTAATTACTTTAGTTTTGAATGTTTCATAATCATCACTTGGTTTTAACCAGTTATAATATGAAGTAAATACATATTCAATTACTTCTTCTAATGAACCTGGAGTTCTAGTTGGAAGGTTACCTTCAGAATAAACATATGTAATTGAGTATAAATCTTCAGCCCCTTCAATCCAGTTTGCATAAAGAGTTACACTTCCTATTGTCATAGGCGCAATAGCAGTAATTATTTCTTTGCCTTCAGCATCTAGTGACCAACCAGCAAATGTATAACCGTCTCTTGATGGTTTTGTTAAAGTAACACCTTCACCAAAAGCATATTGTAAAGGAGCATCACTAGAATTTGTACCACCATTTAAAACATAATTAATATTGTATACTGGAGCTTTTCCATTTAAATTATACCAAGCAGCATATAATGTGCAACCTTGTTTAACACTTGTTACTTTTTCACCAGTTAGTTCAGGATTTGTATACCATCCTAAGAACATATGACCTTCTTTAACAGGTGCTACTAATTGAACTGGTGTACCAACTTTTCCTGTTAATACTTCATATACATTAGTAGATGAAGCACTTCCTTCATAACCTACAGTTGGTGTAGGAATTGTAGCGCGTAATGCATTAAATACTTCATAATTAGCTTTAGTGGATGCAAGTAATCCTTGAGTACCATAAAAATATCCATCAAGAACAAATCCCATAGCACCTTTAAAGCTTGCAGATGTTACAGCCATTGAATATCTAGCTGTTGTTAACTGAATTGCATGTTTAGTAAGATTTGCGTATTTTTCTTTATAAGGGCTTGTTCCAAGGAATCCACCTATAGCTTCATAACCATCTACGCTATCAAAGAACAATTGACTATATCCATCAGCTGCACTATATCCACCAGTTGATGTAGCATTATACCAAGCAACTGGATCACCATATGGACTACTAAATCCTGCCCAAGTTGTTACATGTAATTTAGAGGCAACTTTTTCTGATTTTAATAAATCATTTTCTAATAAATATGCATAGAAATCAGCCATAAAAATTTCTGGTAAGTTAGATACAGCATCAATACCTTTTGCGGCATCAGCAATTGTTCCAGCTGTCCATGACCAAGCACCACCATTTAATTCATAAATAATTTCAAAATCTTCACCAATAACTGGTTCATCTTTCCAATTAGGATCTTTTTCTCCACAACTACATACACCTTCAATAAATTCATGAACGTGTGGTTCTACATAGTTTGGATCTTTTTCTCCACAGCTACATACACCTTCAACAAATTTGTGAACGTGTGGTTCTACATAGTTTGGATCTTTTTCTCCACAGCTACATACACCTTCAACAAATTTGTGAACGTGTGGTTCTACATAGTTTGGATCTTTTTCTCCACAACTACATACGCCTTCAACAAATTCGTGAACGTGTTCTTGTTCTTCTTCCCATTTTGCTGTTAAAGTAATATCTTCTAATACAGTGTCTTCTTCAAAGTTCCATAATTCTTCACCATTGTACCATCCAAGGAAAATAAATCCTTCACGTACAGGATCTTCTGGAGCTTCAACTAATCCGCCTTTTTCAACTTCAACATCTTCAATTTCACATTCGATTCCACAATCAAATGTTACTGTAAATTTATCTTCTTTATCAGTTGGTGTTTGTGTAAAATTACATCCAGCAACAACGAATAAAAAAGCAAAAGTAATAAAAAATAAAGTTATTTTTTTAAGCATTGTTTCCTCCTTGCTTTTATCGCATGTATATTCTATCATATAGTTCTGTTTTTTGCAAACGTTTTCCTAACTTTTATTTGTTAATTATTTGAATAATAATTATTCAAAATCATTAATACTTGGAACTTCTTCAGCTGTTTCATAACTATTAGTTGGAGCTGTACAACCAAAGAATTTATCGCTTGATGGACTAGTAACACCCCAATAATTATTTTCATAGTTTGCTGGTAAATTTGATGAATCTTTAACATAGTAATCACCAGCACCATATATTCTAAACCAAATTGGATACTGTTGATAGTTAGCAAATGTATTACCAGTAATAGATACTTCACCTTATTTTTTTATAATTCCAGCAATAAACACAAATTTTGTAATTTATATATTTAATTCATGAATTTCCATAACCTTTAATCATACAACTGATAAATTCTTTTTAACTCAAATAATTCATGTTTAATTAAAGGCAAATGATTTCTAAAGACTAAAATATTTTCGTTTTATTGAATTGTTGTCAATCTGCGTTGTTTTTTATTTAATATTTATCTTATGTTATTCTACTATTTTATTATTAGATTTTTCTTAAATTAATCTTTTTTAAAACAATACTTCGTATTTGACAGAATAAATCATTTTATTATATAATTTAAGTAATAATCTTATTTATAGGTGGACACTATGACAAAAAAAATATTTAAAACATTTTTAACTATCTCACTGATTGTGCTATGCAGTCTTTATTTTATCACTTTCAAAACTGAAGCTACAAATGACATTTATTCATCTTTTAATAACAACGAAATATCTACGGAAAACACTTCTTTGCCGAGTGAATATTGTTGGAGGGATGATTATATCTTATTTAGCCAAAATCAAGACAAAACTGGATTTTGTTGGAACTTTGCAACTACGATGGCTGCATCAACTGCCATCATGAAAGCAACTGGTGAATACTATGATTTCTCTGAACTTTGGACAGGTATTTCTGCATTTAATACATCTTCTTATAAACCAATTGGATCAGGTGGTGGTTACTCTACCCATTATAATGCTGCAAAAAAAGCCGGATTAATGTTAGAGGTTGATTTGCCTTATTCTAATATGTTTGTTTGCAGTGATGATAATGCACTAGACTATTATAATTTCTTTGGTAAAAATGCTAATATGGCTATCGCAAGTACAATACTTCATGATTCCACAACAAGTTTTTCTAAAACTGATGTTGAAGAAATGAAAGCACATATTTACAATCATGGTAGTCTTTCTATGGCTTTTAATTTTAGAAAATCCTATGTAGATGATGATGGAAAATTATATAAATTTCCAAATGAAAAAAATACTAACGGTTGTCACGCCATCTCCGTAATTGGATGGGACGACAATTACGAAAAAGAAATCTATTTTGATGGTTTAGAAAAACCAGTTGTCTTCAAAGGTGCATGGCTTGTACTAAATTCTTACACTGAAAATCAAGGTACAGATGGTGTTATACGTATCTTCTATGATGATACAAATATTCTTTATGCAGATGGATTTAAATATCAAAACGATACAACTAAAGATTTTTATTTTTATGATAAAATTGAAACAGGCGGTAGTATCGAAACATCTGTAAAAGGTAAATATTATGGTGACTACACTGCAGAAAAGAATACTACAAAACAAAAAAATATTTTTTATGATGATGTAAATTTAAATTATTCATTTATATCATCAGAAAATACAACAGTTTCCGATATTGAAATATACCTAGGTGACCAAAATGTCACAAATGATTTTACAATTAATATTAATAACTCTTCTAAGTCATTTAGTATTAAAAAAGATAATGCTAAATACGGACAATATAAAGTTTTAGTTAATTACACAAATGGCAAGAAAAGCGATACTTTTCTTAATAACTTCTTTGTCACATATAATCTTGTTGGTGAAGAAATAGAATTTGATACTGATAAAAACTCCCTATATTACACTACAGGTAGAGACCTAGAGTATTATAGTTTTGCTAATCCATATAAAAATTATGTAATATATACTAATCAAAAAAATGGAACTATTTCATTTTTACAAACAAAACAATCAATTTATTCAGATAAAAATATGTCAATTCCCGAAATTACTTATACCATTTCGTCTGACAATACTTATTCTTATGTTTATACAATAAAATCTAATTCAGGCTATGAGCTTGATTATAATTTCAACATTGAGTACTATGAAGATACTTCTCTTCAACCAGTTACTGTATTTTATGATTTAGATGGTGGTATCAACCACAGTAAAAACTATTCGAAAGAACTTGCTGGTCCTAATACTGATTTAACATTATATGCACCAACACGACCTGGATATACTTTTGCTGGATGGTATTTAGACTATGGTCACAACTCTATAAAAATTCCGGAAAAAGATGGCGTATATTCTATAGCTTGGGAAGATATTCATCATATGGGAGAAAATCCTAATTTATCCGCCCTTGGATACTATCAAAGTTACTACAAAAACTCTAACACTGTCTTTGTTTATGCGCGTTGGGAAGAAATCAATTATTATAACATTGATTTAACAATTGATGGTCCAGGTATTTCTAATGTTGGAGACATAATTGTTTCTGAAAATGGATTTGTGAAATACAATTTTAAACCAAATAGTGGATGTTGCCTATACGAAGTAAAAATAAATGGTGTAAAAGTGGACGAAAACGAATTTGAAAACATTATAAATAATGGTTTAACGCTTAAAAATATTCAACAAAATACTTCTTTAGAAGTTATATTTAAAGAAGGATATCTACTTCGTCTTAAAACTGGAGAAAATATTAAATCAGCATATATTTCAAGATCCGTTAATGGAACACTATATAAATACTATGATGGCGACCTAATTGCAAGTACTTCAGGGTCTAGCTTAATAGGCGCATCAAAATTTACTTTAGTTGTTGAACTTGAAGCAGCACCAATTGGATACAAATATATTTTAGATAATATGGAAACATATACTCTCGCATTAGAAAATATATATCGAAAAGATTTATTTATGCGAATTTCTAGTTATACCACTATAGATGTTGGTAAAGCTAGTAAAATAAAACTTGAACCATTAACTGTAAATTATACCGTTGGAGAAAATGTTTTGGACCACTACATATCTACAGACCTTAACGCAACATCTGGTGATCAGTTCTCTGCAGATTTTATAAGCGGTCAACTTGTTTACTTGTTTATTCAAATACCTACAGATACTTATGAATTTGATTATAAAATACCAACAGGCTTCGAAAGCGTCAAACGTCAGTGGTATAGAAAAGCATTTGTTGTCACTATTGAAAATGCCAATTTAGGACTAATTGATGTAGACTATTCAATGAAAAATTATATTGTATACTGGAATAATTGGGATGGTTCATTAATTTATTCAAAATATTATGAAGTTCATAGCATACCAGAATATGATACATCTAGATACTCATATCCAACTAAACCAGACAACGGACAATATAGTTATGAATTTATTGGTTGGGATAAACCGCTTGAAGAAGTAACAAATACCATTACATATACTGCAGTATTTAAAGAAGTGCCAAGAAAATTCACAGTTAATGTTGTTACAGATCAAAATGGTAGAGCAGATAAGACTGGAACAAATATCATTGAATACGGATCAAGTATAACCATCAATATTACACCTAATGAAGGTTATGAAATTGATTATATAAAATCAAATGGAAATACTATTGAAATATCAAATACTTTAATTATTGAAAATATTACCGAAAACATTGATATCCAAGTTGGTTTCAAAAAAATTATAGTAGAATCACCTACCCCTAATAATCAACAACAAACAGAATTACCAAACAACTCTAATAATATATATATTTGGATAATTATTGGTTCTGTTTTTGTTATACTTACTGGTGGAACAATTACAATTATTATAATTATTTCTAAGAAGAAAAAACAAATAAATTAGTTTTTATTAAACATGAAAAAACGCACTTTAAAAGTGCGTTTTTATTTTAGTTTTTTATAATACTACTTTTCCTTTTTTCAAAGTGACTTGAATAGGAAAAACAAACTATAAAATAAGTAAATTGATTACTGAATATGAATTTAGTTGTCGACTCTTATAAATTTTATCT
>JAZOLG010000024.1:0-2526 GCA_045652765.1 Bacilli bacterium
TTGAGGATTCATGGTATTTTTCCTTTATTTGTTTGTGTGTTTAATAAAGTATCATGAATCCTTTTTTATTTCAAGTTAGAAAATTTTTATGAGATATCTGTGAAATTTTTCAACTTTTTTAATTGCCACCTTGCAGTTTTGGCCAATTGAAAAAGTAAACGCACCACTTGACCATTTTTCTACGAGCTTTTTGATAAGGTGGTGCATTTTCTTCTTCAAAGCTATCCCCAATTAGCTAACCCAACCAATTTAAGGCATAGATTTGTTATACTTTTGGTGCATTTTCTTCTTCAAATAGTGCGTTTACTTCTTCCCAAAACTATAAAAAGGGTGTAAGATGCCGTGATGGAAACGTAGTTCTTTTTTTCGGAAGTACTAAACGCACCACCATAATTTGCGTATTGTTTGACTCTAATTAAAACGTTTGATTAGAATTTATTTAACAAGTCTGGAAGTAAAATAACTTCATTTCCAGGAATCAATTTAATATTTAATTTTTCTAAAGCTTCTTTGCCGTAAATAAGGGTAAATAATTCTATTGCAGTTTTGTTATTCAATGAAGCTTTTCTGTAAGAATTTATATGAGACATAATAAGATTACAATCTTCTTGGGTTATGTTATCAAATGATGTATGTTTCTCAAGAATATTTCTTAATTGACCATTGTTGTTTTCAATATGTCCTTTTTGCCATGAAGAATATGGTTCACAATAAAAGATTGTTGTTCTTTTAGTAACATTATCAATACTAGTTTCTAAAGCTATAGGATTAGTAAACTCAGATCCGTTATCTGTTAAAATAACAGGAAATATTTTAGTAAATAATTCTGTTCCTAAATCTTGTTCTAACTTATTAAATACATCTATTACAGACTGAGAATTATTATGGTCTCTAATGAAAACTAGCATCATTCCACAAACATTTAATTGTAAAGTTAAAACACATTTGCCACCTGGTTTTCCAATGACAGTATCCATTTCTACCAAAATCATACCAGGATTGTTAATTTTATAATTTTGAAAATCCTCATAACTTCTATTGATTCTACATTTAGTATCTACTTTATGTTCTGGACCCTTACGAGTTTTACGTGGCTTTCGGTTTGCTGCTTGTGGTAAATCATGACGTTTGATTCTTAATACACCACTGTTAATTAGAGTATATATAGTTTTATTACTATAAATAAAATAGTCTAGATTGGAATTCATAATATGATAAACTGATTGACCTTTTTTTATGCCGTTATATATATACTCATCCATAACAGCTAATTCACCATCTTCTATGTGTGTTCCTTTTCTTGAATCACTAAGAGTTGCTTTATATTGTTTATCGGCTTCTTCTGAAATGTAATAATATTTAGGTAGTGAACATTTTCGTTCTAGATTACAACCATTACAAACGCCAGGGGAATTAATCAAACGATCACATGTTTCTGGTATAAATTTTTCACAGAAGGAATTACAACTTATAACTCTACAAGCACTGCATTTGTGTTTACACATAGATGAAGGTAATTCTCCTTGCCGAGTATTCCTGAAACAAAGATTTGCAACAGTGCAAGATTGGCGGAGTTTGCACTCATTTATGATATAGATTCCATAAGTTTTATTTGAATGCAACCTACGTTTTTTTATTTCTCTTGAAACAGTTGAATGATCAACACCGATTTCAGCTGCTATTTGACGTATACTGGCACCTTGCTGAAGCATCCTTTCAATTTTATATCTTTGTTGAAGTGTTAGATGTGCCATTGTTGTCTCCTTGATATTATTGATTTTTTTTGAAGAAGTAAACGCACCACCCCCCCCTGGTTCGAACCAGGGGGGGGTGGTGGAACCAACATCTGTAATTCTATCACCGAATGTTGTTTTATTCAAATCTTAAAACATATCAAGATATGGAATTAAAACCAAGGATAAAACAACTGCTCAAAATGCATTAAATGCATCTACTGAAATTGAAGTACTAAATGCACCTATCAAGTTTGAAGAAGTTATTGCACCATGAACGATTTTGAGTGGTGCGTTTAAATTTACAAATGGCATATCAAAATAAACCAGAAATTAAACTTATTTATATATATAAATATGCTTGACTTTTTGGCGTGAAAAAAGTATATTCTTAATTCAAATCATGTATTTAATTAGGAGCTAAAATAATGCCGATTACAGATATATTAGAAAATAATGCTCGCCTGTATGGTAATGAGACCGCACTGGTGGAGATAAATCCTCAAGTTTTGGAAAAACGTCATGTGACATGGCGTGACTATTCTCTTATTGAACCTAGTTCTAATGACTCTTTTCGTACAGAATTAACTTGGCAAGAGTTTGACCATAGAGCTAATCGTATGGCCAACCTTTTGTTAACTCGCCGTATTAAAAAAGGTGATAAAGTAGCTATTCTATTAATGAATTGTTTAGAATGGCTTCCAATTTACTTTGGAATTTTAAAAAGTGGAGCTATGGCTGTTCCACTTAATTTTAGATATTCAGCTGATGATATAAAGTATTGTGTTGAATT
>JAZOLG010000025.1:0-23897 GCA_045652765.1 Bacilli bacterium
CTACAAGTAATACCTGCTTTATTACATTTTTCTAGTAATTCTTCCGTTGTTAGTTTTGTGAAAGATAAATCTAACCAAACAAGATAAGTTCCTTCAAGGTTTGTTACAATTAGTTCTGGTAAATGTTCATTTAAATATGTTTTTAAATAGTTATAGTTATTTTTAATATGTTCATTTTGTGCATCAATCCATTCATCACCATTTTTATATGCTGAAATCATCGCATTATAGCCAAATACTGATGGTGAGTTTTGGAATTGTTTGTCTTTGTATTCTTCAAACAATTTTTTAATTGTTGGATTTGGAATAATAATATATGCAGTATGTAACCCAGCTAAATTAAATGCTTTACTAGGTGCATTACAAATAGCAATATTATCATAAAAATCAACAAAGTCTAAACCGCTTGTAAATTTATTATTTGTAATATTAATATCACTATGAATTTCATCAATAATAACAAAAACATTATACTTTTTCGCAAGACTTAATACTTCTTCTATTTCCTCACGTGACCAAATTCTACCAACTGGATTATGTGGAGAACACAAAATCATAATTTTGTGACCTTCAATAAACTTCTTTTCTAAGTCATCTAAGTTCATACAGTAAGTATCATTTAGTCTTAAAAGTTTGTTTTCAACAATTTTTCTTTCTAAATTATTTACAACATGATGAAATGTATGATATACCGGTGTTTGGAGTATAACACCATCACCAACTTTAGTTAATATTTCAATTAACATTCTTATTTCTAAAATTACTCCTGTTGTAGGTACAATCCATTCTTTTAAAAGATTGGTATTGTATCTTTTTTTATACCAGCAAGCAATCGAATCATAAAATTCATTAGGAATAAGATTGTATCCGAATGCGCCAAGTTTTGTAGTTTGACTAAGAGACGTTAGAACACATGGTGCAGTAGGATAATCTGAATCTGCAATCCAAAAGGGTAAACATTCATTTGATGATTGTTCATCCCATTTATAAGTATCGATTCTTTTAATTTCTTGATTAAATAATTCTTTCATATAACCCCTATAATTTAATTGGTAACTTACCAAGTGCTACTAATTCACCTTTAAAATATTTAACGATAGTTCTGATTGAATTAGGTGTATATTCATATAAGCATAAATAGTTATTTAAGTTTTGATATTTATGATAGTCCATTGGACCTTTTAATGAAATAACTGTTGTTTCTTTTTTATTGTTTAAAACAGCATTGATAAACTCTACTTGTTTAGGTGAAGTTGCTGCATTATAGCTAAATAAAATAACATTGTCATATTTAGGTAATGATTTTAATACTTCTTCTTTGAATTCATCAGTTGGATTGAATTCTAAAATATCAATGTTTGTAAATTCTTTTCTTAATACTTTAGCTAAATTTCTGTCATCAAATTCATCTTCAATAATAGTTTTCGCAACCGCAACTGGTGAAACAACTAATGTATTAGTTGTCAGAATAGCATCACTACCACATACTTTAGTAAGTGAATTATCTACAATCTTTTGCGATAGTTGTTTATTTTCTTCACTAAATTTCATTTCTTGATTATAGAAATATTTTTCTAAATATGGAAGTGTTACTTCTTTAGCTTTTAAAATTCTTTCTACTTTTTGATCGATTTCATCCATTGGAATTTCACCATTTAGTACAGCTTCTTCAATTAGTTTTAAAGCATCTAATTGGAATGATAATGTGTGCGAAATATCACACATATCAACCCCTGCTTTAATAGCCATTAAAGCACCTTTGGCTGTTCCATACATATCTTGAATAGCTTTCATTTCTAAGCAGTCAGTTAAAATTAATCCTTTAAAACCTAATTCTTCTCTTAGAACGTTAGTTATGATTTTACGTGATAAAGTAGCTGGTACTACATCATATGCTGGGAATAAAATATGAGCACTCATAATTGCAGGAACATCAATATTTTTAATGAAAGGATACATTTCAACTTGATGAATACGTTCTAAATCATAATTAATAGTTGGTAAACCTAAATGTGAATCAACTTCACAGTCACCATGACCTGGGAAGTGTTTACCACATGCAAGTACACCAAATTCACTTGAACCTTTAATAAACTTCTTACCAAGTTCAGCAACCACTTGTGGATCATCTGAATAACTTCGAACGTTAATTACCGGATTATTTGGATTGTTATTAACATCAAGACTAGGTGCAAGATTTAAATTCATTCCAAGTCTAATCATGTCTTCAGCTAACATTTTACCAGTATAATATGTGGCATTTTCAATACTACTTGATGCAGTCATTGGTCCAGGTGCAAAAGTTACATCTTTCATCATTCTTGTAACTAATCCACCTTCTTGGTCAATCGCAATAAATGGAATATGACCAGTATGTTCTAATACTTTTTCATGTAGTGTTTGACAAAGATTACGGATTTGTTTAGCATCTTCAAAGTTTCTTGTAAATAAAATAATGTTTCCAACATGATAATCTTCAATTAATGTTTTGATTTGATCATCATAATATGTTGAATGAAAACCCGGTAAAATTAATTGTCCAAGTTTTTCTTTTAATGTCATTTCTTTAATAGTTTTTAATTTCATAATTTATCTCCTAAATTTTGCTTCAATATAGTATACCATATTTTGGATATTTTTAAAAGAGTTGTAATAAAAGAAAAAAAGAATAGATTTTCATCTATTCTTTACTTACTAATAGTCTAACACCAGATACCGCAAGTCCTCCTAAAGCATTACCACATAGTAGTATGAATAATGATAATGCAGCTTGCCAAGTATAAGTATTATTTAAAAAGTAGAAAAACATGTTTGCTACTGAATGTTCAAAGCCAGCTAATGTAAATCCACCAATACATAAGAATAATACTAAGTATCTTCCTAATGGATTATCAATTCTTCGCATTCCATCAGTTCCAATATGGATTAATAATCCACAGAAGAATGATAGAATTAGTGCTTCATACCAGTCATGTCCAATCTTTAAGTTTACAATTCCTTGTAATTCTTTGAACAATAAAACATTAGTGTCATATGCTGCAAGTCTAATTAGGAATCCCATCATCATACAACCAAAGATATTACCAACAAGTCCAATACCTAAATCAATCGCTTTACTTCTTCTTACTTCATCATCTTTTTCTAATAAGAAACCGATTTTACCAGTAAATAAATAGAAAAACCAATGAGATATAAATACTGATCCAGTTGTGAACAAGAATGACGCAACAACAATACTTCCCATATCAGTTCTAGCTCTTAAATATAGCCAGCCACCAATACTATTACATACGCCACCCATAATACCTTTTACAAATGTTTTAAGTCTTTTTTTCATGTTGTACCTCTATTTTATGTAATACTATTATATCAAATTTCGACTAATTTTTAAAGTTTTTAATTAATATTCTTTATTCTGTATATCTACTTATCCAACTTTCAATTTTACCATTTTTAACAACAATATCTAAAATACCAACTTCACCATTTGATTTATTTTTACAAATGATTGAACATGTACCGTCACCTACAATATATAAAGTAGAATAACTAGATACAGTTAGGACTGATTCATTAGTTGATTCCCATTCATAATCTAAACGTGAATCTGAATCACCAGAACTTATAATGAAACATTCGTAATTAGATGACCAATCAGGAATTTCAGTTTTAAGTTCAACTGTTGGATTTAAGTTTTCATTTGGATCTTGTTCTTGAACATTTAAAGATTTAGCACGGTACCAATTTTTTAAATATACTCCCCAAACTTTTAAGTTTTCATCACTTACATCACTTAAGTTACTTGTGTTGTATTTAAAGATGGAAGCACTACCTTTACTATTAGATATGTTCCAAGCAACATAACTAATGTTTCTTGAGTCTAATACATTTTTCCATTTATTACCATTAGTCTCACTAATATTACCATCACCAGAAGATTCCATGAAACCAAATTCACTAATAAATACTGGGAAACCACTATCATATGCTTTTACTACTTGAGTTGTACTTGTGTGATCAGCCGCATAGAAGTGATATGTATACATAATATTTGTATATCCAACAAGTGGATCTTTCATTACAGAGTTTAAATCAGCTGTCCATTTTGGATTACCAACAAGTACGATGGCATCAGTATTTTTACGAATGATTGGGATGATTTCATTGGCATACTTTTTACAATCTGCCCATGTAGTTGATCCATTTGGTTCATTCATGATTTCATATAAAATGTTATCATAGTCTTTATAATATTCTGTAATATATGCAAAGAATTCTTTCGCTTCTTCTAAATACGTTAAAGGATTTTTGTCAAGTGGATTTTCTGCACCTACCATATGCCAGTCAACAATTACATAAAGTCCTAGTTCAGTTGCAATCTCAATTCCTTTATGAAGAGTTTCTAACATCATCTTTTTAGTTGCTGCACTACCATCACAATATCCATTTTCATCAGTGTACATCGCAAAACGAATAATATTATTACCAAAGTTTTCTTGAATAGCACAAATTGTATCAAAGTTTACAACTTTACTAAACCATTGAATACCATGTGTACTAAGACCATATAATTGAACTTTTTCGCCAAATTGATTTACTAAGTCTCTACCATTAACACTTAATTTTCCATTTTTATGATAAGCATTATTTACATAGTTAAATTGTTTAAAGATTTTATCACAATATTTACAACCAATAACTTTTGTACCAAGTGTTGTATCAGTTGCTTCAATCGTAATTTTAATTTCATCTTCTTCATGGCCTAATGAATAATCTTTTTTAATATAATTATCACCACAATGAACACAAGTATATTTAATTTCACCATCTTGTTCACAAGTCTTTTCTTTTAAAGTTTCAGTTTCATATTCATGTTCAAACTTAACTGTTTGTTCATCTAATACTTCACCACAAACTGTACAAACAATTTGTTGTACTAAGTCTTTACCACATTCTATTTTACCAACTGTAATCCATTCTGATTGATTTTCTTCACAAACATGTTCTATATTTTCATGACCTAAACATTGTTCTTCATCACAATCATCTAAAGTGCATTTACCACAAATAATACAAAGTTCATGAGTATGATCTTCAGGGATTACACATCCTAACACTTCTACTTCAATTGTATCTTGATATTTTGTTCCAGAATATGTAACTGATGCTGTAATTGTAGCTATATCAATAATTTTACCTGTAATATACCAACCATCTTCTAATTGTTCGACACCTAATACATTAGGATTAGAACTTTCAACTATTACTTCACCTTCTAAATTATTTAATACAATTTCTAATTTTACTACATTGCCAAGTTCGATTGGTTCTACATCCTTAATTTCAATTGATCTAGATGTTTGTTGTAAGTTACCACATCCAACTAAACCAAAAAATAAAATTGTTACAAAAATAGTTAATATTATTTTTTTCATTTTTAGTTCCTCTCTTTTATATTATTTATTATATCAAAATTTTATAAAATAATAAAATTATTTAATAAAAAAATAGGATGTAAAACATCCTATAATACTTTACTAAAGAATTCTTTCGTTCTTTGTTCTTTGGGATTTTCAAATATTTCAATTGGAGTTCCCATTTCCAATATTTTGCCTTGATCCATAAAGATTACTTTATCAGCTACTTCTTTTGCGAAAGCCATTTCATGAGTAACTACAATCATCGTAATATTTCTTTTCGCAACCTTCTTCATTAAGTCCAACACTTCTTTTACCATTTCAGGGTCAAGTGCCGATGTTGGTTCATCAAATAAAATCACTTTTGGATTCATCGCAAGTGTTCTTACAATCGCTATTCTTTGTTTTTGGCCACCACTTAAAGTAGATGGATAAACATTAGCTTTATCTAACAACCCAATTCGTCCTAATAAGTCCATTGCATTATATTTTTCTTGTTCAATGATTTCTTTTTTTGTTGTAGTGATTATTCTTTTTTCTATTTTTTCTGTTTTAAATAAATTAATAAGTGGTAAAAAGAAATTAAACATCTTATCTTTTCTGAGTTTACGAGTTTTTATTAAAACAGGTGCTAATATAATATTTTCTAATACCGTTTTATTATTAAACAAATTAAATTGTTGGAATACCATACCGATTTTTTGTCTTTGTATATTGATATCTACCTTCATATCTGTAATATCAACCCCATCAAAAATAATTTGTCCAGATGTCGGATCTTCTAAACAGTTTAGACATCTTAAGAAAGTACTTTTACCACTACCTGATGGTCCGATTACCGCAATTTTTTCACCATCATTAATTTCTATGGAAACACCGTTTAATACATTAAGAGTTCCATATGATTTAGTTAAATTAATTACTTCGATCATTTTTCTTAAGTGCCCTTTCCATTATTTTAATTAAAATAGTTATAATAACAATTAATGCAATATAAATCAATGCCATTACAATATATGGTACTACTACAGAATATTTGTTTGTACCTATTGTATTAAAGGCTGTATATAAATCAACAACTGTTATAAAGCTTACAACAGATGTTTCTTTAATTAAGGTAATAAATTCATTTCCTAAAGATGGAAGAGTATTTTTAATTGCTTGTGGTACTACGATTTTTATCATAGTTGTAGGATAGCTTAATCCGACAGCACGCCCTGCTTCTAATTGACCATGATCAACAGAATTTAATCCACCACGCATAATTTCTGCAACATAAGCTGCACTATTTAATCCAAATACCCAAATACCAACAGTTAACGCTTCAATTCCTTTAATACCTAAAATTGGCAGTAATACGTAATATGCAAGTAATAGTTGTACAACTATTGGTGTACCTCTAAATATACCAATATAAATAGTTGCAATCTTATCTAAAATCTTCGCAAACAATTTGTATTTAGGTGCAACCTTAATTATTGCTAAAAGCGTACCAATTAAAATTCCAATAACTAACCCAAGACATGCTATTAACAATGTATTTTTTAAACCAGTCAATATTAAATCACGATAAGTGGCTTGTTTTAAGGTATCAAAGAATACATTAATCTTACTTGCCCAGTCTGATAGATTTCCAACAATTGCATTAGCTGGTGCTTCATCAACAACTACGCCAAAGATTCTACCATCAACGATATCTTGAACAGCAAGTTGTGCTGTTGTATAACCAACTGGTGTAATATTCTTAAAGCCAACAAAGTCCCAATCAGCATCACCTTGAACATACCAGTTACCTGTTGTTCCATTTTGATATCCAATTTTTTGATCTTGCAATGATTTTAAAACATTTTCGACATCTTCTTTTGTTTTACAATCATCAAACATTAAGTTATCACCTGATATAACTAATTTTTGGCTAGCCTCATAATATGGATTAGTAAAATCATATGATTTTAATCGATCTTCATTAACTGTAATTCCGGCCATACCAATATCTGCATAACCTGCATCTACTTCTGTAAAGATGGAATCGAACGCAATGTTTTTTACAACTAATTGTTTACCACATTGATTAGCATAAAGTGTTGCAATTTCTATATCTAATCCATATATTAAACCATCATCACCAATATATTCAAAAGGAGAAAATGGACAATTAGTTACAACAACAAATAAATCTTCGGTATTTTCCACACTTTGTGTTGTTACTTTGACACCTTGTTTTTGGCCAACACCTTCAAAATACTTTTTAACAATTTTGTTAAATTCACCATTTTCTTTAATTTCATCTAAAAAGTTGTTAAAATCATTTACTAAAGTATTGTTTCCTTTTTTTACAACAAATGCATATTCTTCATCAGTTAGTTTAATATCTACAATTTTAACATCATCGTTACTACTGCATGATGATATTACAAAAAGTATTAAAACGAAACAAACAAATTTTAATATTTTTTTCATATCTTACCTCAAATTAAAATACACCTAGAGGATTAACCCTCTAGGTGTATTACGAAGTGTAAAAAATATACATTTATAATGCAACTAGCTGATAATTATGTGCTTTTGATATAAAAGCTAATTGCATAATTATGCTCAAGGATTAAATCCTATCTTGTAATGTTTTATTTATTTTTCTATATTATATATTAATGTTACATATTATGCATCTAATATACGTATGAAAACGTTCTACTTATTAATCTTCTTAATAAACTTTCTAATAAGTAATCCACATATTATACCAATTAAGCCAGGAAGTAAACCAAAGAAAATATATTGATATTGAATATGCAAATTAGAAATACCTAATGTTAAATGATAATGGAATACGACAATACATGAAAAAAATAGTACATAAGTAAATAATAATTTAATTTTTGTTTTAGAAATTAATATCCCAAAACCAAATAATACAATTGGAAATAAAATATAGTAAACAACGATACTATACCCTAATGCCCATGAGCTATTCATAACCCAAAAGAAAAGAACAGTTAAAGCAAACAAAAAGACAAATCCAATCATCGCAAGTATAATGTCAATACCTTTATTTTGTTTTTCTAACAAACTCATTATTCTTACAATAAAAACTAATATACTTGCTAGCATTACTAAAATACAACCAACAATTCTTATTGTTATTAATATAACATCAATATAATTAATTGAATTATAATAATCATTCGGATGCATCAAATTAGAAGGAATAATTGCAGACATCGCATAAAGAGTTATTCCCATAACTAAAAAGATTAACGCAATAATTAGAAATATTTTATCAATTAGTTTCCCCTTATGGTAATGATTAATAATTACATCTTCCATAAAGCACCTATTATTCAATTACTTTCTTCTTAAAAATTTTTTGTGATATTTTATCACCATAAATTCTAGCTAAAATAGTTGATACTAACCATAAAGTCAACATTGAAATTAATACAATAACAACAATAACAACAGCTGTTATAAATAAGTCTAATGTTAATACTTCAGTTAAAATATCGTTAAAGAATGAACCTGCTACTTTTTCTGGTTGGAACATAAATAGTAAGTGATGTATATCTCGCCAAAGGGTATCTAGGAACCAATCTACTTGCATTGGAATTTGTTCTTTAACCATATGACTTAGTACTACTAATAAGAAAATACCTATTAATAAGAAGACAACACCATAAAATATTAATGTAACACTCAAAAGAGCTTTTTTTACATGTTTCATTCGTTTTAAGAAATAAATAATCATTCCAATCATTCCAGCTAATGCAACAGCAGATATTATACGATATACCGTAAATAATACTTTGACATCTTTCATGTGTGTAACCGCAACATCACCAAAGACATTAACGTTATCTTGAAGTGTTCCATTTACTAATACGTCATCCATTTTAAGTTCAAATGTATCTTTACCTTTAAATAAGTAATCAATTATATGATCAATTATAACATCTAGTTGATCATCAGTAAAATATGTACTATTATATCTAGTACCACCAATATAACGAAATCTTTTTTGAACTAGTGTACCATCTTCATAATGTGCATAGATTTCATTTTTTCCAAATTGTTTTTGATAATATGTTTTACTTTTCGCAATCGGTACAGCAGATATCCAAATTGCAACTAAAACTAAACATATGTTAAATAAAACAATTAATATTTTATCAAGTACTTTCATCATTATGCCTCATCGCTCATATCGCGAACTAATGCACGATAAAATACATCACCAATTTGTAAGTATCCCGCCATTGTTGGATGTACACCATTTGTTCCAACTTTTTCCATTATTTCACTTCTTGCATTAACTGGTGTATCCTGACTTGGCATATTATATTCTACATCAAATTGAGCTTTCATATCAATGTATCGACAAAAATCTTTGTATTCATCTCTTTCACAAAGTTTTTCTAAATACTCGTTGTAGTGATATGCAGTGCTTACTTCTCCAAAGACATCTGAGTATGGTCCGGATGCGCCATAGTTAGCCGCAATACCCCCATTTATAGACGGGCTTTGAATACCAATGAAACGGATTTTAGCATCTTTGTAAGATAATCTAATTTGTTCAATAATTGTAACAATAAAAGGTTCATAGTGTGAAAAATCAAAGTTATATGGTTGATATTGTCCATTCCATGTTAATAATATGTAAACATAGTCAATTCCTTCAAAATTGTTATCTTCACAATATTTTTTAAAATTCGGTCCATCAATTGATTCATCATAAAATGGATTACCTTTTTCAAAGTAGAATTTAAGAACATTAAGGGTTTCTTGATGTTTTGCACCATCAACATGTTCAAAAACTTCACCAACTTTTGGCAGACAAGAATAGTTTCCTGTTCCTCTTTTAAATTTTAAACGTTTGTCTTCAATTGATTCTAATACCCAATTTAAATTATTTGATTTCCAAATACTGTGTTGATCATTTTCATCTAAGTTATGTGAATCTACCTCAATCCAAACTGATGAAGTAGTTGATACTGCTTCATTTTTTACAAAATGACGCCATTGCCATCCCCCGTAACCTTCGTATCCTACTTCTTCTTTTTGCATTGTGCCAATAAAGTTTAGTGTATCACTAAATCCTAATCCAATAGGATTTCCATCACATTTTGTAAAGCGACGATATCCCTCATATGGCCATACACCATTAAATGTAAGTGAATCACCAAAACATAAGATATTAATTTTTCTCTTTGGCGCTACAGGTTTTACAACATGCAATGTGGTAGTTGCAGTTTCAATTTCATTATGATAATCATCATATAAAGTAATCGTTAATGGATAATCTCCTACTTCTGCTTCGGTTGGCGTATAAGTATAGTATCTTGGATACGGTCTTCCTTTTGGTGATGAAACATGAATATAGTATTTATAAGGATTCATCGATCTAATTACACCACGATAAAATAATTCAAATTTATCACCGACAACTAAATCATAATTTTTAGCTAAATATAATAATTTATCTTGCACTTTACTCACCTCTATTTGTTATATCTTTCCATTCCCCACCAATTAGGGATTAATTCTTTAAGCTTAATCGTTTTTCTAGTATTATAATCTGTTAGTATTTCTGTTTCTTGGTTTCTAATATCTAGTTGCATTAAAAATTCGCGACATGCCCCACAAGGTAAAAAATTACCTTCTTCATATGGCGGAACATCGCGCATCACAAGGATTCTTTTAATAAATGTTTGATGACTATTAACAATCATATTGATAGCTGCAATTCGTTCTGCACATAAATTTAAAACACCACTTGCGCCCTCAATACAAAATCCTGTATAAATTGTGCCATCTTCAGCCTCAATTGCACAAGCAACATGATTGCTATAGAAAAATGGTGATAAATCCTCAGGATGATATTCTTTTTCTGCAAGTTCTAATAATTTAGTCCAAATATCCATAATTAACTCCTATTACATAAATTATAACATAATTTATTATAATATTCAAGAAATAAAAAAAGCATCTATTATTAGATGCTTTAAATATAACTTACGCCGTTTCGGTTTCTTCAGTTGGATTTGTTGAATCATCTATCTCTTGATTTTCGACTACTTCGTCTTTCAAATCATCTTGTTTTACTACTTCTAATTCTTGATTATTTTTTTCATTTTTCGCTTCTTCATAATTGTTTAATATTTGTAAAATATAATTAAATTCGAAGCCTAATGCCAATACTAAACCTACACCTAATAAATACACAATAAGTGTCATCCAATAAGAATTAAACAAATTAAACATGTAAATTCCATAATCACGGTGTGGTCCCATCCCAAAATAATTTTGATTAAATGTAAAATTCATAAATAAAACAAACGCAATAACTGAATACATATAAATAAATGCTCGAATTAAACTTTTTGCATTTAAAAGAACTTGCCCACTGACTATTAAGTAAATACCAAACAAACTACAGTTTAAATGTAATAATGTATCAAGTACAAATAATAGTGATGCATTAGAACGATATGAAACTAAGTAAGCATGTTGTGGACTTACAAGCATAGCAACAAACATTCCTAGTGATAAAAAAGCTACAGCACTAAATTGAGCATCTTTGATTTTTTTACTAAATAAGTATGATAAAGGTAATGTTGTAAAGGTAAAAGGTGATATTTGATCAAATGTTAATGATATAAATTTTCCGTTATTTCGATTAAAATCATTTATATAATACGCAACGAATAACAAAACATTTATAATTATAAATATTAAATTTGTTATTTTTGGATTCATCATTTTATGGAACAACAAAATTGTCACCATTAATGTAAAATACACAACAACACAAATAATTAACATTGTTAACATTGGCATATCATTTTACTTCCTTTCTTACTTAGAAAATGAATCTTCGAAATCCTCGTCCCATCCTTCATCAATTTCTGGAATTTCTGGTAATACAAGTCCTGGATCTTTAATTGAAGGTATATCAAATATATCATCACCTGGACGTATAATTGGCCAGTCAATAATAGGTCGATCAATTTCATTATTTCCATTATTAGTAGGATTATTAATTTCATCAAAGTCATCAGTATATTCTGTTAAACTTATACTATATGCGATTTTACCATCTTCATTAATAATCATTAAAATATTGTTTTCAACTAAATAATTTTTGTTTTCGGCATTAACTGTAATTGATTCAATTCCACTACAATTTTGAAAAGCATTCTCCGGAATATCTTTTAAATTTTTCCCGATTGTTAATGTTTTTAAATTAACACAATTCGCAAAACATGCATTTCCAATAGTTGTTAATTCATCCCCTAATGTTATAGATTCTAAACTTGTACAATTAACAAAAGCTGTATCACCAATTTCTTTGATTCCGTTTGGAACAATTAGTTCTTTTAAACCACTACAATTTCTAAATGCATCATTATTTATTTTAGTTAACTCATCTGAAAGTGTAACTTTTTCTAGATTAGCACAGTTATAAAAAGCATTAGCAGCTACTTCAAAACTTCCATTAACATAAATTTCTTTAAGTGATTCCGGAACATATTTCGAATTATAAACAAATTCACTTCCACCAAAGAAATAACCTAAATGTTCATTACTAGCTTTTTCTTCATTTCCAAGGTCACTACCGATAAATGGAACTGTAATTTTTTCTATTTTTTCACAACCTTTTAAGATATTAGTACCAATTACTTCAACAGTTGAAGGTATTTCTAATACTTCTAAATTTGTACAGCCACTAAAAGCATTATTACCAATAGATAATAAACCATCAAGTAAATAAATACCAGTTATTCTTTCACAGTTTTGGAAAGCACCATCTTTTATCCCAAGTACTCTCATATTGTTATAGTTTGCACCGATATAAATATCACCAGAAATATTTTTATAACACCCACTAATTAAACAATAATTACTATTACCAATGAACTCAAATTCAATTCCATAAGATGTTTCATATTCCCAAATAGCTGTAATTGTTTGATCTTTAGTAATTCTTTTATAGCTTTCATCCCATTCTAATAAGAACGCACCATCTTTAGTAGCAATCGGTGGTACCGCATCTTGTCCATGTCTAACAGTTTGAACAAGTGAACCACTAATATATGTTCCACCATTTAAATCAAATGTTACTGTATAAGATTTGCTTCCTGCAAATAATGTTAATAATACGATAGTAATAACAATAATAAATTCGATTGAAATAAATAATAATAATTTCCAATGTTTTTTCATTATGTTTACCTCCAAAAATCTTAACTTATTATATCAAATTTTTCTTATTTTTGCAAGTCACATATTAAATTACCAGAAAATAACAAAAAACAGACTTAATAGTCTGTTTTATATATTAATTTTATCAATCAAAGTTCCATCAATAGTATTTAACTGAATAGATTTATCATCGATAATTAGATAACTATGAGGAGTATTATTTTTAGGTAAAGTAATTGATCCACTATTTACACAAATAGTATTGTTAATATTCTCAATAAATCCTGTATGAAAATGACCATAAACCAATACATCTACATCACTTGGAATATTATCTTTATTATAGTGATGACCATGAGTAAAATAAAATTTCTTATTGTTAATTAATAAACAATAATGATCATTAAACCTAAACTCTGAAATCATTTCATCTACTTCCGCATCACAATTACCACGAATAACAATTAATTGATCTTTAATTAAATTTAATGTTTTCGCAACTTCCATTGGATTATATTCTAAAGGTAGCGGATTTCTAGGACCATGATAATATAAATCACCTAATAATATAATTTTATCTGGTTTTTCTTTATTAACAATTTCCATTATTTTATTGGTATAGTACATAGAACCATGGATATCTGATACTACAAGGTATTTCATAATTATTCTCCTAATAATTCAATTATTGTATTTATTATATTAGCATGTTTAATATAATTTTCTTCATTATTATTACATTCAGGAATATGAATAAACAATGATTTATTTGGATAATTTGATAATAAATGATAGTACATATTATTACAAACAAATTTACCGGCATCTTTTGAAAATTGAATTGTTGATTTAAGTTTATCAACATCTACTTGTGTTTCAATTTCTACAAGTCCAAATTCGTTAATAACTTCATCTTTTTTTATTTGACCCAAATTATCACTTAAACTACAACTTGAAATATTTTTAGCAATAACTTCTAAAGTTAAAACATTTCTACTTCTCGCTTCACCTAAAGATATTATTAAATCATAACTTGATAAATCATATTTTAATACTATATCTTGATAACACTTATCATAAACAACATCTATTATTTCTTTATCAACATTAACAATATATTTTAATACTTCTTGTGAATAATTAATATTATTTTTATTAAAAGGTTTAAAAGCAGTAACTAATACTTTCATAATTGTTCCTTTCATCAGTTAATTAATTCTATTTTAATTCCCAAAACACCATATTTTAAAATATTATCTATTGAATAGTATTGTTCCATATCATGATAGTCAACTATGTCATCTTCATTATAACCAATACTAATTGGATCAAAATGTTTATATAATTCTTCAAATGTTGCATAAGGATATAAATTAATGATTTTACACTTAATTGTTTCATTAGTCATTGTATTAGTAAAAATAATATAATCAGCTATTTTTAATAGTTGCCTTTTTTCATCATTTAAACGCATTTCAATCGTCTTAGTTTTGTTAACTATTTTTAGAAATGGATCGTTATTTAAGTTCATATAATGAACTTTTAACTCTAAGTTATCTATTACTTTTAGTCTCATTTTATCACCAATATTATTATATCATACTAAACAAATATTTAAAAATAAAAAGCCTTAGTTAAAAAACTAAGGCTTAATAATTATTATTAATCAGAGAATACTTCCATCATATCAATATATGTTTGTTCTAAGAACGGATTTGGTAATCCAGAATTTAAGATTACTTCAACAAATCCTTGTTCTGAGCTACCTTCTTCTTGTAGTTTACGATATACTTCTTGAGCATATTCATAACCGTATTGATCAGCAACTACATATAAGTTGATAGACGCAATTTGTGATGTTGCGTAACTGATATAGTAAACGGCAGATGTTGTTGTAACCATTTTCCAATACCATAACATATTATCTAATGAATAGATAATTTGCATATCATATGAAGCATGAATTTGAGTCATAACATCATCATATTCAGTTGGTAAATAGTTACCATAATAAATTGTTTGTTCAAATTCATCAATAGCAGTTGCGATAACAACCATTTGAAGTGCTTCTGCAAGATTTTGTTTTACTAGCACAGCTTGAGTATCTGCAGCTAATTTTTGTTTCATGAAATATGTGAATAACCATTCATTAGCTTGTGAATGAGTTTCCGCTAAGTCATAGTTTAATGCGCCAAAGTTATAATTATAGGCAGCTGCATAGTGACCCATTTCATGAACAATTGTATAAATTGTTTGATATCCAGGACCAAAATATGCAAATGGTTCTTCATAATAAGGAATATAGTTTACGAATGCACCAGCATATGCACGGCTATCAGTTTGTAGTAAGAATGAATTCTTTTCAAATAAGTTTTTGAAGTTTTGTTTTAACTCACCATTAAATGATTCAATGTAAGCATCTAAATAATTTTCAGAACCAATACGATTATAAGTCTTTTCAGCAATATTTTGAAGAAGTAATCGATCATTTGCTGGTAAATAAGAATTATCTCTTGAAGCTTCAGCCATTACTTCTTTAGTAAGTGGTACAATATATTCTTTAACATATTTGTGGAATGCTTCTAATTCTTCTTTACTATAGTCACGTGAATAAACATTTTCAGTAGCATATTCATAGTAGTTATCATAACCATAGTATTCAGCATATTCTTTAGAAATATCAACATATTGCTTAAATAAATTACAAATTACATTACTCCATCCAGGTGCATTATAATTTAACTTATTTGCTTTTTCTTCAATTTCAGTTAATTGTTGTCTTAGTTCAGTTGCGGCTTGATCAATATAAAGAGATTCAATATCTTCTTCTGACCAACCTTCAAAGAATTCTTCTTTGTAAATTGATTCTGATTCCCAAATAGCTTTGCAGAATGCTTTATATTCATCAAACATAGCATAATACATATCAACTGCAGCCATATAAGTATCATAGTTTTTAGTGTTCTTTGTATTCTTATAATAGTTAACTTGGCCAATGATGTAGTGAGATTCAATAAACTCAAATTTTTCATTGAAATCTTCCATTAAAGATTCAACTAATTCTCTTTCTTTGTTTTCAATGATTGATGCTTGAAGTTCATCACGGATTGCAATAAATTCAGTTAAATCTTCATCAGTAAGTTGATAAGTCCAATTAATTTCTGGTTGTGCTGGTTGATAATAAATTGTTGCATAATCATAAATATAATCTAAGCTTGTTACATCTTTTGTAAAGCCTTTATTTTTATATAAACGATATCCTTCAACTGCAGAACTCATTGTAGCTGATTGAGAAACTTTATAAGTATATGATTTTTCTTCTTCTGTTCCATAATCAACAACGATTGTTAAATCAATTAAATCTTCCGCTTTATTATGACATTCAAATGCGTTAAGTTTTGGTTCAAAGTTTTCAATATCATATAAATATTTATGTTGAACAATTTCAAGTAATTCATCACCAAGCATGTAAACATGTTCAACGTTTGTATATAATAAAGTTTCTAAATCTAAGAAATAAGTACTTGTTACATTAACTGTTTGTTCTGTTGGTTCTTCAGTTGCATCAAGCGGTAATGCTAGATCAAAAGAATGCTTAACTTCGAAGTATGCATATAATGGAGCAGTTTTAACCTCGCTATATTCTGCATCTTCTGGCATTAAAATAAAGTAATCATTAATAATTGCTTGATTATCTAATTCTTCAGCTAAAAATTCTAAGGCTAACTTACCATCACAATTTTGATAGATTAAATTACCACGTGCTGATTCACTAAGAACAAATTTCCCATCAGCATCATATTGAATCACATCTGTATAATAGTTACCATTTTCATCAACAGATAATAATTCTTCTGTTTTATTCGTAATAACTTCTTTTTCTAAATCAGAAAATGTTACTTTGTTTGTTAAAATATTTTTGTGTTCTTTTAATACATTAGTATAATCATTAACTTTTAATACATCTTCTAAATCGATGATTTTTTCGTCATTTGACATACCACACGCAACTAACCCTAATGAAATAAGGGCTAAACATATAATAGAAAATATTTTCTTCATATTCTCCTCCTATTTTATATTTTGATATTATTACTATACCACATTTTGTTAAAAATGACAATCAATAATGTCAATTTTTTTGTTCTTCTAACATACTCCTTGTGCTAACATTGCTTCTGAGACTTTTTTGAAGCCAGAAATATTTGCACCTAAAACTGTATTATATGGATTGCCATAATGTTTACAACATTCAAGCACTTCAATTAAGATATTCTCCATTTGTTGTTTTAACTTTGATTCTACTTCATCTTCTGTCCATGCTAAACGCATTGAATTTTGACTCATTTCAAATCCAGATACCATTACACCACCGGCATTAGCCGCTTTAGCAGGACCAAACATAATTTTATTTTCAATAAAATATTCAGTTGCTTCTAAAGTACAAGGCATATTAGCTCCTTCAGAAACACAAATAACGTTATTTTGGACAAGTGCTTTGGCATCGTCTATATCAATTTCATTTTGGGTTGCACAAGGAAGCGCAATATCACAAGGGATACGCCATAATTCTTTTGGATTTGTTTTAAAAATTGATTCTTTATCAAGATCAGCATAATCTTTTACAAGTAATCTTTTTTCTTCTTTAATCATTTTCAATAAATCAAATTGGATACCATTAGGATTATATACAGTACCACTTATATCATTAACACCAACTACTGTTGCACCTAGCTTAATTGCCATATCAACAGCATATAATCCAACATTACCGGCACCAGATACAATTACTTTTTTACCCGCAAATGAAGTATTTGCCATTTGCTCTAACATTTTGTTAGTAAAGTAACAAAGTCCATGTCCTGTTGCACTTGTTCTTCCAATTGAACCACCATAGCTTAGACCTTTACCAGTTAAAACACCAGTAAATTCATTGCGAATTCTTTTATATTGACCAAACATATACCCAATTTCTCTTTTACCAGTTCCAATATCACCAGCAGGAACATCAGTATCTGCACCAATATATTTACAAAGTTCAGTCATAAAACTTTGACAAAAACGCATAACTTCTAAATCACTTTTACCACGTGGATCAAAATCAGATCCACCCTTTCCTCCACCCATTGGAAGACCAGTTAATGAATTTTTAAGTCCTTGTTCAAAAGCTAAAAATTTCATAATACTAACATTTACTGATGGATGTAATCTAATTCCTCCCTTATAAGGACCTATTGCTGAATTAAATTGAACACGGAATCCTCTATTTACTTGAACATTTCCTTGGTCATCCACCCAAGGAACTCTAAAAGTAATAATTCTTTCTGGTTCTACAAATCTTTCTAAGATACCATTTTTTTCTAATTCTGGATGTTCATTTACATATGGTTCAATAGAGTTTAATACTTCATAAACAGCTTGTAAAAACTCAGGTTCATTTTTATCTTTAGTTAAAACATTGTTATAGACTCTTAATAAATATTGATTAGTCATAAATTCACCTCTTATATCATTATACCATAAATCACTTACATTATAAAATAAATACGTAATCTATTTCTTATAAATAACATTACCATTTCTAATTGTTAGATAAACATTTAAATTTTTATCAACAACAACTAAATTTGCTAATTTATTTTCTTTAATACTTCCTACTTGATCAAATAAACCAAGATTTTTAGCTGGATTTTCTGTAGCACATTTGACTGCATCAACAAAATCAATTTCTGCAAATTCCATTAAGTTTTTAACACCTTCATTAATTTTAAGTACACTACCTGCTAATTTACCATCTTCTAATCTTGCTTCTTTACCTTTTAATATAATTACTTGTTCTAATTCATAATATTTACCATCAGGCATATATTTTGTTCTTAATGCATCTGATATTAAAACGAGTTTGTCTTTTGGTTTGTTTTTATATAAAAGATAAACAGCTGGAGCCGATACATGTACACCATCACAAATTAATTCACAATATAATTCGTTAAACATAAATGATGATCCTACAGTACCTATATCATCTCTTCGAAGTGGTTTCATTCCATTATATGTATGAGTTACACAGCTAACTCCATTAACAACAGCTTTTTTGACATCTTGATATCCAGCACTCGAATGCCCAATTGATATTACAATATCTTTTTCTTTTAAGTATTTGATTAATTCATAAGTTTCATCAAGTTCAACGGCCATTGATACAATTTTAATATTATTACCAGATACTTCTTCAAAATGCTTAAAATCATCGACATTGGGCGTTATAATATAATTTGGCAATTGTGCTCCCATATATTTTTTAGAAATAAATGGTCCTTCTAAATGTACGCCAATAAGTTCAGCACCTTTTTGATTATTTCGATCTTTATATTCTTTTAAGTTTAAAAGTGACTTATCAATTACTTCCATACTTTGTGTAGTCGTAGCTGCAACAAATCCTGTAACACCTTCTTGTGGTAAGATACTTGCTATTTTTTCAATTTCATCTACTGAACAATCAATAAAATCAAATCCAAAAGCACCATGTATATGTTGATCAATAAAACCAGGAATGACAATTTTATCATCCTCTAACTCTATCAAATTATTTTTATCACTATTTCCAATACAAAATATTCTACTATTTCGAATTACCAAATCTGTCTTTTTAAGACCATCTTCAGTAAGTATCCAACTATTTTTAAATCCATTTATTTTTTCCATGTTCTATTCTCCTATATATAAATTATACATTTTTTTCTAAAGAAAATCAAACAAAAAAGGTATTCTAACATTATTGTTAAAATACCTTTTTTAAAATCTATACTTTGTAATAATCCAAATAATTAATCACATTTTTTTCTTTTTAAAACAATATAAATCTAATTATTTTAATTTTACTATTTTATTTTTATTTCCTACGACAATTAATTTCATATTGTTGTTTAATGGACTTGTTGGATCAATATTTATATTAATATTTTCATTTTCTTTAATTGCAATAATATTTAATGAATATTTTTTTCTAAAATTTAGTTCTAATAAATTTTTACCAACCCATTCTTTTTTTATATCAAGTTCAATCATTGAAACATCATTAGATAGTTCTATCGCGTCAACAAATCCTGAACTTAATAAATTTTTTGCCATTCTTATACCAGAGTCTTTTTCCGGAAATACTACCTTATCTGCACCAACTTTAGTTAAAATTTTATAATGCATTTCATTTGAGCATTTTGCAATTACTGTTGGAACACCAAGTTCTTTACAATGCATGACAGTCATTACACTCGCCTCAATGTTACCAGCCATTGCAACTATTACTATATCAACATTGGTAATTCCTAGTTTTTTTAACACTTCCACATCAGTTGTATCGGCACATTTACAATAAGGTAACTCACTACAAACTGTATTTACGATGTTTTCATTAGAATCAACCGCTATGACCTCTACGCCATTATTTACTAATTCTTTAGCAACCGATAAGCCATATCTTCCAAGTCCAAATACTGCATATGTTTTATTAATACTCATTTTTATTCCTCCTATCCAATACTTACTTCTTCAGTTGGGTTTAATATTATATTACTTGATTGTTTTTTTGATTTGAATACAATCGCCAAAGATATCGGTCCAACTCTACCCAAATACATTGTACATATAATTATAATCTTTCCAATATTATCTAAATAAGATGTTAGATTTCTTGACAATCCAACAGTTGCAGTAGCACTAACAGTCTCATATAAAATATCTGTTAGAGTTCTATCAATTGTCAAACTTAACAAAATCGTAGAAATTAACATAATCATAAAAGACATTAAAGTAACAGCAACCGCTTTTCTAGTAATTTCACTTGACAAATTTCTATTAAACAAAACTACTTCTTTTTTATTTCTAATTGATGCTATCGCAACAGCTAATAATGACACAATAGTAATTGTCTTAACTCCACCAGCAGTTCCGACCGGAGATCCACCTATAAACATCAAAATAAGACAGATAATTGCGGATTGATCAGTAAGATATTCTTGCGGCACTGTAGCAAACCCCGCTGTTCTCGTAGTAATTGATTGAAATGTTGAAACTTGAATTTTGTCAAAAATACTTAATCCACCTATTGTTTTCATATTATTGTATTCAAATAAAAATATTAATATTGCTCCACCAAAAATAAGTAGTACTGTCGAGCTTATAACAATCTTACTATGTAATGTTAATGATTTAAAACTTTTCATTTTTTTAGTTTTAAATTGTTTTAATACTCTTAAGATATCCCACCAAACAATAAAACCTAATCCACCTAAAACAATTAAAAAGGATGTCGTAAAATTAATTAATGGATTAGTCGCATAATTACATAAACTCACCTCTCCAATTACATCCATCCCTGCATTACAAAAAGCTGAAATTGAATTAAAAACAGAAATCCATATTCCTTTTGCACCATAATCAGGTATAAACACAAACATATATAATATAGCACCAATTAATTCAATAATTAATGTACCTAAAAAAACATGTTTTATAAATTGTTTTAAACCTGATAGTGTATTTAAGTTAAATGCATCTTGAATTAGTTGATAATCTTTAAATTTTAATTTTTTATTAATAATTATCATAAAAACAGACATAAATGCTACTGTACCTAAACCACCAATTTGAATTAAACATAAAATAACAATTTGACCAAAGATACTCCAAGTTGAATATGTTGGAACAGTAACAAGCCCTGTTACACAGGTTGATGTAGTTGCAGTAAACAAAGCATCGATATAACTAATACTGATACTATTTTTTGTACTTATTGGTAGAGACAATAAAAAGCTTCCAATGAAAATAACAATTACAAAACTAATTAATATAATATGTGTTGTAGAAAAAGAAATTTTTTTATTCATTTTAAAATCTCCTTCTTAAATTTTATACAAATAAAAAAAGCCGTCAAACATCCTTATAGAATGCTGACAGACTCCACCATTTTTCATATATTTAATTTACTATATATTAACATATTTTTTTAAAAATATCAATAATAATGATAGTATCATTTGTTATTTACTTAAAAATTTCCAAGAAATATTTTTTCTTTAAGACTTCTTTATTTCATGAATAAATGATAATTACTTTAATTGTTAATTTGTTATTTTTTATTCATATAATATATGTAAGATGCAATAATTAATGATACTTACATAAAAGACTTACCGATTTACTTAAATGGCAACGTTACACAATTTTAATACAATTGCATACCCTAAGCCTTGTAATCGTTAAAAAGTTAAATATTTTGCATACCCTAGAGGCAATTTGCATACCCCTAATTCTTATAAAATGGACAGTTTTTTCCTATGCATTGTTTATTCCATGATGAAAACTCACAAGATATGTTGTCTAAATTCATTTTAATTCCATATTTCTTTTCTACAAACTCAACTGCATATGAAAGTGATAAAAAAGCATTTCTTTTACAACATCTAGGTCCACCTATTTCACTCATTCTTTTAATCACTGATGATGTGAATTCCATATTATCTTTATAATAATCATTTGAAGTTAATGGACCTGTTTCATGAATAATGGAAAGAACTGCACCAACTGCTGTAGTAGATCCACAGATACCCCAAAAACCACACATAGCTCCTGGCATCTTTAAAGTACGTTCTGCTAGCATATCTATTGCTTGATTTACATCAACTTCACCACCAGCATTTTTGTAAGCAACAAGAAAACTAGCTCCATCTAAAAAATGGTGTTCTGGTCCATGAATATTTACAAAATCTTTATGCATAATTGACTTTGCAATTTCGATTGGATTCTTGCTTTTACTCTTTAAAACCTCTTCTTTAATAAGTTTATATTTATCATCTAATGTATATTCCATAATGCCTCCTATTTTAAGTAATTATTTAATAATTCGACTTTTTCTTTGTTAATTGAATAATGTACCCATTTCCAATCTTTCCTAGCAATCACTAATCCATTATCAGTTAATATTTTCATATGATGAGATAAAGTAGATTGATTACAATTAACCATTTCTAATAACTTACAAGCACATAATTCATCATTGGTAATCAATTTTTTTAAAATAAACAATCTTGTTTCGTCACCAATTGCTTTAAACATATTTGCATACTCTTTTAAATCCATATTAAACACCTCTCATATCGATTTGTATCAATATTATACATTATCACATCGATATTTGTCAATATGATTGCATTATAAATTCTATTCTTACTAATCAAGATTTCAAAATATACTATAATTTGTTTGTTTTTAGTAATCGTTAAA
>JAZOLG010000026.1:0-9417 GCA_045652765.1 Bacilli bacterium
TGTTGATGTGTTATCTAAGAATTCACCAAATGCATACGCAAGTGATGTTTTACCTGTACCTGACATCCCTTGTAAGATAATTAGTTTTGTTACTGCAAGACCTGCTATAAACTTTCTTATATCTTCAATGTCATAGTATAGTTTTAATCTGCTTGCCGCGAAATTTCTAAAGTTATCACATAATTCTTCTAAAGTGATTGTATTATTGTAACTTCCTCTTTGATATTTACTACGGTTTGCGTCAATATTTGATAACATATAAAATCTTGTTTTATTGTCACCTTTAGGTTTTTTAGAATCTAGTTTTTGGAATGTACTACCACTTGCAATAGGCGCGTTAACCGTAGTACTACCTGTTTGTTCTGTTGTTAAATTACTAATTTCAATTTTAGTTTGTTGACTATTGCCAGTCATTAACGCAATAATGACAATAAGAAAAATAACTAGCAAAACAATAATATAAACTATAATCGCATTAGTTGAAGTTAAAGTATCAATTATGTCAGCTAAGATTGGTAAATAATTCATCATAGCTTACCCCAATCTAGAACTTCTAATTGTTCTAAGTGCTAATGCAATATTTTCTTCACCAAAGATGTGTTCAATTGTTTCAACTAAACCAATCTCAGGTTTTTGAACAGCATTTTGTAAAATAGGAATAATAATTGGTAAAAGTTTTTCTGAAATAATTAAATCTAGAGAATCTAATACATCAATATTTGTTGCTTGTAATACGGCAAAAAAGTTTTCAATTTGTGTATTAATTTTATTGCCTATTACAAATGGTGTTATTTTGTTTACATATGATTCTAAAGCATCAATTTTCTTCCAATCAACTTCTTGAAGTAAGAAGTCTTTTTTACAATCATTAACTAATTTTAATAATTGATAGTAGTTAATAGAAAGATGTTCTGTAACTGACTTTTGAATTGTTTCTTTAGCATCAACATTAATAATTACAAGATTACTTAAAATTTCTTGTGGTAAGTTGTATTCAGATTCATGAGCATCTAATACCATAAATAACCAAACATTTTTTTCAACATTGATTGTATCATTTAGTTTAACTGATGCTTTATGATTTTTAATAAATGGTTCAAATTTATCAAGTAATGATTCAAAATGTTCTGCTTTAACATTATTGAATCCAACTACTTGCATTGATTCGGCCTCAAGCATAGCATATTTTAATGTTTGAACAAATTTAGAATCTTTTAATATTTCTGATTCTTTACTTACTTCAGTCAAATCTTTTAAATAAGCATGTTTAGTAAAATATTGACCAAATTTTTCTACTAATGAACTAGCTAAACGTGTATCAGCAGATTTGACTAAAATAGTATGATTTGATGCCATTGCGGCTAAAAGATTTTTAATTGTTAATAAATCAGTATCAACCCCTACTTCGTTGATAAATTCTTTAATATCGTCAACAATAGAATTAATATCTAATTTTTCTTTTAAATAACTAATAATCTTTTCTTGTTCAGTAAGTTCGATACCTACTTCTACTTGGTCTAGGTCGATTTCTACTGCATCAACAGATTCAAGTACTTCTTCAGTAATTACTTCTTGTTTTACTTTTTCTGTTTTTTCTGCTTTACTGTTAAATATTTCATCAAATGCAATTGGTTTATCTTCTGATTTAACTATTCTTTGAGATAAACCATGATTCTTTTTAACAAACACGTTAAATGCAATTAATACAATAGCACCAATGATTGCTGCTATGATATAAAGTGCTGGAAGATCAAGTTCTTCTAATGCACCTAACATAGCTATTAACATTAAGAATATCATACTAATGTTTATACCTGCTATTATAGGTTTATCGTTAACATAATGTGTTTTAGGTAAACGATATTTAGAACTTGTTGATGTTGATGAAGTCGCTTGTTTTGTTGCTCTTTCTTGGATTACTGCTAAACGACCAGCAACAACTGAAATAACAAACTTACAAGATTCACTTAAATATACTGGATATTTACCATCTTTATAAACGACATCTTTTTTATCAATATTAATTGTTGTGATTACACCAAATACATTAAACTTTAATACTTTTTGTTCATAAGGATTTAAAGTACAACGTGTAAATGCAACAATATTATCATTTTCAATTGTTCTAATGACAAATAATTCATTGATTTCTTGAGCAGAAGTATTCTTAACTTGTGCATTAATTTCATTAGAAACTGAGTTTACATAATTATAAGATATGATATTTTTACTAAAAGCCGAATATCCTTCTGGAATATTTAAACTTTCAATCCCATATGGAGTAAAACCAAGATTTGTGATTTCACCTGTAAATATACGTTTTAATTGATATAAACGATAGTTATTATTACTAAATGTTTCAATATATGCATCCGCAAGTGGTAAATATTTTTGATCATAATCATCTTTAGATGCTTTAACAATAATAAGGTCTAATAAACGATTTTTAATGATTTCTGCTGTTTGATTAATAATGTTATCATCAACTGCTAACATAATAGCTACATCATAACCATTTAATTCACTAGGTGATAATTGAACATTTTCGGTAACACTAATTGTTTTACAAATATAACCATTTCGAGTTAAATATGTTTCAAATTCAGTTATATCTTTACTTGTAACTAAAATATATCTTTTTTCTTTTACAAGTGGTAAAAGATCTTTATTGTTTTTAACAACAACAATCGATTGTTGATATAGTTGATTAAGTAGTGCATCATCTTTGGTAAAAGTTAAAGAACTTTCTTTGTTGATCAAATCAGCAACTTCCATCATCTTATCTAGGGCATCGTCAATATCTTTATCAGAAATTGGTGAAGCGCCATTTGGCGCACCATGCGCTGCACGATTTCCATTAAGAATTTCTTCTTCACTTAAAAACTGACAACTTGCTGTATAGATAAAATACAATCCATTATTATCTACAAGAATCGGTTTATCTGTTGAAACTTTGACTAAATTAAGTTGATTAATAACAAATCCAGTCGCGTTAGTATATAAGATTGTTTCACGTTGTGATATTGCTTCAACAAATACACTAATACCTGCCATTTGTAATACATCAATCAAACAACAAATAAATTCTGTTTTTACAAATTCACTAAGTCCAATTTGATTGAAGATACTTTCTTCTAAAATGACTGCGTTAACTCCTTCTGCTTTTAATTCAGCCATAAGTGGTGGTAAAGCTTTTTTAATTAACTCAGCATTCCATGTAGCAACAAGATTTGTAAGTGTTAAACCATATCTTTCTAATTTTTCTAGGACAAGATTCATTGAACTAATATTGACAGATCTGTTTCTAATACCAAAAACATTACTGTTTTTCCATGAATCATACCCTTTAATTAAGAGAGCTTTTTCTCTTATACTTATACTTTCTATTTCATTTTGGTATTTCATTTTCTCACCTACTATTCATAATAAATTGTCATTGATAAATGAGCATAGCTTCCATTATCAGATGAATTTCGATTAAATATTATTTCTAAAGCATCGCCTTTTGTTAATTCAATTGTAACTGTAGCACCTGGGTAAGTTACTGTATTTTGAATATATCCATTAACTGAGAATGTCATTTTATCATTCATGCCAAATGAACCTGATGTAATACTAATTACAATTCGCATTTTTTGTGTTGCATTAACAGTTAAAGTTGGATGTGAATATCTTGGAGATTCAGGTACTTTAATAACACCATCTTCAAAGACATACGGATAATTTGGATCATTTGTAAATAATGCACTATCAAAAACAGCCTCAGTAACATAAGTTCTACGAGCTTTACAAGTTGAACATACATTATTTGCGTTAAAATTATGACCATTTGCATAAATTGTATACTCTGTATAATATGAACAATGTGGACAAACATTATGTCCTAAACCATCTTTAGTACAAGTTGCAGCTTGAATTACGGTTGGCACAAGTGATGTCATTGATGTTGAAATCATATTATTTACATAAGTCCATGTAGAATAATCATGAACACAATTTGAATAATATAAAACATTGGCATATCTTAGTGTTGAATGACTCGAATGATTTGAATAAATCCATGAACTTTCATTGCCAGCATAATAT
This sequence comes from Bacilli bacterium, assembly GCA_045652765.1. Taxonomy (GTDB): domain Bacteria; phylum Bacillota_I; class Bacilli_A; order ML615J-28; family CAG-313; genus UBA1231. The sequence goes on from JAZOLG010000026.1 coordinate 4,087, forward strand.
ATATTGTCAATATTGATATTAAATTGACCAGTAAATTTAATTGCGCTTAGTGGAATGTACATATCATAATAGAATTGATAAGCAGTTAAATCATCCCATACAATATAGTTAGAAATAGTTCTTCCGGCATAATTAAATGAATCTGGTAACATGATTGTTGGTTGATCAAATGCACCATCATTAAATTTAATTAGATACCATGTTCCTGCTTTTTGACCAAATGTAAAGTCACCAGAGTCAACAGTAACTATTTGACTAGGTGATGAAACAACATCAAAAGCGTAATATCCAATTTCACCATAGTTACTATTACCCGCTTGTATATGTAAACTACTATAGTTAATTACGTATGTTAAATTAGTACAATTATTAAATGCCGCATCACCGATAAATGCAAGATTTGCGGGAACTGTAAAACTATAAATATTAGTATTTTCAAAAGCACATACACCAATCGTTTGAAGTGGTGATGATGAATTAATTGTAAATGTTGTTAACTCATAACAGTCTCTAAACGCATTTTCATAAATTCTACTTAGTCCGTTTCCATTAATAACAACTTTTTCTAAAAATTCACATGCTTCAAAAGCATTACTACCGATATTAATAATACATTCATTAATATTAACAGTTTTAATATTTGTATTATAGAATGCATATGGAATTATATCGAATTTGTTATAACTTTTGCCTCCATTATTTATTCTTGAGCCAATATTAATTGTTTCTTTTTCTTCATCTTTAAAACCAATAACCCAACCTTTAAGAGTATTTGGATCTAAACGATATTCAACATTATCATTAGTTGTATATTTTTCTAGTGGCAATTCATTTAATGATTTATGAATAACAAGAGCATTAGCTGCGATATAACCATGATTACTAGATCCACTTGTCATTTCTTTATCTGTTAAATTATAAATTTCAAAAAGTCTTGGACAATTTATAAAAGAGTTATCTTTAATTTCAGTAACTGTCGCAGGAAGATAAATTTGTTCTAATTTACTACAATTACCAAATGCATAATTTCCAATCTTTGTTACACCATCAGGAATAACAACTGATTCAATTTCTTTGTTATTAAAAACTAATGAATAAATTTCATAATTTGTAATTGGATTTTCAACATTATTAATGGTAAATTCAGTTGGAAGTTCTACCATTTGATCAGTTCCTTCATAATCTAATAAATATGTTTTTTCTTGATAATGACCAAATAAGAACTTATCTTCAACATTTTCAAAAATCATTTTTTCATCGTCAAGTGATGTGTATACCGCAATAGTATATTGTCCAAGCATTCCAGTTTCAAGTAATCCCGCACCTGGAATAATATTTATACTACTATAGTTGTATACTTCCCATAAACGATAAGTATTTTTGAAAGCATTTTGTCCAATTTTTTGCAAACCACTTGGAAGAGTAATTTTACGTAAATTAAAACAATTTTCAAATGCATTACCATTAATTTCACGGATTGTTGATGGCAAATTTACTTCTTTAAGATTAATACAATCTTGAAATAAAGATCCACTAATAATATACATTTCACCTTGTAATGTAACTTTTTCTAAACTTGCATTTCCAACAAATAGATTTGTGTTTAACATTTGAGCTTTAGTTATTGTAACTTCTTTTAATTCTGGCAATCTATTGTTAAATAATATATTAAATGTATTATTGTCAGTTATAGAAGTGCCCGGAAATGGAGTTTTTAAATATTCAATAGCACTACAATCATAAAACGATCCAGCTGCAATTCTTGTAACTGTATCTGCAATATCTAATTTCTTAAGCTTGTAACAATTTTTAAAAGCATAGTCAGCGATTGTTTGAACACCACTACCAATTGTAACTGTATCTAATGAACTACAATCACTGAATGCATACGCTGGAATTTGTTTAACAGTTCCTGGAATGCTTACCTTTACTAAGCTTTGACAATCACTAAAAGCATTTAATCCAATAGTTTTAAGACCTTCTGGTAAATTAATCGCTTTTAATGCAAGACAACGATTAAAGGCATATTCATCAATTTTCTTAATAGATGAAGACATTTGAACATTTTCTAGATTTATACAATTATTGAACGCATTAGTTCCAATATTTTCAAGACTATTATTCAAAATGACTTCTTTTAAATTTGTACAATTATTAAATGTATTTGGAGAAATTGTATTTACAGCTGCATTGGATAAATTTACTTTTTCAATTGCAGAATTTTCAAATGCATTTTTTTCAATAATTTGAACACCATTAAAATTAAGTGTTTTAATGAGTGTATCTCTAAAAGCAAACTGACCAATATATGTAATAGAATTTTCAAAGTTTACTTCTTGTAAATTATGTGATCCACTAAAAGCTTCGGCTTCTACTCTACCACTTACAACATTTCCTATTGTTACTTTTTGTAAATATGGTAAGTTTGCGAACATTCTTCTTGATACTGATTCTATTTTACCAATTTCAATTGTTTCTAAAAGTAGATCATACAATGATATAAAAGAGCCAAATAGATTAGTAACAGTTGAATTATCTAATTCTGCTAAAGATAAATTACGTACAGCTCGACAATTATATAAAATATTAGTTAAATCACTGTATGATTCAATATCTTGTTTAATTGCGAAAGTTTGTAAATTGTAACAGTCACCAAAAGCATATGGTCTAATGTTTACTAATTTGTTGTCATTTTCAATAACTGCAGATTGTAAATTACTACAACTAGCAAATGCTCCTTCGCCTAAATATTCTAAATTATTTAGTGTTACACTTTGTAATCCATTACAACCACTAAAAGCATTTTGGCCAATGTATGTTACATTTTGAATGTTAAGATTTGCTAATCCTGAACAATATTGGAAAGCTCTATCACCAATTACTACTGATCCTTTAATTGTTAATGAATTTAGACTATAACAATTATTAAAAGCATTGTTATTGATTTCAACCACTCTATATTGTCCAACAGTTTCAGGGACTACTACATTAACAATTTCTTTACGTTGATTGTAACCTGTCACTTCAACAGATTTCGAATCTAAAATATTGTAATACAAATTATCGTACAAGAATCTTCTAGTATCGATTTTAAAATCTTCCATTGATTTATTAATGTAAGAAACTAAAGTAATGATTGATAAAATTACTAATAGCGCTATTAAAATAGGCTTATCAAAATATCTTGTCTTAACCATTCTAGTTCCATCATTACCGACAAAATGTTTGTTAGTATTTGCGTCGTTTGGTACTAATTCACCCTTAGCATAATAAGCTGTTTGGAATGCTGCAAACTGTAATTCAATTACAACATCTTCACATTCTTTCTTAAGTGTCATAGCTTTTTTTGGCACAAATTCTTGACCAGCATTTTGTGACATATAACGGCTTTCAAATGTTGATAAAGCAATTTCTTTACCATCTTTATCTAATTGATGAACAATTAATTTTAAATCTTTACAATTTTCATTTGTCGTATTAATAAGTTTAAGAACAAGTTCTTTATGCTCTTCATCACCACAAATTAAAAACTCTTTGACTAAGATATAATCGTTGTTATCATCAACATTATAATCTCGTTTCAATAAAACTCTTCGTTCCATTATTTTACCTCCTTGTGGACATAATTCACTTTGTGCGTAAGTTTAATAATTAAAATACTAACTATAACAAGCAATAATGATAAGAAAAAGTATTCAACAGAAAACATTTTTAGCATAAATGAATCATGGAATATTCCACTACCGTTTTTAGATATACAAAATTTAGCAAAGAAACTAAGTCCAAATAATAAAATATATTCAACTAGTCCGTATAAAACTAAACTACTAAAACGCATCTGAATCATAAATGAATTCTTCATTTTTTCTTCATTTACACCATTAATAATAATGCCTACTGTTCTTGTTTTATGTGATAATTCTACTTCTTTTGTTACACCACGACTTGTGATATTTTCTTTAACAGTAACCATTTTGCAGACATTACCATTTATGTCATAACAAACACAAGTATAGTCAAGATAATATATTGTTGGATCAATTTCACATAACAATATAGTTTTATTATTACGATTAGAAATTAAATATTGATGAATATGTTTATTAATGCTTTTATCTGCTTCATATAAAACAGTTGTACCATAAACTTCTTCAACAATTTTTTGCCCAGTACCCTTTGGGATTTTCTTTAATAACTTCATTCTAAACAATAATTTCGGTAGTACAAAACCTACAAAGTATGTAAAAATAATACATGCGATTACTAATAATAAAATCCAAATCATATAAGCCTCCCATTTATTTATTTTACTTATTTTATCACAAAACATTTTTTTTTACATTTTATATGTTAAGTATTCAAGATATTTCCACAAATTTTTATTTTACATTTCTATTTTACCAAATAATATTTTCCTACATATAAACACAAAAATAAAAAGTAGCTTTCGCTACTTTTATTATATTTAATAGTATGAATCTTTAAATTCTATAACATATCCTTCATCTTTTAAAGTAATAATTATACGGCCACTATTAAACTCATTGTTATCAGTTCCAAATAAAATACGTAAGATATTTAGATCATTTTCAAAACTATCAAAGATCGGTTTGTTTGTATCAATTTTAACAATTTTTAGAGGATTTTTAATTTCTACAGTATATACTATACCATCAACTCTTATTCTATAATCTTCATTAATTATCGTATAATTATAATCGTTAAAATCAGCTTTTTCTAGTCTTCGACTATCAAAATGAAAGTTACCTTTTTCAAAAAGATATTTTTCTATATATGTACTGGATAAGCCTTCTTGTTCATTATAACCAACTAAATTATACGATTTATCTACTATAATAGAATCTCTATATATTGTTAAAGTATCTAAATCAATAAAAGTATTACATTCCTGAGGGCAGCCTAATTCTTTAAAAGATAGTTCTTTTGATCCGTTAAAATAATATTCTTTATCACAAGAAGATCCATTATGATAATACTTAAGATTAACTTTATGCGCAGGCTTAAGTGCTGCAAAAAATTCTTCAGACTCTATTTTATAATATGCATATAACTGATCTTTATGTTCTAATATGTAACCTTCAATTGGATCATCATCAAGCGTTTTATATCCATAGTAAGTAGTTTTCGAATTTAGTTCTTCTACTAAATCATAATATCTGTCACGAATATCAAATTTTGAAAGCTTGGTAAGTTTTTTTGCAGAAGAAATTTTCTCAAGTTTACATTTGTGAATATCACAAAAATCGATTACATAATTATCAATACTAATATACATATCATTACCTAACTCAATATCAGCTGTAGCTGCTA
>JAZOLG010000027.1:0-4736 GCA_045652765.1 Bacilli bacterium
GAGAATATCCCAACAAACAAAGTTATTAATGATTTAGTTTATAATGAATATTCTCACTCTTATGTTTATAACGAAAATAGACTTGTTCAACATAAGGTTGGTGATAAAGCGACAATATATTCATACACACTAAAAAGTGGAGAACCAGGTTATAATCTAAGTAAAACAACATATGGAAAATTATACAGTATAGAAGCACCTGTTAATGAATATAATATGGATGTTTTACATACAACATCATATCAGTATGATCACTTAAATCGTGTAAAAAAGAAACTAGATCATAATTATATATTTAATTATCAATATGATGATGGTAATAATTTAAAATATAAAGGAATTCATAATAATTTTAATCAACAACATTATTTTTATAATCACATTAATGAAAGCAAAAGAAATGATATATATGGATTAATAGGTAGATTGAATACTGCTAGTATTAATGACTATGTTTTTCCTAATGATCAAAACCAAACGATGTACGGTTGTACATTCTCAAGACATAATGTTGAATATGTATTTGATGAAAGTATTAGTAAAATGGTTTACTCATTGCCTGAAAATTCTTCTTTTATGATGTTTATATTAAGCAATCTAAATAAAAATAGAAATGATGGTAATGAATATTTAGGAATTAAATACGATAAAGACCAATTTAAATATAAATTAAATAATGAAAAAGTAGTTAGTATGTGGATTAAAGTTACAAAGAATGATGATATTTATAAAGAAAATGAACTATACATATCAACTTTTGGCAATGCCGAAGATGGTATTATTAAGATAAAAATGGATTATGAAAACAATATTAAACTTTATTTACTAAACGATATGATAGATACAGGATTAAAAATTATTCCTGATGAATGGAATTATTTTGAAATATCCATTTCCGATGTTTTAAATATTAGAGTTAATAATTATAATAAACTTTTTAATATTAATATTCAAGAATGTGTTGGTAATATTCATACTATTAAAATTGGCAATGGTGTAGGAAATGAAAGCTATACAAAAGCTAACTCGATACTTAGTATTTTATTTATATCAATTGGTTGTGAGAGATTAATTCCACTTAATGAATTAGAATTAATTGATGAAGCATACAAATACATAAAAAATAAGTCAGAATATTTATTTGATCAAACTATGATATATCATAGTGATAACAATAGCACTTATATTCCTTTAAATGGAGCATTTGTTAATCACAAACTTCCAAGTGATTATGAAGTAATTAAGAATGTATCCGAAGATAATAATCAAGACTTGTTTTATTATGATGCGGATTACAAACAATATGTATACTGTAGTAAGTTAGGGGATTCTATACAATCACTACTTGGTTATAATTTTGAATTAGGAAATAATTATGCCATAAATGTCAATATTAAAATTTTTGACTTTACTAATCCTACAACAAAAGAATATATTATTTCTAACTACGATAGCACAAAAGCATTTAATTGGGGCATCGCAATTGATACAAGTGGTCAAATTCAAATTATTAGTGGATCACAAATTTATGAAACATCCATTGAACTAAAATTAGATAAATGGTATAACATCAGCATCATAAGCACTAATGACATATTTTATATAAATGTTGATAATATAGATACCAACATTGAGGAAAATACTTATACTATTATTCCATATATGAATCAGTTTAGTCTAGAAGACAATATAACTTATATTGGTTCACAAGTTGATTATGTAAATGGTTATGCTGTACCTAAAAATAATATGAATGGATTTATTAATTCAATAGAATATGTTGATGAAATAAATGATAATGTATTACCTAATATTATTGAAAATTTTGATAAAAAGCCAGTAATTATATCTAATGAATACGATATAGATAATAGATTAAAGCAAAGAACAATAACAACTAAAAATACAAAATTAAATAATTATTATAGATATTATCAAACAAGTAAAGTAAATTATTTGTTAACAGCAGAATATAATTGTTTGAATGAAACCATTAACTATGAGTATGATGATTTTGATAATGTAATTGTAAAAGAAATCGCAAATAATAGTGGAGATATATTAGAAAAATACAATTATGAATATGATTCATGGAATAGACTTAAAAAAGAGACTAAATATATTATTACAGAACATGGCTTAAGTTTAGAGTATGAATATCAATACTCTTATGACTTAAATGGTAATATTACTCAAAAAGTTAAAAACAACGAAATAACTTCATTTGTTTATGCGACAAACTCAATACAAAATTTAAATACAGATGTTTTAATTTGTGTATCTAAATCAGGTATAATTACAACATTCTTATATGATAGTATTAAAGGTCCTAAAAAGATTATAACGGATGATGTTGAAACAAATATAACATGGGAGAATGATAAGTTAATTGGATATGGAAATATCTTATTTGAATACAATGAATTAGGCCAAAGGATAAAGAAAACAAGTACTAGTAATGTTACAAATTACTATTATGATGATGATTTACTAATAAGATCAGAAAAAAATAATATTGTGTTTGATTATTTATATGATATAAATAATCAATTAATTGGATTTATATACAATAATCAAGAATACATTTATGTAAGAGACATTTTAGGGAATATTAATAAAATTGTTGATTCTAACGGATGTATTATGGTAAACTATAACTATACAGCTTATGGAGAAGTAACAATATCTAATCCATATTCTGATACACATGAAAACTATCAATTAGCAAACATAATCATAGATAATAACATATTCTTATATAAAGGATATTGTTATGATGTTGAAACTCAGCTTTATTGGGTAACCTCACGTTATTATTCACCTGAACTTTGTCGTTGGATTTCACCAGATAGCATTGAGTATTTAGACCCAGAAAGTATCAATGGATTGAACTTATACTGCTATTGTGGTAATAATCCAATCATGTATGCTGATCCAAGCGGACACTTCCCCATTGCAGCGTTAATTATCGGAGCTATTGTTGGTGCTGTTATAGGCGCAGGTTCCTCAATTATTAGCCAAGGAATTGAAAACAATTGGGATTGGAGTAAGTTTGATGTGGGGTTACTCATCGTAGATACAGTATTTGGAGCTATTGATGGGGCTTTATCAGGATTGGGGTTATCATTAGGTGCATCATTTTTAATTGATATGGGATTATCGTTTGCCCAAAGTCTTACCACTTCTTTAATCCAAGGTTCTGAATATACAGGATTAGACTTTTTGTTAGATACCGGTTTAACTATGGTTTCTTTTGGTGTATCATCATTAGTTGGACATGGACTAAATAGAGCGTTTAAAAATTCTTTTTCTGTTGATATTGATCCAGGACGCTTACAAGGAAAGTGGAAGTCTGCTGTTAAAAGCTTGCAATCTAATGAAGGGCCAAGAAAAAAAGCAAGAGCTATTTTGAATAAAAGATATGTAAAGAATACTATAGCTATGAGTATTGGATATTATTCAATTGGTGGTTTAACAAATGGCGCTATATCTGGATTATTAGGACGCATTTAAGGAGACAAAAATGAATTATAAACTTTTTTATTACATTACACATTATTTATGGTTGTTTCAATTAATATTTAACTTATTACTTATAGCGAAAGCGTTATTATTTAAAAGAAAGTATAAAAAGAACAGTTTACTTTTAGGCGGATATTTGTTGTTTTTATTTCCTATTGTAATTGAGTTTTTATTTGGCCTTATATTTGTAATGTTTGATTATGTTTATAATACAAGAATAAATGGACCTTTTTATTGGTTTCCCGAAATTATGATTACATTAGCATTAGCGATTTCAAATATATTTTTGTGGGTTTATTCAAACTGGAGATTTACATATGAAAATGACAAATTTGTTTACCACAATTTATTTTTTAAATTGAAAGCTATTTCTTTTGAAGAAATTGATTACACTGAGTCCTATATAGTGAAACCTAAAAATCAAAAGTTTTTACATTTTGAGCACTATCAGTATATCCTTTTTACGTTAAAAAATGGAGAAAAAATAAAGATAATATTTGATTATTCTCTATGTGGCGGATCTAATGTTTCATTAATTTTGGACATTGAAAAGTTTTTAATAAAAAACTTAAAACTTAAAGTAAAACATCTTACTTATGAAGAATATAAAAAACAAAAAAAGATATTTTAAATAACACAAACTTGCGGGAGTGTGATTGTCTTAATGGACAGTTGCACTCTTTTTTGTTTTTTAAATTAAAAAATTATTTTTTTTATGATTTATCCTCTCACTTAGATACTCTTATGTCCGTTACTATTGAAGAAATAAAAAAGTTTTACTTTGGACCCCGACACTTTAGCATCTAAAAGTCCGTTACTATTGAAGGGATATTTTTGTTTGTTACTAAAATTTTAATAAATAGGTCCATAAATGGGGTGTCAAGTTTCCAGTAGCTATTGAAGAGAATATTTCTTTAGATGTGAAAATGGAGGTGAAATAATGTTAACTAATTTTAACTAAAGTAGGTACAAATATATCATTTTTGTAAACAGGATAAGGCGTGCTTCACTCTGCATCACAAGTGCCACGCCATAGTGTTGTAACTGGGATACCCAGCTTACAAAAATTAATGAACAAATAGATGGATGTAAACATAAACTTGTGGTATCATCATGATGCAAGTTTGTGTTGGAAAAGGAGGAAAAATTGAAAGATAATAAAATTTACAACACAGCTTTATATTGTAGACTATCACTTGATGATGGAAGTGTAG
>JAZOLG010000028.1:0-2862 GCA_045652765.1 Bacilli bacterium
CAAATATTAATTTACCAATGTATAAAATATTATATAATGCTTATTTATCAAAAGAACAAATAAGATTTGGTGTATTAAAAATAGTAAATAATAAAGATTTGTTATTTGACGAAGAAACTAAATATATTAAAAAATTTTATCCAACATATAATATACACGCATAAACCTTGACATTTTCATATTAATATGATATAATATATTCAGAAAAACTTTGAAAGGAGAATTTATGTCAGCACAAATCATAGATATAGAAAAATTTAAACAGGGTAATTATAAAAAGAAAGAACGTATGACAATTGAAGATTGTATTAAGGAATTAAATGAAATGATACCCAATGCAACAGAACGACAACAAACGGCTCTTAGTGTAGGAATTAATTTAATGATAGAATATATAAAAGGAGTTGATGATTTAAAATGATTAAGTTTATTGATGAGTGTGTTGGATGTCCACCCGAACTTGGTTGTTTAGGTGAATCATGTCCAAATCGACATATTCCTGTTTTAGTATGTGATAAATGTGGTGAAGAACCCGATGAACTTTATTTATATGATGTAGATAGAGAACAATTATGTTCTGAATGTTTAAAAGAACATTTTGAAAAAATAACTTATAATAATTGGTATCATTACACAGAGTAAAGGAGAAAAATTATGAGAATTGAAAAGTTTTCACACGTTGACAATGGTAAGGTAGTTTATGCAGTAATTGGTGCTAATGACCCTACGGAGGCTATGAAAGAAGTTGGTCGTTATAAAAAGGCAAATATGTTACAATTTTGTATGGAACACATTTATTACACAGGACTTATTAAAGGTAATAAACTTTATAGGATAGAGATTAATATAAACGATACTTTTGATAAAGGACTTACGCCTTGTTATATTATTGCAAGAGATACTATTGATATTGATAAGTATATACAGGTGGCATAATATGGAGATTAAGATTAATTTAAATTTAAGTATAGGTTTTATATTAACTGTAATATTATTTATACTTAAATTAGTTAATTATATTAATTGGTCATGGATATGGATATTTAGTCCATTATTGATAAATTTAATTATTTGTTTAGTTATATTATTTGTATTTTGGATTAAATATTTAAGGTGGTTACATGAATAAAATATTAACTAATATAGAAAATGGTTGGTGTAGTTTTAACTTGGGTGATTTTAGTGGTCACCCAAGTTATATAAAGTATTTACCATTTGATGTACTTGATGCATATAATTATTATAAGTATAATCATCATTGCATAATGGATTTTGATTGTGAAACATATCAATTTTGTTTAATAATTTGGGAATATAATTTAATAATACTTGATAATAAAAATGATAAAATTAATACTACTGTAATTGATATTGATGCAGAAGAAGTATTAAATGAATTAGTTAATGAAATTGTAAACGATATAGATTTATGGGCTAGATGGGTTTCTATGGATGTAACAGATAAAGGTATTGAATTTGCTAAACAAAATATTTTAAATAAAATTAAAGAGTATAATATAAAAGGAGATGAATAATGACAGGAGAACAGTTAAGAGAATTTGAAAAAGATTTAATAAAAATAGGTCTTGAAAATGTTAAGAATATTGTACTTGTTAAAAATGGTGCAACGAATGGAGATGTAATAAAGGCAATTTTCCCAAATATTCAGATAAGTGATAGTGAGGTAATGAAAAATGTATATACAGGAATACCTTATGGAGAACTTATTGGTGCAAATATTGATTGTATGCGTGAATGGTGGAAAGAATTATATCAAAGGAATGAATAATATGAATGATAAAAAGCAAATTCAACTACTTAAAGATGCAATAGAATTTTACAAAGATGGTGCAATTCTTGAAGCAAAAGATAAAGCAATCGAGTTTATTAATAGTGTTACAAATTTTGAAATGGATTTTGAGAATGTACTATATCAGAAAGGTAGTAAGGAATGACAAGATTTGAAGAAGCGTGTGAATGCCCTTTTCAAATGGCAGTAATGATATGTTTTTGTATTGCAGGATATATTGAACAAAGTAGTGGAATTGAAATATCTAAAAAAGAATTAAAGAATTTTATTGAAAAGAATTATGAAGTTGTTGAAGAATGGTTAATGGAGGAAAGTAAAACAAATGAATAGAGGTTTATATACATTTTACTTTATACCTACAATTCTTTATCATGAAGGTGATATTTATAAGTCTATTGAAATTGCTTGGTTAAGATGGCATATTGGGTTTCGTTGGTAATAAAAAGGTGATAATAAAAATGAAATTAATAGATGTCGATGCGTTAAAAGAAAAGTTCAAAGAGCATTATGACTTTTTTATAAGTGCTTATAAGAATGAGCAAGATATGAGTGTAGTGGATAAGTCAAGAGTCGATGAAATATTAAATAGTATAACAGAAGTAATTAATGCTCCGATAATATTTGATACTGATAATATGACCAATGGAGAAGTAATACAAAAATTATTTAAGCCAACTCATGTTGAAAAAACAGACGATAATGTAATCATTGAAAAATATGATTTTAATAAAGATTGGTGGAACTCACCATATAAATAAATAAAAATATTTTAATTATTGAATAATTATACATAATATACACTAATTTTGTATAAATATACATTATTAGTGTATAATTTGTAATGTTTAAAATTTTTATTTTTAGGATAATCTACCACTTTGTTCCACTACTTACCACATTCTCCCACCCCAACTCCTCCAACCCCTCTCTAACACTATCTTTCCCACTACAACTTTTCCCCGTCAAAATAATAACACCCATATCTAATATCCTTTCTAATAAATTATTCTGAACATATTATACCACACCCATATATAAATGTCAATACTATT
>JAZOLG010000029.1:0-75398 GCA_045652765.1 Bacilli bacterium
AAGGTAGTAAAAAATCAACTCCATTTGCTGCTCAAATGGCATCTGAAGCTGCTGCGAAAGCTGCACTTGATAATGGTATGCAAAAAGTTGAAGTTACTGTTAAAGGACCTGGTCCAGGACGTGAAGCTGCTATCCGTTCATAACAAGTTGCAGAACTTGATATTACATCTATTCAAGATGTTACACCTGTACCTCATAACGGATGCCGTCCACCAAAGAGACCTCGTGGATAATATTTAATAATCTAATTATTTATAAAATGTTCATTTAAAGGAGGAAAATAAATGAAACAATTAGATTTTATTACACCTAATCTTGAAATCGATAACGAATATATAACTGACAAAAATTATTGTAAATTATATGTTAAACCTTTAGAAAGAGGTTATGGTCAAACATTAGGTAATTCATTACGGAGAGTGTTATTATCATCACTTCCTGGTGCTGCTGCGGTTGCAGTTTCCATTAATGGTGTCGAACATGAATTTAGCACGGTTCCCGGTGTTAGAGAAGATGTTACTGAAATCATTTTGAATTTAAAAAATGTCGTTTTCACAATTGATGCTGAAAAAGATAAACTTGGAGAGTATGGTGTTGATGGCCGCATATATGAATCAACATTCGTTAAAGAAAACCCTCTAGATAATAATGAAGAAGTCACTATTACAGCTGGTGATATTAATTTAAATTTCCAACAAGTATTACCTGTAACTGATGCTCCATATATGCCACAAGTTACAGTAGTTAATCCTGATCAACATATTGCAACTTTAGCACCAGGTGCAAAAGTTACAGTAACTATCAGAATTAGAAAAGGTGTTGGATATGTTAATGCAGATGAAAATAAGATTTTTGCAAAAGAAGGAAATAATAGAATTATTGGTTTAATCCCAATTGATTCAATCTTTACACCTGTTACAAAATGTCGTTATGAAGTTCAAAAAACTCGTCACGAAGATAACTTCAATTGTGATTTATTAACTCTTGAAGTTTGGACAAACGGAAGTATCGTTCCTACAGATGCAATCTCACTTGCTGCTGAATTCTTAAGAGAACACTTTGCAGTAATAGTTGGATTAAATGAATATATCAAAGAAAAAGAATTCATGATTCAAACAGAAGAAAAACCTTCTAATAAGAAATTAGATCAAAAGATCGAAGACTTAGACTTATCAGTTCGTTCTTATAACTGTTTAAAACGTGCAAACATTAACACTGTTGGTGAATTAACACAAAAAACAGAAGAAGAAATGATGAAGGTTCGTAATCTTGGACGTAAGTCATTAAAAGAAGTTGTTCAAAAGTTAAATGAAATCGGATTAAATTTAAAAAATTCTGAAGGTTTAAGTTTTGATGATGATGATGAAGATGAATTCTTCGACGAAGAAAACTAAAATAGATAAAGGAGATTATTAATATGTCAATGGGCTATCGCACATTTGGTCGTAAAGCTTCTCAAAGAAAAGCTATGTTCCGCGACCTAGTAACTGATTTAATTATTAATGGTCGAATTGAAACAACTGAAGCAAAAGCAAAAGATTTAAGATCTGTTGCTGACAAAATGGTAACTCTTGGTAAAAAAGGTACACTTGCTGCACGTCGCCAAGCTGCTAGATTCGTTCGTTTTGAAAAAGCTGAAGATGGTCAATTTGCTATTCAAAAGTTATTCAATGAAATCGCTCCTAAATATCAAGACCGTAATGGTGGATATACACGCGTGTTAAAATTAGAACCACGTCGTGGAGATGCCGCTTCAATGGCAATCATTGAATTCGTAGAATAATTGATAAAATAAAGTCTAGACAATTGTCTAGACTTTTTGTTATATTATTTACATAAAAAAATTATATATGGTATAATAAGCTGAGGTGATAATATGAAAATAACTTTAGAAACAGAAAGATTAACATTAAGACCATTTGAAAAAACAGATAGCTATCAAATGTTTCATAACTGGGCAAGTGATCCTGAAGTTACTAAATATATGACCTGGAATCCTCATGAATCAATAGAAACAACAAAAAAGATTATTGAAATGTGGATTGAAGAATATCAAAAAGTAGAAAGAATTAATTTCGCAATTGTATTAAAAAGTACAAATGAACTAATTGGTGGAATAGATGTTTGTGGTTATATAGAAGGAACACCTGTTATAGGATATGTACTATCTAGAAAATATTGGAATCATGGTTATATGACTGAGGCAGGTTTAGAAGTTATTAAATTTTTAAAATCACTGGGTTATAATAAAATAAAGATAGATGCAGTCATAGAAAATATAGGAAGTAACAAAGTAATTCAAAAACTTGGTGGTAAACTTATTAACCAAAAAGAAGAATATTTTGAAAATAAAAAACAAAAATTTATCATTAATGAATATTTAGTACAATAATAATTATATAACTTGAATATAATAATAATAATAATATGTTATAATAAGATATAATAAGAATTTCAAAAGGGGTTATTTTATGAAAAAATTATTTTTTTCAATGTTATTAATAATGTTATTTAGTTTAACTTCATGTACTAAACAAAGTAGAGATAAACAAAATAATGATAATAACAATAATAATTTGAATGATGATGAAATTATTTATGAATGCGGTGGTGCATTTAGTGGATTTATTTTTAATTCGTTTTCTGAAGCCAAACAAATATATAATCAAAAAATAAGTTCAGACAGCCGAGGAGATTTAATATTATTAGATTTAGATCAATATGGTTTTTATACAGAAGGCGGAATTAGTTTATTTTTCGCAAAAAAGAAGGAAAATACAAATCAACTATATTCAACTGATGTTTCTATTGCTGATGTTATTTATAGTGTAGGATGGAGTTATGAATTTGCAACTAATAATGATGAAAGAGTAAATAACAAAAATAAAATATTAATAGAAGCAGAATACTATGAACGTATTCCATCATATAATGTTAACGAATATGATATTCAATTACGTGCATATGGTGAAAAATATATTGAAAATGGTGAAGAAATAATATTCAATGGAATATCAGAAGTTCGAAACAGTTATCAACTGCCAAGACTATATAGTACAGATGTACCATTGTACTTTGGAATTTTTGATATAAGTTATCAAGATGAAGTTTATGCATCCTTTACATTTTATTGTGATGAAAATAGTATTGAGTATGCACAAGAACTTATACTAAATAATATTGTTATTCTACATAGATGAGGATACATATATGAGACCTAAAAATAAATATATATAATTATAATTTATCTTCGTTTGAATCTGTAGAAAATAATTTCTTAAATAATCAATATCTCAGAATTAATAATTTATATGATTAAAAGTGATGTGAATGTGGATATAGTGTTAAGGTTTATTAACATTTAATAGTAATGGTAATATAGAATATAAAGCTTAAAACAGAAAACAATTTGTTTTCTGTTTTTTCATTTATTTGCATTATTCTTGATTTAATGGTAAAATATATAGTATTAAAATAATAAGGTGATAATATGAAAATAGAATTTAAAAATGTATCTTTTCATTATCCAAATGAATCGGATGTTTTAAAAAACGTTTCATTTATTATTGAATCAGGACAGATGACATCAATAATTGGCCACAATGGTAGCGGTAAGTCAACACTTGCTAAACTTATCATGGGATTAATTGAACCAACTAGCGGTGAGATATATATAGATGATGTCTTGCTGAATGAATCATCTATTCAAAGTATTCGTAATAAAATGGGAATTATATTTCAAAATCCAGATAATCAATTTGTTGGTGTAACTGTAAAGGATGATATCGCATTTGGTCTTGAAAATAAAAATATTGAAAGAACTAAGATGTTAGAACTAATTGATGAGTATTCAAAACTTGTAAAGATGGATTCATTCTTAGAAAGTAATCCAGAGAACTTAAGTGGTGGTCAAAAACAAAGAGTAGCAATTGCCGGTGTTCTTGCAATGAACACTGAATGTGTTATTTTCGATGAAGCAACTTCTATGCTAGACCCCATTGGAGTTAAAGAAATCAACGAAACGATGAAAATGCTCAAAAAAACGGCCTTAAAAACGATTATAAGCATTACTCATAACATTGAAGAAACTTTATACAGTGAGAAGGTATTAGTATTAAATAATGGAGTATTAGTATTAACAGGAACACCAAAAGAAGTTTTATTAAATATTGATGTTTTAAATCTAGCTGGACTTGATACTTTAGAAAGTGTAAAATTAATAAATATTTTAAAAGGTGAAAATAAAGACATTGAGGAAGCACTATGGAAATTAACTTTCGAAATGTAAATTTTACTTATGATGCTAAGTCAAAACTTGAAACTTTAAAAAATATTAATTTAACAATTTCTAAAAGTGGAGAATTTATTTCTATATTAGGCCACACTGGAAGCGGCAAGTCAACTTTAGTTCAACTTATGAATGCACTAATTATCCCAACATCCGGAAACCTTACTATTTTAAATAATGAAATTAAAACCAAAAAACAAAAAAATAAAAATTTAAAAGAAATAAGAAAACAAATTGGACTTGTATTCCAATTTCCAGAATATCAATTATTCGAAGAAACTGTTTTAAAAGATGTAATGTTTGGACCAATGAATTTTGGCAAAACAAAAGAAGAAGCAAAAGAAATAGCTATTAAAACATTAAAAGAGTTAAATGTTGATGAATCATTATTTGAAAAATCACCATTTAATTTAAGTGGTGGCCAAAAAAGGAAAGTAGCAATTGCTGGAATACTTGCGTCTAACCCAGATGTTCTAATATTAGATGAACCAACCGTTGGACTAGATCCAGTTGGTAGAAAAGAATTATTAGAACTTTTAAAGCATATTCATGATACGACTAATAAAACAATAATCTTAATCACTCATGATATGAATGTTGTAACAAATTATACAAAAAGAACGCTGGTCTTGAATAATGGCGAACTAGTTTACGATGGAACTACTAAAGAATTATTTCAAAATTATAAAAAGTTAGAATATTATAATTTAGATTTACCATATATATCTAAGATAGCTTTAAAACTAAAAGAACAAAATTTAATAGAATTTAATAAACTACCTTTAACTTTAGAAGAATTGCATAATATGATCAAGGAGTCAGAACATGAATAAGATAGCTTTTGGTCAATATTATCATACAAATAGTCCAATACATAGAATGGACTCAAGAATTAAAATAATCATTACAATTTTATTTATGGCATCAATATTTATTGTGCCAACAAATAATTTTATTCTTTTAAGTTTGCTTTTCTTGTTAGCTATTATAGTGATACTTTTAACAAGAGTACCACTTGGAAGATATTTAGGTAGTTTAAAACAAATTGTTTTCTTGCTGTTGTTTTCTTTTGCATTTCAAGTATTATTTACAACATCAGGTGAACTTCTCTATACTGTTTCTAATAAACTAACATATATAAATATCGCAATTAGTATTGCAGCAGTAATAATATATATATTTATTAAGAGATATCTACCATTTAGAATAATATGGTTCATTATCTTAATTTGTGGAATTATTTATTTATTACAATACCCAATATATGGTAAAGTATTAACTAGTTATAATATTTATATATATAGTCAAGGGCTTTTAAATGGATCATTTATAATATACCGAGTATTAGTTTTAATTATGTTCACAACAGTTTTAACATTAACTACAAAACCTACAGATTTAAATAATGGATTAGATTCGCTTTTATCACCACTGGAAAAACTACATATTAAAACAAGTGTTTTTACGATGATGATATCTATTGCGTTAAGATTTATACCAACACTTTTTTTAGAAGCTGATAAAATTTTAAAAGCTCAAGCATCACGTGGTGTTGATTTTAGCGAGTCAAAACTTAAAGAAAAGATCGTACAAATTGTCTCTTTATTAGTACCAATGTTTATTGTCTCATTCAAAAGAGCTGAAGATCTTGCTGTAGCAATGGAATCTAGAGGTTATATTCCAGGCGAAAAACGTAGTAAATTAAATGTATTAAAGATTAGATTTAGCGATATTTTATGGCTTATATTATTTGTTTTAGTAATATCAGGACTAATTATTTATAGGGTGATATAATGCGATATAAAATGATTGTACAATATGATGGAAGTTGTTTTCATGGTTTTCAACGACAACTAGGTTATAATTCAGTCCAAGAAACGTTAGAAAAAACTTTAACAGAAATACTAAAAACCGAAGTAGTAATTAAAAGTGCGGGAAGAACCGATGCAGGAGTTCATTCACTTGGTCAAGTTGTTCATTTTGATAGTCCACAACTAGTTCCTGAAAAGAATCTAAAAAAGATTACAAATAAAAAAGTTTACCCTAATATATATATAAAAGATGTTGAATATGTTGACGATAATTTTCATTCTAGAATTTCTGCAGTAAAAAAAGAATATCGTTACTATGTTTCTATAAATGAATATTCACCATTTAAATCAAAATATGTCCACTATTTTCATAATCGTATCGATATTGAAAAAATCAAAGAAGCTATGACATATATTGTAGGTACTCATGATTTTAAATCTTTTTCCAAAAACCATGTTATAAAAAACACTGTGCGAACTATTGAGTTATTTGAATTAAATGTCACAGATGGTATTTTAGAATTTAGAATTATTGGTAATGGTTTTATGTATAATATGGTACGTATTATTATTGCGTTAATGCTAAAAGTCGGTGAAGGAAAATTTGAACCTGGGTATATTAAAGAAGTCTTAGAAGGAAGAGATAGAAAATATGCGCCTTACGTTGCGCCACCACAAGGTTTATATTTGTGGAAAGTATATTATAATGAAAAAAAGGAAACTATTTAGTTTCCTTTTTTTTGTTTCTTGTGTAATTCTCTTAAAATATATTCATCATATTTTAATAACGACATTCTTTTTTCACTAACATCAATGTTTTCACTAATTTCAAAACTAAAGTTAGGCTTTTTGATGTTTCTTTTCATGATATCACTTTCTTTTTGCATAAAACACCTTTCATAAATTAAACATTTATTTTTTTCGCTTGTAAAAAGAGACAAATATGTTATAATAAACTAAACAAAAGGAGGTAACTATGAAAAAAACACTAATTATTGTAATGAGTATTTTGTTATTTTTAGGTATTGGGATTACTATATATATATCTATACCAAAAGACGAACCAGACGATGCCTCTTTAAAAACATCTGTGACTTATGAACAAGCTAAATTAAATGGTTTTAATGGTACATATGAAAACTGGGAATCATGTTTAAATGGAACAGAAACTGCTAGTCCATATGAACTAGTAAAAAATTATAATTATCAAGGTTCATTAAATGATTGGCTTAATCTTTTAAAACAAAATGAAACTAAAGAAATACAAATTAGTATTGTTGACAATTTTATTATGTGGAGATTTCTTGAAACTAATACATGGTATAAATTAATTTCGTTAAGCTTCTTAAAAAATGGCTCATCAGAAATAGAATTTTCTACAACACCACTTCACATTGTATACAAAATAAATAGCGAGTGGAATGAATTGATTGAAATTGAAACACTAAATAAACCTAAAAACAAACATATAGGTATGATAGCCTATGAACTTGCAGTAGATTTAAATTATCAAAACAGTGTTAAAGAGTGGTTTGAGACTCTAAATGAGAGAATTGATTTTGAATGGATAGAAGTAGAAACATATATAAAATGGAAGACAATTGAATCTGCTTCTTGGAATATTTTGTTTGATATAACTACAATCTATCCAGAACCAAATATATATGTTGTAACTTTTTTTGATATTAATGGTAATGTTTTGTCTAGAGAAGAAATTGAAAAAGGTGAATCATTAAATGACGTTCCCCTTTATGAGGTTGCTGGATACAAAATTAATGGCTGGTTACATGAAAACGAATTAATAACAACAATTCCATATCAAGTATTGGGGAATATGAATTTGTATCCTTCTATGGAAGAAGAAATATACAATATAACATATGAAGTGTTCGAAGGATACATAACAGGTGAAGAGATTAAAACATTTAAAATTTCTGATTTTTCTGAATTGCCTAAAGCAGCTGTTCCTGGAAGAGAATTTGATGGATGGTATTTAGAAAGCTCATTTGATACTAAAGTAAAAACTACATCAGATTTACCCCTTGAAAACGTCACTCTATATGCTAAGTTTATTACGTTATTAGATGGCTATCCCGATTATTATCATGTAGGAATAACATCTATCTTAAAAGATATTAATATATACAACATAAGTAATAAACATTTAGAAACAGATATGACTTATGCATTTCAATATAGCCATAATGGATTTTGGAATAAAAAAATGAATAATGACAAAAATGGATATGAATGGTATGGTGCAAACGCTAAAGAATTACCAAGATTAATTAATCCAACAACAGATGGACTAGGTAATTATATAAATTTTGGAACAATCTTTGAATTTGAAATTAAAGTATATGAAGAATTAAAGTATTCAACTAACTCTGAAATTACTGAATTTAATAAATATAATGGTAAGCAAGTTGAACCTGATGATTATTTAACAGTATTAAAACATATATATAATCAACATAATAGATTAAATTTTAATAAAGAACTAATTGAAGGTAATTACACAATAAAAGGTTTGAAAGAATATTACAATTCAACCAAAGAAGAACTAACTCCACAACAATTAGAACAATTGTGGGATGAAGTTGGCTATGATGTTATTAATAGAGAAGGTAAATGGTATATCCAAGTTGAATTTAACGAACAATGTAATACATATGATGCTATGGAAGCACTACTTTCAAATATGTATACACCACTTCCGGAAACATTCTTAGTATTAATCGGAGGTATTCAAAATTATGGCAAACCAATACCAAATCTTAATTTAACCCCTATTGATACAAGTTTATCAACAGGTTACTATGTAATTGAGGAAATTACAGATGACAACAAAATAATTTACGTAAAAAATCAATTAATAGATACAGGGGAAAGATATAAATTCCCAGGTGTTGTTATTAATATGTTTGAATATCAATTGGGTACTGCAACTGACGCATTTTTATATCAGTTTTTAAATGGTCATTTAGATCAAATGTCGCTCCCTATTTCTTATATCTCAAATGTATCTTATTATGATGATTTAATAAAAGTATTGGTAAAATCAACTACTGTAACTAATCAACTAAAAGTAAATTCTTGTACTCAAGAAGTATGGGAAGAATTATTTGGTGAAAATGGTTCGGTTGTTCAAACAGATAAAAGTGATTATTGGCAGTGTGAACCTATTATGAGTAATGATAACTTTCTAAAAGGATTAAGTTACGCTATTGATAGGGTAAAACTTGCTAAAATTGTACATGCTACACCAACGGGAAATTATTTCCCAGATAATGTTACATTTGATCCAATGAGTGGAATTAATTTCAATCATACATGGGAACATAAATATGCTGTTGAGTCAGTGATAGAGAATACTGATGGATATGGTTATAATTTTGAACTTGCTATGAAATACTTTAAAGCAGCATGTGAAGAATTAATATCGGCGGGCATATATAAAGAAAATCAAACAATTAATATTGAAATAGCTTTCATGACTGCTGCACAATTAAATTCCGAAGGTGCAATGATTGCAGAAATGATTGAAAAAGCTTTTAATAACTGTCAAGGGAAATTAAAACTTAAAACTTCATTATGGACAGGAAATACATGGACTGATGTTTTTTATAATAAAATATTTTGTGGTAAATACGATTTAGCACTAGCGAATTTAGGCGATCCACAAAACTCTTTAGACTATTTTAATTTCCTCCGTTCAGACAATCCAACAGGTATGACATTAAACTGGGGAAAAAACACCAATGAAGTAAGTGATCAATTATTCTTTGATGAAACTTATTGGTCATACAATGCACTTTGTGAGGCTGTAACAAAAGGCGCATATATTAAAAATGGTATTATCGGTGGCCAACTACTTGATGTAGTTATTTTAGAACAAATTATTAACCCGGATAAATCTGTAACTGTAAAGTTTAAATGGGACACTGTAGATGATCCACAAATAAAAGCTAATATTTCAAAAATTGTTGTTGCAAATTATGAAGAATATTATACAAATTATAATTATATTGAATATGAAATTGAATTTAGTGAAGAAAATAATATCTTCACAATAGTAATACCAAAAGAAATAAATGAACAAATCGATGGATACATTGGCTATGATATATATATAGATACTACTATTTGTGGTATACAAGGCCAAGAATTAATTTCTTTTTACCAAACAACCAACTCAATTGAATCAGATTTACATATTAAGTATGGATTAAGTGAAATTAACCCACAAGCCGAACCTAATATTGGTAAGGGCGGTAAAATATATTCTTATGTAAATTCGTCATATGAAATACACACAAAAATAGCGGGATTATTGGAAAGATATTTAGTAATAAATCATCTGACAGGAATTACGTTATATGGTAATGGAAGTTATGCACTATATTCTGAACGTATTATACCTGGTACAGGAAGTTGGGATAACTACATTCCAGGATATGGATTTGGTGTTTTTGAAGAAGGATATGCTGATGGATATTTACAGCCGATTAAAAAAAATAAATAGTACAACAAATATAATTCGACAAGAAACAAAAAAATAAACAAATTATTTACATATACTAATTAAAAATGTTATAATAAGGTATATGAGGAGAAAAATATGAAAAAATTTAAATGGATAACATTAATATTTGTTATATGCTTAATATTTATAACTAGTTGTAATAAAGATGATCATGTTCACAAGTATGAAAATGATTACTGTGAGTGTGGTGTACTGGACCCTAATCATGAACATGTATTTGTAAACGGATCATGTGTCTGTGGTGAAAAACCATCTCAAGATTTATCAGCTGCTTTTGAACGTGTATTTAATTACGTTGATGGATATGTTCCAAGTCTTGCAGTTGGCGACTTAAATTTACCAAAGAAATTTGGTAGTACTGATACAGTAATAACATATAAATCACATAATCCTGAATATATTACAGACGATGGAAAAAGAGTCGATCATGAATTTGACGCACCCGCATCAATTACATGTATCGTTGAACGTGAAGGACAAATTTATACAAAAGATTATCATTTTACTTCACTAGGAATTACTTACAACGAAAGAGTTGAAAGAGCTGAAACTTATATTAAAGAGTTTTTAGCAAATAATGAACTAGTTGAAGGACTAAAACTACCTACTGAACTTCCTAACTTTGGTGGAAGAATTAGATGGGTTGCAGAAGATCCATATTTAATTTATGATTTTGAAACACTACATTTACCAAAAGAAGCCAAGACAGTAAGACTTATGGCTGAAATCATGTTTCCACAATCAGCGTATAAAATTGTAACTGTTCCAGTAGAATTAGACTCAAGACCATCAAATATCACAGATTTAGATTATGTAAAAACATTCTTACAAACAATATATGCTAACTCTCGTGATTATATGTTTATGTATGATGGAACATTAGCAGTTCTTAATAAAGATCTATTCATTAATGTTGAAGATGATTTAAAAGAAACATTCTATACTTATAAAAATAGACCTGATGTATCACAATCTGTTTTAGATCAAAAAGTATATCCTGGGTATGTCATCCCTAACGAAGAAAATGTATTATGGATAGTAGTACATGATTCAGGATTAAGTACTGTTGGTGTAGATGCAGAAAGATTAGCGCAAAATCAATGGAATAGCGCATATATTGGTGGTGGTCGTGAAGCATCTTGGACTTACACTGTTGATGATTTTGGAATTTATCAAAGTTATGAAGATACAGTAACATTATGGCATGCTACGGATGGAAGAACAGAAGGTGGCGGAAACTTAAATGGTATTGGTATCGAAATGTGTGTTAATGCAGATGGCAACTTTGAAGCTTGTTTCTTAAATGATGCTAGACTTATCGGTCATTTATTAAAAACATATGATTTAGGTATGTTAAATATGAAACAACACTATGATTTTTATCCAGCTAAAAACTGCCCACAAGTTATTAGAGATAATGATCGTTGGTTTGAATTCTTAACAGCATGTATTTGGGAATATATATCTCAAACATTATTAACTCAATATGATATTACTTATCAAATTCAAGCCGAAAACTTAGAACAATGGCCAGTTGATGGAATGTATGATTTAACAAATGTTGTTAAAGATTCAAAAGTAAATATTACTTATAC
The DNA here is from genome assembly GCA_045652765.1 of Bacilli bacterium. Taxonomy (GTDB): domain Bacteria; phylum Bacillota_I; class Bacilli_A; order ML615J-28; family CAG-313; genus UBA1231. The sequence goes on from JAZOLG010000029.1 coordinate 12,241, forward strand.
TATTAATGGTGAAACATTAAATATTCAATCTATTAAAAAATAATATAAAAGAAAGGCGAATAAAATATTCGCCTTTTAATTTTTTAATGCTATTTTCTTGTATTAATAGTTTGAAATGTGATATATTAATATAAAATGGAGGAAAATAGTTTTATGAGTTACAAGAGTTTTGAATTATTAAATAAACTATATTTTGTAAGAACTGGAGGTTCTAAGGAAGAATTACAAGCGGCTGAAATTTTAAAAGCTGAATGTGAATCACTTGGTGTACCTGCAGTAATTGAATCTTTTAAAGTAGATGGATGTGACATAAAAAAAGCAAGTGTCAAATTTATTGAACCAGATTTAGAAGTTGAGTGTGTTGGTGTTGGTATGTCATCATCTACATCAGAAGAAGGTGTCACAGGTGAATTTACATATATAACATCAGCGCAAGATGCACTTATTCAAGATGTTAAAGGTAAAGTTTGTTTGATACATTCGAAACTTGTAAATCCTAAAATATATAAAACTTTAGTAGAAAAAGAAGCGTCAGCTTTAATTTTGTGTTGTGGTAGTGTATATGAGGAAAATGAAAATGTTGATTTAGATCCATATATGTATCGTGAAAGAAATTACAAACATGGTAAAATTCCTGCTGTTTGTATTAGAATGAAAGATGCTGAACAAGTACTACGCGCTAAGCCAAAGAAAGCACATGTTATAATGATTGAAGATGAACTTCAAAACGATTCACATAATGTAGTAGCAACTATTGAAGGAACAAAATTCCCAAATGAAGTAATTGCTTTTACAGCTCACTTTGATTCAGTAAGTTATTCTAAAGGAGCATTTGATAATGCAACTGGTTCAACTGGTATAATGCAACTTCTTGCATATTTTAACGAACATAAACCTGAACGTACACTTAAGTTTATTTGGTGTGGAAGTGAAGAAATGGGTTTACTTGGTTCTAAAGCATATTGTGAACAACATAAAGAAGATTTAAAAGATTATAAATTATGCATTAATATAGATATGATTGGTGTCACAATTGGTTTCGATATTGCATGTTGTTCATCAAATATATCATTAGTTAACTTTATTAAATATTTAGGATGTGAAAAAGGTTTCGCAATTGAGCCAAGACAAGGTGTTTATTCATCAGACTCAACAGTTTTTGCTGATAATGGAGTCCCTGGATTATCTTTTGCTAGACTTGCTCCACAAGGTGGTGCACAAATACACTCAAGAAGAGATGTTATAGATTTCTTAGAAGAAGATAATTATTATAAGACTTGTGATTTTATTGCAAGTTTTGCTGAAAGGTTAATTTCATCAAAAGTATTCCCAGTTGAACAAGAAATTCCTGGAAATATAAAAGAAGAAATTGAATATTATTTTGGACGTAAAGAAAGACAATAGGAGGAATATATATATGTACGCAAAAAACATTTGGAAAAATGCTAGTCCTGAAAAAGTGACTGCTATTATGGATTTTAATGAAGGATATAAAGAATATATATCTAATGGTAAAACTGAAAGATTATGTGTTGATGAAACAATCAAAATTGCTGAAGAAAATGGTTATATTAATTTAGCTTTAGCTAAAACAGCAAAACCAGGTGATAAATTTTATTTAGTTAATATGAATAAAAATATTGTTTTATTCAAAGTTGGTGAAAAACCAGTTGTAGATGGTATTAGAGTATTAGGTGCACACATCGATTCACCAAGACTTGATATTAAACAAAACCCACTTTACGAAAGAAATGGTTTTGCCTTACTTGATACACACTATTATGGTGGTGTTAAAAAGTATCAATGGGTAACAGTTCCACTAGCAATTCACGGGGTTGTTTGTAAAAAAGACGGAACAACAGTTAAAGTTTCTATTGGTGAATGCTGCAAAGATCCAGTAGTTGGTATTTCAGATTTATTAATTCATTTATCACAAGATCAATTACAAAAACCTGCTGGTAAAGTAATTGAAGGGGAAGACTTAGACATAACTATCGGTAGTATGCCATTAACTGGTGAAGAAAAAGAACCTGTTAAAGCAAATGTATTAAAAATGCTTAAAGAAAAATATGATATTGAAGAAGAAGATTTCTTATCTGCTGAACTTGAAATAGTTCCTGCTGGTAAAGCTAGAGATTATGGACTAGATAGAAGTATGGTTGCAGGTTACGGACATGATGATAGAGTATGCGCATATACTTCATTAAAAGCTGTATTAGATGCTAAAGTATCTGAATATACAAGTTGCTGTATTTTAGTTGATAAAGAAGAAATTGGTTCTGTAGGCGCAACTGGTGCTCAATCTTTATTCTTCGAAAATGCAATTTTAAAATTACTTGCTCTTCAAGGAGAAACATCTTTACTTGCGCTTAGAACAGCATTTGAAAACACTAAAATGTTATCAAGTGATGTAAGTGCAGGATTTGATCCATTATTTGCACATGTAAATGATCCAAAAAATGCCGCATATTTAGGAAATGGAATTGTATTTAATAAATTTACTGGTCGTGGTGGTAAGAGTGGATCAAACGATGCAAATCCAGAATACTTTGCTTGGGTTAGAAAAGTAATGGATGATAGTAACGTTCATTTCCAAACTGCTGAACTTGGAAAAGTTGACCAAGGTGGAGGCGGTACTATCGCTTATATCCTAGGTAATTATAATATGAATGTAGTTGATGCTGGAGTTGCTGTTCTTAATATGCATGCACCTATGGAAATTGTTTCAAAAGCTGATGTATATGAAGCGTATCTTGCATATAAAGCATTCTTAGAAAACTAAAAGGAGAAATAGAATGTCAGAAGTAAAAGATAATCAATTTGTATTTATTGATGAAGAAGGCAACGAAACATTATGTGAAGTAATTTTCACATATGAATGTGAAGAAAATGGAAAAAATTATGTTTTCTTTAATGCTCTTGATGAAAAAGACGAAAACGGAAATGTTGTAGTTGGTGTAGCTTCATTTAAACCTAAGGGTGAATTTTTTGATGAATTAGAACCTGTAGAAGAAGAAGATGAATGGACAATGTTAGAAGAGGTGTTCAAATCATACGTTGAAGAATGTGATGGTTGTGAAGAAGAAGATTGTGAAAATTGTCCTCATTGTGAATAGGTAGTAACATGGTTGAATTAAAATCAAATCAATTACTTATTAAAGATGGCGATGGCCAAGAAACTCTTTGTGAAATAATTTTCACATTTGATTCGGAAGCAACAGGAAAAAAATATGTTGTGTTTCAACCAGTTGGTGATGAAACAGGCTTAGTTGCAGCCGCATCTTATGTTGAAAAAGAAAATGGCGAAGGCGAAATTGAACCTATTGAAACAGAAGAAGAGTGGGAATTAATTCAAGACGCTTTAAATGATTTTTTAGAACAAGAAGAGGAATAAGATAAATGTCAGTTCAATTGAACTGACATTTTTTTATATAAATATATTATTAGACTTTTAATCGTAAATTTAGTATAATAAGTAAAAGAGGACAAAAAATATGAAATGTATTATTATTGGTGCAGGTAACTTTCAAAATGAAAATATTATTAAGAATAAAGATGATTTATTAATATGTGCTGATGCAGGTTATATATATGCAAAACAACTAAATATAGAAGTTGATTTGCTAGTTGGTGATTTTGATTCTATTGACGATATTCCATGTAATATTAATATAGTTACCCTTCCAAAAGAAAAAGATGAAACTGATTTATATATTGCTATTTTAGAAGGTATTAAAAGAGGATATAAGGAATTTGAAATATATGGTTCACTTGGCGGAAGAATTGAACATTCAATAGCTAATATTCAAATCCTTGCTAATATAGCTACTAAAAATATTATTGCTAAACTTTACGATCAAAATACCATAGTTGAAGTGTTAACTGTTGGTACACATATATATAATAAAGAATTAAAAGGTTATATATCATTATTTAGTTTAAGTGATAAATCGATAATTACTATAAATAATTTAAAATATGAATTAACAAAACAACAAATTACTAGTTTATTTCCATTAGGTATTGATAATGAATTTATAGGAAGCGAGTCTACCATAACTGTTCATGAAGGAATAGTATTATCAATAATTAATAAAAAGAATGATTAAATCGAATATTTATGATATAATAAATATAATGTGAGGTAAGATTAAATGAAAGGTTTGTTTATAACAATAGAAGGAAATGATGGTTCTGGTAAATCAACAGTAATAACATCATTAAAGAATGAATTGGCTAAGCTTGATATTGATGTAAGCTATTCGAGAGAACCAGGCGGCAGTTATGTTGCAGAAAAAATAAGAGAAGTAATTCTTGACAATGATAATATTGCAATGGATGATAAAACTGAAGCATTACTTTATGCAGCAAGCAGAAGACAACACTTAAAAGAAACTGTTTTTCCTGCTTTAGAAGAAGGGAAAATTGTTATTTGTGACAGATTTATTGATTCATCATTAACTTATCAAGGAATAGCAAGAGGACTTGGTGTTGACGAGGTTTATAATATGAACCTTTTCGCAACAGAAGGATTTATGCCACATTTAACAATATATTTATTGGTTGATCCTAAAGTTGGTCTACAAAGAAAATCACACCAAAAAGAATTAGATAGATTAGAACATGAAAAATTAGAATTTCATGAAAAAGTATATAATGGCTATTTAATGTTAGCTGAAAGATTTAAAGATCGTGTAAAAATAGTTAACGGCAATGTTACAATTGAAGAAGAATGTAAAGCTGTTAATGATATTATTATAAACTTTATTAAAGAAAGAGGATTCTAATGAACATTATTGATTATCAAAAAGAAGTTATAAATTTAATTGATAATAGTTTTAAGAAAAATCAAATTAGCCATGCATACATTTTTGAAGGAGAACGTGGTAGTGGACTAAAAGAAGTGGCTCTTTATTTTGCGAAAAAATTACTTTGTTTAGAAGAATCAAAACCATGTAACAAATGTGCTAATTGCAAACGCGTTGACAATGGAACACATACAAATGTAATGATGATTTCTCCTGTTCAAGGAGTTGTAAGAAAAGATCAAATAAATAGCATTATTCACGAAGGTTCCATGACTTCACTTACTGAATTAAATAAAATATATATAATTGAAGAAGCAGAAAAAATGAATCGTTCATCTGCTAATGCTCTTTTAAAATTTTTAGAAGAACCTTATCCAAATAACTATTTAATATTGTTAACTGAAAATAGTAATGTTTTGCTTGAAACAATTACTTCAAGAACGCAACTTATAAGATTTAAAAGAATTAATAAATCAATACTTGTTAAGAACTTACAAAATGATGGTATTGAAAAAGATGTAGCATATATATTATCAGAATTATTCGGTAGTTTTGATGAATCTAAAGAAGCCTTAAAAAATGGAACAATCATTAATGTTATTGATTTATTTAAAAAATTGATTATGGCTAAACAAAATAAAAAAGATATATATGTTGAATATTTCTTAAATAAAAAACTAATAGACTCTAGTGAAGCAGCTCATTGGTTATTAGAAATATTCACACTATATAAAAGAGAAGAAATTAGATTTATTGAAAAAAATGAATGCAATTATTTTACTAACTTAATTGATAGTGATACTTATCAAGATACTGATACATTTAAAATTGCAAATCAAATTGATGAAATAAATTTAAGTATTGAAAAAATTAACGCTAAGGTTAATATTGATTTAGTATTAGCAGGATTATTACAAAAACTATAAAGGTGGTGAAAACATGATAGAAGTAGTAGGCGTACAGTTTAAAGGAATGGGACGCATATATTATTTCAAACCATTAAATATAAAATTCCAACCAGGAGATTACGCTATTGTTGAAACTGTTCGTGGTGTTGAACTTGGTAAAGTTATTGTTGGTAATAAAGAAATTGATGAAAGTCAATTTGAAACAGAACTTAAAGAAGTATTAAGAAAAGCAAAGGAAGAAGATTTGCTTATTGAAGAAAAAAATAATAAAGAAGCTGAAGAAGCTTTTAGAATATTTAAAAGTGAAGTAGTTAAATTAGATCTTGATATGAAGCCGCTTCAAGCTGAATACACATTTGATCGTACAAAAATTATTTTTTATTATACTGCAGATGATCGTGTAGATTTTAGAGAGCTTTTAAAACAACTAACTCCACAATTTAAATTACGAGTTGAACTTCGACAAATCGGTACACGTGAAGGTGCAAGATTAATTGGTGGACTTGGTGGTTGTGGAAGAGAAATATGTTGTCGCAGTTTTCTAAAGAATTTCGATGTTGTTACAATGAAAATGGCAAAAGATCAATCAATGAGTTTGAATAATAATAAGATTAGTGGTATCTGTGGAAAACTTATGTGTTGTATTGCTTATGAAAATGGATTATATCAAGAACTTCGTGAAATTGTACCAGCTATTGGTACATATGTAAAAACACCAAATTGTGATTATTGTAAAGTTGTAGGTGTAGACTATGTTAAACAAATAGTCAGAGCCCAAGAGTCTCCTGATGCGATGCCTGTTGCGTATTACGCTGAACAAGTACAAGTTGTACCTAGAAAAGATAAATAATGATAGAAGTAATAAATGATCTATTAGGATATGACGGAATAAAAATTATTCAGTGTCCTGACATGTTTCATTTCTCGCTTGATTCTAGTTTGTTAGGCGACTTTGTTACAATAAATCCTCAAGATAAAAGAATATTGGATATTGGTACAGGAAATGGACCAATACCTTTATTTTTATCACTGCGTACAAAAGCGCCAATTGATGGCGTTGAAATACAAGAACAACTTGCAGATTTAGCAGCAAGAAGTGTAAAATTAAATAATTTAGAGGAACAAATAACAATAATCAACGATGATGTAAGAACATTACATAAAAAGATAGGCGTATCTAAATACGATGTAATAACTTGTAATCCACCATACTTTAAACATAAAGAAGAAAGTAATATTAATAAAAACGATTATTTGACATTAGCTCGTCATGAAATAACGTTAAATTTAGATGAATTATTAGACTGTGTTAGAAAACTTTTAAAAGACAATGGTACTTTCGCAATGGTTCATAGAACTGAAAGATTAATGGATATTTTAGAAGTTTTTAGAAAATATAACATTGAACCAAAAAGAATCAGATTTGTTTATCCAAAGAAGAATAGTACACATAGTCTAGCTGTACTAATTGAAGGTAAGAAAAGCAAGAAACAAGGTGGTTTAAAAATATTACCACCACTATATGTTCATAATTTAAATGGAACATATACGAAAGAAATCCTTAGAATATTTAATTACAAACAGGAGTAATAAATATGAAAAGACAAAAAAGTTTTGATAATAATGATGCAAAATTATATTTAGTTGGTACTCCGATTGGTAATTTGGAAGACATTACTTTTCGTGCTATTAATACACTCAAAATGGTTGATATAATATATTGTGAAGACACTAGAACATCTTTTAAATTGTTAAATCATTACGAGATAACAACTAAGTTAAAGAGTGTACATTTATTCAATGAAAATGAAATTAGTCACGAAATCATTCAAAAGATAAAAGATGGTTTGAATGTCGCAATTATCAGTGATGCAGGACTTCCAATTATATCGGATCCAGGTTGGGTTGTAGTAAAGGAAGCTGTTGATAATGATATTGATGTTGTTTCTATTCCAGGTGCTACTGCCGGTCTTACAGCTTTAATAGCATCAGGAATCCCAGCCCATTCGTTTTATTTTGCGGGCTTTTTAAATAGTAAAAAAGCCAAAAGAAAACAAGAACTTAAAAAATTATATAATAAAGAAGAAACAATCATCATGTATGAATCACCACATCGTATTGTGGAAACATTATCAATCTTAGATGAACTCTTTACTAATCGTGATATTGTGTTAGCCAGAGAACTAACCAAGAAACATGAAGAGTATTTAAGAGGTAAGCCAAAAGAATTGTTAGAAATTGCTGATTCATTAAAAGGTGAAATGGTTTTAATTATTGAAGGTAATGCAAATCCTGAGACAGATGAACTTGTTGAATTAAATGATTTATCTCTAATAGAACATTACAATCATTATATTGAAAAGGGCTTTACTGATAAAGACGCAATTAAACAAGTAGCACTTGATAGACATATATCTAAAAAAGATGTATATAACGTAATAAAAAAATAAAGAGGTTCATTTTGAACCTCTTTTATAATATATATTTGGAGAAAAATATATTAACAAAATCAACTGTTTGAAACTCATTATCGAATAATGCAAACAAAGAAATGATAAAATATATATAATCAAAATTATTCAAACAAAACAATACTTCGCTTATTTCCATTTCATTTTTATATAATGTGCCAGTAATTATTTTATTATGAATTGAAACATTAGCTAAATTATATATGCCATTAGAATTGTAACTAACACTAATACAATTATTTAAATGAACTAAATCGTCAAAGTCATCATAATTTGCTAAAAAAACTCCGTTTGATTTAACATAACTATCTATTTTGATAAGGGACTTAAATGATGTGCTATAAGATGATTTAGACAATAAAATGTAATCAAATTTTAGAATTCCTTTTATATCATTTAGTTCAGAAGAATGAAATATCCAAAAGATATAATGATATTCCTTTTTATTACAATTACTTAAAAAAGTATAAAGTTTATCGATATCATAATATTCTTTAATAAATGTTATTTTAATTTGCTTGTGCTTATTAAAAAGATCAGTAAGTATTTTTTCATAATTAAAAAAATCATCATTTAAGATTCCAATTAATTTATATTTTGAATCTTCTAATTTATAATAAATGTTATATATATGAGCAAGCTCAGTTATAATATTTTCTGTTTTTATATAAAGGAATGTATTGTCTAAAATAGGGTATTCCGATACAATCAAAATACTGTTTTTAAGATGCTTTGGAATATCGAAAATATTGTCATTATTCATATTAATGAATATTGTATTTTTCTTAATATCATTAATATTAACAGTAATAAAGTTAACTTCAAAATCATTAATAATATTTGGATAAAAGCTTGATAGTTTCATAAATACAACTCCTAATTTTATTATTCTCAAGTATTCAAATAATATACAAAATATCTTTCAAAACCACTGTTAAATAGGAAAATTTCACAAAGCAACTTTTTTCGACAAAAGAGAAAAAACATCTTAAAATAAATTTGTAAGATATTTAATTAGCAAAAAAATAGATGTTGTGATATAATAAGTCGTAAAATAAAAATAACTAGGAGGAGTTTTATTTATGTCAAAAAAAGTTTTCCAATCTATGGATGGGAACCAAGCTGCAGCTCATACAGCCTATGCGTTTACTGAAGTTGCAGGTATTTATCCAATTACACCTTCTTCTCCAATGGCCGAAAATGTAGATTTATGGTCATCTCAAGGAAAGAAGAATTTATTTGGAACTCAAGTAAAAGTTGTTGAAATGCAATCAGAAGCTGGTGCTGCAGGTTCAGTACACGGTTCATTACAAGCTGGTGCATTAACTACTACATTTACTGCCAGCCAAGGTTTATTATTAAAAGTTCCTAACATGTACAAAATCGCAGGTGAATTATTACCAGGTGTTATTCACGTATCTGCACGTGCATTAGCTGCACAATCTTTATCAATCTTCGGTGATCACCAAGACGTTATGGCTGCTCGTCAAACTGGTTTTGCGATGCTTGCTACATCAAGTGTTCAAGAAGTTATGGACTTAGGTGGTGTTGCTCACTTAGCAGCTATTGAATCTAGTGTTCCATTTGTTCATTTCTTCGATGGATTTAGAACATCTCATGAAATCCAAAAAGTAGAAGTTATGGATTATGATGTTTATAGAAACTTATTAAACTGGGATGCAGTTAAGAGATTCCGTGAAAAAGCATTACACTTTGCTAATCCTGTAACTCGCGGTACTGCTCAAAATGATGACGTATATTTCCAAACTAGAGAAATTCAAAACAAATATTATGAAGCAGTTCCTGCAATTGTTGCAAAATATATGAAAGGTATTTCAGAAGCTACTGGACGTTACTATGCTCCATTTGTATATTATGGTGCTGAAGATGCTACAGATGTTATCATCGCTATGGGTTCAGTTACTGAAACTATCAAAGAAGCTGTTGATTACTTAAATGCTCAAGGCAAAAAAGTTGGTTGCGTAACAGTTCACTTATATCGTCCATTCTCTAAAGAATACTTATTAAGTGTTGTTCCTGCAACTGTTAAACGTATTGCTGTATTAGACAGAACTAAAGAACCAGGATGTGCTGGTGAACCACTATACTTAGATGTTAAGAGCGTATATTATGGTGTTAAAGGCGCTCCATTCATCATTGGTGGTAGATTCGGTTTATCTTCAAGAGATACTACTCCAGCTCAAATGATCGCTGTATTCAAACATTTAGCTAAAAAAGGTCATGATGGATTTACAGTAGGTATTAACGATGACGTTACAAATTTAAGTATTCCAGTTGGACCAGAAGTTCGTATTAACGAAGAAGTATCTGAATTAGTATTCTTCGGTTTAGGTTCTGATGGTACTGTTGGTGCTAACAAAAATACAATTAAAATTATTGGTGATAATACTGACTTATATGCTCAAGCATACTTTGCATATGACTCTAAAAAATCAGGTGGTGTAACTCGTTCACACTTACGTTTTGGTCCAAAACCAATTAAATCACCTTACTTAGTTAACCAAGCTAACTTCGTTAGCTGCAGCTTAGAATCATATGTTGAAAAATATGATATGTTAGGATGCTTAAAAGATGGAGGAACATTCTTATTAAATACTGTTCACTCTGCTGAAGAACTAGTTAAAACTCTTCCAAATGCATTCAAAAAACAATTAGCTGAAAAACATGCTAAATTCTTTATTATTGATGCTGTTCACCTAGCTCGTGAAATCGGATTAGGAAACCGTACTAATACAATTTTACAATCTGCATTCTTTAAATTAAATCCTCAAATCATGCCTTATGAAACTGCACAAGATTTAATGAAAAAATATGCATATAAAGCTTATAGCCGTAAAGGTGAAGCAATCGTTGAAATGAACTATCAAGCAATCGATCGTGGTGCTCAAGGTTTAGTTGAAGTTGCTGTTGATCCAGCATGGGCTAAACTTCGTGTTGCTAAAAAAGCTGTTGACGAATCTCGTCCACATTTCGTACGTACAATTGCTGATGAAGTTAATGCTGTTAAAGGTTATGATTTACCTGTTTCTGCATTTACTGGTTATGAAGATGGTACAATGCCTGCTGGTACTACTCAATATGAAAAACGTGGTATTGCTAACTTCGTTCCACAATGGAATTCAGAAAACTGTATCCAATGTAACCAATGTGCATTTGTTTGTCCACACGCTGTAGTTCGTCCATTCCTTGCTACTGAAGAAGAAATGGCTAACGCTCCAAAAGGTGTTCAAACATTAAAACCAGTTGGAAAAGGATTAGAAGGATTAAAATATTCATTACAAATTTCTGCTCTTGACTGTACAGGATGTGAAGTTTGTGTTAACCAATGTCCAGCTCCAAAAGGTAAAGCACTTACTATGGTACCTATTGAAGAAGCTCTTAAAGCTGGTGAACAAGAACAAGCTTCTTACTTCTTCAACAACGTTTCTTATAAAGATGCATTAGTAGATAAATTCTCTAACGCTAAAAATAGCCAATTTGCTCAACCATTATTTGAATTCTCAGGAGCATGTGGTGGATGTGGTGAAACTCCATATGTTAAATTAGTTACTCAATTATTTGGTGATCGTATGGTAGTTGCAAATGCTACTGGATGTTCTTCAATCTATGGTGGAAGCTTCCCAGCTAGCCCATATACAACAAATAAAGATGGTCATGGACCAGCTTGGGCTAACTCATTATTCGAAGACAATGCTGAATTCGGATTTGGTATGAAAGCTGCAGATACTGCTTTAAGAGACCACATTGCACAAGTTATGGAAGGTGCTCTTCAAAATGGTGTTTGTGATGAACAAGTAAAAGTATTATTTGAAAAATGGTTAGCTAACCGTGAAGATGGTCAAGTAACTAAAGAAATCAAAAACGAATTAGTGCCATTACTAGAAGGTAAAGATTGCGAATGTGCTAAAGAAATCCTTGGATTAAAGAACTACTTAACTAAGAGTTCTCAATGGATCTTTGGTGGTGACGGATGGGCTTATGACATCGGTTACGGAGGATTAGACCACGTTATTGCTAACGGTGAAGATGTAAATATCTTAGTATTAGATACAGAAGTTTATTCTAACACTGGTGGACAATCTTCTAAATCTTCTCCAACAGCTTCTATCGCTAAGTTTACTGCAACTGGTAAACATGGTAAGAAAAAAGACTTAGCAGCAATTGCTATGAGTTATGGACATGTATATGTTGCATATGTAGCTCATGGTGCTAGCCAAGCTCAATTATTAAAAGCTATGAAAGAAGCAGAAAGCTATCATGGACCATCTCTAATCATTGCTTATGCTCCATGTATCAACCATGGTTTAAAACGTGGTATGAGTAAATCACAAGAACAAGCTAAACTTGCTGTTGAATGTGGTTATTGGACATTATTACGTTATGATCCAAGACTTGCTGAACAAGGTAAGAACCCATTAGTAGTTGATTCTAAAGAACCAAACTGGGATTTATATGATGATTACCTAATGAGTGAAACTCGTTATGCTCAATTAAAGACTATCAATAAAGAACAAGCTGATGAATTACTTGCAATCAACAAGAAAGAAGCTCAAAAACGTTATAAGAATTATCAAAGAATGTTAAAGATGGACTTTTCTGAATAATAAACAAAATAGGGTTATATGATAATAATATAACCCTTTCTTTTTTAGGAGGTAATATGGAAAACACACCTAACAGATTTGAAGAATTAGATAAACTAGAAGAAAATAAAAACACTCAAGTTGTTGAAAACAAGCCAAAACAACCAAACAATACTAAAAAGACTATACTTGGAATTGTTGGTGCAATTATTGGTATAGTGTTTGGATATTTAATAACAAGTGGAAAACTTTTTCCACCAAAAGATAAAGTATTTAAATCACACGGCATAACTGTAACATTAAATGATGATTTTCATGAAAAAGAATATTTAGGTTTTCAAGTAGCTTATTTATCTGAAAAATCATTTTTTGCAGCTAACAGAGAAGATAAAAGTTTATTTATTGGTACAGGAATTAATAGTTTAAAAGGCTATATCAATGCTGTTTTAAAATTAAACAATAAATCCTCTACAATTAAAGAAGGAGTTACTTCTGAAGGACAAAAGTACTTTTATGCAAAGTATACATCTGAAGTTGATGGTGATAGCTTTAGTTATTACCTAGTAACATTAGAAGGAGATAATCATTATTATACAATTAATTTTGGTTGTAGAAGTAAAGATTATAGCAAACTTGAAAACCAATATGAAGATTGGGCTAAGACAATTATAGTAGAATAAGACTGTATAGACAGTCTTATTTTTTTACATTGTTTTATTATCTATATTGACAACGTAACAATGTTATGTTATAATTAGTGTGTGAGGTGTACTATGATATCGAAAAAAGACTTATTAAAAGAAATGAACATATCATATGGACAATTATATCGATGGAAAAGAGAGGGATTAATACCTGACGAATGGTTTATAAAACAATCTGTTTCAACAGGTCAAGAGACATATTTTAAAAGGTCGTTAATTATTCCACGAATTAAACAAATATTGTCATTAAAAGATAAATATGAACTACAAGAAATTAATAAATTGTTTACTGACAATAATGTAGAACATAATTTTAATGTTAGACAGGTTGTGTTAATTGATGAAATTGATCCATTTATCTTAAAAGCTTATTTATCTGATAGAAAACATTTAACAATTACAGAACTTGCTTTTATATATATATTTAGTAAATATAAAGATGTAATAGACATGAACGATTACTTAAATATTAATTTTAACAATAATACATTAAATGATAAAAATGTATATATATGTAATTTAGAAAATAAAAATTTTATATTAATTAGTGATGATAATTTAATAATTGATTCAAAAATAAAAATTATTAATGTTGAAAAAATACAAGATGTAATAAGTTTTATAGCGATTAAAGTTAAGGAGGTTTAAAAGATGATTGATGATTCAGGAATTCGTGGTGTTGGAACTGTTAATGGTGGAACATATAGAAACTTAAAAATAGCAGGGAGCGCTACTATAAAGGAAGATTGTAAAGCTGAAAAAATTAAAATAGCTGGTAATGCAGATTTTGAAAAGTCTGTTACTGCAAAGACTTTCAAAGTTGCTGGACGTTGTACTGTAGCAGGAAATATAAAAGTAGATAAATTATCTATCGCAGGAAGTTTTACTGCACATGGTAATATTGATGCTGAGAACGCAAATTTTGCTGGAACGGTATATATCGATGGTGATATCAATTGTGAAGAATTTGAAGCAAATGTAACTGGTTCATCTTTTAAAAATATATATGGAGAATCAATTGCTTTTCGTAAAGGGAACTCAGTATTATCAAAATCACATATAGAAGAAATAGCAGCAACAAAAATTGATATTGAAAATGTTTTGGTAAATAAAGTTAGTGGTGAATTTGTAATAATTGGAGATGATTGTGTTGTAGAATTAGTTGAATACAATAATACATTATCATTATCCAAGAAAGCAAAAATTTCAAGAATTGTAAAAATATAGGAGGGCATATGAAAACAACAATTGAAGTAAATGGCGAAGTTTTCGAAATTGATTTAGAGAATTTAACCGAAGAAGAAGCAAAAAAATATAATATAAATTTTAATATTCCAAAAAGAGAAGATTCAAGCAGTTCTGGTTGGGTAATTACCACACATAAAATCAAATCTAAATTTTTAAGAATATTATTTTTATTATCATTAATGGCTTTCTTCTTATGTGGATTCTTAATTGAAGGTGGATGGAGTTGGAGTTGGTCACTTTTCTTTGTAACTCCAATTATGTCAGGCTTTTTAGATTTATTTAAAAAATCAAAAAAACAGGTATTTAAATCAATTATGACATTTCTAATTATTGGTGGATTTTTTGCATGTGGTTTTCTACTTGAAAATGCATGGAGATGGTGTTGGGTATTATTTTTCTTAATCCCAATTGTAAATATTACGGTGGAATAAATGAATAGACAAAATAAAGATTATTTAGAAAAAGATTTTGAAAAGCATCAACCAAAGTTATTCATGCCAATTATGAATACAATCATAGCTGCTGCAGCAATTGCATTAATGATTAGAGTAGCAATTACTAATGATGTGAAAATAATTTGGATAATTGTGTTTGTTTTGTTAATGCTGATATTTGCAGGAGGAAGTTGGTATTCAAGCTTTATTTTAAAAAAACAAAACAAAAAAGCAACTATAGATTTTCAAAAAGAAACTGAACTTTTATTTAGTGCAGTATATGAATTAAAAAAAGGAACATATATAGAGCCTAAAACACCTGTATTATTTGAAATAAGTAATATATATAAACCTATTGAGAAAGTATCGTATACAAAAATATCAAGAGCATTTCAACCAAAGATTGAACATGAGATATTTGTAAATCTTGGTCCTACTTGTGCAGGTTTAAATATTGATTATGAGACATTAGAAGTAAAAGGTTTTTCTGGTTGTGCTCCATATTCTATTTGGCGTAATAATAAACTTCATTTGCCTGATGCTAAAGATGGATCATTAAAATTAAAGATGGATGGATTTAATAAAGTCAAAAAACTGACTCTTAAAATATTAAATCAAGTAGATTCTTATTATGACAAGAAAAGTGGAATTTTTGCTATCGGTGAAATAAAACAAACTATACTAGATGATAATATTAAAATAGGTGAAAATGTAATTGTATCTTTATATGAAAATCAAGTAAAGTGTATATATGTAATTTTAGAATCAAATTTACTATTAAAATAAAAAAGTAATTCAATTGAAGAAAACTGTGAAAAGTGCTATAATAAGAAAGGTAAAAAAATAAGATTTTGCCTAAATATTATGGCACTTTTTATTTTCGTAAAAATTTAATATGTGAGGTATTATTATGTCTAAATTACAAATTGTTGATTTATGGGTAAAGGTAGAAGATAAGGTCATCTTAAAAGGTGTTAATCTTGAAATGAATAGTGGAGAAATTCATGTTATTATGGGTCCAAATGGTACTGGTAAATCTACTTTAGCTCAAACTATTATGGGACATTACAAATATGAAGTAATTCAAGGACAAATTCTTTTAGATGGTGAAGATGTATTAAAAATGTCTGTAGATGAAAGAAGTAGAAAAGGTTTATTCCTTGCAATGCAATACCCTGCAGAGATTACTGGTGTTACTAATGCTGATTTTATTAAAACAGCTATGCAAGCAAGACTTACTGAAGATGAACATATTTCATTATTTAAATTTATTAAAAATCTTGATAAAGCAACTAAAGAATTAAAAATGAATCAAGATCTTCCACATAGATATGTAAACGTTGGCTTCTCTGGTGGAGAAAAGAAACGTAATGAAATTTTACAAATGAAGATGTTACAACCAAAATTCGCTATTCTTGATGAAATCGATTCTGGTCTTGATGTCGATGCATTAAGAATTGTTGGTGAAAATGTTAATGATATGAAATCTGATACATTTGGTGCATTAGTAATCACACACTATGAAAGATTATTAGATTATATCAAACCAGATGTTGTTCATGTTTTAATGAATGGTAAAGTTGTTAAAACTGGTGCTAATGAACTTATTGAAAAAATTGACCGTGAAGGATATGATTGGTTAAAACTTGAGCTTGGCTTAGTTGATGAACCAACTAAAAAACAAGTAAGTTTAGGAACATGTGCAGTTAATCCAAATTCAAGAGGCAAATAATATGAGTGATGTTTTAATTCAAACTTCACCTATGCATGAATGTGAAGAGATTAACTTAGGGAAAAACGAATCAAAAGTTATATATCAAGACTTTGATACACCAATTAATTGTATGAATATTTCTTTAGAAGAAAATGCAAATCTAGAAATTTTATTGTTTAATTCAAACATAACTTTAAATGCTAATCTTCAAAGAAATGCAACTTTAAAAATTTATAATCTTGCATTTACTGCTGCTGATTATAGATGTAATATTGAAGTGAACTTAAATGATGAAGCTAGTAATGTAAATATTATTAATGTTTATTTAGGAATTAATGATTCAGATATTGACTCAAATATTCAAATGAATCATTATGCAAAACATAGTGTAAGTTCTTTAGATACATATGCTATTGGAAAAAATAATGCAAAACTAAATTTAAATAATAATGCATTTATTAAACAAGGTATGTCTCAAAGTGAGGCAAAACAATCTACTAGAGGTTTAAATTTATCTACCTCATCATCAATTAAAGCACAACCAAATTTATTTATTGATGAATATGATGTAATAGCATCTCATAGTTGTTCAATTGGTTCTGTTGATAAAGATGAATTATTTTATTTAATGAGTAGAGGTTTACCAGAAGAACAAGCTCATGAAATTGTTGTGTTAGGTTTTATCCAACCAATTATTGAAAAAATTAAAAACGAAAACTTACAAGAAGTTATTTATAAAAAATTTGCAAATTTATTAAAGTAGGTGATTTTATGCTTGAAGTAAAGCGTAGTGATTTTCCACTTCTTGAATCAAATAAAGATTTAGTTTATTTAGATTCTGCAGCTACTTCAATTAAACCCCAAATTGTAATTGATAAAATTAATGAATATTACACAAAGTATGGTGTTAATATTCATCGAGGCGTTTATGATTTAAGTGGTATTGCAACTAATGAATATGAAGAATTGAGAAATGTAGTTGCGAAATTCATTAATTCAAAACCAGAAGAGGTTGTTTACACCAAAGGGACAACTGATGGTATTAATAAACTAGCTTATATGTTAGAAGACAGAATTAGCGAAAATGATGAAATAATTGTTTCTGTTTTAGATCATCATAGTTTGATTATGCCATGGCAAAATATTGCTTCAAAAAAGAAAGCAAAACTTGTTTTTGTCGATTTAAATGAAAATAATCAAATTACAGTTGAAAATTTTAAGAAATGTTTAAATGAAAAGACTAAAATTGTTGCATTGACACATGTTTCCAATGTGCTTGGTGTGATTTCTCCTGTTAAAGAAATTGCACGCCTTGCGCATGAAGTAGGTGCAATCGTTATTTTAGATGGTGCCCAATCAGTGCCACATATGAAAGTAGATGTTAAAGATTTAGATATTGATTTCTTAGCATTTTCGGGTCACAAAATGATGGCTCCTACTGGAACTGGTATTTTATATGGAAAATACAAACTTCTTAATTCGCTGAATCCAGCTGAATTTGGTGGTGATATGAATGATGGTGTTGAAAAATATTCATCTACATATAAAGATGCACCAGAGAAATTTGAAGCTGGTACCCAAAATATTGAAGGTGTAATAGCTTTTAAAAAAGCCATTGAGTACTTATCTAACTTAGGATTAGATAATGTTCATGAACATTCTACAAACTTAGCTCAATATGTTGTTGAACAAATAAAAGATAATCCTTTAGTTGAACTATATACTAAAAACCCAGAAAGTGGAATAGTAACATTTAATATTAAAGGTGTTCATCCACATGATGTAGCGACTTTCTTATCAAGTTATAATATTTGTATTAGAGCGGGTCATCACTGTGCTCAACTCATCACTCATCACTTAGGGTGTATGGGAACAGTTCGTGCAAGCTTTTATATATATAATACACTTGATGATGCAAAAAAATTAGTTGAGGCAATCAATGCAGCAACTGATTACTTTAAGGAGTGGTTAATATGAATTCAATAAACGATTTATATCGCCAAGTAATAATGGAACATTACAAATCACCAAGAAATAAAGGTTTAAAAGAAGATGAAGGTTATGTAAACCTTAGACTTAAGAATCCTTCTTGTGGTGATGACGTAACAATTCAAGCAAAAATCGAAAACGATCGAATTACTGGAATTCGTCACGAAGGTACTGGATGTTCAATTTGTTGTTCTAGTGCGTCAGTAATGAGTGAGGTTTTAAAAGGTAAAACTGTTAAGGAAGCTGAAGCCATTATTAATGACTATTATAATTTAATTAAAGGTGAAGAAGTAGAAGATGAAGATAGCCTAGATGAAGCCATTGCGTATCGTGGTGTAGCAAACTTCCCTGCTCGTGTAAAATGTGCAACTCTTGCATGGCGTGCTCTTGGTGCGATTCTACAAGGACAAAAAGGTGAACAAGATGTCGAAGAATAATACATTAGATAAAATTGGTACAGATTATAAATATGGTTTTTCGACTGATACTAAATCAGTATTTGATACGGGTCGTGGTATTTCTGAAGAAGTTGTAAGAAAAATTTCTTCTTACAAAAATGAACCTGAATGGATGCTAGACTTAAGAGTAAAAGCATATAATGCATTTGCTGAGAAAAAATGGCCAACTTTTGGACCAAAGTTAGACATGTTAAATTTTGATGAATATATATATTATATTAAATCAACAAACAATATTTCTAATAGTTGGAATCAAGTGCCAGAAGAAATCAAAGATACATTTGATAAACTTGGTATTCCTGAGGCTGAACAAAAGTATTTAGCTGGAGTATCTACTCAATTTGAATCAGAAGTTGTATATCATAATACAATCGAAGAATTAGAAAAATTAGGTGTATTATTTTGTGACACTGATACTGCTGTAAAAAAATACCCAGAAATTGTTAAAGAATATTTTAATAAAGTAGTTCCATATCAAGACAATATGTTTGCATCACTTAATACTGCTGTTTGGTCTGGTGGATCATTTATATATATTCCAAAAGGAGTGAAGATTGAAAAACCTCTTCAATCTTATTTTAGAATAAATACTGAACAAATGGGTCAATTCGAAAGAACATTAATAATTGTAGATGAAGGTGCAAGTCTTAATTATGTTGAAGGATGTACAGCACCTAAATATTCAAAAGACTCACTACATGCAGCTGTTGTTGAAATTTATGTTAAAAAAGGTGGATATTGCAGATATTCAACAGTTCAAAACTGGTCTAACAACATTGTTAACTTAGTTACTAAAAGAGCTTATGTTGAAGAAAATGGACATATGGAATGGATCGATGGAAATATCGGATCTATGGTTAATATGAAATATCCAGCTTGTATCTTGGCTGGACCTTATGCGAAAGGAACAACAATTTCAATTGCTTTTGCTGGTCAAGCACAATACCAAGATACAGGAGCAAAAATGATTCATTTAGCTCCAAATACTACAAGCCAAATTATTTCTAAATCAATTTGTCGAGGTGGCGGTAAAGTTAATTACCGTGGTACAGTGCGACATGGTAAAAATGCCAATAATGCCAAATCGCATGTTGAATGTGATACTTTAATTTTAGATAATATTTCCACTAGTGATACTATTCCAACAAATATTGTACAAAATGGAACTTCATATATTGAACATGAAGCGACAGTATCTAAAGTATCAGAAGAACAATTATTCTATTTAATGAGTCGAGGTTTAACTGAACAACAAGCAACAGAAATGATTATCATGGGATTCATTGAGCCTTTCGCAAAAGAACTACCAATGGAATATGCAGTAGAACTTAATCAATTAATTAAACTTGAAATGACTAATTCAATTGGATAAAATAAAATAACCATTCTTTATAAAGAATGGTTATTTTTTATTTCCCAAAGTTTTTATTATAATCTTCTTCCACAATCTTATTAAAATCTTTAATTCTTGATTTTAGATATTTATCCGAATCAACACCAAGCAATTCATCAATTGTTAATTGGAATATTTCTGCCATTTTCATAAGTTGGTCAAGACTAGGTTCTTGGTGACCTGTTTCAATTCTAGAATAATTAGATTGATTCATATCAAGCATTGTGGCCATATCTTTTTGCGAGATATCACGATCTTCTCTAGCGTTCTTAATTCTTTCATAAAAATTCATAATTATATACCTCGGTTTAATTATAATTATAAATTTTAGATAATTTTAAAAATATTCGAATATTATTTATATTTTAATAAAATGTTTAAAATAAGGATACATATAAAGTGGTATAAAAATTAATTGTTATACATATTATGTCGTGATGAAAATGAAAGATTACAAAGATATAAAATATTTATTTTATAATGAAGAAAAAAAGATTAATACAATAATACTTCCGGGATTTCTTCAGACAAATCGCCAATATCAAAATCTATTTGATACAATAAGAAAAAATTCAAATCTATTTGTAATAGAATTTCCAGGCTTTGGTATTAGTAAAAAACTTGATTATGTAGTTACTCTAGACTATTACGTAATATTGCTTAGAAATTTTATTCAGGATTTAAAACTTAGTAACGTGGTATTAATAGGACATTCCTTTGGTGGAAGAGTTATTACTAAGTATGAATCAATATATAATGATTCTATTGCGTTAATATTAATTGATAGTGCAGGGATTAGACAGAAGTCATTTAAAAAGATTGTTAAAGTATTTAAATATAAAATAAAAAAGAAGATATTTAAAATGTTTAAATTAAGAAAACTGTATTTAGAATTGGTTAATACAAGTGGCAGTAAAGATTATCAACAATTGGATCCAATATCAAAACAAACTTTTAATAATATTATAAAAGAAAACACAATTAAGTATTTATCTAAGATTAATACATTAACATTTATAATATGGGGGGAACTTGATAAAGAGACACCATTAAAAATGGGAGAAATTATGAATAAAAAAATTAAAAACAGCTCCCTAATTAAGATTAATGAAGTAGGCCATTTTCCACATTTGGAAAAACCATTATTAATTAATAACATTATTGATTGTTTTTATCAAGAGGTGATATTATCAGTTATACAATAATTATCTTATTTATAATAATTTTATTATCTGAATATTTAACAGAACTTAATATCTTCCAACAAAGTGGATATTCTCTTAAAAAGTATTTAAAAACTTTAAAAACATTCTATATATCGAAAGTAACAAGTTATATCAAATTAGCATTATTAATTGTCTCAATAACTTATTTATTTAAACAAACTTTAATATTAGGTTTTTCAATATTGTTCTTGTCTTTGGGTATAGTTCTACTTAATAAATCGCTAATTTTAAAGCTAAAATTTACTAAAAGAATGATAAGATTAATTGGAGTAATTGGATTACTAAATATAATATTTATGTTAAATCCTATTGGAGTACTCGTACTAGAAATATATTTAATGCCATTTTTTATAATTTTAAGTAATTTATTAATTTTACCAGTTGAAATCAAAATAAGAAAACATTATATAAACCGCGCAAAAGATAAATTAGATTATGTAAGTCCACTCGTAATTGGTGTAACTGGAAGCTTTGGAAAAACAACAGTAAAAAACTTTATCTATCAATTATGTAAAGATATATATATATCTACTATGAGTAAAAAATCGTATAATACTGAAATGGGATTATGTCTTAGTATTTTAGAAGACTTATCACTCGGTGATGAAATATATATTGCAGAGCTAGGCGCAACAAAACCTAAAGACATAAAAAAACTAGCAACATTTGTTAATCCAACCATAGGTGTTATTACAGATATAGGCATACAGCACCTTGAGACATTTAAAACTGTGGAAAATATATTAAAAACTAAACTAGAAATATTAATGTCCAAAAACATAACAACATTAATAATTAATAGTGATAATATATATTTAAACGAATTTGAGTATCCAAAAGAATTAAATGTCATTAGAGTAGGACAAAACACTAATGCAAACATTCGTTTTACTAATGTTAAATATTTCTTTGATCATACAACATTTGATATTTTAGATAATAATATTTATCATGTTGAAACTAATGTAGTTGGTATTCATAATGTATTAAATATAATGTTAGCGTATACTCTTGCAAGTCATTTGGGAATTAACAAAAGGTTAATAATTGATAAAATTAAAAACTTAGAAATGCCAAAAAACCGTTTAGAAATTAAACATTATAATCAGCATACTGTAATTGATAACTCATTTAATTCTAATGTAGTTGGTTTTTATAATAATGTTAGTTTATTAAGTCTTGCAAATAACTATAAAGTAGTTATTACACCAGGTGTAGTTGAACTTAAAAATAAAAGCAAAGAAGAACATATTAAACTGGCTAAACATTTGATGAATAGTGTAAATTTTATATATTTAATCAAAAACAAAAACACTATATATATGCAAGATGAATTTATAAAAAACCATTTTACAAATTATCATTTATGTGATTCATTTGATATGGCTTTTAAGAATGCTTTAAAAAATGAAAAACCGTCAACAATTTTAATTGAAAATGATTTAACAGATTATTATATGAATGGAGGAATTTAATGAAAATAAATGTTGGAATATTATTTGGTGGAAAAAGCGTTGAACATGATATATCAATTATCACAGCTTTACAAATTTATGAAAACATTGATAAAAATAAATATAATGTAATACCTCTTTATTTAAACCACAATAATGAGATATATACAGGAAAGAAGTATTTTGACTTAGAAACATATAAAAAACCAATAAAAGATAAACCTTATATTTTAACTTTTTATAATGGTACGAATATTTTGCAAAGCATAACTCAAAAGTTCAAAAAACGCGTTAAAATTGACGTTATTTTCAGTTCTGTACATGGTATGGGAACTGAAGACGGAACTTTAGCCGGATTCTTAGAATTTATAGGAATTCCATATACATCACCAAGTATATTAGGATCTAGCATATGTCAAGATAAAGCATATACAAAAGAAACCTTAAAAAGTATTAATATAAATTGTTTAGACTATATCGTTATAACTGATGAAAACAAAATGGATTTATTAAGTTTAACCAAAAATCTAACATATCCTAAAATTATTAAGCCTGCTCATTTAGGATCTAGTATTGGTATAAGTGTAGTAAATAATCAAGAACAACTAATCAAAGAGATTCAAAAAGCACTAGTTTATGATAATAAAATAATTATTGAAACTTTTTTAGAAAACTTCAAAGAATATAACATCGCAGTATATAAAAGAAAAAACAATTATTTAACGTCAAGCATTGAAATTATTTCAAAAGAAAATACAATTTTTGATTTTGATGAAAAATATATTAATCATCACAAAGATATGAAACACCAAATATTACAAAATGAAAATCTAATCAAACAAATTGAAGAGATTGCTGTAAAAGCATATCAACATTTAGAACTGTCAGGAGTAGTACGATTTGACTTTATTGAGAAGGACCAACTTTATTTAAATGAAATCAATACAATACCAGGTGCACTGGCAAATTATTTATTTAAAGATAAAAATTTATCATTTAGTGTTTTAATAGATGAACAAATTAAACAAGCAATTTACATTCATAATAAAAGAAGAAGACTCATAAAAACATTTAATAGTAGTGTTTTAACTAACACAAATAAAATTGTAAAAAAATAAGGCTAATTAAATTAATATTTTACAATTTAATTGACTTATAAATAATATAGGGTATAATTAAAATGTATTGTGAATTAATTCGAAGGAAAGAGATATGAAAAAAATATTTAGAATTATATATTTCATTACTTTTTTAACAATTATTTGTTTAACTTCTTCTTGTTCTAATCATGAACATAATTATGAATTATATGGGAATGAATTAAAACATTATTATCAGTGCCAATGTGGTAAAATAACTAATATGGAAAATCATGATTCAGTATGGATTACAGATAAAGCCGCAACAAAAGAATCAGCCGGCTATAAGCATCAAGAATGTTTAATTTGTAAGACAAAACATAGCTTAAATACTGTAATTAATTCACTAAAAGGTAACCCATTGAAATTCAATACTGATGTAGGACCTGTTTTTGGAACTATGCCGGCATTTCAACCGCTTATTAATTATGATATATTTATTGAGTCTGATTCATATGATTATGGTGAAGAATTTCAAATTCATCTTTGGATTTCACCTGTTCTCCAAACACATGATATTATTGCTGAAGGAGATTTAAAACTTAAAATCGAAGAGTCTGATTCTTATGAAGTAATTGGAAAAAAAGAAGTAATTATAAAAAACTTTTCTGCTGATTCAGACAGAACATATATTCAATTTACTATTAAAGCAGTTGATAAATCAAATTTAGTAGATAAAATACAATTTAAGTTAAAATTTAATTATAAAGAAAAAGGTATGCAAGATTATTTGTCCACTAGTACAAAAGCTAAAAGCGAATGGATAAATCTAGATGAAGAATATTTTTATTCAATTGATCAGTTAGTTTATATAGCTGATAGTAAAGGAATAATGTTAGCAGGTAAAAAAATCATAATGGATATATACGATGCAGAAAATAACTTATTCTATAAGAGTATTAATAGAGAATATAATTCTAACACAATAGATAAAAATGAATATATTAAGAAATGTTATCAACATGTTACTAAAGATCAATCGTATATATACGTGAATGATGAATATATACGATATGTCTCTAAAAATATTCGTGCGTACTTTTATATTGATTTTGATTATGAAAAAGTTAAAAATCTGTATAACTCAGATAACGAATCAGAAAAACAAACTTATGCTTCAGAATTAATTTATTTGTTATATAACCAAAATTATATATCTGAAGAAACTTATTTACAAGAGCTTGAATATATCAAAACAAAAGGGATAACAACAAAAAACAAAGGACTTAAATTTGATTTAATGGAAATAGATTTTGATTTTGATAAAGCACAATATAAATATATAATTAAGGGTTGAAGGCATGATTAGTATACTTTGAAAAAAATTAGTTCATTTATTATTTTTAGTATGTTTTGTATATTATTTATAGAACCATGTACATTACAAAGTGAGTCTTACATTTTAAATGAAAATTATTCATGGTTTTGGAACATAAATAAAAACACATGCAGAAAATGTGGTTATTCACAATTTGGAAATGTTATTGTAGGACCTTCTTTTGTAAATGATGAAGAAGATGAAAAAGAAGAATAAATAAGAACCTGTTATAATACAGGTTTTTATTTTTGATATATTAGATGAATTATAGTTTATTTGTAAATAACACTAAAAATAAAGTATTTTGTGATATAATAATATATATGAAAAATTTAGATTAAAATCACATAGATTTCATAAACCGTTGATATAATTAGGAGGACAGAATGTTTAATCAGAATAATTTGTTAAATCTTATGCAAGAACAATTAAATA
Source organism: Bacilli bacterium (assembly GCA_045652765.1). Lineage (GTDB taxonomy): Bacteria > Bacillota_I > Bacilli_A > ML615J-28 > CAG-313 > UBA1231. Next base: position 38,544 of record JAZOLG010000029.1, read on the forward strand.
ATCAAACAATCGTTGTCTGTGTATCAACAGGTATTGATTCAATGGTATTATTAGATATTGTTCAAAAATTAAAAAATGTTAAAATTGTTGTTGCGCATGTAAATCATCATAAAAGAGAACAATCAAATGAAGAACAAGATTATATTGTTGAGTATTGTAAAAACAATAATTTAAAATGCTATGTTGAAGAATTACATTTTAATGAAACAAAAAATTTTCAAGAAGCCGCTAGAATTAAAAGATATCAATTCTTTGAAAAAGTAATAAAAAAAGAACAAGCACAATATTTATTAACTGCACATCATGCTGTTGACAATTTAGAAACAATTTTAATTAGACTTATTAAATCTTCATCACATAAAGGATATGCAGGAATAGAAAAACTACAAAAGCATAATGATTATTATATTTATCGCCCACTAATAAATTTAACTAAGCAAGATATATATGATTATCAAAAACAAAATAACATTAAGTTTTTTAACGATGAATCTAACGATCAAGATGATTATTTAAGAAATCGAATTAGACATAATATTATTCCGGAAATGGAAAAAGAAAATCCATCACTTTATAAAGCTATTGAAATCTATCAACAACATATATTAGAAACTAATAAATTATTATTTGAAAAAATAAATAGTTTTATAAATAATGAAGTTTTAACACAAAATAATATTATAAGCTTTATAACAGAAACGTATAATATTCTATCAAATTATTTACAAGAACAAATATTGTTCGAAATTTTAAAAATGTATAGTTTATCAAAAACATTAGTTGAAGAATTAATTGAACAAATCAAATCCAATAAAAATACAATTATTAATAATATTAGTAAAGAATTAACAATGGTTAAAGAATATGGCTATATTAAGTTTGGTAAGTTATTAAAAATTGATGATTTTAGTTTGACAATAAATGATATTGGAACATATATTTTACCCAATGATTTTAAAATAATTGTAGATAAAAATATTTGTTATTTTGAAACAGAAAACAATAAAATGTGTTATAATGTTAAAGATTTACCGATAACTATAAGAACACGAAAAGATGGAGATAAAATATTAATAAATAATCAATTAAAAAATCTAAGTGATTATTTAACAAATCAAAAAGTATCACATTTTGTACGTGAAGCTTTATTAGTTGTCACTAATAATTTAAATCAAGTAATTTATTTAATTAAAAAGGAATAGGAGGATAAAATGAAAAAACAAAGAAAAAAGTTTGGAATATCTGATATATTTGTTATTGCGATTGTAGCATTTGTAATAGTTGGTATTGTATTATTTTTTGTTAGAGGAACTTCATCTTATGAAAAACTTTCTTATAACGAAATTGAACAAAACCTTAGCAAAGGATATGTTGAATCAATTAGCTTTTCCGGTGTAAAAGGTGAAGGTAATACTGATGTATTATATGTTGAAGGTACATACACAAAAGAATATCAAGAACAAATTAAGTATGTAGGATTTACAGCATATCTTCAAGAAAGTGATTATGCGGCTATCAAAGGATTAGCTTTAGCTGCTGGAACAATCGTAAAAGGTACTGAAGTTATTTCTACATTTAATATAATGAATATTATATGGGTTGCTCTATTAATATTCTCAGTTGTAATGTTATTTATGTTTATTATGAAAAGTGGTGGTGGCGGTAACGACAAAGCCTTTACATTTGGTAAGAGTCGTGCTAGACTTACAAAGAAAGCCACAACTAATTTTAAAGATGTAGCTGGACTTGATGAAGAAAAAGAAGAAATGATTGAAATTGTTGACTTCTTAAAAAATCCACAAAAATATTTCGCGATGGGAGCACGTGTTCCTAAAGGTGTACTTTTAGTTGGTGATCCTGGTACAGGTAAAACATTACTTGCAAGAGCTGTTGCGGGTGAGGCTAATGTTCCGTTCTACACAATTTCTGGTTCTGACTTCGTAGAATTGTTCGTTGGTGTTGGTGCGAGCCGTGTTCGTGATATGTTCAAAACTGCAAAACAAACTGCACCATGTATCGTATTTATTGATGAAATTGATGCAGTAGGTCGTCAAAGAGGAACTGGCCTTGGTGGTGGACACGATGAAAGAGAACAAACACTTAACCAATTACTTGTTGAAATGGATGGATTTAGTGGTAACTCTGGTGTAATCGTAATGGCTGCAACAAACCGTGCAGACGTACTTGACCCTGCCCTTTTAAGACCTGGAAGATTTGATAGACAAATTCACATTGGAAAACCGGACTTAAAAGCTAGAGAAGCAATTTTAAAAGTACATGCAAGAAACAAAAAACTTTCTCCAAAAGTTAATCTTGCAGACATCGCAAGACGTACTCCTGGATTTAGTGGAGCTGATCTTGAAAACTTACTTAATGAAGCATCACTTTTAGCAGCAAGAGAAAATGCTAAAGAAGTTAAAATTTATCATGTTGATGAAGCAATCGATAGAGTATTAATGGGACCTGCTAAAAAGTCTAAAAAATATTCTGATACTGAAAAAGCACTTATTGCTTATCATGAAGCTGGTCATGCTGTTATTGGTTTAAAATTAAAACATGCAAATGTTGTACAAAAAGTAACAATTATTCCACGTGGTGTTGCAGGTGGTTATAACTTAATGACTCCAGAAGAAGAAACATTCTTACATACTGAAGTTCATTTAAAAGCTGAAATTACTGGACTTTTAGCTGGTAGAATTGCTGAAAAACTTGTTTTTGATCAAGTAACAACAGGTGCTCATAATGATTTCCAAAAAGCAACATATATAGCGCGTGCTATGGTTACTGAATATGGAATGAGTTCTTTAGGCCCAATTCAATATGAAAGAAATACTGGAAATGTATTCTTAGGTCGTGACTATATGACTGATAAAAACTTCTCTGATCAAGTAGCTTTAGAAATTGACCAAGAAGTTAGAAAGATTATTAATGAATGTTATAATTTAGGTGAAGAAACACTTAAAGAACACCGTAAACTATTAGATTTAATTGCACAACACTTAGTTGAAATTGAAACACTTACTAAAGAAGATATTACAGAACTTGTCGAAACTGGTAAACTTGGTTGGTGGGAAAAGAAAAAAGCAAAGCTTGCTGAACAACAAGCATTCTTAGAACAACAACAAAATCAAGAACCAACTGAAAATAAACCTGAATAATGCGTTTAGATAAATATTTAAAAGTTTCAAGACTTATTAAAAGAAGACAACTTGCGAAAGATGCAAGTAATTCTGAAAGAATTCTTTTAAATGGCAAAATTGCAAAACCATCAAAAGAAGTAAATATTGGTGATGTAATAACTATTATCTTTGGTAAAAAAATAGTTGAAGTAAAAATTACAAAATTAATTGATTCAACAAAAAAAGACGATGCGCTTTTAATGTACGAGTTAATCAGTGAAAAAGAAAAGACAGGAGAATAATCCTGTCTTTAAAATTAGGAGAATATATATGTTAATACTTGCATCTAAATCACCAAGAAGAAAAGAGTTTTTAGAAAAAGCAAACTTAGAATTTATTATTGATACTGTTGAAACCGAAGAAATATTTAATTATAATTTATTAATTGAAGATGCATTAATTGACATCGCAAGACAAAAAGTATTACCAGTATTCCAAAAACATCCAACTGATACAATACTTGGTGCAGATACAATAGTAGTGTGTGATAATCAAATTCTAGGAAAACCTAAAGACTTAAATCATGCCAAACAAATGCTAAAACTATTATCTGGTAAAGTTCACTTTGTGATGACTGCTGTTGTTATTAAAACAAAAGAAAAAGAAATATCATTTGTAGAAAAAACAAATGTCTATTTTAAAAAACTAACAGAAGAAGATATTGATATTTTAACTACTAAAGAAAATGTTTTGGATAAAGCTGGATCTTATGCTATACAAGGAGCAGCAGGAAGTTACATTGAAAAGATTGAAGGCGATTATGATAATGTTGTAGGCCTTCCTATAAAAAGAGTACTAAAATATATAAAATAAAAAAAGGAAGCATTTAAATGCTTCCTTTATTTTGCTTTCTTATGTAGTTTTAATAATTCTTCTTCAGTAAATTCGTAGTTTTTACCACAGAAGTGACAAACAGTGTTAGCACCGTGATCCTTATCAATCATATCTTGAATTTCTTCTTTACCAAGAGATATAATACCTTTACTAAATCTTGACTTAGAACAAGTACATCTAAATCTAACAGGAGTTGTCTCAACAACTTCAAATGTGTCATCAGCAAGCATTTTACCAATTTGTTCTAAACTCATACCATTTTGAAACATTTCACTTACTGTTGGTAAAGTATTTAATTTCTTTTCAATTGCTTCTATTACTTCTTCTTTGGTGTTTGGTAACAATTGAATAATAAATCCACCTGCAGATTTAGCAATATTATTTGTATTAACTAATACTCCAAGAGATACTACCGATGGAACTTGTTCAGAAATCATTAAGTAATATGCAAAATCTTTTGCAAGCTCACCATCTATAATTGGTACTGAGCCAATAAAAGGTTCTTTAAGTTTTAAATCTTTAATAACGCTAATTAAACCAGTGTGCCCTACAGTTTCACGCACATTTAATTTATTTGCTGAGTTATATTCAAAGTGACAATGTGGATTACTTGCGTATGCTCTTACATGTCCATGTGCATCTGCCTCAGCCATAATAAGTCCAATTGGACCATCACCATCAACTTTTACAGTTACTGTTTCTTCAAGTTTCAACATTCCGCCCATCATAGTTGTAAATGCCATAACTCTTCCAACTGCAGCAAGTGCGCTAGGATAATAATTTAGTCTTTTCGCAAGACTATTTAAAACATTATCACATCTAACAACATATATTCTTACTTGCTTATCATAAGCTAGAGCTTTTAATAAATAGTTTTTCATAAATCCTCCGACTATATTTTAATACTTTGGTAATAATATATATGAATTTTAACATTTTATTTTAAATATGTCAAAGAAAAAAACTGTCATATGACAGTTTCTTATTCTTCTTCAGGTAAATCAACAACGTTATGGAAGAAATCTTGTACATCATCAATATCGTCTAACATTTCTTGAAGACGTTTAAATTGTGCGATTTCTTTTTCGTCAGTTAATGTTACAGTGTTTTGTGGAACATATGTTACTAAATCTTCTACAAATTCTAAATCAGGTTTAGCAGCTACTAATGCATCACGAACAGCTTGATAGTCTCCGCTTTGAGCATATACTGTAGTTAAATCATCTTCCATTTGAATATCTTCAACTTCACAGTCAGCCATCATTACAGCTTCAAATGCTTCTTCATCAGTCATTCCTTTAAAAGTGAATACAGCATAGTAATCAAACATATGTCTAACACAACCAGCAACACCTAGTTTACAACCAGTTTTTGTTAATGCAATTTTAACAGCTGTCATAGTTCTATTTTCATTGTCTGTTAAACATTCAATAATTAACATACTGTTGTTTGGTCCAAAACCTTCATAACGAACTGGATAATATGATTCCATACTTCCACCTTTAGCTTTATCAATTGCTCTTTTAATTGTGTCAGCATTAACTTGTTCGCGTTTAGCTTTTTCTATTTCACGTTTAAGGGTTAAATTTGATTCAGGATCTGGAATACCAGATTTAGCGGCCATATATATAATTTTGCTCCACTTATTATTCAATTTTGATTTTGCAGCAGCAGTTTTCGCCATTGATGCTGCACGAACTTCATGCGCTCTTCCCATAAAATAACTCCTTTATTTCAAAATTCATATTATTATATCATATAAGTTAATAAATAAAAAGTCATTTGTTTATTTTTTTAAAAAACTTGCCAAACTATTTACAAAAATAGCATATTGATGTATAATAAAAAAGAAAGGAAATGATAAATATGAATATTTATGATGACTATATAAAATATATTGAAGAAAACAATTACTTACTAAAACTTTTGGAGAATAATACACCATCGATATATGTATTATTTGAAGATGTATTAGCTGTTTTAAACTATATATCTGAAGAATATCAAAAAGGCAGTCAATTAGATGATGATCTAAAAGATTTTTTTGATGCAGGTTTTGGATATTTAACAAGTGTCATGACAGATTTAAAAATGATGTTTGAGGATTATTTTAATAAAGACATAATATTATTGACTCGTTATGATAATTTAATTACATACTTTTTTTATATTGAAGATTTGAAATGTCACTTAGATGGTGAAGAAGTTTTAACAAAGTCAAAGAGAAAGATTATTGATGATATTCAACAAGAAATAGAAACCATATTAGTTAATAAACTTGAACCAAGTTTAGATTTAACAGATAAATATGAAACAAAGATTGCAAAGATTACATCTTTGAAAGACAATTTTCATCCAATATATTCAATCTTTGCGTTAATTAGAGAAGAACTAAATTTATTCTAAGGAGACTAATCATGTATAAAAATTATAAACTAATTAAACAACAAACTTTAAAAGATATTAATGCTGAAGGAACATTACTTTTTCATGAAAAAACTGGAGCGAAAGTATTGCTTCTTGCAAATGATGATGAAAACAAATCGTTTTGTATTGGATTTAGAACACCACCATATGATAGCACAGGTCTTCCACATATTTTAGAACACTCTGTACTTTGTGGATCTAGAAAATTTCCAGTTAAAGAACCATTTGTAGAACTTATGAAGAGTTCTCTTAATACTTTTTTAAATGCTATGACATTCCCAGATAAAACAATTTATCCAGTAGCAAGTTGTAATGATCAAGATTTTGCTAACCTTACAGATGTTTACATGGATGCAGTATTATATCCAAATATTCATACAAAAGAAAAAATCTTCCAACAAGAAGGTTGGCATTATGAATTAGAAAATAAAGATGCCGAGCTTGTTTATAATGGAGTTGTATATAACGAAATGAAAGGGGCTTTCTCTTCACCTGATGGAATACTTGGAAGAGAATCACTAAACGCGTTATTCCCAGACACAGCATATGGTGTAGAATCAGGTGGTAATCCTGATGATATTCCAACACTTACTTATGAAAAATTTAAAGCTTTTCATAAGAAATATTATCATCCATCAAATAGTTATATTGTTATTTATGGTAATAGCAATATGGAAGAACGACTTGAATGGTTAGATAAAGAATATTTATCACAATTTGATAAAATTGAAGTTGATTCTACTCTTACTGTTCAACCTGCATTTGATAGTTTAAAAGAAAAGAAAGTATATTATCCAGTAAATAAAGAACAAGGAACTGAAAACAAAACATTGATGTCTTATAATGTTGCGTTAGAACCACACATTTCATTTACTGAAATAACAGCATTAGAAATCATTACACAAGTACTATTACAATCTGCTGGTGCTCCTTTAGAAAGAGCATTATTAGATTCAAAAATATGTGATGTTGTTACAGGATCTTTTGATTCAGGCATTTTACAACCATCATTCTCAATTAATATAAAAAATTCAAATGAAAACAAAAAAGAAGAATTTGTAAATATTATTGAAGAAGAACTTAAAAAATATGTAAAAGAAGGATTAAATAAAAAAGCACTACAAGCAGCTATTAATAGTTATGAATTTAAATTACGTGAGGCTGATTTCGGCGGTACATCTAAAGGATTGATTTATACAATTAATAGTTTTAATACATGGCTTTATGATGAATACGATCCATTCTCATCATTTGATTTTACTACAGCATTTGAAACATTAAAAGCTAATTTAGAAACTGACTACTTTGAAAAAATTATTGAAAAGCATTTGATTAACAATACACATAAAGCACTAGTTATTTGTGCACCAAGTGTTAGTATTGCGGAAGAAAAAGAAAAAGGACTAAAAGAAAAACTTGCCAATTATAAAGCAAGTTTAACAGATGATGAAATTGAAAACATTGTAAAATCTACAAAAGAATTAAAAGAATATCAAGCTGCACCAGACTCTAAAGAAGCACTAGATACAATACCACTACTTAAAAAAGAAGATTTATCTTTTGATATAGTTCCACTTTTAACAGAAGAAAATGAAGTATCAAATGTTAAAGTATTACATCACGATTATCCTACTAACGGGATCGGTTATTTAAGACTTTTATTTAACATAAAAGATATTCCATCAAGATTTGTTAAGTATATAGGAATATTTAAAACATTACTTGGAAATTTAGATACTAAAGATCATACATATCAAACTCTAGAACAAGATGTTGATATTAACACAGGCGGAATCAATTGTTCGATAATGACAAATAAGAATAATGATGATTATAGTGTTAATTTATTAATTCGTGCAAATACTTTATATGATAAACTAGATTTTACTTTTGATATTATTCAAGAAATAATTAATACAACTAACTTTGAAATGAAATCAAGAATAAAAGAATGTCTTGCTATGGAGTCTTCAAAAATGCAACAAACATTAGTAGGTGCAGGACATGCTAAATCATATGTTAGAGCTTTATCATATATTGAACCAGTGTTCTATTATAATGATGTTATTGAAGGTATTGGATATTATGATACTGTTGTAGAGTTATTGAAAGATTATGATAATAAATATGATGACCTTGTCAACACTTTAAAAGAAATGGCATCATATATATTTACTAAAGAAAATTTATTAGTAAGTTTCACTGGTGGTATTGATGGATTAAAAGCAGTAGAAAAACTTTTACCTACTTTTGTTGAATCTTTAGGAACTAAGAAAGAAGTAAAAGATCCATTTGTATTTACACCAAACCAACAAAATGAAGGATTTAAAGCACCATATGATGTTAACTATGTAGCACTTGTTGGTAATTATAAAAAAGATAATTTACCATATACTGGAGCACTTCAAGTCTTCCAAAATATTATTTCTACTAATTACTTATGGACAAATGTTCGAGTATTAGGTGGAGCATATGGCTGCATGTGTGGATTTACAGGTACAGGCGTTTCTTACTTTGTATCATACAGAGACCCAAATCTTACAAAGACTTTAGATACATACAAAAATGTAGTAAAATATTTAGATGATTTTAATGCAACAGAAGAAGAAATGACTAAATATATTATTGGTGCAGTTGGAACATACGATTATCCTAAATCTCCTGCAGTAAAAGGAGCACGAGCACTTTCAGCATATATGAATGGTCAAACAGATGAACAATTCAAAAAAGAAAAAGCTGAGATTATTAATGCTACAGCTAATGATATAAAAGCTCTTAAACCATATATTGAATCTATCTTAAAACAAAACAATATATGTGTTATTGGTAATGAGAAGAAAGTAGAAGAAGCTAAAGAAATCTTTAAAGAAACTAAGATGTTACTTAAATAATTATTATAAAAAAGTTAGTTGGAGGACATATGAAAAAGATTGCACTCATAGGATCTATATTGTTGGTTGTTGGTGCTATAATTGGTATTATTATCTTTATGCCGAAGGATCAAAATGATAATAATTCAAAAGAACCCGAACTTGTTGAAATGAATGAAGAAATATGGAAAAAGACAATTTCTTTTGTAAATAAAAACAATTATAATATCTCTTTGATTTATAACTATTGTGAAGATGATTACCAAGGTAAAGAAGTTTATAATATTTCACAAAATGGGAATATTTATAAAGCAGATTCAAGCATGCATGAAGTATATACTTATTCTAAACAAGATTATCTTAATATGGGATACACTGAAGATACTTGGAATTTATTGATAAATAACTCAGAAGTTTATGGATATACTTGTAACATATCTGATGATGGAGAAGAAGCAGAATTTTTGAGTATTTCAAATGATAATTCAATAGTATACGGAAAAGTTATCGATGAATATCTATTTGAAGAATACTTTAAACCACATGAGCAATTAACAATGTTAAAATCATACACCCCTTACAAAATTACTACTGAACAAGAATTATTTGCTAATCAATTTTGTAATGCCATAAAGAATGAATTTAACAACTTTAAGTTATCTAAAACATATGATAATATACAACAATATTGTTTTTATTCAGAAAATAATGATAATGTAATTATTAAAACACTTTGTCAAATGTTTACTGAGTTAAGTATCGAAGAAATTGTGGATATAAACGTCACTGTCGTTATTAAAAACAAGCAACTTGATCAAGCAAGTATTGATTTAAATTTTTCTGAAGAGAGTTATACGGATAAATTACAAATCATTTTAATTAATAAAATTAACCAATTAGAAGAAATTAAAATACCTACTGAGGAATATGAAATGATTTGTTATGATAATTTTAATCCAAGTGAAAGTGACTATTTTGCGATAAGTAGTACTGGTAATAAAAAGTATCACTTTGCTGATTTATACTATAATGATGAATATAATACAAAATATTATAGTGGATATCCTTATTATGAGGAACATAATTATAATGAAGATCATATTTGTAATAAATGTGGTTATGTTGATGATGACTATCTAATTAAAGAAACTATTAAATTACCGCCTAATGCTTTATGCGATGATCATGAATTGATTATGTATTGCCATAAAGATAAAAATGCTGTTATGAGATGTACATTAGAAAATGGATCATTTTATTGTCGAAAATGTGATATGTATTTATCAGCTGTATCTCGTGAAAATTTGTCTAGTAACGATTGTTTGTCACAAGACTTAATAACATTGAATATATCATCGTATATTAATGAAGAGGAATTTGAGGAAATATATAAAGATATTTCCGTGGATTTATTAATTTATTCAAATGCTTGTCATTTTCAAAAAACAACTGAATCATTACATGGTAAACTAAAATATTCATGTATAAACTGTTCATCAACAATACAAACAGAAATTAAAATACATAATTTAGAGTTATATACTCTTTTTGATGAATTTGGACATAAAGAAGAACATCATTTAAAATGCACTGAATGTGATTTTGTTAAAACTAATTATAGCGTTAGATATGAACATAATTTTGAGACATTAAAAACTAATCTTTCTTCATGCTTAATTCAAATAATGTCTAAATGTAATGATTGTGGTGTTGAACATTTAACTTATGAATTGGAACATGAATATAGTGTAATAGATATATATCTTAAAGGCGAAGAGAAGTATTATGCATTAATACAATGTAGTATGTGTCAACACCAATGTGAATGTGAAGTAATAAACTTTTATAAAGCTGGTCATAGATTTGATGAACATTCAATTGACGTTTTACAAGTAGAACTATTTGAAAATGGATATAATGAATATGAAATAATTCATAGTGAAGATATAAATAATTGTCCATACTGTAAAATAAAAGGTTAGCAATTTGCTAACCTTTTATCTTTTTATAATAAGCTTTTAAAGCATCAAAACTTTCATCACTTAAATCATGTTCGATTTTACAAGCATCTTCCAAAGCAGTAATTTCACTTACGCCAAGCATCATCAAACAAGTAGAAATGATTTGATGTTTTTCATAAATATATGCAGCAAGTTCGGCACCTTTAACAGTTAATTCAATATTGCCACTTTCATTATCAACCGTAATGAAATTATTAGATTTTAACTTTTTTAATGCAATACTAACACTAGGCTTTGAATAACCCATGTCTTGTGCAAGATCAATTGCGCGCAGTTGTTTATTATTTTTTTTAAGTATAAAAATTCTTTCTAAATAGTCTTCACTTGACTTAAATTTATTCATAATTAGTACCTCAATAGTATTTTATCATAAATTATTAAATAATCAAATTTTTAAGTAAAATGTTTGACAAAAAGTCTTTTTTTGCGTATAATTTTATAAAAGTTAGTTATAACTAACTGAATTTAATATTTTTTTAATATTATAGTTAGTATAGACTAACCTAGTAAAACATATATAAATATGGAGGACATATGGAAAAGAAACTAAGCGAATTTAATATTGGCGAAAAAGGTGTTATTAAATATGTTAATGGTGAAGGTAAGATCAGAAGAAGACTTTTTGATATGGGTTTAACGCCAGGAGCATATGTTTATTTAAGAAAAAAGGCTCCACTTGGAGATCCAATTGAAATTACAGTTAGAGGATATGAGCTGACACTTAGAAAAAGCGAAGCTGATTATGTCTTAATGACGACAAAGGAGAATTAAACGATGAAACATTTTGCGTTAGTAGGTAATCCGAATTGCGGGAAAACAACACTATTTAATTCATTAACTGGTTCGACAGCACATGTTGGTAACTGGCCAGGTGTGACCGTTGATAAAAGAGAAGGTAATTACAAGAAATTAAATGAATTAATTTCTATTGTAGATTTGCCAGGAATTTATTCGTTAAGTCCATATACATCCGAAGAAGTAATATCTAGAAATTACATTTTAGATGAAAAACCAGATTGTGTTATAAATATAATTGATGCGACTAACCTTGAAAGAAACTTATATTTAACAACACAATTATTAGAAATTGATGTTCCAATTATTATTGCGTTAAATATGATCGACTCTCTAACTAAAAACGGTGACAAGATAGATGCCAAATTGTTGGAAAAGAAATTTAATATTCCAGTTGTTGAAATTTCTGCATTAAAAGAATATAACTTAGACTTACTTATGGAAAGAGCTTATAAAACATGTTTGGAACAAAGAAAAGCAAGAACAGTTTTAGAAGGTGGAACGCTTAGTCATTTAGTAAAAGATGTCCAAACAGCATTTACTGGAATTAAAGTAGATAACCCATTGTTTCATGCTGTAAAACTAGTAGAACTGGATGACTTAGAAACAACAAATCATCCTGAGTTAGTAGGTATTGTAGATGAATTTAAGAAATCTTTTAACGATGATATTTTTGGAGCTGACTTTGAAGCAATCATTGCAGACAGTAGATATAAATATATTACATCAAACCTAGAAGGAGTGAAAATAACTTCTAAAAAACATGCTGAAAATTATGAACCTACAAAATCTGATAAAATTGATAAAGTGTTAACAAATAAGTGGCTAGGAATTCCAATCTTTCTTGCAATATTGTTCTTTTTATTTCACTTCACTTTTTCAGAAAACTTATTTTTCTTAGGTGGAATTCTTGGTGAAATAAAACCAAGTTTTGCGGGAAGTGCATTTGAGGGTCTATTATGGACCGAAGGTGGAATAAATTCAATTGGTGTTATATTGTTTAATTTAGTTGATTGCTCAACTGCATATCTTAGTAATATTGTTGCAGGATTATTTGAAACAAGTCCAGCATGGGTAAGCGGATTAATAGTTGATGGTGTGCTTGGAGGAATCTTTAGTGTTTTAAGCTTTGTTCCACAAATATTATTACTATTCTTATTTTTCTCAATTTTAGAAGATAGTGGATATATGGCACGTGTTGCATTCATCTTAGATAAAATATTTAGAAAATTTGGTTTATCAGGTAGATCATTTATGCCAATGATTATGGGTTTTGGATGTTCAGTCCCTGCCATGATTAATACTAGAACACTTGCTGATGAAAATGAAAAGATTGCAACAATTCGTGTAATTCCTTTCTTCTCATGTGGCGCAAAACTTCCTATTTTAACAGCAATTGCTGGAGGAATTTTAGCAGTGTTCAATGTTGGTAATGCAGACTTAATTACATATGGTATGTACGTTCTTGGCATGACAACAGCAATTGTAACTGTTTTACTTATGAGAAATACAACAATGAGAGGAGATGTTCCACCATTTATTATGGAACTACCGTCTTATCACTTGCCACAATTTAAATCACTAATGATTCATCTTTGGGATAAATTAAAACATTATATTGAAAAAGCATTTACTATTATTTTAGCATCAACTATTGTAATATGGTTCTTATCACATTTTACGTGGGACTGGAAACTAGTAGAAGATGCTGAAATGAATTTATCAATTTTAGCAAGTCTTGGAAAATTAATTCAACCAATTTTTACACCACTAGGATTTGGTTCTCAACTTAGTACATTTGGTTGGGTATTTGGAGTTGCAGCTATAACAGGTTTAATTGCCAAAGAAAATGTTATTGCAACATTTGGAACACTTGCAGCTTGTTTAGTTTCTTTAATGAGTAACAATCCAGAATATTTACTTCAATTTGGAAATATTGATTTCTCTGCATTAGAAGATGGTGTAAAAGCAACAGAAGCGATGATTTCTGCAACAGGTATAACAGTTGGTGGATTGCTTGCTTATATTACTTTTAATATGACAACAATTCCTTGCTTTGCTACAGTCGCAACAGCCAAAGGCGAACTAACTAATAAGAAATTTAGAAATACATTAATTTTTTGGCTTGTAACTAGTTATATTACTTCAACTATTGTATATTTAGCATTTGAATTTACTTGGACACTTGCAATTATTATTCCAGTATTTATCTTGGTAGGAGTTTGTATTGCGTTATATAATAAATATCGCGATGCTAAAATAAAAGCATAATGAAACCAATAGAAATTATTGTAATTATTTTTTGTGTTTTAATTGTTGGTGGAGTAATTGCAAGATATGTATATCGAAAAGTAAAAAAACTTCCAACAGGTGAATGTGCAAGTTGTAGTAAAACTAAAGATAAAAGTAATATAGTTGAAATGTATTATAAGAGTTATCCAAAAAATGATGGTAATTCTTGTTGTGTCAATCGACATACTAACAAACCATTTTAAAAACCTTGTTTTTACAAGGTTTTTGCTTTTTTTGTGCAAAAATAAAAGATTTATGTTATAATTCACAAGTGCTATTTTTTTGAATGATAGAAAAATAAAAGAAAGAAAGAATAAAAGGTAGTTTTATGAGTATTATTATTAAAGAAGTAGTAGGGAAAAAAGATTTAAAAAGATGGGCTGATTTTCCAAATAAATTATATAAAGAAGAATCAGCATATGTCCCATTTTTATTAAATGATGAAATAAAAACATTTAGCAAAAAGAAAAATCCGGCTTATAATTTTTGTGAAACCAAATTGTTTATGGCATATAAAGGCAAAAAAATAGTTGGAAGAATAGCTGCATTAATTAATCATGCATATAATAAAAAATGGAACAAAAATGCAATTAGATTTACAAGATTTGACTTTGTCGATGATTTTGAAGTATCAAAAGCTTTATTTGACGAAGTAATTAAATGGGCTAAAACAAGACAATTAACTGAAATAATGGGACCAATAGGTTTTACAGATTTAGACCATGAGGGGATGTTAGTCGAAGGTTATAATGAACTAAATATGACAATTACTTTTTATAATTACCCATATTATATTGAACATATGGAAAAACTTGGTCTAAAAAAAGATATTGATTGGGTAGAATATCAAGTAAATGTACCAGAAGTGATGGATCCAAGAATTGAAAGAATTTCAAATCGTTTAATTGATCGTTATGGATATAAGTTGGTCACATATAACAATCGTAAAGTTTTAAAGAAAGAAGCGTATGAAGCTTTTAAAGTAATTGATGAAGCTTTTTCTGTTTTATATGGTACAGTACCACTTACAGATGAAATTGTAGATCAAACTATAAAAGATTATATTTCTTTGGTCAATATGAAATACGTATGTGCTGTAAAAGATAAAGATGATAAGATGATTGCATTTGCCATACTTGTGCCATCAACGGCTAAAGCACAAAAAAAATGTAACGGTAGAATGATACGTGGTATATTTAGATTGTTAAAAGCATTAAAGGGTAGAAATGAAGTTTTAGAAATGTTTTTAATAGGTATTTCAAGAGATTATCAAAAATTAGGTGTACCTGCAATAATAATGAATCATATTATTAAAACATGTATTGAAAATGGCGTTAAGTATTGTGAGACAGGACCAGAATTAGAAACTAATGAAAACATTCAAAGTATGTGGAAAACGTTTAGCACAAGACAACACAAACGACGTCGTTGTTGGATTAAAGAATTAAAAGAAGATAATGAAAAATAAATTAAAAGATTTACTTAATAAAATAAAACTACATAGGATTTTACTATGTAGTTTTTTCTTTAGAAATTATTTCTACGCATAATATTTTGAAAAAATATAAAGTTGTGATATAATAAGTACGATTTAAATAGAAAGGAACATATTTATGGACCATCAAGTACAATTAACAGAACAAGAACAAATTAGACGTAATAAGATGGAAGACTTACGTCAAAAAGGAATTGATCCATTTGGATCACGTTATGAAAGAACAGAAAATTCACAAACTTTAAAAGAAAAGTATGCTGCTTATTCTAAAGAAGAACTTCATGAACTAAATAAAACAGCAAAAGTTGCTGGTCGTATTATGACTAAAAGATGTAAAGGTAAAGTTGGCTTTATGCACATTCAAGATAAATTTGGTCAACTACAAATTTATTTACGTTTTGATACATTAGGTGAAGAAGAATATGCATTATTTAAAGTTGCTGATATTGGTGATATCGTTGGTATCGAAGGGGAAGTAATGCGAACTGATATGGGAGAACTTACAGTAAAAGCTCTTCACTATACTCATCTTTCAAAAGCATTAAGACCACTTCCAGAGAAATTCCATGGTCTTCAAGACAAAGAAGAAGCAAGACGTCGTCGTTATGTTGATTTAATTATGAATGAAGAATCAAGAAGAATTGCTTTTACTAGACCTAGAATTATTCGTGGTATTCAAAATTATTTAGACTCAAAAGGTTATGTTGAAGTTGAAACTCCTGTTTTAAATCCGATCTTAGGTGGAGCATCAGCTCGTCCATTTATTACACATCACAATACTTTAGATATGGAATTCTATCTAAGAATTGCTACTGAATTACACTTAAAACGTTTAATCGTTGGTGGCATGGAAGCAGTATATGAAATTGGTAGACTATTTAGAAATGAAGGTATGGACGCAACACACAATCCTGAATTCACAACAGTTGAAGCCTATTTAGCATATGGTGATTTATCTGATATGATGGAACTAGTAGAAGGTGTTATTGTTAAACTTGCAACTGAAGTAAGCGGAAAAACTGATTTTGTTTGGAATGGATGTGAAATTTCACTTAAAGCTCCATTTAAACGAGTTCACATGGTAGATGCTATTAAAGAAGTAACTGGAATTGATTTCTGGAATATTACTGATTTAGAAGTAGCATTAAATCTTGCAAAAGAACATAATATTGAAGTGCCTGCTCATCAAAAATCAATTGGTCATATTATCAATTTATTCTTTGAAAAATATGTAGAAGATACTTTAATTCAACCAACAATTTTATATGGACATCCAATCGAAATTAGTCCACTTACTAAAAAGAATCCACAAGATCCAAGATTCACAGATCGTTTTGAACTTTTCATTGGTAAAAAAGAATTTGCCAATGCTTATACAGAATTAAATGATCCAATCGATCAAAAAGAAAGATTTATTGAACAATTAAAAGAACGTGAACTTGGTAATGATGAAGCAAATGATATGGACAATGATTTCATTGAAGCATTAGAATATGGTATGCCTCCAACAGGTGGTATTGGAATAGGTATTGACCGATTAGTTATGTTATTAACTGAAACTGATACAATTCGTGATGTATTACTATTCCCACATATGAAAACTAGAAACTAAGAGCATATTGCTCTTAGTTTTTTTCATATTTAAAGCACTCATAGAATATATATAAATGAGGTGTTTTATGGAAATTAAACAAAGTCAGGAGTTAAAATTAGAAAACAGAAACAAGCTTTCAATTACAGGTATCAGTAAAATTGAAAGTTTGAATAGTGAAGAGTTCTTAATCCAAACAAATGCAGGTTTATTATTAGTAACAGGACAAAACTTAGTAATGCAACAATTGGATATTGATAAAGGAAATATTTGGATTGAAGGAAATGTGAATAGTATAGAATATGTCGTAGATAATAAAGAGAAAAAACAGAAGTCAGGATTTATGGGAAAATTATTTAAATGATCGTATATAATATATTTGAAGAGATAAGAATAATATTATATCTCTTTGTATTTGGAATATACGTTTGTACAAGTTATGACATATTAGATTTAATTAAAACAAAAAGTAAAATATGGAATATTCTGGTAATGTTGTTTGGATCTATAATACTAATTGGTATTAGTTATATTTTTGTTAACAAACTGAAACAAGGCTATATGCCACAATATGGATTGCTAATTGTGATAGTTGGAATAACTATTTATTATTTGTTATTTCGTCAAAAATTGATGAAGATAATCAATGTATTAAAAAGGATTTTAAGAAAAATAATAGGTCCGATTACAGTGTTTAAAAAGACTTTTTACTTAATAAAACAAAAAAATAAAAAGTTAAATATCAAAACGCTTTACAAAAAGAAAAAATTGTAGTACAATATTATAGCAATCCCATGGAGGGGTAGCGAAGTGGCTAAACGCGGTGGACTGTAAATCCACTCTCTCCGAGTTCGATGGTTCGAATCCGTCCCCCTCCACCATTTTTATTTTATAGGCCATTAGCCAAGCGGTAAGGCAACGGACTTTGACTCCGTCACTCACTTGTTCGAATCAAGTATGGCCTACCATTTGTAATTAACTCAAACGCTGTGTTGAGTTTTTTTTATGCTTAATTTTACAAATATAGACTAAAGTGCTATAATAAATATTGAGGTGCTAAACTATGAATGTAAGAGAATATTTGATTGAGTTAGAAGAAGAACTGAAATTTCTCCCAAAGAATAAACGTGAATCTACACTTATTGTTTATAGAGAAAAAATAAACAATTTAATTGATCTAGGTGAGGACGAAGAAAAAATCACTGCTAATCTTCCTAAACCACAAGAGATTGCTGATGGAATATACTCAAGTGAAGGAATTAATTATCTTGAGAAAAAGAAAAAGCAATCAAAACAAAAAGCAAATTTTAAAGCAATAGTTTCTGCATTTGTATTATTGTTATTGATAAGTTTCGTAGTGGTACTTACATGGTTTACTTTTGGTAGCATAATCAAAATTAGTAGTTTAGTATTTAAAGTTAAGGGTATTTTAGAAATAGTAATTAACACAGCATTAGTACTTTCATATATTGTAGTACTATTGTTAGTGTATATATATTTGATTGACTTATTGCATATGATATTTAATATGCTCTTAGAAAATGTTTTGGTTGTATTTGATAAGAATCCGAAATTCTTAGATAACTCTATAATGGATTATATTGATAATGTTACAAAAAAACCTAAGTTACTTGGAAAAATATTAGGAGTTTCTGCACTTACATTATTTGTTTTATTAATTGTTGCATACTGTACTAAAACATATTTTTATCGTTCATTTTCTGATGTTAAATCGGAAGAAGTAGTTGAAGTAATAGATTTAAATAAATATCAAAATGTTCATAAATTATTGATTGATGTAGATTCTGCTAATATTATCATTACTAAAGGCACTGAATTCACAATGAAAGTATCAAGTGAATTTATCCGAAAAAATTGTATTCAACAAATTGATTCGACTTTAAAATTTACAACAGATAGTTTAAAAGAATTTGATATGTTTGGTTTATTCTCTGAACCAGTTCCGTATATAGAAATAACAATACCATATAGTATTGACTTAACTTGTCTTAATGGAAATGGTATTACTCAAATTGATAAAGTAGATATAAACGATTTTACTATAACATCAAATTTAGGTAATGTAATATTGAATGAATCTAACTTAAAAAATATAAATATTTTAATTCAAAAAGGTGGAATAAATTTAACTGGATGTAAATTTAACGATGCGATAGTTGAATCTCGTGCTGGAAATGTTGTTTTAGAAAATAATCAAGGATTTGATTTAAAATATACTAATGGATCGGCAAAAGTTAATATTAATAATAATGTATTAAATAGTATTAATTTAACAAGTTCAACTGGGGATGTTTTTATTAATAAGATGGAAAATTTAGAAACAAATATTGAAACAGAAAACTGTACTTTAGATTTAAAACAAGTCCATTCATTAAATAGTATTAATATTAAATGTTTATATCAAACACAAGTAACTGTCTATGAATCAACTACCGCATATCTAAATGTCTTAATGAACTCAGGTACATTTACAGGATATTATTTAACAATGAATGGAAAAATTCAATCCACAGGATCTGTTATGCTAAGTTATATAAATGGTAATTTTGATGTTGAGGCTTATGGTAGATATTGTGACATCCATGAATATATGGGTGATTCATTGATTCTTAAAACACAAGCTAGTGAAACAACATTAAAATATGTTAAAACAAATTATTTAAATTATAATGCAAATAATTCTAAATCATTATTATATTTTGTATTTAGTAAAGATATGATAGTATTAGATGAAAGAGGAGATATTGTTTTAGACAACAGCCAAACAATATCAGATAATTTAGAGTTATATAAAAAATATGAACAACCAATAGAAAGATTAAATATCACTCCTTCAGCAATTTTTAATGTTAACGAAGGTGTGAAGTTAGGAGCTTGGGAATGAAAATAATTTCTTACTTGATGATGGCGCTTGGATTCCTAGGATGGATTAGTTTATACGTACTTACAATAATTTTTAAAGATAATGCGAATCTAGATAACATATTATTTATTACAGGATATATATTTATAATTATTTTTGTAGGAGGTTTCTTAATTTATGCCAAACTTCGAAAAAAAGCTTAAGATGATTGATAATGAAATTTATCAAGCAGTAAAAGAAGAACAAAAAAGACAAAAAGAAGGTTTAGAACTGATTGCTTCGGAAAACTATGTTTCAGAAAGTGTATTAAGTGTTGTTGGATCATGTCTAACAAATAAATATGCCGAAGGTTATCCTAGCAAAAGATACTATGGTGGATGTGAAAATGTAGATACAGTAGAAAATCTTGCAATTGAAAGAGTATGTCAATTGTTTGGTTCAAAATATGCTAATGTTCAACCCCACTCTGGATCACAAGCAAATATGGGTGCGTATCGAGCAGTATTAAAACCCGGTGATAAAGTTCTTGGAATGAATTTAAATGATGGGGGCCACTTAACACACGGACATCATTTAAGTTTTTCTGGACAAGATTATAATTTTATATCTTATGAAGTTGATCCAGAAACTGGTTTTTTAGATTATAGTAAAATTGAAGAAATAGTTAAAACAGAAAAGCCAAAATTAATTGTTGCAGGTGCATCAGCATATCCTAGAAAAATTGATTTCCAGGAGTTCTCAAGAATCGCTAAAGAAAATAATGCATTATTGATGGTCGATATGGCACATATCGCCGGATTAGTTGCAGCTGGATATCATCAAAATCCAGTTGATTATGCGGACATCGTAACAACTACAACACATAAAACTTTAAGAGGACCAAGAGGAGGAGTAATTCTTACTAATAATGAACAAATTATTAAAAGAATTAATCAAACAGTTTTTCCTGGTATTCAAGGTGGTCCATTAATGCATGTTATTGCAGGAAAGGCAGTTTGCTTTAAAGAAGCACTTGATGATTCATTTAAAAAGTATCAATATCAAGTTATGTTAAATGCAAAACTTCTTGCAGAACATCTAAAAAATTATGGTTACAAAATAATTACTGGAGGAACAGATAATCACATGTTGCTAGTAGATGTTAAATCGTCTTTAGGCATTACTGGTAAACAAGCTGAAAATCTATTACATAAAGTAAATATTACTTGTAATAAAAACACAATTCCAGGCGATACAGAAAAGCCTGCATACGCTAGTGGTATTAGAATCGGAACACCAGCTATTACAACAAGAGGTATGAAAGAAAAAGAAATTGAACAAGTAGCAGAATTAATTCATTTAGGTCTTACTGCTAAAACTGATGAAGAAGTAAGACAAATTAAATCACGAGTTATTAAGCTTAGCAAAAAGTTTAAAACAACATTTTAGTTATGATATTAATATTAATATTAGCAGTATATTTTGTGTTTGTATTGGTTAGTTCACTTGTTCAACAACAAAATAAAAAATAAAGGAAGGTACGAAGTATGACAAGAGAAGAAAGAAAAGCTTTAAGAGCTGAAAAGAAAAAAAACAAAACAGGATTTTTCCAAGAATTTAAAAAATTTATTACTCGTGGTAATATCGTTGATATGTCTGTTGGGGTTATCGTTGGTGGTGCATTCACAGCTATTGTTAATGGTTTATCAAATAATATTTTAAAACCTATTATTAACTGGTTTTTAGCAAAATTATTAGGTAAAGATTCATTATCTGAAGTTTATACATACTTACAAAAAGTAGAAGTTGCGGAAGTTAATGAAGCTGGTGAGGCTACTGGCAAAATGGTTGTTGATTTAACTCAATCAATTTATATTGACTGGGGAGCATTTATCAATGCAATTATTAACTTCTTAATTATTGCATTTGTATTGTTCCTTATTGTTAAGTTTATTAATAAATTAAATGATTCAAAAAAACGTGCAAAAGACTTAGGCGCTCGTATTGAATGGAAAAAAGAAAGAAATATTAAACTTAATAAAAAAGAAAAAGCATTCTTAGCCGAACAAGAAGCAGCAGCTAAGGCAGCTCAAGAAGCAGCTCAAGCTCCACAAGAACCTGTAATTACTGAACTAGATGTATTACTTGAAATCAAACAATTATTAGAAACAAAAAAACAAGCATAGTAAAAAAAAGTCTTGACAATTTAAATGAAATTAGATATAATCTATATACAAAAGATCCTTAAAGGAGAGTAACCGATAATAGATTATCTATTATTGTTGCATTCGTCATCACGTATATTAGTTAAGAATATACCGGATGCAACTATCAGTAAGACTGAGAGTGTAAGACCTTTATTCTTAATATAAGAGTAAGGGTCTTTTATTATGTCGAAAAAAGGAGAAATTGAATGAAAAGTTACAAAGATGTAATTGATCAATTACAAACTAATGAGACATTAGGATTAACTAAACAACAAGTTGAAGCACAACAACAAAAGTTTGGTCCTAATGCTTTACAAGAAAAAAAGAAAACACCATTAATTATTAAATTCTTAGCTGAGTTTAAAGATTTTATGGTTATCATTTTATTGATTGCTGCTGTAGTATCAGTTATCGCAGATCATGACGAATGGATTGAAAGTTTAATTATTCTAATTGTAGTATTAGTAAATGCAGTTTTAGGTGTAGCGCAAGAAAGCAAAGCTGAGAAATCTCTAGAAGCTTTAAAAAAATTAAGTACACCTAGTGCGAAAGTCATACGTGATGGTGTAAGTATTAAAATTAATTCCAGTGAAATTGTTCCTGGTGATATTTTACTAGTCGAAGCGGGTGACTTTGTTCCAGCAGATGCAATGATTATCGAGTCAGCAAATCTAGTAGTGGATGAATCAGCATTGACTGGTGAGTCAGTACCGGTTAATAAAAATAATCAAACAATTGAAAAAGATGATGTAGCAATAGGTGATATGACTAATTGTTTGTTTTCTTCTACTTATGTAACTTATGGTCGCGGTAAAGCAGTTGTCACTGGAACTGGTATGAATACTGAAATTGGTAAAATAGCTGGAATGCTAATGAATGAAGAAAATACACAAACTCCACTTCAACATAAACTTGATCAAATTGGTAAAGCAATTGGTATTATATGTATTTTTGTATGTGTTGTTGTGTTCGCAATGGAATTCTTTGCGTTAAATCCAATTACACAAGCAGGTGTTACTGAAGCATTTATGACAGCTGTTGCTTTGACAGTAGCTGCTATCCCAGAAGGACTTGCCACAGTTGTTACGGTTGTACTTGCAATTGGTGTTGACAAGATGGCAAAAAGAAAAGCCATTGTTAAAAAATTACCTGCTGTAGAAACTTTAGGATGTGCATCAATTATTTGTAGCGATAAAACAGGTACATTAACTCAAAATAAAATGACAGTTGTTAAATATTATTATAATAATATTTTAAAAGATATTAGTGATAATTTAAATGAAAAAGAACAAACAATGATTGAATATTTCAGTCTTTGTAGTGATGCAAAATCAGAAGTTGTTGATGGAGAATTAAAAGAAATTGGTGATCCAACAGAAATAGCTTTAGTTGTTGCTTGCCAAAAATATGTAAAAAACAAGAAAATTAATGAAAGTGATCGCTTTGCTGATTTACCATTTGATTCTGATCGTAAAATGATGACTGTAATTTATAAATATCAGGATAAATTTTTATCTATTACAAAAGGTGCTCCAGATATTATTTTACAACATTCGTCTTATAAACCAGATGAACAAAGAGCATTGCTTGCTAATGAAGAAATGGCCAGCGATGCTTTAAGAGTTTTAGGTATTGGATATAGATTATTTGATACACTTCCAGAACTTACATCTGAAAATATTGAAAATGATTTAACATTTGTTGGACTTGTTGGGATGATTGACCCTGCAAGACCTGAAGTAAAAGAATCAATAAGACTTGCCTCTAATGCAGGTATTAGAACGATTATGATAACTGGAGACCATGTAAAAACAGCTGAAGCGATCGCGAAACAACTTGGCATTTTGCGTGAAGGTGATTTAGCAATCGCATCAAGTGAATTACAAAATATGAGTGATGAAGAGTTATATGAAAATATTGAGAAATATTCAGTATATGCACGTGTTGCTCCTGAGGATAAAGTTCGTATTGTTGAAACATGGCAAAAGAAAGGCCACATTGTTTCAATGACTGGCGATGGTGTAAATGATTCACCAGCATTGAAAAAAGCAGACATCGGTTGTGCAATGGGGATTACAGGAACTGATGTTGCTAAAGAAGCATCGGATTTAGTTTTAGTTGATGATAATTTTGGTACTATTGTAGAAGCAATTAAACAAGGTCGAGGAATATATACTAACATTAAAAAGGTAGTTATGTATTTATTATCAAGTAATATTGGTGAAGTACTTGCTATTTTCCTAGCTTCTTTAATTTCTGCATTGTTTGTTGGTATAAATTTTGGAGATCCTTTATTACCAATTCACTTATTAATGGTTAATTTAGTTACAGATACATTCCCGTCGTTTGCTCTTGGTTGTGAGGCAACAGATGATGAAGTGATGAACGAAAAACCTAGACCAAAATCTGAAGGTTTCTTCGCCCACAAAATAGGAATTGTAATTTGTCTAGAAGGGATCATGATTGGTTTGTTAACTTTTGCTGCATATGCAATTGGACATTTTATTGATGCTAATTCAGACTTAGGACATACTATGGCGTTTATGACACTAGCATCTTCACAATTATTCCATGCGTTTAATATGAAATCAAACAAGTCAATTTTAAACAAGAAATTGTTTAATAATAAATGGCTACTAATCTCATTTGTCGCGTTAATGGCAGTACAAATGTTGTTGTGTTATATTCCACCAATTGCAAGTGTTTTCCAATTAGTTCCATTACAAATTGAATACTTACTAATTTGTTTAGGTTTAGCTGCATCAACAATTGTAATTGTTGAAGTTGGAAAATTAATTATTAAACTAGCTCATAAAAAATAAAAGAAACCGTTCATCTGAACGGCTTCTTTTTTTATTTAATAATAATGTTGTCAATTGCTTTTTCGCGGAATGTTCTAATTGCTCGACGAAGAGTGTCAATTGATTCGAATAAACTATAAAGTATTATTGGAAGGTTTTCATTTGTTTCAAGTTGAGTTAATTCAATTGCATGAGTTATTGTTGAATCAAGACCTATTGCATAGAAACAAACTTGATTTACAACCTCAAGTATTGTTGAATTTACAACTTCAGATTTTTTTGTTATTAATTCTTGAACAAGTGGTAAACTAATATCACCATAGTTATTGCCTCCAATAAATCTTAAATCATTAGATATTTTTAATAAGTCTACAGCTAATGTTTTAAGTGTAGAGCTAAGTTGTAAAAAACAATCTAAGTTAATCGTAGAGTCGATATAATTTTTTGCAGCTTTAAATGGTTCACCTGTAAATTTATTAATATAGAAAACAAATTTTTTAATAAATTTAGTGTGGTCTCCGACAAGGCTAACACCAACATTTAAATCTAAAAGAGCTTCCAAAGCATTTTCAAGTCGTTTTAAGTCACGATTTAAAACATTACTAAAGGCATCAAATGTTTGTCTTAAAGTATCGTTTTGGATTAGATCGTTTTTACAAAGAACTGATTTTGCAGAAAAACTATTAACAAGCTTTTTTAACTCAACAATCAATTTTTTACTTTGTCTTGTAAGAGCAATCTTTCCTGCACTTGGTATAACATCATAAGTTGATTGACCTAAATTAACATGTTTAATTGGATCAATTAAATCATATAATCCTTTTTTACTACCAAGCATTTCATTAGCACGATTTGCAATTACTTCATTAGCATTCATGTTCATACTAGAACCACTATCGCCTTGGATAAAGTCTGTAATAAATTGACCGTGTAATCGACCATTCAAAATCTCATCACAACTTAAAGTTATTGCTTTAGCATATTCTGCTGGAAGAAAATCTAAATCTGCATTTGCATTTGCAGCTGATTTTTTAAGAGTTGAAAGGGCTTTGATCATTTGGCGATTAAGTCCACGTTTAATAATTTCAAAGTTTTCTTTACCACGAAGTGTATGAATACCATAATATGCTTCGGCTGAAATTTGCTTATCTCCTAATGCATCGTGTTCAATTCTGTAGCGCACAATATCACCTTCTTTCGTGCACACCCATACTATAATAGCATAAAATATAAAAAAAAGCAATATAATGATATATCAAATTAAAAGGAGATACAAATGAAACTTAAAATATCGAATTGCAAAAAACTATATGGAACGGTTAACGTAAGTGGAAGCAAAAATACAACTCTGCCAATAATTGCTGCAGCGTTACTTTCTAAAAAGAAAATAATATTAAAAAATATTCCGCTAATTACTGATGTATTATTAATGATCGAAGTAATAAAAAGCATGGGTGTATATGTTAAAAGAGAAAAACATCGTTTAGTGATAAAAGCCAAATCATTTAATCCAATGATTGATGCTAAAGACGTAACTAAATTCAGAGGTTCATATTATTTAATTGGCGCATGTTTGGCGAGATATAATATGTGTTCAATAAAATACCCAGGAGGATGTAATTTCACTAATAGACCAATTGATATTCATATTAAAGCATTTGTAGATTTAGGCTTTAAAATTGATATTTATAATAATGTGTTATATATAAAGAAAGAGCATATAGTAAAAAAAGAAATAGTATTTGATAAAAAATCAGTAGGAGCTACAATTAATACAATTATTGCAAGTTCTCTATTAAATAAGCCAATTAAGCTAATGAATATATCAACAGAGCCTGAAGTTTTAGAAATAATTACTTTTCTCAAAAAAATTGGAGTTAATATAATTCAAAATGATGACAATTTATATATTTTCAAACATGAAGTAAAAAGAAGAGTACATTTTAAAATAATTAGTGATCGTATCGAAGCTGGAAGTTATATGCTTTTAGCATGTTCAATACCTTATAGTGAAGTAACAATTAAAAATGCTCCAATAAGGTATTTGACAAATGTTATTAAAATAATTAACGACATCGGAGGCTTGGCTGTTATTAAAGATAATAACATAATTGTTAAAGGAAATAAAATTAATGATATTAATGTAGAAATTAATGAATACCCAAGTTTTCCAACAGATTTACAACCAATTTTAACTACAACTTTGTTAAATTGTAAAAATATATCTAGCATTAAAGATAACATATACCCAGAAAGAACAAGTCATATCAGTGAGTTAAGAAAAATGAATGGTGAAGTACAACATAAATTAGATAAAATAATAATAAGTAAATCTAACTTATATGGAACAAATGTTGTTGCAAAAGATTTGAGAATGGCATTTGCATTAATTGTAGCAGGATGTATTGCCGAGGGAGATACTATCATTGAAAATGCTGAAATTATATTAAGAGGTTATGAACAACCACTTATTAAATTAAAAAAAATTGGAGTTAAATTAACTGAATATATTAGTTAATAATAAGACAGTCTTTTTTTGTTGTGATATAATAATAAAAAAAGAGGTGAAATTTATGGACTATAGTTTAATTTCTATGATTATCAATATAGTGTTTATAGGCACATTTGTATTATCATTGCTTTTAGGATTTATAAAAGGATTTAAGAAATCTCTTAACAATTTATTAGCAAATGTTGTAGTAGTTATTTTGGCTTTTTCTTTTTGTGGCCTTGTAGCTAGAACATTATTGAACATTGATATCTCATTTATAACACACAGTGATGATTCAATGAATTTGTCTCAAACAATTACTAATATGCTTTTGGATTCATATGAAATATCAAAAAAAGATATTCCAGCTGTTGTTGATTTTGCTGAATCAGCATCACTTGCATTTATGCGTCTGCCAGCATACTTTTTGATTCTTTTAGCTGGATTAATAATAGTGAAACCACTATTAAAATTATTATTTAAGTCGGTTATTCCAATCGGCAAAGGGAAAACAATTGGTTTTAGATTTATCGCATTAGGTGTATCTTTTGCTTCTTATATTATTTTAGTGTTTTTCTTAACAGCACCATTGTTTGGTACAATTGGTTTGGCTAAAAGAGTTGCTAATAATCTTGTTCTTAATATGAAACAAGAAGAAGTAGAAGATATGGCAGATTCCGATTTTGAATTAGAAGAAGCGTTAAATGAAATAAATAGTGGAATTGTAATGAGAATAATTAATGGTATATTTACTGAAGAATATACTTTACAAGCTGAATTTACAGGCAAACTTATTGAGATTAAAACTCAATATGGTAAAATTAATATTAAAAATGAAATGGATAATCATGCAACATTGGTTGGTATTATTTTAGAAAACCTAGAAGATGAAAATAAATTGATTGATGAAATTGCTGAAAATCAAAATGATATTATCGAAGGTTTTGAAAAAAGTGAAATCTTAAATGTAATTATGCCAGTTGCAGTTGAAATTGTTCGTTTAGAAGCAAGCGATGAAAACATTGATTTTGATAAATTAGTAGAGGCTGATTGGTCTTTAGAAAAACAAAATATTTTAAATATTTTAAGAGCAATTTGTGAGTTTGCTGATTCAGTAAAGATTGATTTTGAAAAGCCACAAACGATGTTAGCAAGTCCAAAACTTCCCAATGCATTAAAACAAATTGGAGAGTCGTTAGAAAATTCAGGATTATTTAAAGATGTATTTTTAGTTTATATTAATGATTTAGTTCATGATGCTCTTGCATCAAACGAAGATGGATTCGAAGCACTAGCAGATGTAATTGATTTAACAAAACTTAATTTAAAAAATGATTTTGAAAATATCGGATATATTCTTAATGATATTTCTAAAATTCATTTGTTGGATGGAGAAGAAATTGATGTTTTAAATAATATCACTTCTGTTGAACGTTTAATTACAAAGATATTTAATTTATCAACAATTAAGTCACATGAATCTGATATTTTAAAAATCATCTTAGAAAACTCAGAATTAAGTGAAATGCTTGATGAAATGGGAGTAATTTTAAAATATGAAAACATTAATTGGAATATAGAAGTATCTAATATTAAAGGAATTATTGTAGATAGTTTAAATTTAATTAAAAGCTTGGGTTACAGTTCTATAA
This sequence comes from Bacilli bacterium, assembly GCA_045652765.1. Classification (GTDB taxonomy): domain Bacteria; phylum Bacillota_I; class Bacilli_A; order ML615J-28; family CAG-313; genus UBA1231. The sequence continues at coordinate 68,062 of JAZOLG010000029.1, forward strand.
ATTCAATTGACATGTTTGATGTATTAGCAGATGGTATGATTAGCGGACAAACCGAAAATATAATTTCGAAATTAGCTAGTAGCCAATTGATTAAAGATAGTCTTTTAAATATTATTGTAACGGTTATGAATGACTTTGAACTTTATTATTGGAAGAGTGAAAAACTTAAAGCATATGGAGTTTCGGGTAATTCTCATTCTCAATGGGCTAAAGAACAAATATTAGAAGTTTTAAAACTTAATGATGAATTACAAAAGTTAAAGAACATTCAATTAGACAAGATGTCTAATGCTGAACTAACAGAATTAGGTAATATACTTTTAAAAGTTAATAATCTTGAAATTATTTCGCTTGATGCAATTCTTCCATTAATTAATGATGCATTACAGGCCGCAGGATTAAATGTATCTGTATTAAATAAAGTAGAAGACTATGATAATTCAAACGTTTATGATGCAAACAAAGATGAATGGGCTCTTGAAATACCAAGAATAATCGAAATTGTTAAAAAGATAAATAATATATCTTTTAATAAATATAGTATTCTTAATGAAACTTTTAATCTTGGTAACGTATTAGAATTAATGAAATCATCTTATGTATTTGGTAACGACCTAAGAAAAGATGGAATGCATACTACTGAGGATAATGTATTTAACATGATATTTATTAAAATATTATCACAAAACGATATGATTAGAACATCAACTAATTATGGATTTATTGACTATAATTTAGCTATTCAAGATGATTGGACTAGATATGATTTTGGCTATGAATTAAAAGTGATTAAACAATTTGATCCTAGTGATAAAGTTCAATCGGATGCAGCAATTAGTAATTTACAATCTTCTGAAATTGCTCAAAAATACTTTGATATTGCATCTGTGCTTAACGATAAAGTCCGTGATATTAAATACAATTATAATGGTGTAACAATAGTGCTTAGCGACCATATTAATAATGGTGAACCATTTACAAATGATGACTTATATGATCGAAATTGGAAGAATGAAATCGATGATATTAATGAATTAATTCGAGCATTTGATGTAAGATTTGCATCAAATTTCATTAACAGATTATACTCTTTAGCGGCGACTGGAAGAAGCACTTATGCAGCTTCTGCAGCTAGAAATATATACAATCAATACATATAATTTTGTTATAAAAAGAACTATATTTACTTATAAATATAGTTCTTTTTTTATTATTTTATAAATAAAATATACAAGAATTAATATAGGAAATATTCGTTAAAAAAATGAAATTACTTTAAAACGTATTAGAAAAACGTTTTCAGTTTTTAAAATTAAAATTTTAAAAAATAACACGAAAAATAAATACATCACTTTACAAGAAAACGAAATTTTGGTAAAATAAGAGAGTAAATCTTAAAGAAAGAGGTGTACGTTTATGCCAAGTGTAAACACAATAATGTTAATATTCGCATTAGCCGCTTTAGGGATATTAGCATTATCAGCATTAGTTGGGTTCCTTGCGGGTTTTAAAAGGGAATTAAAACTAATGATTGTTTTCTTAGTCTTACTAGGGTTAGTATGGCTAGTATTAGGTAATGTAGCGTTATTATTAGATGCTAATTTACCTGCATTTGCTACTACAATGTTAAGCGATTTATTATCAGGAATCTTCCCTGATGTAACTTTAGGACAGTTTACATCACTAAGAGGCTTAATAGTAGAAGTTGCCGGCGGACTAGTTCCAGATATTAAGAATCTGCTAGTTGAAGGCACTAAAACTTACTCACTAATTATGAGTGTCTTAGAATTTGTATTAAGATTCGTATTGATATTAGTTGGTACAATCGTTGTGTACGTATTGTGTATCGTAATTCGCTTACTATCATTCGTTATCGGTTCTATTATTCGTCTATTCACAATTAGACGTAGAAGACGCAAACGTAAAGAAAGAGAAGCAAAACGTGAAACTGGTCTTGATGAAGGTGTAGTTGTAGTTAAGTCAGATATTTATGATGGTGAAGTTGTCGTAACTTTAAGTCGTAATCCTAAAAAAGTTCGTAAGGGTAAAAGACGTGGTTGGGCAGCTGGACTTGGATTATTAAGAGGTGCTTTAACTGTTTTATTAATCTGTGTTCCAATTACTGGCTTATTATCAATCGTAAGTGAAGTTGAACCAGAAACTGTTGACATGGTTATGGATGTTATGAATGGCGGTCAAACATCTGATCAAATGGCAGAAGGAGATAACGATTTATTAGACTTCGTATTCGAATTTGCTGATGCTTATGATTCTGGAATTGTTGCAGAAATTATTGGTTCAAGTGAATACTTCTTAGGAAAACCATTGGATGAAACACTATTTGACAATTTACTAAAGATTGAAACTAGTACTCAAACAATTTATGTTCGTGAAGAATTAATTAAGTTAGTTAAAATTGCGAACATCCTACAAGAATCTTATGATCCAGACAAGAAAATTCCATTCGATGTGTGGTCATTAAGTGACGTGAAACAAGATCAAATCTTCGAATTATTAGGAGATTTTAAATTATTCGCAGAAATTATGCCTGTCGCAATTGAATTTGCGGGAACATTGGATATGGTTCAAAACCTATTCAAAGATACAAATTTAAATTTTGAAGAAGAAATGGCTAAACTTCAATCAATCGATTGGTCTCATGATTTAGCATACATTTTCAAAGCTGTTAGACATGCATTAGAACTTGGAGATATTACTGAAGGATTTAATCCATTACAATTAAATTCTGATGTTCTTCGAGATGTTGTTGCAAATTTAGGTGCAACAGACTTTGTAGCTAAGTTAATGCCAATTGTAATTAATGTGGCTTTATACTTAGAATTAAATCCTGGTACTGAAAATGAATTTAAAGTTTCAGATATCATTGGCGATTGGCCAAAAGATCAAATCATCGTAACTGATGGTATTGTTTGGGAAAATGAACTTGTTAATTTAGTTGATGTTTATGAATTATTCCAATCAATGGAATTAGATTTAGCTAATCTTGACATTGTTGCTCTTTTAGGTGATGAAGAAAAAATAGATATCATCAAAAACATGTTAACAAAAGTTGTTACAAGTGATTTATTCTTAGACATTTTATTAGAAATCGTTGATGTTGCAAAAGAATTCCAATTAGGCAAATTAAATTTTGAAGAATTTAAGAACATTTTAAAACTTACAAATTTAGTTGCAGAAGATTGGGAAGCTGATGTAAACACATTAATCGATATGATTGTAGTTGTTGAAGAGCTTGGTGTATTAAGTGAAGCAGGAATTGACTTCTACAATTATGATGCATTAAGAGAATTAGTCTCAAAATTATTTGACTTAATGATCTTATCAAACAAAGCTGGTGTTAATTATCAAACACCTGAACAAAGAGCTGTTGGTGAAGCATTTAATGAAGTTAAAACTTTATTGGTTGAAGCAGCTTTAAGACAATTCGATTTATTTGATATCGAAGATGAATTCCAATTCGAACAATTCACAGATGATGAACGTGATGAAATTGATTGGGAAAACGAAAAACAAATGTTATTAAATGTTTTAGATGTTTATGAAAACTTAATGGAATTCCTAAAAACTAAAGATGTAACATTTGATAACCTTGGTGATAACTTAATGGATTTACTAAATTATGATGAAACATTTGATCATCTAATTGACCTATTAGATGCATTAGTTGATTCAGATTTAGCGATGACATTAATCCCTTATGCATTAGACAAATACTTAGTTCCAATTATTGAAGATTTCGAAGATCAAGCACAATTACCTGATGGTGATAAAGTTGATATTACAGATGGTATTGATAGAAATAATCTTTCTGAAGAAATTTTCAATTTAATTTACATCTTAATGGATGCTAGAGAACTTGGTCTTGTTGGTGCTGTTACTGGTGGTGAATTAAATCTTTCATTAGCCGCTCTTGCTTATAACCCTGACAGTGAGTCATTTAACGAGATGAGCGACAAATTAGGATATCGTCCTGATGCTGATACTCTAGCATTAGTTGACATCATCAACCGTGTATTTAATTCAAGATTATTTGAAGGCAAAGAAGCAAAATTATTACGTGTATTATTTGCAGTATTCCTAGATACAAGAGTATCAAAAGATGCAATTAATGCAATTGACTTCAATGTATCTGAAGATAGTGAACGTGCAATCTTGGTAAGTGCTATCAATGGATTAAGACCAATCTTAGAAGATTTCAATGAGTTCTTCGTTGATGGTGAACTTAACTTTGATTACTTCCTTGAAAAGACAATTGCACTTGACGTAATTGATAGTGTTAGAAAGTTATTTAGTTCAGAAATAGTAGCTGTATTATTGCCTGAATTATATAACCAATACTTACTACCACAAGGAATGATTCCAGAAGATTTTGCAGAATTATTTAATGTTCAATCATTGTATCTTGCAGAACATAAAAAAGACCAAACTTATTTAGAAGGTTTAACTGGATATCAATTAACACAAGATATCGTTACAATCTTAAGTATTGCTGAATTATTAATTGACTTTGATATGTTAAATATCTTAGCAAGTGATAAAGATATTTTATTTGCAGAAGCAACAGATACATTCAATAGATTATTTGATTTAGTTAAACAATTAAATGTTTTAAGAGATAATGGTAATAAACTTGCATCAATCTTAGTAAAAATGATACTAGAAGTAGAAGTTCCTGCTGAAGAGTTCGAAGAGCTTGGTATTAACTGGCATGAAGAAATTGAAGGTGTTAAAGGAATCGTTCAAGCTGTATTTGAATTACTAGAAAGATCTGGTATTGAAGGATACAAGAAACTTAATGAAGTTCTTGATAACCCAATGGATTATTTAGAAAACTTCTTAGTAGATGAAAATGTTAAATCTTTAGCAGATATCATTACTAAAGTAAGTGAATCTAAAGTATTAGAATTACTTGCATTACCACTAATTAATAAATTTGTTCCTGGTATGGTTGATGGTCTTGAAGAATTCACAGAAGATGAATATTCAGGTGAAATGGCTTGCGAAGATATTTATGCATTTGCTGACATTCTTTACAACATTGCTGAAGCTGAATTAATGGCTACAATTAAAGTTGTTTTAGGTGAATTCACTGATTTACTTCCAAAATCAGATACAAACGTATCAATTCCATTGAGACATGATTTATATGCTGAAATCATTGAAAACTTATTTGGATTAAATATTTTACAAATCCCTTCTGTAAAAGAATTCATTGTTAAAACATTATCTGAATCTTTAACAGATATGGATTTATCAAGTGTTACTCCAGAAGGATTAGATTTTGCTCAAGACGGAAAAGCAATTGCTGATGCATATCGTGCATTTGTAGAAAGTTTTGAACAAGATGTATATGATGACATCACAGTTAATGATTTATTAGCAATCATTAATGGTGAAGTTGAATTGAAAGATTTAGAAGGTATTTTTACTCAAACTAATTTATATGCTGTAGTAGATTTACTTGAAGGAATCTTAAACACAACACTTGTAAAAGAATTCTCATTAGTAGTATTTGACCTTGCAAAAGATATGCTTCCAGCAGATTTCGCATTCTTATTCGAAGTTGAATTAACTGAAGATGAATTCCACGATGACATCCTTGCTCTTATGGATGTTGTTAGAGCAGCTATTGCTCAAGAAGTATACAATATAATTTTTGATAAAGGTATTCCATTTAAAGATCTTGGTAATAACTTAAGAACTATTTTAGAAACTTTATTAAATACAAATTTAATTTACAAAAATGCTGATAACGTTGTAATGAATGTTTTAGGTATTTTAGATATTAAAGTAACAATTGAAGAATTAGCTAATGTTGATTACTCACAAGATTTAGAAGCTATTTATGCTATCTTTAATCATTTAGAAGATTTATTAACAAATGCTAATTTCGAAGATCACGCAGAAATCTTAGATTTCGTAGAAACTCTAGATGTAAATGCATTAATTGAAGATGAAGAAATTCTAAATAATGATAATTTATTAAGTATCATTAATGTTTTAGATAACGTATTTAGTTTAACTATTCTTCCAGTTATTTTTGAACCTGCTTTCAATCAATATGCAACTGACTTAGTTGCTGGTCTTGGCGAAGATCTTAAACCATTACTAAGTATTGATGATTATAAAGCAGATGCATTTATCGCTGATGCGAAAGCATTAGTAGGTATTTTAAGAGAAGTAGTTAATTTAGATGCATTAGGAATTTATCGCGGCGGCGATATTAATTGGGCTAATACAGAACCAATTGAAAATATTCTTAAAGCAGTATTTGGACTTAACTTCTTAAATGCTAAACTTGATGAAATTGTTGAATTTGCTTCAAGTGATTCACTAGATTTATCTGGTTTAGACATTGAATCTATAAGAAATAGTCTTGTAAGTGATGGTCAACTTTTAGCTAACACTTATAAACTTCTTGCTCAAAACATTCTTGCACAAGAATGGTTCCCAATTAAAAATATTGATGGTTTTGATGGCCTTGGAATTGATTCATTACCATTTGAAAACCTATTAACTTATGAAGTTTTAGAAACTATTGGAAAAGTTGTTTATAACATTGTTTCTATGAACTTAGTATATGAAGCATTACCAATTGGCTTTGACATGGCAAAAGATATGGTTCCTGAAAACCTAGCATTCTTAGTTGATGTTGAACTTGGTAAAGAAGAATTACAAGCTGATTTATATGCAATTATCGATATCTTAGAAATCGCAGTTGACATTATTGAACCAGCACTTGAAGAATTAGCAACTAATGTTGCAGGTATTATTGATGGTTCTGTTGATCCACTTCAATTAGAACTTAAATACAATTTAGATAACTTATTTGTTGATGTAAAACAAATTGCTCAATTAATTGATAACATGAACTTAATTGATGGTCGTGGTCTTGATTTAATTATTGGTGCATTAGCATTAGCAGATATCACAGTTACTAAAGAAGAATTAGCTAATGTTTCATTCGCAACTGAAAAAGACAATGCTGAATTAGCAGTAGCTGAAATTGTTAACTTACTTGTTAATAATGAACTTTACTCATTAAAAGATATCTTAGCTTTAGCTGATAACTTAAGTCTTGAAAATACAGATTTAATTAACACAGAAAATGTATTAAGTATCTTAAATATCGTACAATATGTTCTTGATTCTGAATTAATTAGATCATTATTTGGACCTATTTACGAAGCTCAATTAAAAGATATGGTTCCTGCAGATTTCGCAAGCATTCTTGAATTTAATGAAGACTATGCAGCTCGCGATTTACTTGATGATTTAAGTACTATCGTAGATGCATTACAAAGTATTGTAAGCTT
>JAZOLG010000030.1:0-1991 GCA_045652765.1 Bacilli bacterium
AGATATTATAGATATGTTTTTAATATATAATAATTATTATTTAATATAATTAAAATTATATAGATTATTCATTTTCTAAATGGGCTTAATAATCAATAATTTCTTTGTTGTTCATAATATCTAAATAATTTCTAATAGATAATCTTATACCTTTTTTACTTGGATATGAACCAAAATATTTTCTAACATCAATATAATTTCTATTTCCATATTTAATAATTCTAACTTTAAGCTTCTTGTTGATATTAAATTCTTTTAGCAAATCATCACTATTTTTATCTTTCTTAATTTCAAATATAACTTTAGGATTAGACATTTTTATTTATAATATATATAATTAATAACGTATTTATATGAAATGAAATGAAATGAAAAATAGTTAAAATAATTATTTATTTAATATTAATTATAGCCGTTTTTAAATAATTAATTAATTTATATTAAGTTTAAATAGATAAAGGTTCATAATATTCTATATCATAATTTTTAGTTATATAAGGTTCATCATGTTCTAATTTATATTCAATTTGGATATCATCATAGTCTTGGCAATCTTCTAGTTTAAATTTCCAATATCCATCAAAATATATAACATTGAATCTATTTCTAATTGTATTATATATATTATCATCTTTTATATTATGATATACGGTTTCTATTGGATAATTACTAAATATAAATACAATTGGTTTAACATAAAGGAAAGCTGAAGAACCTTTAATATTTAATTGTAAAGGATTTTCTTTAGTACCACCATCGCATATTTGATTTAAATCTTGAATTGTTAGATGTCCTTTGAATTCATCGCAATATAATATAGTTTCACCTGCATAACTTATCCAATCATTGTTTTTGGGTATATTATAGGTATCACCAGGAAAAGCAATTTTGAGGTATTCATCAATAAAACTAGTTTTACCTGTATTAGATTCACCATATATCCAGAAGTGTCTTTTTTTCTTTTTTATTATGTATTTGGTAAATCTTTTATCTTCCATATCTTTTTTTTTTAAATCAGCTTTCCACATTAAATAATTCTTCTTAATTCTATCATAATTTATTAATAACATAGGTTCTTGTAAAACAGCATCTTCTACTTTAATTTGATCATGTACTATCTTTGTTAATATTTTTTTGACTTTACCTTTTTTTTCTTTTTTTATTTTAGAACCTTCTTCATCTAAAAACTTTTGGACATCTATATTATATTCTTCAAAGTCCTTTTTTTTAGTTACGTAGAGCAATACATAATATTTAGATATGGGTCTAGTAATATAAGGATGATGGCCATTTAAATCAAAAAATCTTACATTACGGGTATCTAATTTTTTTTTGAATTCTACGTAAGCGTGTAAATGAGGATTACCATCTTTGTGTTTTTCTTTTGATACAACCATGCATTTAACACCTTTGGTCTTTAAAAAATCCATGCATGTATGGATACCTTCTGGACATTGTGGATAGGTTAAAAAAACAGAGCTAGCATTGAATCTGAAATCTTTTCCTTGTTTTTCATAATTTTCTCTATATTTTTCAACACCTTCATTTTCATTTTCATTGTCACTGGAATTATTTGATTCATTTAATTTAATACTTTTATTCATGTTTTTATTTAAAAATACGCAAGTTTAAAATGGCTTTATATATTAATTTATAATTAGAAACGGACATACTTTAATTAAATTAATTAAAGGGGGTATTAGGGGGGTAACCCCCCTAAGAGGATTGGGAAAAGGGTAGGAATGGGGAAAGGATGGGAAAAGGGGTAGGAAAAGGAAAAGGAGGAAGAATGGAGTATATAAAAATGGCTGCCTATCGGAATGGCTGCCTAAGTCGGAAATAAAAAAAAAAATAATTTTATTATATATCTATCATAATATAAAATAGTATATTAAAAATTAATGTAAACTAATTTTGATTACAAAGGTCTCTAAATATTGGGTATCTTATATTATAAGAAATAGTTTTTTTAAAAATAATTATTATTTTTA